>NZ_JAIZDB010000009.1 GCF_029533155.1 Psychrobacillus antarcticus | reverse complement strand
GAAGGTCGTCTAGACCTTTAACTTCAAAATCCATTTCAACATTTAACGATATGTACATCTTAATCACCTCAAAATTATTATAAAGAAGTGATCATTTTTGTCCATATTTATTCAAGCAACTTTGTACATATTTAAATTAACATTTGTATAAGGTAAAAACGGATGCGATCGATGCTTATCATCTTTGTGAACTTTATTATAAAGAAGAATTAGAACCATATAAAAAGAGAGGAATACAACTATTAAACCTTCGTAATTTAACAAGACAACAAGAAAGTATTGCGGAAATGGCAGCTAAAACCAAGTTACAGCTACATTCCTTAATAGATCAGGTATTCCCTGAATTTAGAGGTGTATTTGGAAGTCTCTACTCTAAGGTATCATTACTTACCTTACTCGCATTTCCAACATCCGAAAGCGTATTAAGTGTCGATGAAAAAGAATTGACCGAGAAGATATCTTCCCTCTGTAACAGTCGTTCTGAGAAATGGGCAAATGAAAGAGCACAGAAATTAAGAGAGGCCGCTCTTCGAAACCCGTTTCAACATAACCAGTACCAAAGCCATATTTTTAATCTGGAGATGTTAATAAATATTGTTCTGCAATATCAAGAGCATCTGTCAAAGCTAGCAAATGAAATAGATTCAATCGCAAAAGAGATAGAAGAATATAAAATACTCCAATCTATCCCCGGAATCGGAGAAAAAATCGCTGCAACGATTATTTCGGAGATTGGAGAGATAGATCGGTTTGACGCCGCCAAAAAACTCGTTGCATTCGCAGGAGTCGATCCTAGTGTTTATTCTTCGGGTAAATTTACTGCATCCATTAACAGAATTACCAAACGGGGTTCCAGTAGACTGCGTCACGCCCTGTATATGGCTATTCAAAGTGGTATTCGAGATGCCCGAAAAAAGAAGACAACGGATGAAATCATTCCTCGAAATAAAAGACTGAGAGAGTTTTACGACAAGAAACGAGAAGAAGGAAAACCCTTTAGGGTAGCCATTATTGCCTGTGTAAATAAGCTCTTACACTGGATTTATGCCTTACTAAAAAACAGAACTACTTTCCAGGATATAGCATAGAAACTGTATTTATATTAATTCACCAAAACCTTCCAAAAGTGATTTAGAGGAAGGTTATTTGGCATGTATTTTTTTAGTATATCATGAGGTTAATAATTTTTTTAGTGAAAAATATTGACAAACTATTAGCTGGTTTAGTTTAAGTGTATTAATTCACAATCTTAATATTCATTTCTTCTATATGCATATCTTCTTTAGTTTTATTTATTATAGAAATGCTTCCCCTTAGTTCAGGAAAAATTTTCAACTACAATCGAAATCGCATACATTTTGAGTTTACATAACAACAGACATGGTAATGAATACTTGGTTCTAGAGGCCAATTGGAGAGTAGTTGTATAGGTGGCTATTTGCGAAACAATCCAAACTCGTTACATGCAAAGATCTCAAATATGTGTCTTAGTCTAAGCCTCTTCATTAATTAAACATATCCTATACTTATAACCCTAAGAAGGGAGGTAAAAAATGTTAAATCCAATGCATTTTAATGTAGGACATCAAATGTTTCCGGGTTTTAGACCCCAATTTTTTCCTCGTTTTGAAAACGAAAGGTTTCCCCGTTTTGAAAACGAAAGGTTTCCCCGTTTTGAAAACGAAAGATTTCCTCGTTTTGAAAACGAAAGGTTTCCCCGTTTTGAAAACGAAAGGTTTCCTCGTTTTGAAAACGAAAGATTTCCCGGTTTCGAAAACCAAATGTTTCCAGGTTTTGGAAACCAAATGTTTCCCGGTTTCGAAAACCAAATGTTTCCCGGTTTTGGAAATCAAATGTTTCCCGGTTTTCCTAGATAAAAAGGAATAGGAGGATCCCGTGACGGTTCACGCCGTTCAAGGAATCCTTTTTTAAATTTCTGGCTTCAACGAGAAAAGTGGAGGAAATATTATGTAATACTTTCATTTATAATAATTAATTTGGCTCTACATGAACCTGAATAAACACAATGTCTCTCTCAATTTCTTTTAGATCTTGGAGGAATCCTTTTTTTCATATTTGTCTCCTTATAATTAATATCCTTTAACAATCAATCCTTCTTCAACTAACCTGTCCCGTTAGCCATCCATGCAGCAAAAAAAGCTGCACCACAGAGGATGAAAATTGTTACAGAACGGGTATATGATTGGTATGGCTGGCGAAGAAGGTCGATGAACTATGGTGCCATAGAGCCCATCCGTTAGTCTGACTCCAACGACCACGGTGCATCACAGACTGTCGCACTCTATACGAGTAGCACTCATGGGAGATTAATCCTACTCTGGTTACTGCACCAGCCGCCTTTATTATAAGAAGAATGGAGTTGAATCCTGATTTAACTTTCAATTTAATATAAACACTCTAAAGGCTCAGCCTTTTTTAAAAAAAGCTTTTTCTGAGTCTCTTTTGTTATGCAATTTTATGGATTTTGAGGGTTTTTTAATTTTCATGGGAGTTGAAGTTAGCTCCTTCTCTTTTATTCCAAATTATGTTCGGACTATGTCCGTTATTTTAAAAAACTATATTAAAACACTCTGTTTTAGTTCATAATATGAAAAAAGAACTAAACTAAAGGAGATAGTACCTATGGAAATGGTGGTTCATGAACTTAACCGTTTAGTTGAAGACTATAACAAATGTCCCGATTTACTAATAAAAGAACAAATTCTTATAGATATAGACCTATTAAAAGAGGCATTATTACTTTCGAATATTAATTTTAATTTCAAACTCCTTGATAACTTATAATCTTGGCCTTAGTGGGAATATTTAGCCCAGCAGCCACTTGTTCTTCTAGTCGAGTAGAAGGAGTAATGGTTTTCTTATTGAATTAAAGCAGCAGTTTAGAAAAAAGTATTATTTATATATTTATATTATGGGTAGGAAATCGCATACCCTGACTCTACGCATAAATTAAAACGAAAGGTAAAATAATAATGATTTTAAATATTGTTTTGGGGTTTGTTGTTCCGTGGACTATCTGTATAATACACCTTTACAAAAAAGAGAAATTGTTACTACTTTTGGTTGCTCCTTTTTTTTGTGTTGTTGCCTATACAATAAATACCTTTGGTTTTTATTTTGGTTTTTGGGAAGTAATACCTTTTCCTACTCAAAAAAATTTAGCTTCACTACCTTTTGATTTAGGAATTTTTCCAATCTTAGCAAGTTACTTGATCTTTTTCATTAGAAAGATTAAAAAACCTTATTTTATTGTCTTTTTAATGACCTTGTTCACCACTTTTTTAGAACTGATATTTGTTTATTTCGGAAGGGTAATTTACGGACATGGTTGGAATATCTATCTTACATTTTTCTCTTATTTATTCCCTTATTTTTTTGTGTATGGGTATTACAAATATTTAATAAAATTAAATGTACTAAAATAGACTCCACCTTCATGAACGGGTGCTTTAATAAAAACAAGATCATCATATTGATGGTCTTGTTCTGCTAAAGCACCCGTGAGTTGATTTAATCTTTCAACGTTTCGACTTCCTTTATCGCACTTGTTAAAGCTAAGGTATTTTTATTTATCGTATGTCCTTCTACGAGGGAGATATCGTATTCATTCTTATCCATTGTATTTAGTTCCCAGCTTGCACCTATTGTCATTTCAACATTGTCTGATATTCTCTTAGCGTAGGATCCTTCCTTGTCTTCCACTAATTCTCCGACAAAATATGTATTTCCACTTGACTGTATTACTAATTAGTTTTCATCTTTTGTTGTTGTAATTAAATCAATATTCCCTTTAATATTTTCATTCTGAACGAAATGTTCCAAAGTTTCTTCTTTAGAAGAGAAATGGTCTATATTACCCTGTTCACTGCAAGCAGATATGAAAAAATAGATATAACCATTAAAATAACCTTAATTTGTCTAATGATAATCTCCACCTCACCAGTTGATTTTTAATAAAAAACATTTGCCATTGTTCAAATTATCTGCCCTTTACATCGAACCCATCTCTTCCATTAAAGGAAGTTAAAATCTCATAGCCTTCATGTTTAACTCTAATTGAATAAATTCTGATAAATTTTATCCATATTATTATGCTCTCCAAAAAGGTGTGTCATAAATTTGTAGACAAACTTACTAATTTTTCTACGATAATAACTCTTTTAAACATTTTCTGATCTTTTCTTTTTGATATATAAAGCAATAAATACTACTATGAGTACAGCTAAAATGGCATATACAACATTTGAATAGATATCCATATACCCCACAATTTTATTCCAAGAAGCTCCTACTGCTGCACCAACACAAACCAATATCGTATTCCAAATTAAGGAACCAATTGTCGTCAACAATAAAAATATTCCCATATTCATACGGGACATGCCGGCTGGTATGGAAATTAAACTTCTAATTAATGGGACAAGTCTACCAAAGAAAACTGTCCAAACTCCGAATTTATGAAACCAATCATTTGACTTTCGAATATCTTTTGGAGTAATTCGTAAAATATGACCCCATCTGTCAACAATTTTTTCTAGTCGTTCGACATTAAGTTGTAAACCAATCCAATATAGAATGACGGCCCCCACGACTGAACCAATCGTTGAAACAACAATTACCCAAAAGATTGTCATATGGGTTGTTGTCGTCATAAAACCTCCTAAGGTTAAAATGACCTCGGATGGTATTGGTGGGAAAATATTTTCTAATGCAATCAAAAGAAATATCCCTAAATATCCATAGGCATTCATCACTTCGGTTATCCAATTTTCCATTTTTATTCTCCTCAAAAATTCTAAACTTTGCTTGTAACACATAACTTTAAATAAAAAGTTCAAATAATAACTTTAAATTTTAAAAAATCCACACAAAAATTTAAGGCTAAATCATTCAGTCGAATGCCATTAGAAGAGCTGATTCTAACGAATATTTTTATCGACCCTTTAAAAAGCTTCAATCTACTTTTACTAGTTAAAAAATACAATTAGTTATCCCCATATTCAATTTACCCATTGTCCTCAGAAGAAAGCTTTCTTGCATATCGCTTCTCTTTATATCTCTGGTAAAACCAAATAGCCGTTGCAAGCCAAAAGCCACTGGCAAAATAACCACTGATAATATCGCTCGGATAGTGCACACCAAGATAAATCCGACTGGTACCAATCATGAGAACCATTATAGTACTAATTATTATCAAAGTAGTGCGCCCTAAACGTGAAGGAATATGACGCCATAACAGAAATGAAAGAATTCCATAAACTGCAAGAGCATTCATCGCATGTCCACTAGGAAAGCTATATCCTCCTATTTCAATCAATCGATGTAAATCTGGTCTCACTCGATGAAAGAATTGTTTTAAGATCTGATTTATGATGGGTGTTCCAATAACAACCGTAACAAACAATAAGAGTTCTGATCGATGTTTTAATACAAAATAAAGAAAAAAAGCTACTATAACAAAAATACCAAACACAATATTAAACGATCCAACGTACGTAAAAAATTTCATTATTGAGGTTATAGTTGGTGATTCAAAACCTTGTATAAAGGAAATCACGTATTGATCAAATTGAACTATTTTATGCCTTCTAATTAAAATAGCCATACAACTAAAACCGATAAGTGAAACTAAACCAATGATAAAAGCTCTCAATAAATACCCAGTTAATCTCATGCTGAAAACTCCTGCCTTCATCTGTTCTTAGAAGATTTTTATCTTTTTTGTCCAATGAAAACTCTGCAAATATGGATAAAACAAAGCAAGGTGTGATTTTATAATTTCATTAGTTCATTTCATTGTTTTTGTTTTTTACTTTTGGGAATACAAGTTTTACAGAAGTACCTTTGCCTAACTGACTTTCAATCACTAAACTCCCCTTGTATGTCTCCATTAACTTTAATGCAATAGATAATCCGATTCCATACCCGCCCTTTTTCCGATTGCGCGATTTTTCCACTCGATAAAATCGATTTGTAACATGTGGAATATCTTCTTCCAGAATTCCGATTCCAAAATCTTGAACAATCAATTCTCGGTTCTTAAAATATATTTTTATTCTTTTATCATCATTTGAATATTTTATAGCATTATCGATTAATATCGTAAGCAATTGTTCCAAATGTCCCTCTGTAACCGCAAGTAGAGTCCCTTCAAATAATTGAAGAGAAAATTCAGCCTCCGGATGCGTAACTTGAAAATCATTTACGACTTTTTGAATAATTTGTTTTGGATCCATCAATGGAATAATGACATCTAATGTTTTTTCGGAATCGAGTCTGGATAATTCTAATAAATCCTTCACTAATTTGTCCATGCGATTCACTTCTTTCAAAGAAGAAGCTAATGATTTATTTAACACTTCCGGGTCATCTTTCCCCCATCTGTTCAACATCATTAAGTTTCCATTTAATACGGATAAAGGGGTTCTCAATTCATGAGAAGCATCTTCTACAAATTGTTTTTGTTGATTGAAAGAAGTTTCTAATTGATCCATTAATTCATTAAAATGAATCGCTAATTCAGAGATTTCATCTTGTGCAGGTGGAACTTTGACTCTTTCTTCTAAACCAAATTTTTTGATTCTAGTAAGGGAATGAGAAATAGCTTGTATTGGTCTAACTATTTGTTTAGAAAGAAATAGTGCTCCCACTAAACTCAAAAATACTGCACCAATTCCTGTTAAGAACATAACAAGGCTAAATTGTTCTAATAGTCCATCGAAAATCTCCATATTTCTTACGATTTCAATTGTTCCTACGTAATTCATATCCACTAATGGTTCACGATATACAAGCAAACGGTCATCGCCTGATTTGACTAGCTCAAATTGTTCACTTTGAACTAATTGGGAAGGTACATGCAATAATTCTTCTTCACTTACTGCCACAACACTTTTTCCTTCTTTATCTAAGACGCGAATCGTCTCCGATTTCTCGTTAATCGAATTGATAAACGATTCATTTTCCTTAATGAATTGTACAGATAGTTTTTCATTGGAATAATAGTTTTGAATAGTAGTCATTTTCTTTTCAATGGATTGCTCTTCATAATGAATCATCCAGCTGTTCATCACAAAATATTGCAATATATTATAAGAAACAAACAAACCAATCATAAGCACAGTCGCCCATATAACAATTTTCGATTTTAACTTTAACTTTTTCATCATTTCATCACATAACCAATTCCACGGACAGAGTGGATATAGTTGTCGTTTTCTTTATTTATCTTGTTTCGCAAATATCGTACATATACGTCGACCACATTCGTCTCTACTTCTGTCTCATATCCCCAAATTTTCTCAAGAATCAATTCCCTAGAGAGAACTCGGTTCACATTTTGTAAAAACATTAAGAGGAGTTCATACTCTCTTTTGGTTAAAGGAATCTCTTCTTCCCCTTTCTTAACAGTTCGTGATATAGTGTCTACTTCAATTTCTTTGAATATTAAATGTTTCACGATGTTTTCTTCATGTCGTTCATTTCTTCTAAAAATTACACGCATCCTTGCCAAGAGTTCTTCTATGGAAAAAGGCTTTGACATATAATCGTCTGCCCCAACATCTAAGCCCATGACACGATCCATCACACTATCCCTAGCTGTAAGCATAATAATCGGTGTTTCTTTTACTACTCGAATTCTTCTGCAAATCTCTATGCCATTTAAATGGGGCAGCATTAAATCTAAAAGAATAAGATCAAAATGGTTATTTAGCGCTGCTTCTAATCCATCTCTACCATCATGGAAAACCGTCACATCGAAGCCCTCGTGTTTTAGTTCTAACTCTAGAAATTCTGTAATGCTTTCTTCGTCTTCAATGATTAATACTTTTTTCAACGCGAACCCTCCCACGAATTAATTATCTCCATGTTATCGAACAATGGTAGGACAGACAAATTTCTTTATTGTTTTTTTCTTCTTGTAACGAAAAATAGTAATAGGAGTAAAATCACTGGCATTGCAATCGATACTATTTGTACAAAAAGTGGATTAATTTGTGTATTTCCTAAAATATGCACAGGTATTGACGCACTTGAATGGATTTGTTGATCGTCGTCACTACTTACAGTTACATACAATTTATATTGACTTGTATACACAAAACGAATTGGTAATTCAACTTTTACAGATTGCTGTGGCTTTAATGTATCGAGTAAAATAGGTACATCTGCACCATAGTCCTCCAAATTTACGGTCATATGTTTTCCGATATCTGCCATCGTAATATAAGCCATTGCATTTTTCAGCTCTGTGTTTGATAAATTGGTGATTTCAGCTTGCACACTCGTTTCAAGACCCGGGTAGTTCTCCACTGCATCAGGAGAGAGGATCTTAATATCTAACGTATCTTGTGCAAATGCAACCCCACTTGTTTGCGTCATCATCTGAAAGGTGAAGAGAAAAGCAAAAGTAATCCATACTTTTTTCATCTTATTCTCCTCCTTTAAGCGTAATTTTATTATTTGCAAATAACAATAACCCAATACTTAATATTAAGAAGATAATTACTGGCAGTAAATCCACCATCAGTACTGCGAAGCCGAGCCGATTCACGAAATAATCCTTTAACGTCAGCATGGATCGTGATAATGGGCTAACTGTGTCCACAATATGCGCAAATCCACCTTTTTTCATCGTCGTTGATAAGAACATCGGTATTGCCGTTACTAAAAATAAAACAAATGATAAAAGGGTAGAACTCTTCGTAGATGAAAGTATCGCAGAAAACCCTAGCGATAACGCTGCAAATCCAATGACTAAAGGAAAACAAATTAGATAAAGAAACACCAGTGCTTTCACAAATATATCCGTACCCATTGAAAGTGCAAAAAAGTAGGGTAGAGATAATAAAGAAATGATGAACCAAAATAAGAGCAAACCTACTAATTTTCCAAATGTAATTTGTGCTTTAGACAAAGGGGATAATAACAGACTTTCAAGTGTTTCTCTTTCCCTTTCCCCCGCATACATATTCGATCCAATAATGATCGTTACTAGAATACTAATCCCTAAAACTACTTTCATGAAGGTCATATTTACTTCTACCTGAGCAAGTAAACTAAGTTCTTTAACGGAGACAAAGCTTAACGCAAGACCGCTAAACAATAGTGTCACTGCAAAATATATCCACAAGCTCTTTTTAGAAAAAACATTTTCCTTTATTTCCTTTCCGATGAGTGCTGCTATCATAAATGTACCTCCGTATCTTCCTGGCCTGTAAGATAAAAGAATACCTCTTCTAAAGTAATCGGTTCCGTGGTATCTGCTTTCAATGGTCGATATTTGTTCAAAAGGGAATCTAAATAATCTTCTTCTATTAAATTCCCTTCCTTTACAATAGCTACTCGATTACAGATTTCGGAGATTTCTTTTAGCAAATGAGAAGTGATGAATATCGTAACCCCGTGTTTTTTATTTAAATCTTGTAAAATCATTTGAATATCTCTTTGCCCTTGAGGATCTAAACCAAGTGTAGGTTCGTCTAAAAAAATTAGAACTGGTTCGTGGATGATTGTTTTTGCAATACCGATTCTTTGTCTCATCCCTCGAGAATATTGTCCAATTGGGATATTTGCTTTATTAGTCATTCCAACTAAACGAAGTACTTCTTCTACTCGTTCTTTTTGTTTGCTTTTACTTACTCCGTAAAGTTGTGCGAAGAATAGTAAATACTCTACCCCCGTCATCCAGTTATAATAACCATGGGACTCCGGTAAAACACCTATCATCTTTCTAATTTCTCGTTCGTTGCGTATAACACTTTTCCCTTGAATAAGAACTTCCCCAGCTGTTGGCTTTAAAAGCCCATCTAACATACGAATAGTTGTTGTTTTACCGGCACCATTGGGACCTAAAAAACCGTAGATATCTCCTTCGTTTACTTGTAAACTTAATTGATTAACTGCGGTGAATCCATTTGGATACTCCATTGTTAAATCCTTCGTTTGAATCATGGGATACCTCCTCCTAATAATTGATGAAAGAAAAAAAGGAAAAGATGGGACACCCACCTTTTCCCTTTAGAAAATTCGATTATTCGTTTCCTTCTTGATCTTCAGCTTCATTGTCCGCTTCAACTTTCACTACTTTTCCTGTAGCAGCATCAATTTTCACGTCTTGTACTCCGTTAGTTGATTGGATTTCAAAACCGTAAACAACTACACCATCTTCATCTTCTAATTCAGATTCATTTACTGTTCCTGGTACTTCTTTTAATGCAATTGCTTGTGCTTCATCTACAGTCAATTTTGCTTTTGCTTGAAGTTCCGCAATGTTATCGTCATTTTCTTCTCCGTCATTTTCTTCACTTTCTTCAGTTCCATTTTCATCGTCATTTGCATCATTTTCGACCTTAACGATATCTCCATTTATTGCATTGACTTTCACATCATTTACTTCACCTGAAGCTGTTTGAATTTCAAAGCCGTAAACAACTACACCATCTTCATCTTCTAATTCAGATTCATTTACTGTTCCTGCTACTTTGTTTAGTGCAATTTCTTGTGCTTCATCTACAGTCAATTTTGCTTTTGCTTGAAGATCGGCAATATTGTCATCGTCTTTTTGATCTTCTGCTTGAGTCGTTGTAGCTGCGTTGTTGCTTGCAAACGCAGTAGAATATACGCTATTACCTACTACTGCACCCCCAATTAGTGTTGCAGCTAAAACTGGGATTATTAATTTCTTTTTCATCTGTATTCCTCCTAAAAATTATTGTGAATCTTTCTTACAGTCCCTATTCTGACAGAGAGTTATGAAAAGTTAACGAAGCTTTTTTAAGAAGTTGATGAAAGTTCAATGAGAAATTTATCATTTTCTAGCGTGTTCACTAGTGTGCAAATCCTGCTATTTCTTCTCCATAAGCACCTTTATACTCTTCCATTTTCGTTCACACTTCTTTTTTTTCTCGAAATGTATTAGATATTTATAAATTTTTCACTAAATAATCCATACTTGATAAAACAAATAATAATTGATATGAATTACTAGTGGGTAAAAAATTTAATGAAAGAAGTGTAATCTACATGTGGATTATGGTCTACAAGTGAAGGTTTATAAGTCGGATTTGTGTAATTTAAATGTTAATATTGGCCACTTATGGTCCACCTTGATGGATGAAACTATTCAAATTTGAAAACGGCTGCGTGAAGAAATTGATGTGGCTTTGCAAAACGGCACAATTTTTGTACGTCCCAAGGTTACGGTCACTGAGGAGTTTAAAGAACCGTATGCTAGCTGGAAATCGGGAGAGATTATAGCAGTGAAAGCAATGCAAGAAATTGGAGTGAAAAAGATTACTTTTTATAAACTTGTCAGAGAGTATGAAGAAACATTGTAGTTATACCTATAGAATATAGAGGTAAATCATTTACCATGAGAAGTAACTAATTGGTGTAATACCGAGAAGTTCATATCAAACACTTTTTCATAATTCTGCTTCCATTTTAAGAGGACCATCACTACTTTTCCCAATTTGAAAGTTAGTGAAGGTCCTTTTATTTTGGCTAAATTTCAACATTTACTTCGGATACTTCGTTCTTCGAATCTTTAACAAACGCACCCGTTAGTTGAATAAGAACAGACACGCTAATACAACAATCGCGCCCGATTGTTGTTATAATTCCTTTTCTATGCTTGATACTTCGCATTCCTTATGCTCTTTATTGTCCTCACATACCCAATTACCAGGAAGAGTATAGCTGTATATATTACTGCACCACCCATAGTAAGCAGTGCTGGCAATTTATAACTGATTGATGGGTAGCCGCTATGAGCATTATAATGCCATTCTTCACCGACAAACCCAGACTGAATACCGTATAACGCAAATCCAAACAGTGCTAAAGCAAATATAGCCTTTTTTTGAAAGACCAATTTAACTAAAGTGTCTTTAAAAACAGAGGAGAGGGATACTTGTCCTTTATACACTTTTACCTGTTCCATTTTAGTAGATGGAACTAAAAAGAAAACAAGCAATCCGCTGTAAATCAGTATCAGGATAATAATTTCGGAAATACTCATCAATAAACCTCCTTTATCCTTTTTTAGACGTTTTTGGCTTGAAATTAGATTCATCAATCCAGCCCGATTCTGGTACAGCGATGTCCTGCAATCGCACCCGATTGCGTGGATCGAGTTAAATTACCTTTTGTTTCCTAAACGTTTATTGAAGTAAATTTTCTTCAGTAACACGCATAATAAAAAAGCTATGTATCCACCCATTGAATTCATTATTATGTCATCGACATTAAAGGTACGAGGTCTTATCAGTCCAATGTAGGTAAAGGAAAATTGAACAGTTTCAATCATAAAACTAACGAGAAATATTATTAGAAAGGCTTTAATTTTACTTTCCAGCTTAAACAAAAAGGACAGATAAACACCTAAAGGCATTAACATAATAAAATTAAAAAAGGTTAATTTTAATGAGTTCCAGAAAGACCAATCAATCCCAACATAGCGATACATTAAAAATAACTCTTTCAAGAAATAGAATGGAACCAATTGAACGGATGGTTCATTATCTTTCCACAAAGGGATCCAAATTCCCCCAATTGTAAGTCTGGCAACAATCAGTGAATAAATGATGAAGCTATAATAGAATATTCTCCTTACAAGATTACTTTTTCCGTTCCGTTTAAAATCAATGATAATATATAAAATCAAAGAAAAAATCAATATAACGGCAAAAGCTAAATCATAAATTGTATGCAATACTATCTCCCCTTACTATCTAACAATCTGGCCCGATTGTTGAACTTAAGTTAAACAACACTGTTCAACTAGTCGAGTAGAAGGGAACCTCTCTACCCTGCGGTAGATTGTGTTCCTCCCCCCTCACAGAACCGTGCTTGCGCTATTTACGCACACGGCTCCTCCTAGTCACCATTCACAAAATATAGCTTATCTCTTTTCTTAAGTCATATATATTCACCTTAACTCTTGGTGAAGGTAAAGGAAACTTATGAAGAAAGAGATAGAATTTATCCCAAGTAAAAGATTTTCTTTGACTTCTCCTGTTGAGCCATCTAAAAAGTAAATATAGGATTTTGTCTTTAAATTGGTGAACACTTGGAGTGTTATCCGTGATGCAATAGTAGTTGTAATATCCTACAAGCGAGCGTTTAAATCTATCCATAATCATATGAATATCTTTATTTCGGTTATTCTTTATCCATTCTTTCGATTCCTTTAGTTTACCTTGTAGCTTCTTCCTACTTGTTTTCCGTTTCACACGAAAAATTCCTTGTTTACTCTTCCCACAATAGTGTGTGAAACCGAGGAAATCAAAGGTTGCAGGTTTTCTATTCCCCGTTTGTTTTGCATCTTTCTCCGCAAATCTCCCGAAGGGAATAATCTTAGTTTTATCCTCCGCTATTTCTAAGTTAAACTTCAGTAATCTCAGCTTCAATGATTCAAAGAATTCCTGAGCTTCGCTCTTATATTGGAAGCAACAAACAAAGTCATCTGCGTACCTGACTATGTATGCTTGCCCTTTACACTGTTTTCTGACCTTATGCTCAAACCATAGGTCTAGGACATAGTGGAGGTATAGATTGGCAAGTACTGGAGATATGACTCCACCTTGCGGTGTGCCTTTATCTGTCTTGTATTTCTTTCCTTCCTCTATATATCCACCTTTAAGAAACCTACCAATTATTCTAAGTAGGTTAGGGTCAGCGATTCGCAGTTTTAAGAACTCGATCATCCATATGTGGTCAACGTTGTCAAAGAACCCTTTGATATCTACATCTACTACATAATTTACTGATTTCTTTTCAATATAATGATTTAATATCTTCAAAGCATCATGGCAGTTACGATTTGGGCGGAACCCAAACGAGCAGTCTAGAAAATCATTTTCATAGATGGCATTTAGTATTTTTGTAACGCCTTTCTGTACAATCTTATCTTCATGTTCTGGTATCCCCAACGGTCTTTTCTTGTTGGAGTTAAGCTTGGGAATATACATTCTCCTTACGGGAACAGGATGATAACTTTTACTTTTAAGCCTACTTACTAAGTCCTCTATATTTTCTTCTAGTGTTTCACTATATTGCTCTTTAGTTGTGCCATTAACCCCAGTTG
The DNA here is from genome assembly GCF_029533155.1 of Psychrobacillus antarcticus. Lineage (GTDB taxonomy): Bacteria > Bacillota > Bacilli > Bacillales_A > Planococcaceae > Psychrobacillus > Psychrobacillus antarcticus. The sequence continues at coordinate 117,617 of NZ_JAIZDB010000009.1, read as the reverse complement.
CCTTCTTATTAGGTAATTCATGATGGCATTGAACTAGTGATTGCTTATTTAGTAAATGTGCAAGAGATGTAAATTTCATTCTCGGTTCAGATTTTGCTAATTCTGCTATCCTTAGTAGTTTTGTTTCCATTTATTATCCCTACCTCCGCGTGTAGTAAATGTATCCCTAATAAGGGTGATAACTTGGTAGCAGCCTTTCCTCCATCGGCATTACCCAACTTCATTGGTACTACGCTGCTATCCGACTCCCTACAACGGCATTTGGTTTCCTTGCTTATTATCGCTTGTACACCATACTCTTCTATAAGAAGAAAAGACCGGTAGGGTCTCCCGAGTTGCCGTATCATATCCATGTGTGACGTGCCAAGGTCTCTGACCCCAGAGAGGTTTTATCCTTCTTGCCTTTAGCGAAGGATAAAATGTAGCTTTCTACCGCAGGTAAGGTATCAGCCCTCTCGTTTACTAACATTTTGGAGCTCCATCCCTTCAACCATTTGGCTTTCGGCCCGCCACCTAACTGTCTACGCTTAAAGGCTAATGTTACCATTAGCCCTCCAAGACTCGCTACGAGTGAATGGCTAGTTCTTTCTCGACGGGAATCCCACCCGCTATATGATACGACCTAGGCTCGGCCGCACACCTGCTGCGTTAGTTCAATAAGAAAAGAGGCTTTACTCCTTCTTGAAGTAAAGCACCCGTTAGCCATCCATGCAGCACAAAAAAATGCTGCACCACAGAGAATGAAAATGGTTATGAAGTGTAAATACTGATACTGACCTTAATCCAGTCAACCGTATTCCATAGACTTATTTACGCTCTCCTCTTTTTTTTAAACGATTAAGTAGGGGTCTTCTTAAGTATTGTCATTTTTCGTTTCTTGAAGAACTAATTTTCATGGGAGTTAAACAACTATTGGTACCCACCATTGGACTCTGGGAGAGATTTATATTCACCCTTGCTTTTAATTATATTAAAGACATAATTTCTCAACTCAATTAGTTGTTTTGCATCGTTCGTTGGTTCGCAGTCTTCCCCTGAAATTAAATGTTTTATCGTTTCACCGTTGATAATAATTTCCCATTTATCTTTTTCGTATGGTTGTTGCTTGCAAAGCATTCCGTTTATAGGTTCAGGTGTAAATTCCTTAGTTTCGACTATATTAATTTCTTGCATTTTCTTATAAATATCTTTCATTTCTTCTTCTGTTAAGATGACCTCTGTGGTTGCAGTGCCATCTGCTATTAAATCCTTAGTCACCGTTCCTTCGAAAGTATTGATTTCATTCTTTTTTTGAACACCGAACTGAATAGAAAAATCAAAATCACTTGGCATATCTTTTGGCATATTTTTAGTAGGAGAGTTGGTTATATTTTTAGAAACCTCGTTGTTGGATTCATTCTCTTCACCATTTTGTTGACAGCCCAATAACCCTATTGATAAAAATATTAAAGATAAAATTAAGCTAAGTTTCTTCAATATCATCACTCCTTTTATAATAAGACAGAATTTCATAGTTTTCGTTTCAATAAATCTTGTGTTAATTTGTTCAACTAACCTGCTGCGTTAGTTCAATAAGAAAAAAGGCTTTACTCCTTCTTGAAGTAAAGCACCCGTTAGCACAATAAGCATTATGCTTTAACATCCGATTTTATTTTTTCAACAATCACAAATATAAAATATAAAAGAATTAATGCAATAGAAATGCCAAGATATAATTCAAATTTTGATAAAAACAATTCTTTTGTCCAACCATCTGCTGGCAATAAAAATGTAGCTAAAAAATTAGAAATTCCTATACCATCATTAGCTTCAGGAATTAAACTCACTGTATAATTTTGACCCAAAGAAACACTTGAAAGAATTGCGAAAGCTATCATTGGTATTACAGCTTGAGACATTTTCATTTTTCTTTTTGAAATGAAAAATCCAGCTATAATTCCGTATAACACTAATATAACGAAAATCATAAAATCCCTCCCTAATTAGTCCCTTTAAATTAATTATTACGATTGAAAACATTTTAAGTTTCGATTTTTCTTGTTAAACTAACCTGCGGCGTTATTAAAAACACATTCTATGTATATAATTCTATTAAGTTGGCAATAATCCTTTTAATATTACTATTTTAGGGGGAATCGAATTGTTACTGTCAAAAGCATGGTCCTCGTTTGAAGCGGATAAACGAATAGAGGGCTTCTCACCACAAACGTTGAAGGCCTACGGGTTACAGTTTTTACTACTAATCGATTATTTTAAGGATACAGAAATAGAATCACTGGATACAAATCAACTGAAGGAATATCTCTCTATAGCCGGCAAGCATTTAAAACCGGCCAGTCTTGCACACCGGATTCGCTTTATGAAATCATTTTTTCGTTGGTCCCATGAAGAAGGCTACCTGAGTAAAAACCCATCTTCCAAAATTAAAGAACCCAAAGTGGGTAAACGGATACCCAAGTATTTAACCGAACGGGAGATAGAACACCTTCGTGAATCCTGTCATTCTCCCATGGAAAAAGCGATTTTTGAATTCATGTTTTCTACCGGTTGTCGTATTGGAGAAATAGTTGCGTTAGAAAAGAACCATATTAATTGGTCCAATCAATCTGCTATTGTCAGAGGAAAAGGAGATAAGGAAAGGGAGGTTTATTTTAATACACGTTGCGATATATGGCTTAAACGCTACATGGAAAGCCGTAATGACCATAATTCAGCCATCTTTGTAACAGCAAGACAACCACATAAAATGAGTGTTGCCCAAATGCGATACATCATCAAACGGATCTCTAATCGAGCTGAAATTAATAAAGAGATTCACCCACATCAACTTAGACACAGCTACGCAACTCATTTGATGAATAATGGAGCTCCTATTGAAGTTATACAAAGTCTTATGGGACACGAAAAAAGTGAAACAACTAGGATCTATGCTCAATTAAGCGGAAGGCTAAGGAAAGAGTATTATCAGAAATACTTTTAAATACAAAGGAGCAACGTCTTAATGACGTTGCTCTATTTGACTAACGCACCCGTTAGTTCAACAAGCTCTATTAATCAACAACATTAGAGAGTACCTCACAATCACAGAATCCGCCTTGATTCTTCAATGCTTTTACGATTTTAGATAGTTTACTCTTAGGTATGTTATCTTCCAGCCAGCTCTTTGTAAGTTTAAGAGAGTGGTCACAATCATCGGCATTTAACTTTTCATCCAAAAATATACCGAGGGACTCCAACTGTTCTGGGGATAAGTTTAGCTCATTCCACATTCCACCATAGTCTTTTAATAGGAAAAGTCTTTTAAGGTCCTTTTGGTTCTTTTTATCCAACTCCATAGCCCTTTCTAAACAATAAATAGCATTGTTATAATTGAGTAAGCATTCTTCGGCTTGCGACAACAAACGCCAAGCAAGAGGAATTGTTTCGTTTTCTACTACATAATCCTTTAACCCTCGCCTTGCTTCTAAAAGAAAAGGAACCGCTTTTTTTGCCGGGGCTCTCCTATCCCACGAACCTTGCATTGATAATTTTTGACCTTCGATTAGAGTTTCTTTTAATGCTTCAAGCTTTTCCATAAATACCTCAACTTTAATTCCATTTTACTCTATTTTCGTTTTCCATCGTTCATTTTCCTTGTTGAACAAACCTGCTGCGTTAGTTTAAGTGAAGGTCTTCACAATCTTTATATTGATAGTAACATAAATTTCCAATATAAAATCAAGATTTTTACAATTTTATACTTTATTCAGGTTGAATTCGACCGAAACTAACCTATTCTCCGTTGTTTTTGCGTTAATCCTTCTTGGATCAAGGGACTTCTTTGATTAAATATGTTTTTTTGATAAATGGAGAACTTACAGACTTATTAGTAATTTTAAAAGTTCTCTATCCAAAATTAATCGTGGATATTAATCGTTAAATCTTTTCTCAAACATTGTATTAAAAAACCTTTTCTCTGGTGATATCTGTTATCAAAACAGCACGCATCAGGCACATTTTCAAGGCTTTCCAATGTGTTTTTTAAGTGATGAATGATGTTACGGTGATAGATTGTTATTTTTAGAATCATCAAAAACAACTAAATATAGGGGTGTAACGTTAGGCAATATATAATGCCTTAATTTGTATTTATGCGGATTATTGAATCAATCAAGATATTCAGAAAAGCGCTCTAATAGAAAAAAAATACGGTAATAAGGCATTAAGAAAGGGTGTTAAAGATTTAAATCTAGCTCTTGATGGTTAGTACCGGGGCTTTTTGTCCGGTTTTCCTCAATATAGTTATGTATATACTCAAGCTGGTTAGATTAAATCACTCACAGATTCTCTTTCATTTTCTGAATAACAGTTTGATAAAATGAAACGTGATTAGGTACAAATCTTTCCCTCCCAACATACTCATTGAGGAAAACTTTACTGCCATCATTACTTAGTTTTACTCCTTTAATCCGTACGGAGTCTCGTTCACCTAACCATAGCTCTTCAAAATCGGCAAATTTTACTTTTACTATTCCTGCAACTTCTTCTTTTTGAAAAATAAAGTCATCAAAGGATTTGTTATATTTATAGAGAAATACATTTGCTAATTCCTTATCTATAAAGTCTTCTAGCATCACACAATAATTAATTACTCCTAATGGTGTTAAATCAATAAAAGAAACCTCAATCCCTACTTCTTCTTTGATTTCTCTTATCCCATCTTGGATAGATTCATCAAACAATATATGACTTGCTGCAGTGATGTCAAAAAGATTTGGATAGTCCTTTTTTGTATCACTACGTAATTGCAGGTAAATATAAACTGAATCCATATCATTTTCAATAAACCAACAGTGAAAAGTTTTATGCCAATATCCGTTTCTATTTACTTCTTCACGACTAGCAACGCCTATGTGGTTTCTAATACATCACTTTTATTGGGGAACGGGTTTTATTTCAATACTTATATTTTACTTTTTCTTTCTTTTCGCTTGTTTCGCTTCTTTTTCCCATTGTACAAGAAATGGGAAAGGATCGAATGCTAGTTCTGTTTTACCATTAAATTTATAGATTCCATAGTGAAGATGTGGTGAAAATTTACCTGAAGTACCCTCTTTTCCATATCCCGTACTCCCTACATATCCTATAACTTGTCCAGGTTCTACGATATCCCCAACTTTCAAATAATCCTGAAACCTAGTAAGATGCGCATAGTAATGATAAGAATTATGATTATCACGGATTCCAACTCGCCAACCACCGAATTGGTTCCACCCCATAACTTCTACTACACCATAAGATGCAGAAAGGACAGGCGTATTATTGTCGGCAAATATGTCAGTTCCTTCATGAATTCTTCGTCCACCCCAACCTCGATTCGCGCCCCAAGTTTTACCATAGGAATACGTATATCCAAGTTCAACCGGGAATGTATGAGCATCTAAATCAATCGTACCGAATCTTTCGAATAGTTTTGCGGTAGTTACAATTTGGTTTATGGTTGTTTCATTTTTGTAATAATCCCATAAAGCTAACTTGAAATCATCTTCACTTAGTCCATATTTGCTCAAGTAAGAGGCCATGGAAAACAATACATCTGTGTCATCTTTTATATTTGCCACCCCATCACCGTTCCCATCTAGGCCGAACCCCCCAAAATGATTAATGGCATTTGGGGATGTATCATTCAATTGAGGGTTTAGTGCTCCCGACCAATATTCGTCTGAAAATTGGATTGACACAACCCCTTCTCTCTTTGGAATATCGTTACGAACATTTTGGATATTTCGCTCATATTGATCGATAGCAGCTATATAGTACCAGGGAACAATGTAATTGTCATATCTAAGATAATAGCTCATTCGCTGTTGCAATATCTCTTCCCTAGTTGGATCAACATCTCCCGCAAAATTTTTCATAGTAGGTAAAATAGTCAAAATTATAAACAATGTCATTAAAGGAATTAAGTTTCGCGACAAATAATCTATCCACCTTTCTCGTTACACAAACCTTAAAGTCAGATTTCTAAATAACTTCAATAGTTGTTATATCAGTCTTCTTCATTCACTGTTCGTTTCGTGACTATTCTTTTCATCCGTCAGCGTTTTTATCTTTATTAAATCGTTAATCGTTACAAACTTATAGCCCTGACTTTGAAGTTCTGGTAAGATTTTTTCCAATGCTTTCACGGTCTGTGTTCTATTTCCACCACCATCATGGAACAGAATAACATCCCCTTCTTTTATTCCTTTTAAAACAGTATTCACGATCCTATTCACACCCGGATTTCTCCAGTCTTCTGTATCTTGGTGCCATGACCACATGACAACTTGAAAACCATCTTTTACAACTTCTTCAATCATGGCATCGGTATATTGTCCTTCTACCGGTCGAAATAGGTTTGGCGTGTAACCTGTAATGCTGTAAATGGTGTCATTTGTTTGTTTAATTTCTTTCATGATCTTCGAAACATTTGTACTGTTAGGGTGTGTATAAGTATGATTCGCCAATTCGTGTCCCTCTTCAAACATTCGTAAAATTATTTCCGGATTTTTTTCGGCTTGTTCACCAACAATAAAAAAAGTCCCTTTTGCATCATATTGTTCGAGTAAATCCAAAATTTGAGTGGTATGCTTTTTATGTGGACCATCGTCAAATGTCAAGGCAACTACCTTTTCCTTTGTTTTAATATCCCAAATAATTTGACCAGCTTCTTCATAATATTTTCGCCCACGGTCTGCCGATACGCTTCTATTCTTGCTGTCATTAACATAAAAAATGGCTATACCTATAAGAAACAAGGCTAGTAAAGAAAGCACCACCTTTTTCACAAAAACACTCCCTTAACTATATTTCGATTTAATTTATTATTTGTTAACTTCACGAAATAAATGTATCGTTTTTGCGAAATTAAATTAGTTGATTTTATCCATAGATGTTCATTTTTATGAATAAAATAAATTTTAAAATAATATTGGACCTCTTCTTTATCCTAACCTTTTTAAAAGTTCCCTTTTCTCCTTTTTTTTTATATCCAACCTCTTTGTCAGACATGTTATATTGTGACCTTTTGCTAATTTTTCATACCTCTTCGATAAATCTTCTGGTTGCAACTCTTCTTACAATCGCAAAAAAAATTCATGAATCGACGTGAGATGAATGCCTTCATATTAAGTCATCTACATTAAAGCATTAAATGTAAAACAATCTAGAAGTAAATTCATTTAAAAATCTATAGTAAGAATCCGATATTTTAATTATTATCGCATCGCCTTTGTGCAAGCTAATGTCTGCGATCACGAACAACACAACATCCTAATGATTCTATAGTTACAATTTTAATTAAGTTTATATAGACCGGGATGAGTTTCAAACTAATTACTTATATTAGAATAAAGATTAACTTACTCTAAATGGAGAACATTAAGCGGTTGAACAAAGAAATAAAATATTCATCTAAACTCGGGTTACGTATAATATTACAATCAGAAAATATATCTACAACAATTATGACAATAGCTCTTTGAATAATAGATAATGATTCGTTTAGAAGCGTGTTCGCTTCATTTACCATTGCATACAAAGAGCTATGCTTATTTTCAAAGATTTCAAGTGATGGGATGATTCCCCGCTCATTCTTGTCCATAATGTCGGAAATAGATCATAGGGGTCTCTCCTATTTCGGAAGGCAACCTCCCCTCTAACTTTTCAACATTTTCGAGAACATACAGAAAAATATTATTGGCCTCTTCTTTCAATAAAACAAGGCGTTTAACGTTTCCGAAACTCTCCAAGGAATGTATCCAGACAAGAGAAGTTCTTCTACAGATTTTAAAGAAGCAGTGATTTTTTGCTTGGAACTATAGAAGTCTTCAGTTCCTATGGCTTCGATGAAAGCGGCTAGTTCAGCATATAGTTTCTTTACTGCCACTTTTTCTGGTCCATGTGGATTGTTAAACCAACCAATCATACCAATCCCCCAAGAAAATGCTCCGCCTAGTAATACAAGTCCTGCGCGTAGCGGAGTTAGTGAAGGATCTATAAGCATTCCAGTTCCCATTAAAAAAGCTAATACAAAAAAATAGCAGCCGGACCTGTAATTCGTAAGGCCCCAAACAGGAATGTAGAAATTGATCCAATTAGTGCAACTAAAAACGATGATACAAAAGGATAAGGAGCAAAAAAAGTAACCAGCGTCACTGCAATTGATAATCCAATTAATGAAAAAAATAACTTTTTAGCTCGAAATGCATATGGAATGTTAAATACATATAAATACGTTAAGCCACCGAGACCTGCAATAAGTCCGTACTCTAAACTCATCAATAGATATCCTATTAGAACTGGTAAACCTGCACAAATTGCTTTCATCCATGGAAGAGGGTTCTTGCTTAGTGCAAAAGCTTGTTTGTGGTTAATATAAGTGTGGAAAAGATAGATTCGGAAGATATATGTTTCAAGTGGATTCCCTCTTCTTAATTAATAATTCTCTAATAATAACGCTGAAAATAGTGGATAACAAAATTTAGTCTAGAAGGATAGACTGTACGAGCTATATTGTAAATGTCGTCGGTTCTCTTGCTCTATATCTACTATGGTTTCTGATTGGACTAAAAAAATTATTGAGCCAACGAATTGAAAGTGTTATACTGTTTAAACGCTTATTTATAGGAGTGAGAGATATGATCCAAATTTCAGGTGCACAAAAACTATATTTTTTAACACAAAACCCTTTGACTGAAACTGGTCAAAGGGTTTTGTTGCTTTAAGGAAAGAATTTTAGTGGAGGAATACATTAATGAATCAATACACAAATTCAAATGATCCAATGGTTGCAGGATGGATTAGTTTATTAAGCAACATAGTATTAACAGTTCTAAAAATTGTAGTGGGTACGATCTTCCACAGTCCAGTTCTTCTGGCAGATGGTTACCATAATGCTGGTGATGTTATAGCAAGTGGCGCGACATTAACATCTATGCGTATTTCCAAACGTCCTGCAGACGAAGACCACCCATATGGACACGGCAAAGCGGAGGTACTAAGTTCTGCCGTTGTAGGGATTATTTTAATTTTAGCAGCCTGTTATATTGCCTATGAATCAATCAAAGCATTCTTTCATGAACCTGAAAAAGCAGTTTTAATAGCCTTTGTAACGGCGATTATTTCACTAATATGGAAATTTATTTTATACGTATATACGATGAGAATTGGGAAAAAAACAAATAGTAAAGGTCTAATTGCTACTGCAAATGATCACCTTGCAGATGTGTATGCTTCGTTAGCAGCAGTAGTCGGCATTGGACTTGCATTGTTTGGGGAAGCTTATCATATAAACATCCTTTTATACGGAGATCCGATTGCTGGAATAATTGTGACAATCTTAGTGTTCAGACTTGCATATGGCATGCTGATTGAAGCTGGTTCCACACTTATGGAGAAAAGTGTAAGCCAAGAGATATTAGACGATTTTCAAACGCTAATATTAACTATTCCAGAAGTGAAACGTCTAGACCGTCTACGTGCAAGGGAACACGGTCATTACTTATTGGTAGATCTTCGTGTGAGTGTACCTGGCGATTTAACCATTCAAGAAGGTCATGATATTATCCGTAAAATTAAAAATACAATAATGGAATACCACGAAGATGTTGAGGAAGTGCTAATACATTTAAACCCTTGGTATGAAAATTGATAAAGAAGTAGAAAATAAAAAGATTATCCTAATGATCTACTGAATATTATTTGAAGTACAAATCTTGAGGTCACTGAAAACCCTACGTTTTTAAACCCTGAAAATGAATCTAAATCTAAAAAGGCGACATTTCGTTCTATTTCGAACGAAATGTCGCCTTTGGTGATGTGACCGATACTACGACTTGGAGAGGAGGGTCGATCAATTAGTCCCTTCTAATTATTTTGCTCCAGGCATTGATAAACCGCCATCATATCCTGTTTATTTAATTCGCGAATACGGTTGAAGATTGGGATATCGGCAACTGCCTCAATATATAAGCTTTCATCAACAACTTCATTCACACTACCTGTTAGCCATTTTTCTACTGTTATGCCTTCGACATCATCCTGAAGCCCTTTATCATTGATACCAGTTGCATGACAGCTCACGCAGGGTATCGTTAGTTTGTATACGCCGTCATGTAGATTATCTTCAGATATGAATTTCTTTCCTTTACAGAATGTACATGGCTGACTTTTCTTGATCTTGTTAATTTGTGTAACAAGCTTTTTGTAACCAAACGCTTCATAAACATACGTAAGTTTTTTATATTTTCCATTCGTAAAATATTTTTCAATGATGTTTTCTCGCGTTTCATTGATATTGTCAAAATCACAAATAGTCACCAGATTATTATTACTAATGGATTCAATATTGTCCTTAATATTGTTCCAGAATGGTAATACATTTTGCATTACCATTTCGTACCCAGCAAAACTTGCAAGTTCTAATTCAAACATTTTCAGAGCTACTTGTGTTGTTCTAGGTAATAGAGAGACATCTTCTATCAAAGTCATATCGCCGCCTACAATAGATCTCAATTTTACCAGTTCAGGTAACTCCCCCACTTTTTTCAAAACTTGGTCAAGTGGTTGCATTATAATCTCGCGGATATCAGTTTCGCCAAATTTGAGTTGTTTATGATGGTTTAACACGGAACCTTTACAAATCGGACATGTAATTGGTGCTTTAGATTCTTTCATTTGCTCTTTAATAATCGATTTTGAAATGAACATATACATCCCAATAATATTATTAAATCCTTGCCAAGTTCTTTGTGTCTTACCTGCTTTGTCATAAAATGACTTGTCCCAATACCCGTATAAAAACGTATGCTTTTCTTGATCTGTCAGGCCATTATAGCTTTTACTTATATCATGACCAAGTTCGTTTTTTATCTCTTCAAACAAGAATTCTAATTTTGGATATTGATAATATTTTAATACCTCCATCACATCTGGGTGCAGTTGTCCCTCCCAGAATGGAACGGTCTTATCCTGAATAACGACATCAAAATCAAATTGTTCTATCACCCCACGACCCGAACAACTCGGACAATGATTGCCGTGATAATAGAAATCGAAGTTCTTCGTATCTTTGTTGGTTGGATGTGCAGCTACAATATGGTTGATGAGACCGCCAATTTCATAGAGGAAACTATATTGGCTGTAAAGGTGACGTTCTAGATCAATAGCGATAACAGGGGCAATTTTGTCAGATTCGTATTCCCCATATATCAAACGTGCCATAGATGATAGGCTTTTTAAAATCCCACCCTTATAGACGTTTTCTGCATTTTTAAAGTAGGCAATCTGATTATTTTTTAAGTAATTTATGCCAGTTTGTTGATTGATCATGGAAGGTATATGTATTGGAACAAGACTACCTTTATTGTTCTTCTGACGATAGTAATCATCATGGCTCACAACATCTAGATGCTCCACAGGTGTAAGTTGTCTTTTACCAAAATCTACGATGAAATCGGAGTTTTCTAGCATATAAGAATTATGTTCAATCATAATGATGGAGACAGATTCATCCTGTAAAATGACCCTGACACTGTCAATGAATTGATTTAATATATTTTGTGATAAACCTTTTGAAGGCTCGTCAAAAATAAACAGCGTATGTGGATTTCTAGAGTTGGCAAACAGCTCAGAAACTATATGGACACATTGAAATTCTCCATTTGATAAGGACTGTGTCGTTCTTTCCAACGTCAAATAACCCAGACCAAGTTTGATCAATAAGCTTAAGCGTTTATGAACAATATCTTCATTTGGTATTTCATCAATAATATCTTCAATCGAGCGTAGAAAAATATCATCAATATCTTCACTATATTTTGTGAGTTTCCTTTTTATATCAAGAAAAGTCGCAACTGTCGACCGACTAGTAATTGATTGGTTTCGATTTTGCCCCACCATTACCAGCTTATCTTTTGGATATCGCTTCACAAAATCTTTGGCTATACACTCATTGACAAGTGTAGATTTACCACATCCAGACTCTCCTGTAAAAGTGACAATTCTATTTTGGGGAATTTGAATTTCATCCATTTGAATATTACGACTGTGAAGATCATGAAAATGATAGTATTCTGTGGGTATTTCCCTGCTTCGTTCACAGTTAATTGACCTTGGCCGTGGAGTATCTTCGACAATTTCCCCACCATATTTACCACTTCCAGGTCCAAAGAATAATTGCTCATCTGTGGTATCTAGCACTGTGTCGGAATGATCAATGAGCCAAATTTGATTTTTATAGCCTAGTTTTTTAATCTGTTCTAAAATTTTCATTAATGTTTGATGATCAAGACCCACGGAGATTTCATCTATAATAATTACCGTATTTTCACTTGCTGCCATGAATTCTGCCAGGTAAAGTCGTGTTAATTCACCGCCTGATAATGTGCCCATAATACGATTTATTGATAAGTAACCTATATTCATGTTGATAATATTCTGTAGAATTTGTTGTTTCCCTTCACTAATATGCAAAACTACAGCTAATGCAAGAATAGATTCAATACTTAAGTTGTTGATATCGTAAATATTATGGGGTTGATCCAATAAGTCTAGCTGATACTGCAGAACCTCTGGATTATAACGCTTCCCTTCACACTTTTTACATTCGATATTCTTGGTAGTACCGCGTCCTTTACATGCAGGACACCAGCCTAATTCATTGTTAAATGAAAAAACCTCTGGCGAAAGATTAAATTTTTCAGCAAGAGTATCCCGAATCTCCTTAAACACGCCAGTATGTGTTCCAACGGTGGATCGTGGATTGGAAGAAATCGATGATTTTCCGAGAAAAAGTACCAAAGGCATTTCTTCCATCTTGATGGCACTGAAATTGGTTTCCATAATATTGGGGAATAAATATTGATATTCAGCCTTAGGCAATAAGGAAACAAGTCGTTTCTTGGATTCTTCTCCAATTGTTTGACAAAAAGTTGTTTTTCCAGATCCTGAAAGACCCGCAATACCTAAAGATTTATCTACAGGCAATTCTGTTTCCAAGCGTGTAATATTATTGGCTATTAATTGCTTTACCTTCATCGTACTTTCCACTCCAATTTTATCACTTGTATTTTAGTCTTCCCATCGGTTTTACTGATTGTCTTCCTCATCGTAAATACAAAACTCTGTATGTAATGTAATAAGTTATAAGACCAATTATCGGTAATGGAGCAATTGTGAATATAGGATTAACAAGCCAACTAGTCCAAAAAATACCCGATATTACTCCTAAAGTACAGACAGAAAAAAATCTTTTTCGGGAAACTTTTGGATTTCTTGCTACTATAATTAATTAAAAGTGTTATTGAAAAAATGATCAACGATATAATGGTTAAAAAAGTTGTACCAAGTCCTTTAAAAACCAATAGATTAAAAAATGTATTGTTCAAAACATAGCACCAACTTTCTTTAGTTGTACATTTTTTCATAAGCTTTAACGACTCCATAAAGCTTAGTTTTGATTGTCCATTTCCCTTTGATATTCAAGCAGATCCCCAGGTTGGCAATCCAATGCCTTACAAATCGCCTCTAATGTGGAAAATCGCACCGCTTTTGCCTTCCCATTTTTTAAGATAGAAAGGTTTGCCATCGTGATCCCTACCCTTTCTGTAAGTTCCGTAACACTCATTTTTCGCTTAGCAAGCATTACATCAATATTGATTATAATTGGCATATTATTCACCTCAGCTTCAGACTATTAAATCGTTTTCCTCTTTTATATCAATGGCTTCTTTTAAAAGCCTTTGTAGTACAGCAGCAAAGACAGCAATGACCATTGACGCAAAGATTGGAATCATTCCGACTATTACTAGCCCAGGTGCGTCATCTACCTGAGCCAGGATAAAGACGAATGGTAGTGCTACCACATACAAACCACTAATTATAATGGCACATATTTTGATTTTGGTTATAGCTATTACAGATAATTCCGAGAAAGCTTGGCTCTTGTCAATATAGCTTACAAGGTTAAAAGATTGATACAAAGCGATGTAAAATGGGACAGCCGAAACATACATAACCATTAAAAGGCCGTAAACCACAAAAGCCAAGTCTGAACCTCTTTCTGCCGCTTCATTTGCTTCATTCGCTATCTGAGGCAACAAAAACAGACACATAGCAAGAACAGGAATTCCCATTAGAATAACAGCTAACTTTAAAAAAAGTGTTGATCCTCGTTTCATTAAAAGCACCTCCTATATATAGTATTTACTTTAACAGGAGATTTATCGTTTTTCAATATATTTTTATCAAATAATAATACTTATTTATTGTAAATTTTATCAATAAAACACTTTGGATTTATATAGAACCGCAAGCCTTTAATATCCTCCTTTAATCCTTCATTGAAAATAAGAACTATAAAAAATTAATGAAAAAAGTATGGATTCACCTTCTAAAGACCATTCTATGAAGTAAGTTTAGAAATGGAAGGAGCCTATTATTCCACATGAAATTTAAACTACCTTTCAATAAGAAGAATGAAACACCAGTTGAAATTGGTGCTCCTAGGAAAGATATAGGCATGCTGAATCCTTTGAAAAATGACTTTGTTCAATCAATAAAAGACGCCACACATAATCCAGCTGATTTAATCATCAAAGATATTCCACCCAATCATCTTACTCTTATTTATATAAATAATTTAGTGGATGACGTCACTTTAAACGATCATATCATATCCAATTTGCAGGACAAACCGAATGATACGCCTGAAGTAATAAAGGCAACTCTTTCTATACCTGAGATAAACACATCGACTCGGTTAGAAATGGCGATAAAATCACTCGTTAATGGATCCGTTCTTATTCATTTAGAAGGATATTCTCAAGTAATAATGGCTAATATTCCTAAACGGGAATCTCGAAATCTGTCCACACCAGAAAATGAATCACAAGTACTTGGGGCTCAAGTTGGTTTTAATGAAAGTCTTTCTACGAATATATCCTTAATACGTCGGTATATTGTAAGTCCAGATCTTTGTAATGAAAAATTTACAGTAGGTAGAAGGACAAATATTACTGTAGCACTTTTATACATCAATGGAATTGCAGATGATCAGATGATTAATACATTACGGCAAAGGATTACGGACCTTAATATTGATGCACTACTTGATAGTGCAGTTTTAGCAGAAATGATTGACGATAACTCTATGTCAGTCTTTCCACAAATGCTTCTTACGGAAAGACCTGACAGGTTTTGTGATGGTCTATTAAATGGAAAACTGGGGATTGTAGTGGACGGTAGTTCCATGGCTATCGTTTGCCCCCAGACATTTATAGAATTCTTTCAAAGTCGTGAAGATCAAAATCTAAGATGGCAGCTTGCTACATTTGCCCGGTTATTAAGGTTTACCGCCATTCTTCTATCTGTTTTTTTGACACCGATATATGTCGGCGCACTGACCTTTCATTACGAAGTAATTCCGCAGGCTTTCTTGGTTCCACTTAGTGAATCAAGAGCTTTAGTTCCCTTTCCACCCGTAATTGAAGCATTACTGCTTGAATTTATTATTGAATTACTTAGAGAGGCTGGGGCAAGATTACCAACAAAAATTGGACAAACTATTGGTATCGTTGGTGGTATCGTTATTGGAACAGCAGCTGTACAAGCGGGAATTACAAGTAATATTTTACTAATATTCGTTGCATTAAGTGCCCTGGCATCCTTCACAACTCCGAGTTATATAATGGGGAATGTTATCAGACTCATTCGTTTTCCGATTATTATACTTGCTGGATATTGGGGTTTCTATGGTATTATGCTAGCTTTTTGTTTTATCCTCATACATCTTTTACGTCAATCTAGTTTAGGTGCACCTTATATGTCCCCTTTCTATCCTCCCAGGCTGAAAAGCATGGCAGATACTATTATTAGATTGCCTTTGTCATTAACGTCTAAGAGACCGGAAGTTACAAGACCATCTGATCAAGAAAAATTCAATCCTGAACCTGTAAAACCTGATAAAAGTTGAATAGTAGGTGAACAGAATGATAAATCCTATAAAAATTAGCCCTAAAGAAATGATTAATGCTTATCTACTATTTTTTGTAATTCACAGTATGCAAATTGGGGTTGGGATACATGGGTTTCAACGTATTGTGTATCAAGATGCTAGACATGATGCATGGATTTCCGTTCTACTTGCAGGACTTGCCACACATATTGTCGCATTTTGTATGATTAAAACTTTAGAAGTTTACGGCTCCAACGATCTCTATGGAATTCAACAGGATGTTTATGGAAAATGGATCGGAAATTTTTTAAATGCCATTTATATATTATACTGTTTCGTAGCTTTTTTTGCCGTTTTAAGAAATTATATTGAAGTTATTCAAGCTTGGATTTTTCCTGGAATAAGTACATGGTTTCTTTCGATTACCTTACTATTAATCGTTATATATGCGTTTACGGGTGGTCTTCGTGTGATGGTTGGTGTTTCTTTTTTTAGTGTAGTATTCGCTCTTTGGATTTTACCTATTATAATATTTCCGATAAAATACGGAACGGTAGAAAGTCTATTTCCTATGTTAGAGGCAAATATTAGCTCTTTACTTAAAGGTGCTCATTCCATGACTTTTACGATTATCGGATTCGAGATACTGAACGTGATTTATCCTTATATAAAAGATAAGAAAAATGCCAGCAAATATACGCATTTAGCTTTGTTGGCCACAACGTTTGTTTACGTTTCCCTCATGTTGGTTTCGATTTCATACTACAGCGAAGGAAACCTACTTAAAACCATCTGGGCGACACTGACATTATTCAGTTTTATCAGTTTTCCGTTTATAGAGCGGTTTGAATTTGTTGCAGTTGTTTTTTGGATGTTAATCATTTTGCCAAATCTTTGTCTATATTTATGGGCTGCATATCGCGGGACTACTCGGTTAGTAAAAGTAAGTGGAACAAAATTCGTTTGGATTTTCTCTCTCTTCATTTTTATTGGCACATTACTTGTTCAAACTCGAATCCAAATAAATACGATTAACAATCAATTAGGGAAAATGGCTTTTTATATAGTGTTTGTTTACCCTATTTTCTTATATATGATGACTATACTGAAGAAGAAACTCACATCACAGAAGGAGCAAAAAGATGAAGAACTTTAGATTTTTTCTTATTCTACTTTTTCTTCCAAGCATGCTAGTAGGATGTGTAGAGACAAATATTTTAGATAAACTTGGACTAGTTACTTTAGTTGGCTATGATGTAGGAACTGAAGAAAAGATGGCCACTACCTCAGCTATTCGGGAAGTAAATCCAGAATTTCAAAGTAATGTGGAGGTCATTACAACGGAAAATGAAACTAGTAAAGGTAATCGAATGAAAACCAATCGCAAATTATCTAAAAAAGTAGTGGTTGGGCAAATGAGAGTTATCTTGTTCGGAGAAGAGTTAGCTAAGGATGATATTCAACACTATATTGATGCGCACCTGGAAAATGAAAGTGTCAGTAATAGTGTTTATTTGGCGGTAGTGGAGGGTGAAATGACAGAATTACTAGAGTATGAATATAAAAATATTGACGATATAGGGCAGCATATTTATAGGTTATTAGAACAAAATATTAAACAGGAAAACATGATTTCAGCGACCCTCCATGAAACTGGGCACGATCTTTACACGGCAGGTGAAGATATATTTATGCCAATCATTAAAAAAGAGGAAGAGGTAGTAGAACTATCAGGGATTGCTCTATTTAAAAATAGTAAAATGGTAAGTAAAATCCCACCAGAAGATACCTTTTATGTAAAACTTATAGCAGAAAGATTTAAAACAGGAACATTCGAAACAATCTTACAAAAAGAGGATATCCCAGATAATTTAATGAAAAATACGCCTAACGAAATTCCAATTGCTTTCGATACTATCCACTCAAAAAGAGAGTTAAAATTAGTTAATCCAAATACGCCTGAATTTGACCTAAAAGTCAAAATAAAATCAAGAATAACAGAAATCTATCCAGATGTTAATCTAGGAGATCCCAAAACTGTTGCAATACTTCAAAAAGCGATTAGTAAGAATCTATCTAGGGAAATATCGAGAGTAATTGCTTACAGCCAAAGTGTCGATTCAGACATTTTTGCCTTCGGCGAGAAATTTAGAAGTTCTGTGAGAGGATCTAATCTAACAAAGGAAAAATGGCATGAATTATATAAAGACATGAAAGTCAATGTAGAAGTTGACTTTGTTATACTAAGAAGTGGAGTTTTTGAGTAACAAGAACCATAACCGTATAAACCGTTTAGATGCACCACATCTAAACGGTTTATATAGACTAGTACACGTGTGCAAATCCAAACCTCTACTCAACCCCGACTCTATTACTTCTACGCTCAAGCAATACTACATCACGCCAAGCTCCATGCAATTTCCCCATTTTTTTTCTTGTTCCTACTACTTCAAAGTCAAATTTTTTATGTAAGTTAATACTTGCAACATTTTCCGGGAAGATTAATGCTTGAATTGTCCAGATTTTGTTTTGCTCACTGGAGTCAATTACTTGTTGTAGTAATCGACTACCAACACCTTTCCCTGCTGCACTAGAAGTTAAATAAATGCTAACCTCCACTACTCCTGAATATGCTAGCATACTAGAAGTTGGAGTTAATGCTACCCATCCCACTACTCCCCCATCATGTTTAGCAACAAATCTGCAAATAGCTAAGTGATCTTTATTCCATTCATCCCAGTCGGGAGCCTCTGTTCTAAATGTAGCATTAGCTGTTCTAATACCTTCGATGAATATCTCTCTGACTCGATTCCAGTCAGTAGGTATCATTTCGTTTATTGTTATGTCTTGGTTCATGTGCATTCCCCTTTTTACATTAAATAAAAGCATTTCCAAGATGGATTATACACCGTTGGAAATGCTTTTAAAAGGATTCTTATACAATTTGTATACTAAATAATAGGCCTAAATAGGCTGCTATCACAACGAATAGACTCATTATAAAGGAAAATATGGCTGGCATTCTTTTAATGAATGAAAATACGCTCATTACTATAAAAATAGCAGATATTCCCATAAGAAGTATTCCGTCTATTTGAAATACCAGTTGAACTGCCATGCCCGAAAAATCAAAACCATCATGAAACAACAAAAATAAGGAAGAAAAACCTTCACTACTAATAGTCTCAAACAGGCTATGTGGTGGTGATTGTTGGCTCATAGCACCAGTAGCCGCAAAAATAAGAAGAATGATAAAAAATTCTACTTTTGTCCAAGGACGAGGATCGAAATCTTCGTTTATCAGCAGTCGTTTTTTCATCAGAATTCCATTTATAAATGCATAGGCAATTAGTGGAATAATAAGGAGATGCTTGATCAGTAGGCTTTGACCATATGAAACCATCCAAGTATCAGGATATGCATCCAATGGGGTTGAAAAACTCATCAAAGAAAATCCTGTTATTATAATGATTCCAAAACAGTACAATGCAGTTATATGATACCATTTTAAAAACGAAAGCCAGTTATTCGTGTTTTTGGAAAACCACGTTATGACAAACAATATGCCCACCCAAATGATCACAGACGCAAAGTGGAAGAAGTGAGTGATTAACCCTTTCAAGCTTTGAATCGAATTTGCATGACTTGACCAGCCTACACCTATAATTAGTACAAAAACTAGTAAAATCCCCACTATAAAATAATAAGGTGATTGCTTTTTATCAAAGAATAAAATATACAAACCTAAAAACACCGTTACAATAAACATAAAAAACCATGATTTACCTACCTCAAAGGTCAATAAAATAGATTGTAAGGAATCAAAGAATCCATAGTCTTCATACAAATACATAAGCAAACTAATGAGTGGAACAAAAGAAAATAATGCTATACCAATTACCGCAAGTAATTTCACTTTTCTAGGAACAACAATAGTAGGAATCAAATCACTTGGAAATAAAGATAGAATATAGCTTCCCATCAACAAAGCGAAGCACAAATATAGAAGTGCCTCGCTAATAGTTGTCAAAAGAAACATTATTTTTTATTTCTCCGAGTCATCCACCATGCTGCTAGTGCTAAGATCATAACCAGAACTATAATAATCCCTACTGTAGAATTAGAGTTCTTTTCTTCCTGTTCTTCATCCACTGCTGTTTCCACTTGTTCTGAATCCGATTGAATAGACTCTTCCTCATTTATTGATTCAGTAGTTGGTTCAACCGCTTCAGTCTCTTCAGGAGTATCTAATACGAAATCAATGACACCCTCCATCGGATGACCATCAGTTCCGATTATTTTCCAATTGATTTTATATGACCCATTTTCTAAGCTATCTTTTACATTCCCAGTGAGTACATTCTCACTTACAGTAATACCTTCTACTTCAACTGATTCCTCCGATGAATTTGTTATTGTAAATGAGCTTGTTTCCTCAATCTTAGTTAAATATGTAAGTGTAATTTCATTTATCTGCTCAGTTACCGTACTACCTTGTGCTGGAGTTGAACTTTCCAATCCAGTGTGTGCGAGTACATTATTGCTAAACAATAATATAAAAGCAATTGTCATCCATCCTATTTTTTTCATCATAAACCTCCTGAAAATTTGTATATACTAATTACCACCACTATACTTATACCATAAAGCTATGAAGAAAGTGTGAAGTTTGTATTTTCTAAAAGGGATAGATACATACTTCATGTCTAAAATTTGAATAGGAGTGATTTACATTGTCAAAATCGACTGCAAGAAGAAAACGTGAACATCAATTACGTAATCAAGGTAAAGATGTATCAATGGCAAGAAATGGCACTAATTTTAGTACTTATGTCCGAATGACTAAAACGAAAAATGAGAAACTGCAAAAACAATACTCAAAATATAAAAAGCATTTCACAAAAGGTATTACACCTGATGGAAATGCTTTTTATTATGTTTTACAATTAACATATACCTCTGTACGAGAGCGATTAAAACTCATACGAGAGAGAATGCCTGCTATACGAGAGACCAATGGTTATACGAGAGGTAACTACATCCGTACGAGAGAGAATGCCTGCTATACGAGAGAGATTCAAGTTCATACGAGAGAGCCTCGTCCTCATCAGTTAAAAAGATAAGAAAGTATAAAAAACAGCATGAACACCAGTTTTACAGGGCTTTTAAGAATGATTAATACTACTGATTTCCGTTTCAGGTGGGGTACAAAGGTTAAGAGCGCCACATCTTAAAAGGAAGGCAATCTAAGTTCGCCGCGTCCTGCGGCAACGATTGCATAACCCACATCCTCTCGCTTAGATAAGGAGAGTGTCGGAGTTAGTGTGAGAAAAAACCGCCTGTTGAATGTAGGAATGAAATTGTGTAAGGAAGAATGAAGATAGTAGATTTCCTTTTTTACTAGTGAAAATAAAGAAAAATAGTAAGTGTCTACCCAATAAAGATGCGGAATAGCGAATGAAATTGCATCTTCGTGAGCTTCTTCTCTATCTAGGAATTTATCTTTTCTCTAGTTAACAAAAAATGCACTATCCAGTTTCTAGAAGTTGGAGATGGGCGACGGACAGTCAATCGCCATAAGATTACCGAGAAAAAAAGATGCTGGTCGTGACTTCAGTCACGACCAGCATCTTTAAAAAATCAAATGGTAATTATATAGCAATAAATCTGTACAAAGCCCTTCGAAAACAGTAGAAACAGGTTTAGATCCTAAAGGACCGGGCGTTTTTTTTCCGGTTTTTCTTATTTATTTATTTATAAATTCTCTTCCTTTGGTTGCTTCCAAACACGAACTAAAGGACCGTCTTTTTCAGTATCGATTACAAATGAACCATTTGAATATCTATCCGATGGACGGAATGAATTTACTTCTATAGTTTCCAGGCCTTTATTTGTTTCAATAATAAGTTGATCATTTCTTTCCACTAATAAAACATCAAACACGCGATGCGGATTCGATTTAAGCTCTCTTAAAGTAAGCACACCTCGTTTAGCTCTACCTCCAGCTTCGATTTCATTTAATGCCATCTTTTTAGCAGCACCTCTATGGGTGATTAACATAATGTCCTCTTTGCTTTCTTGTGAAATCGGATGCACACTTACAACATAATCTTCCTCTTTTAGATTTATTGCTTTAACTCCACCAGTCTTCACTCCAGTGATTGGCACTTCGTCTAAAGAAAAGCGTACGGAATAGCTAGCCTGTGTCGTGATTAAAACATCATCAGATGGTGCTACGAGTTCTGCCATTATTAGTTCATCCGTCTTCTTCAGGTTAATCGTTTTAATCGGTTTTGCGTATCTTTGGACAACATAATCAGAGAGTAATGACCGTTTAATCTGTCCATCTTTGGTTGCTACTAAAACGCTTAAATCTTTGTCAAACGAGTCGATTCCCATGACTTGGATAATTCTTTCTTGAGAATCAAGTGGCACAATACTCGACATATGCTGACCAAGGTCTTTCCAGCGTATATCTGGTAATTCATGTACTGGTTGATAAATATAATTACCTTTTGAAGTAAATATAAGTAAGTGATCCTGCATATTGATTGGTGCTTTATATAGTAAATAATCCGATTCCTTAATAGCGAAATCCTGACCATTAGAGGCGTTATAGGAGCGTGTACTAGTCCGTTTAATATAGCCGTCCCTCGTAACTGTTACATATACATCCTCGCTTGGAATTAGGACATCTAACGTCACTTTAATCTCTTCAATCTCATCTTCAATTACTGATTTACGTGGCTCTGCAAATTGTTTTCGTACGACTAAAAGTTCTTTTTTAATAACATTCAAAAGAACGGATTCTTTTGCAAGAATGCTCTCTAACTGTTTCACTAATTTATTAAGCGTTTCTTCTTCATTTTGAAGATCTGTAATATCCGTATTCGTTAATCGATATAATTGTAAGGAAACAATTGCTTCCGCTTGAGCTTCTGAGAAATCAAATAATGCGATTAAGTTATTCTTTGCGTCCCGCTTATCTTTGGAAGCTCTAATTGCTTTAATGACTTCGTCTAGAATAGAAAGAGCCTTCATAAGACCCGCTACAATATGTAGTCTATCTTGCGCTCTTTGCAAATCAAAAACAGTTCGTCGAGTTACTACTTCCTTTTGGTGTCCAATGTATGAATCTAACAACAGAGGTAAAGTCATCATCGTCGGTCTACGATTATATATAGCAATCATATTGAAATTATAAGTCACCTGTAAGTCAGTGTTTTTCAATAAATATTGAAGAATACCGTGTGCCTCAACTTCTTTTTTCATTTCAATGACAATGCGTAAACCAGTACGGTCGGATTCGTCTCGTACTTCAGCAATACCATCTAGACGTTTATCATGTCTTTGTTCATCAATTTTCTTGACTAGGTTTGCTTTGTTCACTTCAAAAGGAATTTCGGTAATAACAATTTGTTGTTTACCGCCTTTGATCGTTTCAATTTCCGTTTTGGAACGAACGACTATTTTTCCTTTTCCAGTTTCATATGCTTTTTTAATACCTTCTACACCTTGAATAATCCCACCTGTTGGGAAATCTGGACCTTTAATAACCGTCATTAACTCATCCACAGTTGCAGCAGGATTTTCCATTCTCATTAATACGGCATCCAGTGCTTCATGTAGTGCATGAGGTGGAATATCCGTTGCATAACCAGCTGAAATACCTGTTGATCCATTTACGATTAAATTTGGGAATCGAGCTGGCAATACTACTGGCTCTGAATCTGAATCGTCGAAGTTAGGAATATAATCTACAGTGTTCTTATTGATATCTCGTAGTAGTTCATGGGAAATAGCAGAAAGCCTAGCTTCCGTATAACGCATCGCCGCCGGCGGATCTCCGTCTACAGATCCGTTGTTACCGTGCATTTCTACGGTCATATGGCGCAGCTTCCAATCTTGACTCATACGAACCATTGCCTCATAAACGGAACTATCACCATGTGGATGATAGTTACCAATTACGTTACCTACAGTTTTAGCTGATTTTCTGAACGGTTTATCATTTGTATTTCCTTCTGTGAACATGGCAAATAATATACGGCGTTGAACGGGTTTAAGGCCATCTCTAGCATCAGGTAGCGCGCGGTCTTGAATGATGTATTTACTATAACGTCCAAACCGATCACCGATCACCTCTTCTAATGGCAAATTTTGAAAACGTTCGGTTTGTGTCATGCTAATTCATCCTCCGCGTGTATTCTATCGTTTTCTAAAATATTCGAATCATCTTCTAAGCTGAAGTTGACATTTGCTTCTATCCATTTACGGCGAGGTTCTACTTTGTCTCCCATAAGCGTTGTTATATGTCTTTCTGCTCGAGCACCATCTTCAATTGTCACTCGAATAAGCGTTCTAGTTTCAGGATTCATCGTAGTGTCCCATAATTGGACAGCATTCATCTCCCCGAGACCTTTATAGCGTTGAAGTATGTACCCTTTTCCAATTCTCTCAGAAGCAGCTTGTAATTCTTTTTCCGTCCATGCATATTCAAACACTTCTTTTTTTCCTACACCTTTATAAATTTTATAAAGTGGCGGTAAAGCAATATACATATTTCCATTCTCAATCAATGGTTTCATATATCTGTAGAAAAACGTTAATAACAGTACTTGAATATGTGCACCATCAGTATCAGCATCTGTCATGATAACTACTTTGTTGTACGCAATATCATCGAGGTTAAAATCTGCTCCAACTCCACCGCCTATTGCGTGAATAATTGTCGCAATCTCTACGTTTTTCATAATATCAGCCATACTAGCTTTTTCGGTATTAATTACTTTACCTCTTAAAGGAAGAATCGCTTGAAATGTACGGTCACGGCCTTGCTTTGCTGAACCTCCAGCTGAGTCCCCTTCGACTAAATAAAGTTCGTTCTTCGCAGCGTTTCTCGATTGAGCAGGAGTCAACTTACCAGATAATAATTCAGAGGGTTTACGTTTTTTTCCGTTACGAGCATCTTCACGAGCTTTTCTTGCGGCTTCACGGGCTTGCTGTGCACGAAGTGCTTTTCTTATTAGGGAAGAAGCTAACTCGGAATTTTCTTCTAACGTGTATTGTAGTTTTTCGGAAATAACCGAATCTACAGCGCTTCTTGCTTCGCTTGTACCAAGTTTACCTTTCGTCTGTCCTTCGAATTGCAGTATATTCTCTGGAATACGAATAGAAATAATAGCAGAAATACCTTCTCTAATATCTGAACCCTCTAGATTTTTTGCTTTTTCTTTTAATAAATTAGTTTTACGAGCATATTCGTTAAAAACTCTCGTTAAAGCCGCTTTAGCTCCTGTTTCATGGGTTCCGCCATCACGTGTACGAACATTATTAACAAATGATAGAATGGTTTCCGAATATCCATCATTGAACTGAAAGGCAAATTCAACTTCAATCTCATCTTGTATGCCTTCCATATAGAAAACAGGATGTAGAACGTCCTTTTCCTCATTCAAATAGGAAACGAAAGCCTCTATCCCTGTTTCAAAATAGAATTCGTCATGTGCTTCAGTCCGCTCATCTATTAATTCTATTTTCAATCCTTTAAGAAGAAAAGCAGACTCTCTCAATCTTTCACATAGGGTTTCGTAATTGTATTTTACTACAGAAAAGATAGACTCATCGGGTAAAAAACGAACGGATGTCCCTGTTTCTTTCGTTGTTCCAACTTGTTTTAACGTTTGAGCAACTTTACCACCATTTTCAAATCTTTGATGGAACTTTTTACCTTCACGATGAATTTCAACATCTACATAGCTAGATAGTGCATTCACAACGGACGCACCTACTCCATGAAGACCACCACTTGTTTTGTAGCCACCTTGTCCAAACTTACCACCCGCGTGTAAAACGGTGAAAATAACCTCAGCAGTTGGAATTCCAGTTTTATGTATACCAGTAGGCATACCACGACCGAAATCTCTCACGGTAATACTTTGATCTTCATGAATTTTTACGACAATATGATTTCCAAAGCCAGCAAGACTTTCATCTACGGCGTTATCTACTATTTCGTAAACTAAATGATGCA
Source organism: Psychrobacillus antarcticus (assembly GCF_029533155.1). GTDB lineage: Bacteria > Bacillota > Bacilli > Bacillales_A > Planococcaceae > Psychrobacillus > Psychrobacillus antarcticus. The sequence continues at coordinate 91,608 of NZ_JAIZDB010000009.1, read as the reverse complement.
ATCCTCTTGCATCTGTTGAACCAATATACATACCCGGTCTCTTGCGAACTGCTTCTAAACCTTCTAAGACCTGAATATCATCATCGCTATAGCTATTTACTGTTTCAACTTTACTCAAATACTTTCCCTCCAAAACAAAACGTCTGTTCTTTATTCTTTCTTAAGCGTACAAATGGATACTCATTATGTCAATTTTTTCAGTAGTTAACATCAGAATTTAATTGTAAGGAAAGATTTATTAGAATGCAAACTCCCTTTTGAAGCATTCTATATTTCGATACAATATTCCTTCTTGATTAGTAAAAGATGTTAAAGAATAAAAAACTGGAGTAAGCTCATTGGCTACTCCTTCTACAATTTTTTTAGTTCGACTATCCTTGATTATAACCCAATCATACTAATTTATTTGCTTTTATGTAAGTTTCATTCTTGTACCCCGCATTAACGGGCAGTAGGCTCCCACTTCAAGGCTTGCCCAAAGCGACAAACCATAAGTGGAAGATAACTGCCCGTAAAAGCCCGATGGTTCGGGTCAACAGGATGTTGGTCACTCAGGCATTGCCGCACGATGCGGCGTAATTTGCCTGAGTTCATCTTTTCAACAGTGGGGATGAAGAGAAGCCCCACTCATTGAAGTTTCACTTTATCTCTTTAATTGTATCATGACTTCAGGAAAGATTTGAAAAACCTTTCTATCCAGGGCATTGTATACTTACAAATGGACATGGTACACTTACAATTGTTAAAGATTTTATTAGATTTATAATAAAGGAGTATACTATGAACATAATTATTTTACTCTTACTCGCATATCTCATTGGTTCCATTCCATCTGGATTATGGGTTGGAAAACTATTTTATAATAAAGATATACGCGAACATGGTAGTGGTAATTTAGGTGGTACAAACACATTTAGAATACTTGGTAAAAAAGCAGGCTTAGTTGTAACCATAATGGATATTCTAAAAGGGACCGCTGCAACACTTTTAGGTTCTTTGGCAATATTTGAAGCAACAAACATTCATCCACTTATTTTAGGTACTATAGCAGTGATCGGACATATGTTCCCAATCTTTGCTGGATTTAAGGGTGGGAAAGCTGTAGCAACATCAGGTGGTCTTTTGTTAGGCTATAATTGGCCTATTTTTGTCATTTTAGTAATTGGATTTTTTATTATTTTAAAAATGACAAAGATGGTATCTCTTACTTCTATGATTTTAGCAATTGTTGCTCTCATTTATAGTGTCGTTTACTACTTTACGGTAGATAAGGATTGGCCTCTAATCATTATAATTCTGCTGCTAGGGATATTTATATTTTATCGTCATCGAGCAAATATGAAACGTATTAAAGCAGGTACCGAACCAAAAGTAACTTGGATCTAATCTGATGAAAGTAAGGTGGTATTTATGAAAATACTTATTTCTTCCGATGCAATGCATTGGTTTCATGAGGAAATGGAAGCAGTAAAAGGCGATAATATACGTTTTTTTGCACGTTACGGAGGGTCTAGTCCTATTCAAGAGGGTTTTTCCCTCGGTGTTACAAAGGACACCCCATTCGAGCCTGCCGTTACTTATAAAGTAGAGGATATCCTATTTTTCATAGAAGAAACAGACGAATGGTATTTTGATGGACATGATCTGTATGTAGAATTAGATTCCACTAGAGATGAATTATCTTATGCATACCAAAAAGCGTAACCCTAAGTGGGTGCGCTTTTTGTTTGGTTAAATTAATATTTCTCCCTTCTTTCCAGTAACAAGTAGTCCTTTGATTTGTTAATGGAGATATTATTGTTAACGGCAAACGTTTCTAACTGGAGCATAACGTCCTTAGGGATAAATTGAACAATGCGTAAATTTAAACCTTTATGGACCTTGAGTGATGCTCCTTTTGTTGCCCACCCATAGCGTTTAAAAACAATTTTATCTATATCGTCTGGAAACAACTTCTTATGAAAAACTTTATAATGATAACTCCTAATCACATAGTCCAATTTATCTTGGTTGATGATGAATTCAGACTTTGTAGAAAAGCTAATAATGCTAAAAATTATAAGCAAAATAGACAAGATTGAATTTATCCAAGATTCACCAATACTTATGAAAAATAAGCTAACTCCAAAAATTAATACCATGAACATAGGGCTTTTTTGGGTGACTAACTTGTATACCATTTATTATGACTCCTTCCACATGAAAAAATCAGACTTTCCCTTTAATTATAACTGAAATGGAAAATAAAAACAGCTAGTGATTTTTGCATAATCACTAGCTGTTTTATGGAGCAAAATTTTAAACTCCATAACTTCTATTAAATCTTTCTAACTGCTCCAGTAATCCCTCTTTTACCATAATGTCCAACTCATACTTGCCGAATAGATCAAAATGAGGATAGGCTTTCTTGTAGTCAATCCACTCTGCTCGCAAGTTATGTTGCTTACCCCATTCGATTAACTTGTTCACATCATTGCAGCCAACTTTAGTCACCGTGTTACAGCCAGGAAAACGTTCATCTATCCAATAATGAGTTAAAAAAGCAATTTCCCCATTTTGGACATCCTGTTTCCATGCATTTAATTCGTGACGTGTAATACCAAAAGCCATTATTCAATCACCTTAGCTATTTCCACATATTTTGCATCCCATGCCTCGTGAACTCGTTTTAGAGATACAGGACGGAAGTTATCTTTCTTCACTATTACATGCTCAGATGTAGCAATACAGGCAACCATACCATCTTCATGGACAATTTCGTACCCATATGTTGTCCGTAACTTACTGTGTTTTTCAATCCAAGTTTTAATCGTAACTGTTTCCCCGTATTTTACAGGAGTTTTATAATTTACATTTACATTTGTTACTGGCGAAAGGTATCCATCTTGCTCTAGTCCAGCATAGGAGAATCCTAAGTCTTTGATCAATTGGGTTCTCCCTATTTCTAACCAAATAACATAATTCGCATGATATACTACACCCATTTGATCGGTTTCTGCATATCGTACTTCAATTTCTTTTTCACTTAAAAACATTTATGGTCACCTCAGAGATTATTATACTAAATAGAATATAAAAATACTGTTTAGTAATACTTTTCTAGTTAGTACAATTTTTTATATCTTCTAATATTTTCGGCAAATCATTAATCGGTATAAGTTCATCGTTTGCTAGAAGCTTATTAAATTGGATTTCCGTAATTTCTGTACCGAGCACATATTCTCCTATAACGATCTCAAGCAAATCAAAAGCTACTCTGAAATAATCGTCATTGTCTTCGTTAAACTCTTTAATATATAGCATTAAACAAAATACTGTATGTTCCTGATCATATGTATAGTCGAAAAATACCTGATCTCGAGTTAGCTCAATATCATTGACTGTAGTACCTTGATCATCATTGCGTTGCTCAAAGGCGATAATCTTAAAATTCTCCATTTTGGGAGCAGCCTCTACTAGACGTATTACATCAGGAAAGTTTTTTCCTATCGACGAAGCACTAATAGTAAATTCCCTTTTGCCTTCGATCAATGCAACTGGCGTGGAAAAAATTAGTTGATTATTTACCTTATTTATTAATATATATAAATCTCGAAACATTTTTTCTATGTCCTTATCTTTTAAATTATACAGCTTTTTCTCATGATCTATAAAGTATTGCCAAAACACCTCAATAGGATCTTTCTTTTTAAATAAATTCCCAAACATGGAAACTCCCCCTTTTGTTCCTTCAAGTATAAACTAAATTTTCATCCTGGTTTACAAATTAAAAAGGGTCGGTAAAATTACTCCGTACCCCTCTTTGCTATAACTTTATTTGAGCCTTCTTTTTCAAGCTCATATAACTTCTTTTTATCAATTTTCCCTACATCTGTCCGTGGTAAAGCATCTACAAAGAGTATCTTCTTAGGAACCTTATAACTGCCTAAATACTTTTTGCAGTGCGATATTAGCTCTTCTGAAGAAAGAGTATGTGCATTACAACAAATAAATGCAGTGACACATTCTCCCCATTTATTATCTGGTATGCCAATAACGGCGGCCTCTCGAACACTCGAATGCAAAATGAGACACTGCTCCACTTCCTGTGGATAGACATTCTCCCCACCTGTAATAATCATTTCCTTTTTCCTACCGACAATATAGTAGTAGCCATCTTTATCAAATCTTGCTAAGTCTCCGGATTTCAGCCAACCGTTTTGTAGGGTAAGCTCTGTCGCAACTTTATTGTTCCAATAATGTGTAAATAGATGTTTTCCTGAAATATAAAGCTCTCCTATCTCATCTACTCTACATTCTTTCCCTGCTTGGTTGATGATTTTTACTTCATTGAATTGCATACTCTTTCCAACTGAACCTTTTTTGCTATAAGCAATTAAAGGATCAATATAAAAGTTATTCGGTCCTGCTTCCGTTAATCCATATCCTTCTTTAAACAGGATCCCTTTCTCCTGGAACTTATCATAAATTGAATGGGGACACGGCGCCCCTCCAGCTAGAAAAACCTTTACAGTTGGAAAAGTAGCCGCTTTTATATACTCCGTATTGAACATTGCTTGATACATCGTTGGAACGAAAAGTGAAATGGTTGTGTTGTATGTATTTAACGCTTCCAAAGCTGCTTCGGCTTGAAAACGACTACCTATAACGACTGTTCCTCCTGCCATTAATATAGGAATACAAAGGGCATTAATACCCCCTGTGTGAAACATAGGCATATAATTTAACGTACAATCTGTTTCACTAAGTCCCCAGCTAATAATAGTATTCATCGCATTCCAATTTACTGCAGTAAATGATAAGACGACCCCCTTAGGTTTACCAGTAGTTCCACCTGTGTAAATAATCATCCAAGGATCTATCGAACTCCATTTATAATAATTAGAGTGATTGGTTGTAAGTTCTAATATTTTGTTTACTAATACTAACTCAATACCTGAAAACGCATCCCCAATTTGTTGATGCTCTTCGTCGCAAATAATTAGCACTGGCTTACAATCCTCCAAAATATATTGCAACTCTAGATTGCTTAAACGATAATTCAGCGGTACATAAATGAGCCCAGTCATCCCACAAGCAAATAGAATGGCAAATAATTCAATCCTGTTTTGAGACAGAACTACGATGCGATCTCCTTTTTCATAATTTTGTTGCTGAAGGTAATGAGTCCACTGAGAAATCTGGCTGGTTAACTGCTCGTAGTTCCAGTGTAATCCCGTGGTACTATCGATAAGAGCAGTTTTAGTGGGCGTCAGCGCTGCACGCTTATATATCCATGCTTGTTCCGTATACATATGGTACAGCCTCCTCCATCACATCATAATACCGCCATCCACTTGTAGTACATGACCATGCACATAACTTGATTCTTCTGATGCTAAAAATAAATAGGCGTTTGCTATATCCCTTGGATCACCTAAACGTTGCAGTGAAACGACGGACTTCATTTGGCTAATTATCGCTTCAGGCATTTTCGCTACCATTGCAGTGCTCGTAAAACCGGGTGCTACTGCATTGACATTTATGCCTTTTCTCCCTAACTCTTTTGCCCATGTTTTGGTCATCCCTATTATGGCAGCTTTGGAAGCGGCATAATTTGTCTGACCGACATTTCCATATACACCACTTACAGAGGAAGTGTTAATAATTTTACCGTGACCTTGCTTTATCAAATATGGTACAACTGCCTGAGTACAATTAAAAACGCCGGTTATATTTACATTAAGCACGTTTGAAAAGTCATCTTCGGTCATTTTTGTCAGCATGGCATCCCTTGTAATTCCCGCATTATTAACAAGAATATTTATCTGGCCAAAATTACTTATTGTTTGTTCTATAAGGGCATCCACGCTCGCTCTATTCGCAACATCAACTTGAATGAATTTAACTTCATAGCCAAGTTTGTTTAGTTCTACTTCTTGTACTGCTCCAGCCTCAGCATCATAATCTGCTAATACAACCTTTGCACCTTCTTCTGCAAAGCGATGTGCAGCAGCTAATCCTATTCCATTCGCTGCTCCTGTTATAATGGCTACTTTATCCTTTAATCTCATCGTCTCATTCCCCTTTAAAAAATGCTTCTATTTTGTTAGTGAGCTGTTCTAAGTCGTCAATTAGTGGGGAGTGTCCACTATTGATTAGAGGAATATACGTGGCATTATCTCCTAAGTCCGCTACAATTTCTTGCGTCATCTCTTCTGAAACGACGTAGTCCCGATCTCCTCTTAAAATAAGAACAGGAATTGTAATTTCCTTTGCTTCGTCTGTGCCCTCATTTAGCCCATTATGATTTCCACTAATATTAAACGTATTTAATGCATGATAGACATCTGCTAAATTTCGCTGCGTTAACATGTCATCAACATAGTCATCATAGGCAGATTCAACGGGTTGCTTATGGGAATAGATTGCTGCATTCCAGACTGCCTTTAATCCTTCTTTGTTACGAGAATCATATAAACCTTGAATGACAAGCGTTTTCGATGGATTTTCTTCTATTTCTTCGACAGTTTTTAGTCTGCTGGCCATGTCCAGTGTTCCATCTTCTTTGGACCCGTAGAATGGGTAGCCTCGTGTTGATGCTGATGCAAGCAATACTAGCTTCTTACAGCGACCAGGATGGTCCACTACATATTTCATACTAATGGCGCCACCAGTAGACCAACCGATTAAATAGAAATTCTGCAAGTCTAAAGCGTTGACTACTTCACTTACATCATCTGCAAAATCTTTAATCCCTTGAACTCGGTTATGGTAGGTCGATTCCCCGAACCCCCTTAGATCAATAGCGTATATCGTAAATCTTTTATCTAAACTTTCTAGCAAAATATCCCAATGCTTGGATGACGTCATATTTCCATGAACAAGTACGATTGTTTCATCTCCACCAGGACGAACACGATAAGCAATACTTTCCCCATTAGACAGTTGAATCTGCGGTAAACTCATATCTCTTTCCTCCTACTTTCCCCATTTAATGACGACTGCTCCCCACGCATAGCCAATACCTGCACTTACAAGGACGACTATATCGCCGTTTTTTAGTTTATCAGCTTCTTGAGCCAGTTCTAGAGAAATAATTTGATCCATCTGACCTATATGTCCATAATCACTCAAATAAATAGACTGTTCACTCGTTAAACCCAACTCATTTAACACAAAGTCATGTGCAGATTTCTTCATATGAAGAATGGCTAAATAATTGATATCCTTCTCGGTATATCCACTTTTCGTTAATGCATTTCGAACAACTAATAGAAAGTTTTGCATGGATTTTTGTTCTAGTCTTGCTTTCATGCCTACAGGATCCATTACGTCCAAACGATAAAGTCCCTGCTTTAAATGGAAGGGAGTCAAAGGTTCCTTTGTTCCTCCAACCGGCACAAGTACATCTTCGGAGAAGGAACCATCTGTAATTAGATCAGATTCCAAAATAGTATTTTTATGGTAGTTTTTCTTTAAAATCATTGCTGCTCCACCAGCACCTAAGTTGAACATGAACCTTGTTCGTTCATTTGTATAATCGATCAAATCACTGTTTCGATATCCACCGGCCAGAAGTACTGTATTTATAGATGGATCTGTTGCCATCATACTTTTTGCGACCTTCATGGCCATTATGGTCGTTCCACAACGTAAAGCAACATCAAACCCCCATGCATGATAAGCACCGAGCTCTTCTTGAATTTTAATAGCAGCTGTCCACAGAGGATATTCCTTATGTTCTTCCCCAATATAAATGATCAAGTCAATTACTTTAGGATCTATATTACCTTTTTTCAATGCTTTTTCAGCAGCTTTAATAGCCATGGCGACGGTATGATCTTCCGGGCCGGGTATTGATTTTTTTGTTATGCCCATTTTGTTTTTAACTACGGACAGCGGAAGACCAGATTTCTTAGCAATATCCTCTGCTGTCATCACATGATTGGGAATATATACACCAGTACTGGCAATTCCAATAGTCATTTTGCTATCCCCTTTCTTTTTGAGGAAATAGCAATTTTAATGGGATTCTTTCTCTTCCAAAACAAATGCTTAACGGTACCCACAATTCCTTTTGGGAAGAAAATTACTGCTAATATATACACTATTCCAAAGAAAATAATCCATCGTTCAAATATAGGATGCTCCTTTGCTAAACCAGATAAGTAATGCTGGGCTAACTCAATCACGCCAGCACCAATAATTGGCCCTATTAACGTACCCACTCCCCCGATAATCGTCATGAGAAGAGCATCTAACGTTATATCCATTGTTAGGACACTGGTGTTTACAAATCGCAGTGAAACGGCGTAAAGGGATCCTGCTAAGCTGGCAATTACACCTGCGACAACAGACGCAATTACTTTATAGTGCAATGTTTGAAAACCTAATGATTTGGTGCGCTGTTCATTTTCTCTAACGGCTATTAATACTCTACCTAATGGTGAATCTACGAATCTACGTAGGAGGAGGTACACTAATACTAAACAACCTAGCACAAGCAGATAATACATCATACGATCTTTAAAAATCTCAGGTGCTTTAAAAGTAAATCCATCGTTGCCAAATGTTAATGTTCTCCACTTCTCTGCTAGTACTAGAAACAACCCCGAGACTGCCATTGTCAGCATGGCGAAGAAATGACTTTTTAATCTCAGCGTAAGCAATCCGACTAAAAAGCTAATGATTCCGGCGATACACATTCCAACAGCTATCGATAAAACAAAAATTCCAATGGTTGGTTCAAAACGATCGAGCATAATTGCAGTAGCATATGCACCCATCCCGAAAAACATCGCATGACCGAAAGATACTATGCCTGTATAGCCTAGTAAGATGTCATAACTCATTGCTAAGATGGAAAAGATAAATATTTGAGTCAGTAAAATTGTCCAGGTGCGAGAATCGGAAACAAAAGGAAAAATAGCTAAGGCGACGACAATGGCAAATAATATGATTTTACTAACTTGAAATGTGGACTTCATTTTGCATCATCCTTTCGCTGTGAATAAACCTTGCGGACGGAATATTAATACGATTGCCATAAGCATCATATTGACCGCAAGCGATAATGCTGGAACATAGTAAGCCATGAAACTTCCAGCAAGCCCTACTAATATCGCAGCAAGAAGAGAGCCTGGAAAACTGCCCATTCCCCCAATAACCACAACGATGAAAGCGAGAATAGCAAACTCCATTCCCATTTCCGCATAAATTACCCCGGAATATGGGGCCATGAGCACCCCACTTAAAGCAGCTAGCCCTGCCCCGGCCATAAATACATATAAAAATACTTGCTTAATATTAATACCAAGGGCCTGCACCATTTCTTTGTTCATAACTCCTGCACGAACGACTAAGCCGATCTTTGTACGCTTTAAGATGAACTGGAAAACTCCAAACACGATAAATCCAATGATAATAATAAATAATCGGTACTTGATAATGATTACATCGCCAATTTCCCAGCTACCTGATAAAAGGGGCGGTGTTTTCGCAGCAAGTTGATTTGGACCAAAAACGACCTTTAGCATTTCTGATAACACGATCATAAAGCCAAGTGTGATAAGTATTTGTTGTACATGATTTCCATAAACCGGCGTAATAATTAGCTTTTCAGTTATAAAACCAAGGATAACCCCAGTTAATATGGCTCCTAATATAGCTAGAGTAAAACTATTTGTTACTCCATAGAACCAAACCCCTGAAAACGCGCCCCAAGCAAATAGTCCTCCATGGGCAAAATTCAATACATCCATTAAGCCGAATATAAGTGTAAGTCCAGCAGCTAAAAGAAATATCAACATTCCTGTTGCTAAACCATTGATCAATAAATTTATTAGTAACTCCATTTGATAACCTCCTTAGCCGATTCCTAAATACTTACGTTTGAGCTCTTCATTTTCAATCAGTTCTTTCATTAGCCCAGACTGCACTGTTTCTCCATCGTCGATTAGTGTGTATGTATCACCAATTTTACTTGCCATCATAAAATTTTGTTCCACTAGGATGATGGTTGTTTGCTTTTTCATTTCATTTATGGCTTCCATTACTTTTTCAATTACTACAGGTGCTAGGCCTTTAGAAGGTTCATCGATTAATAGCAATTTGCTTTCATTCACAAATGCTCTTGCCATCGATAGCATTTGCTTTTGACCTCCGGATAAATGCCCACCATCTTTTTTCCAATACTTTTTTAAATCTGGGAATAACTCTAGTACATATTCCTGTCTCGCTAATGACACCTCATCTTCTTTTCTTATTGCTACTTTAATATTTTCTTCCACTGTCAATGCACCGAAAATTCCTTGATCCTCAGGTACATATCCAATACCATCCTTGGCAATTTGGTAGGTCGGGTTCTTTACAATGGATTTATCGTCAAATGTGATTTGACCTGATGTGGCAGGGGTCAAACCCATAATCGTTTTTAATGATGTTGTTTTCCCCGCACCATTTCGACCGAGCAACACACTTACCTCACCAGCTTTTGCCTCGAAGGAAACGCCTTGTAAAATGTGATATTGACCTATATGCGTATGCACATTCTCTACTTTAAGCAAGATGCTCATCGTATAATCCTCCTAAATAAGCATGTTGAACGGTTTCATTGTCCATAATTTCTTTTGGTGTACCATCCGCAAGTAATCTACCATTGAACAACACCATAATGGAATCAGACAAGTCCATAATCATATCCATTTTGTGTTCGATCAATAATATCGTTCTTTCACCCGTTTGTTTAATCTGTTTAATAACATCTAAAATAGCAGGCACTTCCTCTAACGACATCCCTGCTGTAGGTTCATCTAGCAATAAAACCTCTGTGTCTAAAGCTAGCAGCATCGCAATCTCTAACTTGCGCTTTTCACCATGCGAGAGTTGTGTGGCAAATGCATTTGCCTTGCTAGTCAGTAGAACGATTTCTAGTAACCTTTCTGCTTGTATATGTAAATCTTTGTAGGAAGCAAAATGGCGAAAAAATTGGTATCTAATTTTCTCTTTAGATTGAACTGCTAAGCGAACGTTTTCTATGACTGTTAGATTAGGAAATACATTGGTTATTTGAAAGGACCTTCCAATTCCTTTCCGAGTACGTGCAACGGAGGATTTTCCAGAAAGTGATTCCCCTCGAAAAAATACATCTCCACTCGTCGCTTTCAGTTCCCCACTTATTAGATTAAAAAAGGTTGTCTTGCCTGCCCCATTTGGTCCAATAATGGATTTAAAATGTTTTTCTGGCACCTCAAAATTGACATTATCTACTGCGGTTTGCCCTCCAAATTTTATCGTTAAGTTTTCTGTACGTAATATTGGTTCCATCCTTTAAGCCCCTTTCCAAAATCACTCTCCATGGGATAGAGGAATTCTCTATCCCATGGAGAGTGATCGACCCAAGATGAATGGGTCGTCACTTTTTTGTCTAGACTCCTAGTGCCTAGCCCGCCGGAGTCGTTTAAGGTTGCCGGATAAAGGAAAAGTACGCCTTTATCCGCATTCTTCCAACGATATTCGGGACTTAAATATGCACTTTCGCTTTTCTTATTACTTATTATTTTGAATTGGTGGCTCTGTTTCTTCAGGTGAAAGCTCTCTTATTAGAACTGGCACTGGATAATCTACCCCATCTTGCTTTTCTAATTTGATCGAATACAGAGATTGCAATGCTTGGTGATCCTCTGGTCGGAAAGTCATTGTTCCTTTTGGTGTTTCAAATGACATTCCTTCCATGATTTTAATTAGATCGTTGCCGTCTGCATTTCCTCCTGATTTCTCTAAAGCTTTTATAATGGCAATAGCAGCTGACATACCACCAGGAGTGAATAAATCAGGAACTGCTCCGTCAAAACGTTTTTTATGTTCTTCGACTAACCAATCATTGATATCATTATCGGGAAGTGTGTGATAGTAAACAGAGAATCCTTCCATTCCTACAAGTGGCTCCATAATAGAAAGTGCCGGAATATCAGGTGCTCCAGTAGAAATTTTGATGCCATTTTCCTGTAATTTCAAATCTGCTATTTGGCCCCAAGGAGAGTTAGCCCCTGCCCATACAACAAACAAGTAATCGGGCTTTGCTTGAATAATTTTTTGTAAATTAGACGTAAAATCAGTACCTGCAGGATCTGCAAATTCTTCTAATACTATTTCTGCTCCTAATCCCTCTGCTGCTGCTTTAAATGCAGCAATTCCATCCCACCCAAACGAGTAATCTGGTGCGAATGTTGCAATCTTAACTCCAGGCTTAGCAATAGCTGCAGCACCTGCAACAGCATCCTGTGAAGAGTTACGTCCAGTTCTGAAAAGAAAAGGGTTAAATTCGGAACCAGTAATGCTGTCTGCAACTGCAGGTTCAACAATCATAATTTTTTCGTATTCTTCTGCTAATGGAAGTACCGCTAACGTATCACCAGAGCTAGAAGAACCAACTAAAAAGTCAACCTCATCTTCTTCTAATAGTTTCGTAGCTTTTTGTACAGCGACTTCTGGCTTTGTTTCTGTATCTTCAAAAACTACTTCGATTTTCTTACCTGCTACTTCCATTGTTCCGTTAGTAGCATATTCCAGACCAAGTTCAAATCCATTTTTTGTTTGCTTCCCATAAGATTCCAAAGCCCCGGTTAATGAAGCAAGTACTCCAATTTTGATCGTACCAGCCTCTTCTGTTACTTCTGCAGAAGCAGGAGTTTTTTCTGCTTCTTCCACTACATCTTCCTCTTCCTTAGCCGTGTTTTTTTCATCACTGCAAGCCGCAGCAACCATCAATAGAAATAAAAGAGTTAAAAGTAATTTACACTTTCTAGCCATGTTCTTCCCCCTCAATAATTTTGTAAGCGTTACCATACTTCTTTGTCATCTTACAAAATAGAAGTTACAAAAGAGTTACAAATAAGGTATTGCTCCATAGAGCAATACCTTATTTGTAACGAGCAGTACGCAGGAGCAAAAAAGGTAGGATTTCAATTTAGTAGGAATTTTGAGCACTTTAGTTGGAATAATGGACTGTTTAGTTGAAATAGTATATTTTCCCCATCTTTATTCAGTAAAAAAAGCAGAAAAATGCTCTCTGCTTTCATTCATAACCCGTAATCATTTCATACATCTGAATGGTTGTGGGCATTGGTTCAATATTTAGTTCATTTTCTAGTACTTGTACGCAGCGATCATACCATTTTACCGATTGACTTCTATTTTGAAGCTGATAATAGGCAAACATTAGTAATCGGTAGGCTTCTTCCCATGTAGAATCGTATGTTAATAGTTTTTCTGCCCAATAAATCGTTTTCTCGAATTCTTTTAATCTTGTATAGGTCTGGGAAAGTCTTTCTAAAACTTGTATAAATAGTTGCTGAGTTTTATCTCGCTCAGAGGAAATCCACTCAATCATAATTCTATTTTCAAATAATTCTCCTTTATATAAATGGACTGCTTTTAACAAAAGGTCTTTTGAGAGGTGAGGTGAGACCTCCTCGATTCCATACTGCGCAAAACGATTAAAATCTCGCACATCGCTTTCTACATATGCATTTGGATTTAACCGATACATCGACTGCTTGCGCAATATAAAGTAGGATTCTTCCCGAGCCTGTCTATTTGGTTCAAGTACTTTCAATAAGGAATTCAATGTTACTTTGAAATCTCGGTCTAGCTTTTTTGTATCACTTTCGCCCCAAAGCGTTTGGATCAATTCTTCTTTTGGTACATATCGGTTGTTTTGTAAGTACAAGTACACAAACAATTCCTTGGACTTATCTCGTTGCCATTTGCGACCACTTACTTCATCAATTCCCATATATAATGTGAAAGGACCTAATAGACGAAGATACAGTGCATAACCAGGATAATTTATAGTAATTTGTATATTTAACCTGTCTATGATTTGTTGAACGAATTTATTGTCGGGATACATTGTATATGCATTTTGCAAAATAGGATAGTTTGTTTGAAGATCAATCGGTCCAAATACAGTTCGATTTTGTAAAAAGAAATAATAATTATGCATAGCACATAATTCCATAAAACGCTTAGCGTGCTGACCGAATGAATCTTCCTCATTTAAAGTATTGTGAATACACATTAACCAGTAATGCGAGATCATTTCACCGTAAGTATCTTCGCAATTGGTGAATAGGTCATTTGCTTGTTTCAAATGCTCTACAGCTTCTATATCCTCTCCATTTTCCAAGTAGACGATTCCCAGACCTATTAATATATAGGCAGACAGCCAGTAGTCATTTACTTTTTTTGTTTCACGTAACCCCTTTTCTCCATAGTCAATTGCTTCACGGAAAAAACCTTGCCGTGATTTTATAATAGATAGTCCCATATAGGGCTCTGCTTTTGCTCGAGAAACATTCAATTCATCCATTTTTTGAATTGCTTTCCTATAACATACTTCTGGAGTTTCAAGATCAAAGGAATCAGTTAATACTTCTGAATGTCCAAGCCGTATGAAACCAACTGCTTCCACGAAACCAGACCTTTCTTTAATACCAGTTTCGATTCCTTTAATGGCTGATAGTTTCGCTTGTGAAACCTGTCCCGTAAGCGAATAAATAAACGATAATAACACATCTGTTTCGCGATGAGAGCCTGGTAAGCTAGCTTCATTCCGTGTTCGACTTTCTAGTAATTGTTGAGCTTCAATCAGCTTTCCGGTCCTGAGTAATATCCTGGCATCTAAATTTCCTTCGGTTAAGATTGCAGGTTCTAATTTTTCTTTTTCTATCCAAACTTTTGCATCGTTCGCCTTTCCTACATTAACTAAGTTCTCTGCCATCAAACACTTCAAAAATAATTTTTCGAAAGGATGAATGTCACTTCCCTTTTCAGCCCATTCAATAGCTTCTTTTAAATAGGGTTGTGCTAACACTGGTTGGATTGTATCAAGGTATATATGTGCAAGGCCAGCATTTGCTCTACTAATATACAAAATATTATCTTTTTCGAAAGCTTTCTCTAAAGCTGCTTCATAGGAAAGCCTTGCCTTTTCATAAAAGGCTCTGTACCGATGACACTCGCCCTCGTAATAATACAGTTCATAAAAGTGATCTCGAATAGTTTTTGATAAATGGTCAGCTAGTAAATCCAGCAACCAATCGAACTGCCCACCCTGAATCATTTTAGGTGCAAAGATCATTAATAGCTCAGCTAAAAAGCGTTCATCATTTGCTTTTACCGCATGATGGACTGCCTGAACAATGTTTCCCTTTTCCTGAAAGTAACTAGCAGCTCTCCGATGCGTTTCATAAAAAGCGTTTATATCCTTTTGTTTCGATTTCATTTCTAAAAACTGTTGGAATAGGGAATGGAATCTAAACGTATTAGAATCACCTAATAGTTGGATAAAAGCATGACTACTAGCTAGGCGTTCTAAATTTTTTGCTTCCTTATCGTTAAAAAATTCTCGAATATCCGTTGCTGTAAATAACGGGAAAACACTAAAATTCATAAGAGATTGCTGATCTTCTGATGATAAAAGCAAAAATACTTCTTCTAATAGATAGGAAAATAAATCGTTTAAAGCTGGGTTTACTAAATCACTAATTTGCCTATTTGTCTCAGCCACTTGCATAGCAATCAATTGTATGGCGATTGCCCAGCCTTCTGTAAGTCTCATTATTTCGGAAGCATCTTGGATGGAAATATGTTTATCAAAATAGTCTTCAAAAAAGACGAGTATTTCTTCCTCCGTGAACATTAAATTACTCTCAGTTATTTCGACCAACTGCCCACTTAGTTTTAATTTTAATAAAATGGACCATCTTGGTCTTAATCTTGTAGAAAGAACGATATGGATATGCACTGGTAGAAATTCTATTATTTTTTCCATTATATAATTGATATGAAATACATGATCAACAAGATGGAAATCATCGAGCACAATGGATAAAGGCTCATCTATATTTGCTAATTCATTGCTAAATAGAGAATACAGTTGTTGAAGCTCTGACTCTTTTGGATAAGTCGAAATTAGATCTTTATCTTTAAAACTTCTACCGAATGTTGGAACAATATTTTGTATACTGCTAATGAGATGACGAAGAAAAGGAAGAATACCGTCATCTTCCTCCGTAATCGAATACCAAGAATAAAGACCTCTAGAATCGGCAAAATACTGAGCAAGGGCAGAGCTTTTACCATAACCTGCTCCGCTATGTAATAAGGTCAGCTTATTATGTGTATTCGTTTTTAGTTTCTTCATCAATGAAGATCTTCTCATATAAGTAGAAGACGGTACGGGCGCACTTAATTTGGACAAAATTATGGTAGGCTGATCCATCTTATACCTCCTATCAATTGACAATTGGATGTTAATCATTATCCTAACACATTAATATTTTGAATTAAATAACAATTCTATCATTTTCATCGTTTATGTATAAAAAAAGAGACTATTTCCTAAGAAGGAATAGTCTCTTTTAAGGTAATTCTTATGCTTCTAACATTTTGTTACGTAATACCATTTGTAGGATACCACCATGACGGTAGTAGTCTACTTCTACTTCTGAATCGAAACGAGCAAGTACGTTGAATACTTTTTCAGATCCGTCTTCAGCTTTTGCTGTAACTTGTAAAATATCACGAGGTTTTACACCTTCTGCAATATTAATGCTGATTTCTTCTTTACCAGTTAAGCCTAATGACTCAACGTTTTCTCCTGGTAAGAAGTTAAGTGGTAATACCCCCATCATAACTAGGTTAGAACGGTGAATACGCTCAAAGCTTTCTGTAATAACAGCTTTAATACCTAATAGGTTTGTTCCTTTAGCAGCCCAGTCACGAGAAGATCCCATACCGTAATCTTTTCCACCAAGAACTACTAAACCAGTATTCGTTTCTTGATACTTCATAGCTGCATCATAGATAGGCATAATTTCGCCAGTTGGCCAGTAAGTAGTATATCCACCTTCTGTACCTGGAGCTACTTGGTTACGGATACGGATGTTAGCGAATGTACCGCGCATCATTACTTCATGGTTTCCACGACGTGAACCGTATGAGTTAAAGTCACGGATTTCCACGCCATTTTCACGCAAGTATTTACCTGCAGGAGTATCTTTACCAATTGCACCAGCTGGTGAAATATGGTCTGTTGTAATCGAATCGCCGAATTTAGCTACAATGCGCATTTTATCAAGTGATTGGATTGCACCAGGCTCTTTTGATAATCCTTGGAAGAATGGTGGGTTTTGAATGTATGTTGACTGGTCATTAAATGAATATAATGATTCCGTTGATGTCTCAATTGCATTCCAAGCTTCATTTTCGTCAAATACACGTGCATATTCTTTTTGGAATAATTCACGAGTAACAACAGTTGATAGAACTTCGTTAACTTCTTCCGTTGAAGGCCAAATATCAGCAAAATAAACTTCATTGCCGTCTTTGTCTTTACCGAATGAATCTTTTTGTAAATCAATATCTACTGTTCCAGCAAGCGCATAAGCTACTACCAATGGTGGTGAAGCTAAATAATTTGCTTTCACTAATGGATGTACACGACCTTCAAAGTTACGGTTACCAGAAAGAACAGATGTTACGAATAGATCTTCGTCCACAATCGCTTTTTCAATTTCAGGTAATAAAGGACCAGAGTTACCGATACAAGTTGTGCAACCGTAACCTACTGTATTGAAACCAATTTTATCAAGGTAAACGTTCAGACCGGCATCCTCTAAATAACCAGTTACTACTTTAGATCCTGGAGCTAGAGAAGTTTTAACGTAAGCAGGAACTGTTAGACCTTTTTCTACCGCTTTTTTAGCAACTAAACCAGCAGCTATCATAACATACGGGTTAGATGTATTTGTACAAGAAGTGATTGCAGCAATTGCTACAGCACCTGTTGGAATTTCTACATCGCCTTCTGCAAATTTAGCAGTTGCTGTTTTGTCAAATTCTTTTTCAGGCAATCCGAAACCTTGAGTACCTTGTGGAGCCACTACTGATTCACGGTAACGAACTTTCATATCTGTAAGTGGGATTAAATCTTGTGGACGTTTCGGTCCAGAAAGGTTTGCTACGATATCACTAAGATCAATTTCTACAACATCAGTATAAACAGGCTCTAGAGTTGGATCAAAGAACATATCATTTGCTTTTAAGTATGCTTCTACGATAGCAATATGCTCTTCGTCACGTCCAGTTAGACGTAAATAGTTAATGGATTCTTCATCGATTGCAAAATAACCACATGTAGCACCATATTCAGGAGCCATGTTTGCAATTGTTGCACGGTCAGCTAAAGGTAATTTAGATACACCTGGTCCGAAGAACTCAACAAATTTACCAACAACACCATGACTGCGTAATACTTGAGTAACTTTAAGTGCTAAGTCAGTTGCAGTTGTTCCGTTTGGAAGATCTCCAACTAATTTAACTCCGATTACTTCAGGAATTGGGAAATACGAAGGTTGGCCAAGCATTCCTGCTTCTGCCTCGATACCACCTACACCCCATCCAAGTACTCCAAGTCCGTTTATCATTGTTGTATGTGAGTCAGTACCTACTACTGAATCTGGGAAAGTTTCTAATGTACCATCAGCACTTTCGTTCACATGTACGATTGGCGCTAAGTATTCTAGGTTAACTTGGTGAACGATACCTGTAGCTGGAGGAACAGCACGGAAATTATCGTAAGAAGTTTGAGCCCATTTAAGGAAATTGTAACGCTCTGCATTACGCTCAAATTCAAGGTCCATATTCGCTTGTAATGCTGATGCAGTGCCATATTTGTCAACTTGTACCGAGTGGTCAATTACAAGGTCAACAGGAATTGCAGGATTGATTTTGTCCGGGTTTCCACCCATCTCGTTCATCGCTGAACGAAGAGACGCTAAATCTACAACTACTGGTACACCAGTGAAATCCTGAAGTACAACGCGGGATGGTTTAAATGGTACTTCTGCTTCTGTATTAGCATCTTTACCCCATTTAGCTAATTGGTTTACATGATCTTCTTTAATAACATATCCATCATATTGACGCAAAACAGATTCTAGTAATACTTTAATTGAATAAGGAAGGCGAGAAACTTTTGCGATGCCAGCTTCTTCTAGTGCTGCTAAACGATAATAGTTATACTCTTTACCATTTAGAGAAAACGAAGCACGGCTATTGTGTAAATTGCTTTTTGCCATTTGTATTCCTCCTATGTTCTATTGAAAAGTGTCTATCTAATGACTTATCTCCACCACTAATCATACTTGAATATACTTGATAAGTAAATTAGATTAAAATTATTATAAGTCATAATTATTACTTATGACCTTTTATCTTTTCGATAGTCTTTTCTAATTGTTTCGCATGTCTCTTTTCATGCAACCCTGTAAATGCAAACCATTGTATTAGAGGAACCTGTCCAAAAATAGGGTGCTTTAATGATTTTTCTTTTAATATGGACAAATCGTTGGATTTATAAATAGTTAGGAGTTCAATTCTCACTTGATGCAACTGTGCTTTCATTTCTTCCGTTCTTTTATATTCACTAGACGGAACGGTATATGTCGGAGCCTTTACTTTAACTATTCGTAATGTAGACAACTGAATTGGTTTTTTCTTTGCGCTCGGACTTGTTGGGTTAGCAAGCTCCTTTTTTATTCCTTTAATAATGGTAAGTTCCATCTTCACTAAATGATCTATGATTTCTTTCGGAGACCAAGAAGCGTCATCTGGTTTCTCATTAAATTGTTCGATCGTTAGGGAATCGATTTGTTCAAATAAGTGCTTTCTTATTTCGTTATTTTTTTCTATAAACATATTATTCCTCCACTCCTTACGTTGTACTTACTTTATACCCATTATAAATGACAAACAAGCAAGAATCGCCTCTTATTTTCTTTTCACTTCAAATATGCGACAATATGTTATTGGAAAGGAAGTTTAAATAATGATAGAAATGAAAACGATGAATCCAATAAATGATCCGTGGGAAGCATACCGTGACATGGAGCAGTTTGGAAAACTAACCTTAAGCAATATCGAATTTACAACAACCAATTTATGTAATATGCGCTGTGCCCATTGTGCAGTAGGATATACATTACAAACAAAAGATCCTGATGCAATTCCAATTGAACTAATCCTCCAACGTTTAGATGAGATTCCCCACTTAAAAACGATTAGTATTACTGGTGGAGAACCTATGCTATCCAAAAAATCCATTACTAATTACGTTCTCCCCCTATTAAAGTATGCCCATAATAGAGGAATTCGTACGCAGATGAATTCAAATTTAACATTAGAGCCTGAACGATACTTACTAATTGCTCCTTATTTAGATGTATTACATATTTCTCATAACTGGGGAACGGTAGATGAATTTGTCGAAACTGGATTCGCCATGATGGAACGAAAACCTACATATGAACAGCGAGCTAGCTTATTCCAACGCATGATAGACAATAGCCGTATGCTATCTGAGGCTGGTGTAATGGTATCAGCAGAAACAATGTTGAACAAAAAAACACTACCTTATTTAGAGCATATCCATCGGCAAATTGTAGATGAGATGAAATGTGCTCGGCATGAAATTCACCCTATGTACCCTTCCGACTTTGCAAGTGCATTAACAACGCTAACATTAGAAGAAACGCATGAAGCAATTGAACAATTACTAGATTTTCGGGATGAAAATGTATGGATGTTATTCGGAACATTACCTTTTTATCCATGTAATCAAAATGTAAAAAGCAATCAATTATTAAGTCTACTACGCCAAACAAAAAATGTTTCCACAAGGAATGATCCAGATGGTCGATCTCGGCTGAATGTAAACATATTTACTGGCGAGGTTATTGTCACTGATTTTGGAGATGCTCCTGCTCTAGGAAACATTCAAACAGATACACTTCCAGCAATTTTCGAGAAGTGGCTTGCTTCTCCTCTTGCGAAATCACTTAATTGTCATTGTCCTGCTGTGGAATGCTTAGGTCCAAATATTTTAGTGAAAAATATGTATTATAAAGAAGAACAGTTTGTTAGTGGTTCTGTAAAATAAAAAAATGCTTGAATGTTATAAAGCATTCAAGTCATTTTAATTGATATAAATATAATGATAGATCCAGACTAAAGGGCAGCTGCAAACTGCCCTTACAAAAGTATTAATGGATATAGAAAAAGTCGATTGTTAAATTTAAGATAATTACTGTATGGAGAACTGCTATAAATACTCCCTGCTTATTTAACTTTTTGTTCATGCGAACATCCGTATTCTCCACTCCCTTTTTTCAAAATTATAATACAAAAAACTTCAAAAAGCAAAATATTTAGAAAATTAAAATTAATATATTTTGCTAGATTTCCTCTCGTTTTACATCCTACTAAAAGTAATTAAAAAGGAGGAGATCCATTTATGAAAAAGGAATTATTAGTTATTGACTATACAGTTGATTTTGTTGCAGATGAAGGTGCATTAACCTGTGGCAAGCTGGGTCAAGAAATCGAAGAATCAATTGTTTCGTTAACATAAAATTTCTGAGAAGAAAATGAGCTCGTTATACTCCCTGTCGATTTACATAAGAAAAACGACTTGCTTCACCCTGAAATGAAATTATTTCCCCCACATAATATAAAGGATATTAATAAAAAATACTAAAGGAAGAGAATTATATGGACAACTAAAAAGTCTCTACGAAAAAAATAAGGAGAAATTTTTTTGTCTAGCCAAAACACGTTATAGTGCGTTTGCTGGAACGAACTTGCAACAGCTACTAAGCGCTAGAAATATTGAGGAAATCCATTTAGTTGGAGTATGTACAGAAATTTGTATTCTCCACACTGCGGTAGATGCATTCAACTTAGGTTATGAAATTGATGTACATGAAGATGGAGTTGCAAGCTTTAATCCTGCCGGTCATGAATGAGCTTTAGACCATTTTTCCAGTTCATTGAATGCAAAAGTTAAAAAAATAATTGATATTAGGTTTATTTATTCTTTTAGGTGGATATATAAAGAGTGTGAAGCAATAATACATTCATAAGGAGATGGAAAAAATGGGATTCATTTTATATTTAATAATTGGTGGTATAATCGGCTGGCTTGCAGGTCTTATTTTAGGTAAAGACATACCAGGAGGAATTATCGGTAATATTATCGCAGGTATCATCGGTGCATGGATTGGTGGATTAATATTCCCTAACATGGGTCCTGTTATCTGGGATATGGCAATTATACCAGCACTAATTGGTGCAATTATCTTAGTATTTATACTAAGCTTTATCTTAAAAGCTATGCGCAAAGCATAATATTCAAAAAAGAGGAAGTACTCATCATGAGTACTTCCTTTTTTTATTCATTTGGTGAATATGCTGCTTGTAATTCTTTTGCCTGACTTTCGTATAAATGATAAAAGTGAAGAACGTCTTCTACATATTTCTCACTATGATTATAATTGAAAATGGCTTTTTCTATTTCTCCGTCCGCAGCACCACTTGCCGCTAGATAGTTGGCAGCACTATAGACAGCATCCTCTAAATCGTATGGATCGGCTTTTCCATCATTATTAGCATCTACCCCGTACCCTCCGTATTTCTCGATAATCGCCGGATTGATCTTATCCTTCTCAGGAATATCTCCTTTACCCAATCCGCCACAGCTTGGGTGCGACCAACCAACAAATGTACATGGCATAAATTGCATATGCCCTTCAGCTCCAGCTGGAGAAAGTAAAGGGTCCATTGTCGAAAATCTGGTCTCAATTCGGTGATGAGCAGCTAATAATGTCCATGGAACACCATAACTTTCTTCTGCTTTTTTATACAATTCAATATACTCGTTAGGCACATCCAATTTTACTGTACTCTTTTGAAGAGTCTCTGCCCACTCTTGTACAACGGGTATTTTTATAAGCTCTTTCCATCCAATAATTGCTAATATATAGATAGTTACTGTAAATGGAAGAAGTAATACAATCATCCAAACTTTTGTTTTATAGGATATTCCCTTTTGTTTCTTCATCTATTCATTCACCTATTCTACTTATATTGCTCTAAAAGAATATCTAATGTTAAGGGTTTACTGAAATAATAGCCTTGTAAAAAGTGACAGTCCATTTCCTTCAAGCTAGCTACTTGGAAGAGACTTTCTACTCCTTCTGCCAAAATTTTCATATTTAAGTTATGTGCCAGGGAAATGATTGATTGGACAATTGCTTTCGTTCGAACTTTATCAATAGACTGTGTAAAGCTTTGATCTATTTTAATAATATTAACTGGTAGTAACTCCAAATATTTAAACGAAGAATAGCCCGTTCCAAAATCGTCAATTGCAATTTGAAAGCCAAATTCTCGTAATTCATGCAAAGATTCAATAACAAAATCCGCATACTCCATTATAATCGATTCCGTAATTTCTAATACAATTTTAGAAGGATTAATCTTCGTATCATGCATGATTTGTTTTGTTCTAGCTATATAATCCTTTTGATAAAATTGTCTTGCGGATACATTCACACTAAAACATAAATCTTTTTTTAGTGTATCTTCAATAAGAGGAATGCTCTTACATGTTTCGCGAAGTACATAGTCACCTATTTGAATAATCAATCCACTTTTTTCCGCAACCGGAATGAATTCTTTTGGAGAAATTATTTGACCATCGTGATCCCAACGAATAAGCGTTTCTACCCCAATAATCTGATGGTTATTTGTGGCAATCAGTGGTTGAAAGTTAAGAAATAATTCTTGATTTTCTAACGAGTGCTTTAAACGTTCTTCTAAATATAATACTCTATTTGCTTTTTCAGATAGTTCTTTTCGATATCTAACGTGGGCTGATCCACCATTTTTCTTCGCCTCTTCGGCTGCAATTTCTGCAAATCGTACTAGTTCAGGGCTTTTTATCGTATCCTCTGGGTAGTGGACTGAACCAATACTAATATGATTCACTATTTCCTTGTCTGAAATATGAATCGGAGCAGAGGTTTCTGTAAGTAAGCTACTTACAAACAAATCTACTTCCTGATCGGATTTATTCTTTAAAATGACAATAAATTCATCTGCTATCCATCTTGAAATAGTATCAGAAAATTTAATATGGGAATTACCTCGTAATGTGTCGGAAACCTTTTTTAGTACTATGTCCCCTATGTCATGTCCGTATAAGTCGTTGATCATTTTAAATCGGTCAAAGTCGATAAATAACAAGTGAAATCTTTCTTTATTATGTATAATCTTGGCTAAAATATGTTGCAAAGAGCTTCTATTTTGAAGTCCCGTCAAATCATCTACATATTCCTTTGCAATTAGGTCTGCTTGAACACTCCAGGATTGCTTCATCAAATACAAAAGTAATAGTGCACTTAAACATATAAAAATAACCCCTTTCAGCATTGATATAAACATACTTTTAGGGAAAAATCTAAATAACATTACATCAGATAGGAGGATCCACAGAAAACTGATTATTACATAAATTAGAACAATACGAATGGATATTTTGCGATATGTTTTTTTCACCGGCATAAGCACACCTCCTAGCTTGTATTCTATAAAAACAATAGCACAAAAACACTATAAACAATAGTATAAATTGGAAATTGTAGGCATATACAAACTCTGAATATATTTGTAGAATTATAGTATGGAGGTGGAAATATATGTGGAAAGATTTCAAAGAGTTTGCATTTAAAGGAAATGTACTAGATTTAGCAGTTGCTGTTGTTATTGGAGCAGCTTTTGGAAAAATCGTATCATCCTTAGTAGAACATATAATTACGCCAACTATTGGTTTACTACTTCCTAGTGGTAAGTTTTCTTCGTTGCATTATAAAGAAATTTTATACGGAAACTTTATTCAATCGGTTTTTGATTTTCTAGTTGTTGCTTTTGCAATTTTCATGTTTATTCGATTATTATCTAAATTTAAACGTAAAGAAGATGTTGTGGCAATTATAGAAGAAGCTCCTCCCGTTGACTCGAAAGAGGTATTATTGGAAGAGATTAGAGATTTGTTGAAAAAACAAAATAATGCATAAAGTGAAACTTCAATCAGTGGGGGTCTTCTTCATCCCCACTGATTGAAAAACTGAACTCAGGCAAATAACGCCGTGTCGTGCGGCAAGGCCTGAGCGACCAACATCCTGCTGGACAGAATCATTCGGGCTTTTACGGACAGTTATCTCCTACTTATGCTTTGTTGCTTGGCCAAGCCTTGAAGTGGGAGTATTACGACGTACAGGACGTACTAGTGCCGATGTTGCCACAGGACGTGGCGACTTTAATCGGCCTGTCCGTTAATGCGGGATAAATAAAAATCAGCCTCTCCAATTGGAAAGGCTGATTTTTATTTTCCATCTTCAATTAGTGTTTCCACATCTATTACAATTTCTTCTTTAGGTACATCCGTATTGCCACTATAGTTTTTTACAACTACACCATTTTGGTCTACAAGATAAAAAGATGTACCATGAATCACTTGGTTTGTATTCGGATCATCACGAACTAAAGTCTTAAAGGAATCAGCTGCAAAGCCGCTTATATGTTCCTGTGTATAGCCAGTTAACAGTTCCCATTTACTTTCATCTACTACATCGTAATTTCCGATATATTCTTGGAGTTTCTCTGGAGTATCGACTTCTGGGTCAACACTAAATTCAACAATTTTGTAATCTTCAATTCCTTTTTCACTTAACATCGCTTGAATGTCACTCATATTGAATGTCATTGGAGGACATACAGTTTCACAATTTGTGAAAATAAATGTCGCTAACCAGACAGTGCCTTTTAAATCCTCCAAAGAAACCTTTTCTCCACGCTGGTTATCATATTCAAAATCGGATATTTCCCATTTTGTCTGTGCTTCAAAATTACCACTGCTACCACAACCAACAAGAACTACTAAGGAAATAAGTAAAACTACGAATAATTTCTTCATTCATGAGACCTCGCTTTTCTCTTCATACACTCATCTTAACGAAACAATTTTAGACCTTCAACTACATTGTCTTATTTATTTCAACAGATTTGTGAATAAATGTACTAATTTAGCGATAACAGGACGTTTTTAATTTCTTCTAGTTTTGTTTCCACTCGGTGCATCAAATAAAATGATACAAAGATCGGAAAGCCAACATCTTGAATTATACTTAGCCACTGCTCCATACTATTTCACATCCATCCCTTTGAATTCTTAAAAAAAGACTCTCCTTTTCGGGAGAGTCTTACAGTTAAATAATTTCGGTAACTGTTCGATCTACTACTTTGGCACTTTTAATAACTGCCAAAGGGGAACCGTCCGATTGAAAAGCATTACTTGCAATAATTGCTTGCATGCCTGTTTGAATCTCTGTTTCAGTTAAAGTGCTTTTCGGTTCATCCACAGAAATTGTGACATTCTTTCCATGTGCTGTTACGAATTGTAATTGTAGAGTTTTAGCCATTTTCTCCAGTCTCCTTTCTAATTTTTCAGTAATAAACTCCTACATCTGTGGTTAACTTTCTACAAGTGATTCACCGTCCAGACTCCAGCGCTTGCGCTTTTGTACCTATTAGATTACTTGCATAGTTTCAAGCTTCTCTGCTCCGATGTATGATCTCTCGGAGAACGAACTAATTGTTGCTGCAAAACTTGCTAGTTGGTCTGCTGTAACATTAGCTCGAACATTTCGGTAAGATTTTGACTTAGTGATCATCTTGCCATCTTCCGTTACCTCTCCTTCGAAAATAAGTCTTAAAACTGCATGCTTATACTCTAGGTTTGCCATGTGTATCCCCTCCTTTCAATTACTAAATAGAACTTTTTTTAAAGAAAGTATACATGGAGGATGAAATATTTTGCGGAACAACTTATACTGAATATTAGAGAATGAGGTGAATAGTTTGCTAGAAGGTTGGTTTTTATGGTTTATCCTTTTTTGGGTTGTCCTTTTAGTGGTACTTATGGGGATTGGCGGCTTCTTTATGTTCCGCAAGTTTGGTAAGTCACTACCAAAGGAAGACGGTAAATCTGATTTAGATTGGGAAGAATATTATGTAGATCAAACAATCCATCTTTGGAATGATGAGCAAAAGCATCTGCTCAACGAATTAGTGACTCCCGTTCCTGATTTGTTCAGACCTGTTGCTAAACAAAAAATAGCAGGAAAAATTGGACAGTTAGCATTAGAGGAAAAAGCAACATCTATTACTCGTGAGTTATTAATACGGGGATATATCATTGCAACTCCAAAACGAGATCATAAATTTTTACGCAAAAAACTTGCTGAATTAAACATTGATGTAACGCCTTTTAACAAGTATTTTGAGCTGTCTGTGGGCAAGACAAGCTAATCAAATCAATAAGAAGGTTAAGGTAAAACCTGTTTCTATCGTTTCCGGAGGGCTTTGGTCAGAAGTTATGCATGATTACCGAGTGAATTTTTAGGGATGCTGATTGTGACCGTCGTCACAACCAGCATCCCTTTTTTCCGTAATCTTCTGGCGTTAGTCTTTCCGTCGCCTTCCTACAACTCTTAGAAACAGGTAAGTCGATGCGCTCTTAGCCTTTGTACCCCAACTGAAACGGGAATGAGTAATATTACTCATTCTTTAAAGTTCCATAAACCCAGTTTCCTCGTACATTTTTATATACTTTCTATCAAACAAAAAGTGAGCAACCCTATTATATAGGATGCTCACTTTTTCTCATTTGTATTGTAATTTTTTATACTGAACGAACATAGCAATTCTCCACGGTACAATCATACCGAATGCTAATATCCAAAACATACCACTAAGGGCACCAATTTCAATGGTAGAACTTAGCAATATTTTACCTATAATACGGACAATCAACAAACCGAACAAGATGAATATAAATGCCTTCGATTGCTTTAAATATATTTCTCCGTCTCTTCGTTCAAATTTAGAGGTCCAAATAAGGACAATGGAGAATAGCATTCCTACAGCGATTGCTTCCATAAATTCCAAAAAAGTAACACGGAAATATGGAAATATGAACATCAATGCACCAGTGGACATGAACATGGGAGGCAATAATATCTTTTTCACACTTGCTGGTCGTTTAGCAGATTTTGCTCGAACCGTTGTAACGAGAATTCCCATACCAATTGCAACTACTGTGGAAGCAATTAGTAACATATTTGGAGTTATTTTATCTAACATTAGTAATTCCCTTCTATTGCAATAAAAGATTGTTAAACAGGGATAAAGTTCCTATATATCAGAAGTAACATTCTGTAAAACACTCACAATTTGATCTGGATCGAAAGGTTTTGTAATAAAATCTTTTGCTCCAAATTCCAGAGCATCCACTATTAACTTTTGTTGACCTAGGGCCGAAACCATCACTATTTTAGCATTTGGATACTCTGCTATAATCTCTTTTACAGCTTCTATCCCATTCATTCTTGGCATTGTAATATCCATCGTTACGACATCTGGTAAAAGCAACTTGTATTGCTCTACCGCTTCTAACCCATTAGATGCTTCTCCGACAACTTCAAACTGATGATTTTCTAGCATTCTCTTAATCGTTGTGCGCATAAATACGGCATCATCTACTACTAAGACTGTTGTCATATACATTACCCCCTTACGTTAAAATCCAATGAAACCTCCAAAAAACGGGCTTAGTATACGGATAATATACGTTAAACCATCGAAAAACAAAATCAATCCAAGTGCAATCATAATATAACCGCCAACTTTGACAATTAAATTACTATTTTTACGTATCCAGTTAAGGCGTGTGACAAAGAATGACAAGATGAAAAATGGAATAGCAAACCCTAATACATACGCAAGCATATACCATATACCAGCATCTGGATTAGATCCAGCCATAACAATTACTGCTGCTAAAATTGGCCCTGTGCATGGCGTCCAACCTGCAGCGAATGCCATTCCGATAATAATAGTGCCTAAATAACCAGCAGGACGATTTTTAAATTGCAGTTTTTTTTCTTTCATTAAAAACTCGGGTTTAAAAACACCTACAATGATTAAACCAAATATGACAATGAATATCGCTCCAATTTGACGAAGTAGATCATCATACTGGATGAAAAATGTACCTACCAAAGTGGTTGCAAATCCTATCGCAACAAAAATGATAGAAAAACCTAGTAAGAAGAATAATGTGTGGAGCATTCCTCTTTTTTGCATTAATTTCTTGTCTGTTTTTATTTCTTCTAATGACATTCCCGTAATGTATGATAAGAATGCAGGATACAATGGTAGAGTACAAGGTGAAATGAAGCTTAAAAACCCTGCACCAAATGCCAGTAGGAAGTTTACATCTGTACTCACGGCAGTCAACCTTTCCAAATTACTGTACCTATCGTATCAAATTTCATACTGTTTGACTTCATAATTGCTTGTGACAGCTTTCTGACTCTTTTAAATTATTTTCTCTCCACTACTTTTTAGTTTAGCAAATCTTCCACCATTGTTAAAGGTAGGAATATGTAATACCTATAAGAAAAACCGAAAAAAACGTTCGGTCCTTCAAGCTCTAAACCTGTTTCTATTGTTTCGAAGGGCTTTGGACAGACTGATTGCTATATAATTACCGTTTGATTTTTTAAAGATGCTGGTCGTGACTGAAGTCACGACCATCATCTTTTTTTCTCGGTAATCTTATGGCGATTGACTGTCCTTCGCTCTTCTACAATTTCTAGAAACAGGTTAGTGCATTTTTTGTTAACTAGAGAAAAGAAACTATCCTAATAATAGAAGATAGATGATGACAGTCTAAGTACGCGACATCGTGGTGCTCCTGCGCAAAGCTCGTCGCAAAATAAATAACATTTCGAGACGTGGCGCCCTTAGCCTCCGTTCCTTATAAGCATTACAAAGGAAAGCGTCCACATGTAACGGGAATCAGTAGTATTAATCATTCTTAAATGTCTTGTAAAACTGATGTTCATGCTGTATTTTTATATACATTTTTCAAAAAAATTCACCCACTTTAAGAGATAAGTAGGTGAATTTTGGTTGCATTATTTTTCACTTGATGTTTCCAAAAGTGACAGTTCATTTACCATTTCATTAAGTGCTGCAACTAATTCTTCATACGTTGTTTCTGCTTGTTGGGCATCGACTTCTGCATTATAATCTGTTCTTGTCCCTACAAAAACTGCTCCAAATAAAGCTACTTTTCTTTGAAATACTTGAACTTCTGTTAAATTTTCAATCGTAGAATTCATATATGTATGTACATGGAAAGAATGCTGGTTGGCACAGTATCTTTCAAATAGATCAGAGCGCACTTTCCCTGTTTTCATAGAAATATTCTCTAATTCTTTTGCGCATTTTATGATGTTTTGTCCTTGATCTGCAACCATTTTTGCAGCTTCATTTATTGAATACATTCTAATGACGACCTTTCTTTTTCACCTATTATTGTATCACATCAATAAAAGAATCACTTTCTTAGTGATTTGTTATAGCGAAATTTATTTGTTACTTCCTACATGCAACAACCCAGCCAAGCGTCTTACCTCTGGCTGGGTTGTTGCGTATAATATTATGCGATATCATCTACCACATTGTTCTGTAATAAATACATTTTATGATATAACCCTTTTTGGTTTAGTAGCTCTTGATGAGTTCCCCGTTCTACTATTTCCCCATGATGCAGCACCAAGATTAGTTCTGCATCCTGAATCGTACTTAAACGATGGGCAATGGCAATAGTTGTTCGGCCTTGTCTCATTTTTTCTAAACTACTTTGAATAGCAACTTCCGTCTCTGTATCAATATTCGCTGTAGCTTCATCGAGCACTAATATTTTGGGATTAGTAGCAATTGTCCGAGCAAATGCAACTAGTTGTCTCTGCCCGCTAGAGTAGGTAGAACCTCTTTCTGTTACCTTTTGTTTATATTCGTTTGGTAGTTTTTCGATAAAATTATTTGCCTGTACAAACTCTGCTGCTTCCCTTACTTCATTGTCTGTCATATCGTTTGCATGAAGCCGAATATTACTCTCGATATCCCCATAGAACAAGAATGGATCCTGAAGGACAAGCCCAACATTTTCACGCATCTCTTCTGATTTAAAATCTTTCACGGAATGTCCATCTATCTTAATATCACCTTGTTCAAATTCATAAAACCGCATAAGTAAGTTAATGATGGAACTTTTCCCACTACCCGTATGGCCAACTAACGCTACTGTTTGACCAGGTTCTGCAGTAAACGAAATATCCTTTAGCACCTCTGTTTTACCATCATAGGAAAAAGTGATATGTTGAAATTCAATTTTCCCTTGTTCAATTTTGGCTGATTCATCATTTCGCTGATTTGGGGCTAAATCTTTCTCATCTAGCAATTTGAAAACCCTTGAAGCTGCAACAATCGCTTGTTGAAAAATCGAGAGTCGTTGCATCAGATGATTGATTGGCTCAAAGAAACGGTCGATATACGTGACAAACGCATAAATTACGCCGACTTCTACCATATTATTCATAGAAGTAATCCCGAAATAACTAAGGACCATTATGATAGCTAAGGCATAAACCATATCAATGGCAGGTCGAAGCAATAAACTATCTAGTTTGATGTTCCGTTTTCCAGCATTCCAATGTGAATCATTGATTTCATTGAATTCGTCTTGCAAACGATCTTCCTGTCTAAATGCTTGGATCATTGTCATTCCTTGTAAAGACTCAGCTAACTTTGCATTTAATTGGCTTAGTCGCTCTCGAAGATCCTGATAAACTACCGAACTATATTTTCGATACGTCAGAATAATGATTGCTAATATTGGTAGTAAAATCGTTGTAACAAGTGCCAATTTTACATTCAAAATAAACATGGCTATATATACACCAATTACTAAAAAACCACTTTGAACAAATCCCACTAAGACACTAACGAACATATCTTTTATCGCTTCTGTATCATTGGTTACTCGAGATACAATACTACCCGCTGGAGTTTTGTCAAAGTAACGCATTCCTAGCTTGTGTACTTTTGAAAATACATCAATTCGCATCTGTTGAATAATTTTTAATGCTAGCTTTTGGAAAGTTAGTAATTGAAAATAGCTGACAACGACATTTCCAACTTGTATAAAAATATAACCTATGGCAAGACCAACTAGTGGACCTGTTGGAAAATATCTCGGTGTTAGAAAATCATCCATATACGTTTTGATCAAATAAGGTCCAAGAATATCTCCGGTTACTGTTATTATTAGTAAAAGTAAAGCGATGGCAATTACTTTTTTATGTGGTTTCAAGTAACTGAGTAAACGTTTGAAAACTACCCACTGGTCTTTTCCTGTTAGCTGCGGTTGTTTTTCATCCATTATGATTCACCCCCCTGTTCCACTAATGATTCTAGCTGCTGTAGCTGATACATTTCATAATAGATTCCTTGTTGTTCCATTAATTGCTCATGGGACCCTTTTTCTACAATAGTTCCTTCATTCATCACAATAATCTGATGTGCGTGTTGAATCGCACTTAATCGATGAGAGGTAATAATAGTTGTTTCATCGGTCCGTTTTGCTTTCAGTGCTTCTAATATGGCTTCTTCTGTTTTCGCATCTACAGCAGATAAAGAATCATCTAAAATAAGTAACTCAGGCTCCATCATTAGTGCGCGCGCAATCGAAATACGCTGTTTCTGACCACCCGATAAGGATACACCGCGTTCTCCAACAACCGTATTATAGCCATCCGTGAACAGAAGGATATCCTCGTGAATATAAGCTAATTTTGCTGCATCCTGCACAGCATCCATCGTGGCATTTGCATTGGCAAATGCAATATTCCCTGCGACTGTTGTAGAGAATAGAAAATGATCTTGAGGTACATAGCCTATTGCTTCCCGTAAGCTACGTTTTTTGTATTGATCAATTGCATGTTCTCCGTATATTATTTCCCCTGTATATCCTTCAAATTCTCGCATTAACAGCTTCAATATGGCTGTTTTTCCTGCCCCTGTTTTCCCGACAATACCGAGCGTCTCTCCTCGTTTAAGCGTAAAATCTACATGGTGCAATGCAGCGCGATCATCTCCTGGAAATTTGAATTCCTCTATTTGAAAACGAATATCTCCTTCTGGCTTTACATCCAGTGCATCGGAACGATCATCAATTTCTATCTTTTCATCCATTAGATTATTAATACGATCATAAGATGCGCGACCACGCTCCACAATATTGAATAACCATCCAAACGCAAGCATTGGCCAAACGAGTAATCCAAGATAAGATGTAAAAGCAAATAAATCCCCAATCGACATTTCATCAGCAAGTATGTAACGAGTACCAAATACGATAGATAAGAAGAAACACATCCCAACAACCAATGAAATTGTTGGATCAAATAATGCATCCACTTTTGCGACTCGAATGTTTTTATCTACAACTTCTTGTGATAATTGAACAAAATTCTCTGTATCTTCTTTCTCCTGTCCAAACGTTTTAATAACTTTCACGCCGGAAATACTTTCCTGTGATTTGTCATTTAAATTGGAAAAAGACTCTTGAGCATGTCGAAACCGCTGATGTAACAGTTTTCCATAATAACTTGTTAAAATAGCCATTAATGGTAGTGGTAACAAAGCGATTACTGTTAGCTTCCAGTTAATCGTAAGTGCCATTGCTGCAATTACAAATCCCCCTGTTGCTAACGAATCAACAAGCGTCAGTACACCTGCCCCAGCTGTCTGTTGAACAGCTGATAAGTCATTTGTTGCATGCGCCATTAAATCTCCAACACGCTTTTTTTGATAAAAGGATGGAGACATTTTTGTGAAATGGCGAAACAAATTTTCTCTTAGTTGTCTTGCTAAAAATATCGCTGAACCGAAAATCATAATTCGCCAATAATAGCGTAAGATATACATTCCAATTGACGCTAGTGCTAAGACAACTAACCATTTCACCAAAAACTCCGTAGTTAGCGTATTTTGACTAATCTCATCTACCACATACCCAATAATTTTCGGTGGTAGCAGCTGTAGAAATGCAACAAACAGTAACATCAAAATCCCTATCAAATACTGCTTTTTTCTTTGTTTAAAAAACCAACCTAAATCCAAGAATACTTTCACTTTTCTTCCCCCACTATATATATTAAGACTTTTCTATTTTAGCAAATATTCTAACATTCCGGTAGATGAAAAATGAAAATAATTCGGTTTCTGAAATATCTCCAACCGTTTCATTAAAATTAGAAAGTTAACACTTTATTCACTTCTTTAAATTAATTATACAATTTTTAATATGTCAGCTTAAAAACTGTATATAATGAATAGATAAATTCAAATCAAAATGATAGGAGAGTTTATCTTGAGTCAATCAAACCAACGAGCGTATAATTTTAACGCTGGACCTTCAGCACTTCCACTAGAAGTTTTAGAAAAGGCACAACAAGAGTTAGTTAATTTCCAAGGTTCTGGCATGTCTATTATGGAAATGAGTCATCGTAGCGCAACTTTTGAAGAGGTACATAATGAAGCTATTTCCCGATTAAGAAAGCTTTTCGCTATTCCAAACGATTATGAAGTTCTTTTCTTACAAGGCGGAGCAAGTCTTCAATTTACAATGATTCCAATGAACTTCTTACAGGCTGGAAAAAAGGCAAGCTTTATAATGACCGGCGTTTGGTCAGAAAAAGCTTTTAAAGAAGCGAAACTATTCGGCGAACCTATACAAATTGCAAGTTCAAAAGAAAATAAGTATCGTAATATTCCTTCATCAGAAGAAATTCATATCGATTCAAATGACGCATATGCACATCTAACATCAAATAATACGATCTACGGAACACAATGGCACGAGTTTCCTAACACTGGTGGTGTTCCATTAATCGCAGATATGTCTAGTGATATCATGTCGAAGCCTATAGATGTTAGTAAATTTGATATGATCTATGCCGGAGCTCAAAAAAACCTTGGTCCTTCTGGGGTTACTGTCGTTATTGCCCGTAAGGATTTTCTAGCAATGGCAAACACGGAAATTCCAACAATCCTAAAATACAGCACACACGCTGAAAGTAATTCTCTGTATAATACACCACCGACTTTCGGCATTTATATGCTTGGTGAAGTGTTAAAGTGGATAGAAGAAAAAGGCGGATTAACTGTAATCGCTAAACAAAACGAAGAAAAAGCAAAATTAATTTATGATGCGATTGATAATAGCAATGGCTTCTATACAGGACATGCTTCAAAAGAAAGCCGTTCTCTTATGAACATCACGTTCCGCGTAGCAGACGAGGAATTGGAAAAACAATTCTTATCAGAAGCAAAAGAAGCAGGCTTTATCGGCTTAAATGGGCATCGCTCTGTCGGTGGTTGCCGTGCTTCTACATATAATGCGGTTCCACTAGAAACATGTGAAGCACTTCGTGATTTTATGCTTGCTTTTCAAACTAAACATCAATAAATTATTAAAACCCAAGGTGAAATTTACCTTGGGTTTTGTTTGAATTTCAGAAATAATTTTTATTAGCATATTTCCTTATGATTTGTGACATTTAAATGCACGATAGCCGATGAAATCACGGTTGTTAAGCATAAATTCGTTATGCTCCTCCCATAACTCATAGAGGTCCATATTTATGTGTATAGATGGATTTATATCACTAATCTCACTTTGATGAAGCACAGATGGTGTATTTATCAGTTCAACTTGAGTAAATCCAGCTTGATATAAGCGTAATATCCATTCATCAGTATCTAATATTTCATTGATGCCGTATAGTTTACATGCTTTTTTTTGTTTTTCTTCTGATAAGTATTGTTCAGCTGTCATTTCGATCATGATCAACTTACCATCACTTTTCAAGACTCTAGATAGTTCCTTTAACGTACTAGAAATATCCGTAAAAACGATAACTGACTCAGCTATGATCAAATCGAAGGAATTATCTCCAAAATTCAATTTTTGTACGTCAGCTACTTTCACTTTGACTGGTACTTTCATTTTTTTAAATCGTTGCCTAGCTTTTTCTGCCATAATTGGGTGATTATCAATCGCTGTCACTTGAGAATATTTTTTTTAGCTAAGAAAGCTGCAGTCTGCCCTGTCCCACAACCTACATCTAACACAGATAGATTTGGTTGAATGTTTTCAGATTCCAATATAGATTTGGTTAGACTAAACCCACCTGGATGTGCACCACCAATTCCAAAATAAGCTAATAAATCTAAATAGGCATTAGACAATGTGTTTCCCTCCTATATAGCTATAGTATGCTTTTAAAGCATATCCGTAACTGTATAGGTGGTTTTGGGATAATTGGAGTAAATATATAACCCCGTCTAAAATTAGGACAGGGTTAACAGAAAGTTGTTTAATTGTTAATAACTAGAATACATCTATTTCTACCATAAAGTTACTGCTGCAATATCTGAATTAGATTGCCGCATGTATTGTTAAATACAGCAATTGTAACATCGCCCATTTTGGTCGGGTCCATTCTAAACTGCACGCCTTTTTCCATTAATCGTTTGTGCTCTTTATATATATCTGGAACGCCATTTATTTATATGAATTATTTATATTTTTTAATCGTAATCACTGTGGTATCTAATCCCAAAACTTCCTTTAACTCTTCTGTTAAAGAGAATGAAATAGTTGTACCTTTTTCCACATCGATAAATTTGTGATGCATCCCCGTAACAACTGTTCCATCAGTGCCATATGTTTCAGAGGGATTAGAGTTAAAAGTTAAATGTTCATAATAATTGCCACTTATTTTTCCCTGCCTAAAAATGTCATCTGGTAAAACAACATAAGCTGGTTGCCTTTGTATCAAAGAAATTTCAATTGTGTTTTTTTGTACTTCTACTATACCGTCTCTCGGAACAGCTAATCCATTTATTTCTAACTCATAAACCCATAACTTTTTTGCTAAATCTTTTAATTGTGCTTCACTATAATCATTTATAAGGTCATCAATCAATTGATTATAATAATTGGCTTCCTCTCTCGCATAGTTGAGATCCGTTTCAATACTAGTCAATGTATCTTGAAGTTCCCCATTCTTCTCTTCTAGTTCCCTTATCTGAATATCTTTTCCCTCAATAAGTTCCGTCGTAGTGTTTTTTTCATCCAATTTATCACTGTTTGCCACTGCATTGTTATCTATACAACCTGATAACAATACAATAATACTTAATGTCGTTAATAATAAAGTTCCTCGCATTTAAATCCCCCTACTATTATATTAATCTTCCCTATAAGTTCTTTAAGTTCTTTTTTAACGTAGCCGTCGTTAGTAAAAAAACTACGTATGTCAATAATTCTATTAAAATCATAATAATCCCTTTAAAGTTACTTACTAAGGGGATGGATTTGTTACTGAAGCATGCCGATATGACCTGTTGCTTTATTATTACTGCTAATCACTGACATGGAACCGAAACATGTATTAGACTAGGATAAAACTATCTCTTTTTTAGATCTAACCCAAAAATCTAAATATTATTTACAAAAAATATTTAATACACTTATAATAAAGGAAACCATTAGTAAATTTATAGCGAATCTATGCATAAATAGTTAGCATCTGCTATGGATTAGATTCATTTTCTTCACTAAAAAATTCAGTAAAGAATAAGGAGATAATTAAATGAGTAAAAAGATTAAACTAGGCATCGTTGGATATGGTAATCTCGGAAAAGGTGCAATTGATGCGATTAAACAAACTCCAGACATGGAGTTAGTAGCAATTTTCACTAGAAGAGATCCTCAAGACTTAAATATTAATGAGCCCAATGTAAAAACGGTAAATATTTCAAAAGCAAGTGATTATAAAAATGAAATTGACGTGATGTTACTTTGTGGGGGATCTGCAACAGATTTACCAGAACAAACTCCTTACTTCGCAAGCATGTTCAACACTGTAGATAGTTATGATACACATGCAAAAATCTCTGAATTTTATCAATCTGTAAATGAAGCTGCAACGAAAAATAATACAACTGCAATTATCTCTGTAGGATGGGATCCAGGCTTATTCTCCATCAATCGAGTCATGGCAGATGCAATTTTACCGAATGGTGAAAACTATACTTTCTGGGGGAAGGGATTGAGCCAAGGACACTCGGATGCGGTAAGAAGGTTAAATGGGGTAAAAAATGGTGTACAATATACCATTCCAGTTGAAGACGCAATCGAAAAAGTTCGCAGTGGTGCAAATCCTGAACTAAAAACTGCTGAAAAGCACACCCGCGTTTGCTATATTGTTGCTGAAGAAGGTGCAGACAAAACAGCAATTGAGAATGAAATCAAAACAATGCCCAACTATTTCGCTGATTATGATACAGAAGTAAACTTTATCTCAGAAGAAGAATTAAATCGCGATCATTCCAAAGCACCACATGGCGGATTTGTCATCCGAGGTGGAAATACGGGAGCTGGCAACAAACAAATTTATGAATTTTCACTTAAATTAGAAAGCAATCCTGAATTCACTGCAAGTGTATTAGTAGCTTACGCGAGAGCAGCTTATCGATTAAATGAGGAAAAACAGTTTGGTGCGAAAACAGTTTTGGATATTGCACCTAGTTATATTTCACCACGTTCATCAGAAGAATTAAGAAGAGATTATTTATAAGAAATTATTGTAGAAACAACTCCTTTTTTGATAAGTAACCCGTTCAGTTAAGTGTTACAAACATTCAAAATAACTTACGAATTAACAAAATGTTACTGTGTAAATTACCACTTCAATTAACATAGTAACCAGCTATATTTTTGACACATAAATGGCTTAGTTCTCACTTAAGGAGAACTAAGCCATTATTATTTCGATATTCGAATTTTTAACAAAAGCATTCGTGAGTTTAAGTGAAATACTTCGCAGTATTGCCATTTAATAGGTCTTCACAGTTTTCGTGAGCTTTTAAATTATCAAGAACACGAAGACTGGACGACATGTTTTGTTAGTATCTTCCTTGCTGATAATATTCGGCGCCTTGGTTATCCACTAAAATACGCTCGCCTTTTCTCGTAAAGACGATGTCAAATCCATCTGCCGATAACCATAAAACTTTTCCATTATCTTTGTAGATAAGTCGAGGTTGTTGGAAATGTTTAAACACATTTTCCTTGCCAATCTCTTTTAAGTATAACTCGATGGCTGACTCTACTTTATTACGTGAACGAGAGCCACTCACCAGCAATTCCCCTTCATCTATTGCCACAGACTGATTGTTATTATGACTATATCCACCGAAACCAAAAATGGCTTGCGCCTGAGCTATTTCAATATCAAAACGCTCGTATATATAAAAGGGTTGATTATAAACTGATTCATATATTTTTCCATCAACAATTTGGTAATACGTCACAACATCGTTCCATTTTTCTCCTTCTTTATTCATCACCATAAATTTCATCCAAATGATGCCGTCAAGCTCCCGTAGAAATTCTGCTGTCGAGAAATCCGTATTTTCATACTTTTCAGACAGCTCATCCACAGTCCCACCATATGCCGGCAATGCTACTAAATTTAACGCTTCTGAATCCAGTGCATCAATTGCCTCGAAATAGGTGTTAAAAAGCTCTCCGTGGTCTCCAAGTGCTTTTGTTGTGGTATCACTTAGAATCCCTGGTTGGGTTGCCCATAATGTAATCGTAAGAAGCAATGCAGCGATTGAAACTATGCCTATCATTGCAAATACCGGCGTGCGAGTCGCTGTTTTTCTCGGTTCAGCCATTTTTCGTGCAAGTTCCTTCGTCATCCACAATTCTTCGCCAATCACTTCATCAATACCAGTTTTCAATCGTTCCATCAAAGCCGTCCTCCTTAAGCACCAATTTAAGTTTTTTACGACCACGCGCAAGCCTTGTACGCACCGTAGCCGGTGAACAATTTAGTAGCGTTCCAA
This sequence comes from Psychrobacillus antarcticus, assembly GCF_029533155.1. Taxonomy (GTDB): domain Bacteria; phylum Bacillota; class Bacilli; order Bacillales_A; family Planococcaceae; genus Psychrobacillus; species Psychrobacillus antarcticus. The sequence continues at coordinate 51,825 of NZ_JAIZDB010000009.1, read as the reverse complement.
TTTCCTCTGACGAATATTCTAAGTAATACGTAAGTACAATGACTTCACGGTATTTCAGCGGTAATAAAAGAACGGCTTGTGCGAGTAGACGATTTTCTGATTACGTCACGATATCTTGCTCTGTCGATCGGCTAAATAAATGCTGAATTTTTTCTCCCATAATCGTATTTTTATAATGCCAACTTCGCAAATAATCGTAACTGCGATTTATCGTCATTCGATACAAATACGTACGATACGTGGCCTCTTCACGAAACAAATCTTGCTTTTCAAATGCTTTTATTAGCACATCTTGGACAATGTCTTCCGCAACTTGCTTATTTTTCACATATGTATAAGCAAGTCTCAACAACTCATCACCATGATCATATATAAATTTTTCAAGTCGGGTCATAGGGCAACTCCTTTTATTGTTATATGTTAGACGGAGCAATAGGAATTTCTGTTTCAAAAATGAGTGAAAAGACTAAATAAATTCAAAGGAGGACACATGTCGGAGGTGTGGCGATATGTTAGTTTTAGTGTAATATTTCACATTGTATCTTCGAAATCTTCTTGATATTTTAACATAAAAATAGACCATCGAAATGAACTGCCCCGTAAATGTTAGACACCAACTAACATTTACGGGGTGTTTTTATGTCTAAATATACATTAGAAGTTAAATTACAAGCGGTAAAACGCTATTTAACTGGAAACGAAAGCTATCAAACTATTGCAGAAAGCATTGGCGTAGCTAAATCTCAAGTCATTACTTGGGTGAAATTATTTGAAGTACAGGGTGAAAAAGGGTTTAAGAAATGCTATACAAGCTACTCATCTGAGTTTAAACTAGACGTACTTAATTTTATGAACGAAACAGGTACGTCTTTTCTAGAAACGGCAAGCACATTTAATATTTCTTCTCCGAGTATCATTTATCGGTGGGATCAATTGCTTAAGACAAAAGGATTGGACGCGCTAGAACCAAAGAAAAAGGAGCGTCCATCTATGAAAAAAGAAACGAAAAAAGTTGAACCAGAAAAATCCATCCCTGCCGAAGACTCTATGGAAGCCCTACAAGCAAAAATCAAACATTTAGAAATGGAAAATGCTTATTTAAAAAAGTTAAACGCTTTAGTTCAGATGCAGGAAAAATTACAAACAAAATCAAAGCGCAAGTAGTTTTTGAACTAAAGGAACAATATGAGGTCGTGGATTTAGTTGAAGTCGCTGACATTCCACGCAGTACTTATTACTACTGGGAAAAACGATTGGATCAAGCCGATAAATATGAAGCGGTAAAAGAAGCAATCAAGATTATTTATCACGAACATAAGGGACGTTATGGTTACCGTCGCATCGCGAAAGAACTGCAAAAATACGGCTTTATACATGACCCGAAAACCATCAACCGCTTGATGAATGAAATGGGTTTAAAATGTGAGGTCCGTATTAAGAAGTATCGCTCTTATAAAGGAAACCTCGGGAAAATCGCACCTAATGTATTACAACGTAATTTTAAGGCAGAGAAAATGAATCAAAAATGGGTAACTGACGTTACTGAATTCCATCTATTTGGAGAAAAGCGATATCTATCACCTGTTCTTGATTTGTGTAATGGGGAAATAATCGCATATAAAGTCATGAATCGACCGGTCTACCAACTTGTAGGAGATATGTTAGACGAAGCTGTTCAGCGCCTCCAGCCAGGAGACGAAGTCATCCTTCACTCCGATCAAGGTTGGCATTATCAAATGAAAAAATATCAACAGACATTACAAGCACATCAAATTACGCAGAGTATGTCTCGTAAAGGGAACTGTTTAGATAACGCAGTCATTTCTTTGGCCTCTTAAAGTCTGAACTGTTTTATTTACAAGAGTTTGAGAGTATGGCGCATTTTGAAAAGGAATTAGAAGAATATATGGAGTATTATAATCACAAGCGAATGAAGGCAAAATTAAAAGACCTGAGCCCGGTTGAATACCGAACGCAGATCTTAGAAGCTGCTTAAATTATTTGTCTAACTTTATTGGGTCAGTTCAAAATGATGGTCATGTATAACTAAAGCAGCCGTTGTTTCAATGAGTTTTTTAAAATATCCTTTATTGCGAAAACACTCTTGTCCTCGACAGTTTTTTTATTTCAACTAAATAGTATCAATTGTCATAGTATCTAAGTTGATATAGTAATTGTTGGTTGTGTTCACTTAGTACGTCAATAAAATAATCGGATGCTATATAAGTGATGTTCAAGATGAGAATCTTCAACCAGGATTCAAAACTTGAATTTTCTATTTTGTAAAAAGCGGGGTCGTATGCGAGCCTTGTCAATCCGGTGACATCTCTTTCCTCTCTTAATTTACCAATAAGGATTTCAATATCGTCTCTTGTTAATTCTTTCAGAATACGAAAATAACGGAAGGCATAAAAATTAGTTTAATCTTGCTTGTATGTGAATTTGAATTGCTGTCCACTGTTGAATGCCGAAAATGTTAATTCCAAAAACTCAAAACTCCATATAAGTATTCTAAAGGCTCTTTTGTTTTGTAATTTTATAGATTTTGAGCATTTTTTAATTTTTATAACTACAAAGTTCTATCAGGGTTCCATCAGTTGATGCCGGATTAATATAAATAAGCCTTCTTCCACGGGCGTTAGTACGAAGAGTGTCCTCTAAAAAACGGATTCCATTTTCACTTGCATCGAGTATTGCTTTGTCCAAATCATCTACTCGATAGGCAATATGATGTACGCCCTTTCCCCGCTGCTTTATAAACCGAGCCATTGGCGAGTTCTTGTTCGTTGGTGCTAGTAATTCAATTACTTTATCATTCGTTCGGACAACGGCGACGTGTACTTCAACTCCAGGTGTATCACTTGTGTATCGGTCCTCTACTACTCCATTTAAAACATGAAGATAAAAGGGTAGTGCGTCATTAATATTTCTAACCGCAATGCCAACGTGATCTAACACATATTCCAATTTAGTTCCTCCTGATTTTAGTTTTTAATCGCTCGATAAACTCTTTTGATCGTTTCCATGTGTAATGCTTCGTGATAGAAACTGAATAGGAATGTTTCACCAAGTGTGTGAAATGTAATCCCGGCTTTGTTAGTGAATGGCTCCGGCAATGTTTTCCGTAGATTTTCAGATAAGTAATCTGTAATTCGCTGTTTTTGTCCAATCAGTTCCCCCGAAATTTCTGCAAGAGATGGTGGAGTTCCAATCCAATCAGCTGGTTTCGTACCTGCACTAAAAAATACTTCATATGCTTCTGGAAGAGTCATCTTCTCTCCGGATACACCAAATACAAGCTTTTCCTGTATGTACGCTATATGACCGAAATTCCAACGAATATTATTCGTAAATCCTGTTGGAACAATATCGGCTAGTTCCTCAGGTATTTGTAGGATAGATTTTTCTGTTATTCCCCGTACTACCTGCATATGCTGAAAAATTGTTTGTTCCAATACTACTCCCCCTAGTTTCATTTAACTCCTGCTCTTACATGTATTCTCCCTGAACGCTCTTAATCCCTCCCTTTCTCGATATTAAAAATCACCTCCGTGTTTGGAAGTCATTTTTTCAAAGGTCTGATTATGCAAAGTATATCAATATTTATTTTTATATTTGTATCCTTTCTCCCTATTTTCTTCTATGTAATGGTTGCGAAGCGGTTGACTAATCGCAAAAATTATTTCGAAATCAAGGGGGAAAATATATTGACTATTCATCTAAAGACTTACCAAGTTTTTGACACTGTTCCAGAAATGGATTCACATATTAGGTCCCATGTAACGGAGAATTATTATAAGTTAAATGATACGGATCGTGCCGTGCTATCTTTGCTTGCGCAGTATGCTTGTAAGTATCCGGGTGCTGCACATTTGAAGGTGGAAACAATGATTCAAGCGATAAATAAATCGGATGCGACTGTTCGTCGCTCGTTACGCAAGCTAGAAAGCCTTCATATCATTAAGAGAATCTCCACTATTCGACGTGTTACAAAGGGTTATGGCGCTAATATTTTAATCATTTTGCCTTTTGATGATCAATCGGAAATGATCAGTCGTGAAGAGGCTCAAACATCAGTAGTTTCAAGTACGGAAGAGCATTTTTCACAAAAAGAAACCGATTATTCTTTAAGCCCTAAAAAAGAATTATTACATAATACGTATTCTAACGAAATTGTTACCTCTGCAATTCCTGTGGATAACTCAATAAATAAAAATACTAGTACATTCTATCAACAATTCCAATCGACTATTTTTTCTATGCTTGGAAAAGACCAAAGGACAGTAAGTCAATTGTATGGTGTTTACAGAAGCCTAACTTATCGTGTCATTAATTGCTTCCCTCAGCATAAGGATTTCTATGAACAAGTTGGTTACCAGGCATTGACTATTTTATTGCATGTATCAAAAAAGAAGAAAGTTCGTAATCTTGCAGGTTATTACGCAGGTATTTTCGAAAAAATATGCCAACGTGACTTGTTTGAATTCTACGATGAATTAGAGGATTAACCGAAGAATAAATAAACATCAGCCAACTTTGATTATCCATTAAAAAATGACTCCCGGAGTCGGAAGTCATTTTAAGAATATTTGTCCCGCGTTAACGGGCAGTAATACTCCCACTTCAGGGCTAGGCTCAAGTAACAAAGCAATAGGGGGAGTCAGCTGCCCGTAAAAGCCCGCGTCGCATTGGCGTTAATACTTCCACGCCAATGCGTACTCTAACACTTCTGTTGGAGCTACGCGACCAATACCAGCATTATTAAAAATTAACATCATTGTCTTACTTTTTATGACCACCAAGTAACCCTGCACGCTTTCTTGCAGTGCCTGCTTCTGTGTAAGATACTGCACGTAAAACTGCAGTAGAGCCGTATTTAGTACGAAGGGCATCCATTGTTTTTCCGAGCTTTCGTTCTTTCCATTTATTTTCTTCAAACAAGCTTAACTGCATCGAATGCTCCGGTTCTAAATTGGTAATCGAGAGGGACAACCTTCGAACAGGGCGGCGATCGTAAAATTCATCAAAAATTTGTTCACACACTTTATAAATGGTCATTGTGGCATTTGTCGACTCATCAATAGAACGAGATCGATTGAACCCTCCACCAAATGCGTCTTTGCTATACCCAACGGATAAATGGATCGTTCTGCCAACCATTTCTGCTTCACGCGCTCGTCTAGCTACATCCTCACACATTTCTAAAACGACTGCCATGACTTCTTTTTTACTGCGATAATCTCGAAATAATATTTGGCCTTTTCCATAACTAATTTGCCCTTCTGCGAGAGGGGCTCCAAGCTTGGATATATCTACCCCCCACGCATGATAATAAAGTTGGTTTCCCATCACACCAAACTTTTCCTCAAGCAGATTTAGTGGTGTTTTCGCCAATTGGCCAACAGTGAAAATCCCCATATTATTTAGCGTTTTTTCTATCCGAGATCCAATCCCCCACATTTCACTTAATGGAGTTACTGGCCACAATTTATGCTGAACGTCTTCATACGTCCATTTAGCAAATCCAGTTTTTTTCGCTTCTAGGTCAAGTGCCAGCTTAGCCATAAGCATATTTGGCCCCATTCCAACCGCACATGGTAACTGAAATTGAGCATATAGCTCATCTTGTATACGTTTTATCGTGTTTTCAATGGGTCCCCAAAGCTTTTCTGTACCTCCAAGATCTACGAAACACTCATCAACACTGTATACATGAATCGATTCATGTGGCACGAACTGATGTAAATAGCGCGTTATTTCCATCGATACTCGAACGAAAAATTCCATTTTAGGTTCGATCAGATGAATCGAAGGATGATCTGGTATTTCAAATAAGCGAGTTCCAGTCTTTACACCAAACAGTTTTTTCATAGGTGGAGATGCAGCGAGCACGATACTTCCTTTTTGCTCCAAATTTCCGATGACTGCAATCGGAGTATTCGTGACATCCAGACCTGCATCTGCTGCTGCACAGCTTGCAAAAAAACTTCGTATATCAATACATATAATTTTTCTGTTTATTAATCCTTCATACATATTATTCACTCTCCTCTTAAGGAACGTATGTTCTTTATAATATAACACGAACGCAGGTTCTTATTCAATAAAGAAATAATACATTGCAAGGAGCAGAATATTATGATAAATTAAACAACAACAAAAAGAAGTCAAAACTTCATAAATTATATAAAATAACGTGAATCCTTCAAAAAAGGAGAATATACTTTGTTATTACTAGATTTAATACGTGAAAAATATAGTACTATGTCTAAAAGTCAAAAGAAAATAGCGAACTACGTGCTAGATCATCCAAATGATATTGCTTTATATTCCGCGACTGAGTTGGGTTCTAAAATAGGGATAAGTGAATCTACAGTTATTCGCTTTGCCTATTCACTGGGCTTTTCTGGTTTTGCGGAACTCCAAAAACTAGTTCGTGAGCAATTTTTTATAACAAAAAGTAGTTTATCCACTTATCAGCAAGCAAAATTGGACATTCCAAAGGATATCAGCTTCCATAAACAAGTAATGGAACAGGACCGGGAATCTATCTTAGTAACGATGAATCAAATAGAAGAAAATGCTTATTATGCTGCAATTCAGCATTTATCCAATGCAAACTCCGTTTATGTACTAGGACTTCGCTCTTCCTATTCCGCTGCAAATTGGCTTTCATTTTCTTTAGGACTAGTAAAAGAAAATGTCCATTTTATGCGACCTGAAACGGAAGATGTTATCCGTACTATTTCACAAATGGATGAAAATTCTGTCGTCATAATTATTTCGTTCCATCGCTATCTGAAAGAAACAATTCAATTAGCCGAGCTTATACATAAGCAAAAATCATACATTATAGGAATAAGTGACTCCATCCTTGCTCCTATTCACATGTATAGTGATGTATTATTCCCTATCTATGCAGCAAACAAATCAACATTAGATGCTGTCTCTCCCCTCTTTTCATTTATGAACGCGATTGTTGCAGGATTAATCGTGGAGCAAAAAGAGGATTTTATAAAAAGGCAAACATTGTATGAAACTATACCGAGTCATTTTCTATTCGAGGAAGAAGGAGATTCAACATGAAACAAGCATTATTAGAAATAAAATCTACTGTGGAAGCAGTATTTCAACATCTTCATGCAAATCCTGAAATTAGCTGGAAAGAGTTTTCGACAACCGAGTATTTGAAAGACTTTTTAGTACAGGAAGGTTTTCATGTAACTACTTTTGAAGACTCCACTGGCTTAGTAGTTACGGTCGGTAGTGGAAAACCTTGCGTAGGACTTCGAACAGATATGGACGCCCTTTGGCAAGAAGTGGATGGCGAGTTTAAAGCAAACCATTCCTGTGGTCATGATGCGCATATGACGATGGCTATAGGAACTCTGCTTTTATTGAAGAAACTAGGTATTCCCAAACTTGGGACATTAAAAGTATTATTTCAGCCAGCGGAAGAGAAAGGTACAGGAGCACTTTCTTATATTGAAAAAGACTTAGTAGATGATATCGACTTTTTGTACGGTGTTCATCTTCGCCCTATTCAAGAACTTCGAAACGGCTATGCTGCCCCCGCCATTTTACATGGTGCAGCAAAACTAATTGTCGGTAAAATTCACGGGATGGAAGCACATGGTGCAAGACCACATCTTGGCATCAACGCGATTGAAGTTGGCGCACAAATTGTGCAAGCTATTCAAGGTATTTACCTAGACCCAATGATGTCTTATTCTGCAAAGCTTACAAAATTTCAAGCAGGTGGAGAATCTGCCAACATCATTCCTGGTACTGCAGAATTTAGTATAGATGTTCGAGCGCAAACAAATGCAGCGATGGATGAGTTAATCGCGAAAGTGGAACATGCTATTCAATCTGTTGCATTCTTAAATAATAGTACGATAGATTTTCATATTGAAACGGAAATTGCTGCAGCAGAGAATGATGCAACAGCAGTAGAATTTATGAAAGTGGCAATTATTGATACGATTGGTCAAGATCATTATGTCCCTCCAATCGTTACTCCAGGAGGAGAGGATTTTCACTTTTATACGTTAAAAAGACCTTCCATTAAAACGACAATGCTAGGATTAGGGTGTGATTTAGTTCCTGGACTACATCATCCCAATATGTCGTTTAACCATGATAGTATATTAACTGGTATTGAGATTCTTACGAAGACCGTTATCGGTACTTTCCAAAAAGAGGGGTGAAGAGAATGGCCCAGATTGACATTCGTGTATTAGAAACAAAGGAAGAAATGCTCCTTATTCAACAATTAGAAGAAACCGTTTGGGGCATGGGCGCAATTCCTACCCATCAAACGCTTACAGCAGTTAAAAATGGCGGATTGATCATTGGAGCATTTGATGGTGAAAAATTAGTCGGGTTTTCTTATGGCTTCCCTGGTTATAAAAACAACGAAACATATTTATGCTCTCATATGCTGGGTATTCACCAAGATTTTCAAGCAAAAGGCATCGGTAAAATGCTAAAAGATGAGCAGCTTATAGTTGCAAAAGAAATGGGATATAGACTAATCACTTGGACATTCGACCCACTAGAAAGTCGCAATGCCTTTTTGAATGTTTCGAAGCTTTATGGAGTCGTAGACACGTATATAGAGAACTGTTATGGGGAAATGACAGGGGGGATTAATGCCGGTTTACCAACCGATCGCTTGCAAGTTGAATGGAGAATTACAAGTGAACGTGTGCAGGAAAAATGGATGCCACATGCAATTATTTTTGAAAACCCATTTCAAACTGTTATCTCTGTAGAAAATCTACCTGTTTTAGTTGAACCAGATTTATTTGAGCCATCAGGACAGGGTTATGAAGTTCCTATTCCCCAGCAATTTCAAACGATGAAAACTGTAAGTCCTGAAATAGCTTTAAAATGGCGTTTGCAAATTCGAAAAATTATCCAAACATTATTTTCAAATGGTTATGCAATCGTTTCCGTGCGAAAAACAGATGAACCAGTTAACTATTATCAATTTGTTCAAAAATCAACGATACCATTAGAAACAGAGGAGAAATAATATGCTTATTAAAGAAGTAAATATTCGTAAAATGAAAATGACGATGAAATCCGCTTTTACCACAAGTTTTGGCACTTTCCAAGATAAAGAATTCCTTCTATTAGAAGTAACAGATGAACTCGGAAATACAGGTTGGGGGGAATCTACAGCATTTCACTCACCTTGGTATAACGAAGAAACGCTCGAGACCAATTTACATATGATAAGAGATTTTTTAATACCTTTAGTATTGGATAGAGAGATTACACACCCTGATGAAGTTAATGACCTATTTGCTCCTCTTCGCAAGAATAATATGGCGAAAGCAGCTGTTGAAGGAGCAATTTGGGATTTATATGCAAAGCGCAATAAGTTGACATTAGCAGAAGCGCTTGGTGGAACAGCAGGAAAAATTGAAGTCGGTATTAGTATTGGTATCCAAAAAAGTACAGAGGATTTAATCGAACTCGTTCGTGGTTATGTAGCGGAAGGATATAAAAGAATAAAAGTTAAAATAAAGCCAGGCTTTGACATAAATGTAATTCAAGCACTCAGAGAAGCTTTTCCTACCGTTCCCCTTATGGCAGATGCGAACTCTGCGTATACATTAGATGATATAGATGTACTAAAACAACTAGATGAGTTTAATTTGACAATGATTGAACAGCCTTTAGCTTCTGATGATATTATTGATCATGCAAAATTGCAAAAAGAGTTAAAAACGCCTATTTGTTTAGATGAAAGCATTCACTCGTTGGAAGATACACGCAAAGCTGTTGAACTTGGCAGTACAAAAATAATTAATATCAAAATCGGACGTGTTGGTGGCTTAACCGAATCGAAAAAAATTCATGACTTCTGTATGGAAAACAACATCCCTGTATGGTGTGGTGGAATGCTAGAATCAGGGATAGGGCGTGCTCATAATGTAGCTTTAACGACACTACCAAACTTTATATTGCCTGGTGATACTGCTGGCTCTTCCCGCTATTGGGAGGAAGATGTAATTACTCCTGAAGTAGTAGCCGAAGATGGATATATTACGGTTCCTACTGGCTACGGTATTGGATATGAACCGAATATTGAAGCAATGGATCGTTACACTGTGGAACAGTTCCATTTTAAAGCATAAACGAATAAGCGTCCCTTTACTTAAAGTGGGCGCTTCACCTTTAAAATATTCGGAATATTATAAATAGTCAGGAGTTGTTAAAGATGAAGAAAAGTTTTCAAATCGGATCTGCTTTTATAGGAATTATTGTTGGAGCAGGATTTGCATCAGGACAAGAGACTTTACAGTTTTTCACCAGTTTTGGTTACCTAGGTATTGTTGGGTCTGTAATCGCTACCATTCTTTTTGCTTTCCTCGGGATGAATTTAACGCAATTAGGAAGTCGTTTACAAACGACTTCGCATAAAGATGTTATTTACCATATTTGTGGTCGGTATTTGGGGGTTTTTGTCGATATACTTATCACATTTTTCTTATTCGGAGTAACCGTCGTTATGTTCTCTGGGGCCGGAGCAATCTTTGAAGAGCAATTTGGATTGCCGGCATTTGCAGGAAGTCTCTTTATGGCAGTTATATCGATTATATCTGTTACGCTGAATGTAAAGAAAGTAATTGGGTTGATAAGTGCAGTTACCCCCTTTTTACTTGTGATGGTTCTTTTAATAGCCGGATATTCATTATTTAATTATGATCCTTCTTCTTTTGATATGGATGCAGCTGTAGCAAAAACATCTCCAGCAGCTTCCAATTGGATTATGGGCGCATTACTATATGTATCTTATAATATTGCTGCCGGAGTTGCGATGATTACAGTAATTGGCGGTACAGTAAAAGATCAAAAAGTAGCGGGTCGCGGAGGAATTATCGGCGGACTAGGATTAGGATTGTTGATTATATTAATCAATATCTCCTTGTTAACACAACTGGATAAAGTTTCTGATGTAGCCATGCCAATGATTACATTATCAAATGCAATACATCCAGCTGTTGGCTTTTTGATGGCAATTGTGTTGATTGGTATGATTTACAACACTGCAGTTGCAATGCTTTATGCCTTTTCTGCACGAATCGTGAAACCGGAAAAACCTTCTTTCAAGGCATTTACTATTCTATTTGGAGTTATAGCTTTTATTGCTAGTTTCTTAGGTTTTGTAAATCTTGTCGGAACTGTCTATCCAATCACAGGATATTTAGGTTTCCTTTTAATTGTTGCGATTATTATTTCTTGGTTTACATATAAAAAGAGAGCATGATTTCGAATATGTAAGTAAAAAGAGATTCTTCTGCTATGAAACTAGCAAAAGAATCTCTTTTAGTATGTTACTATTTCACATCAACTCGTCTAACTCAGTTTCATTATAAATGGGAACTATGAAGTCTAGTGTTTGCTAGTTTTAAAGAGTTTGTATAAAATTTTCTAATCGATTTAAGCCTTCAACGAGAATTGGCATCGAGTAGGCGTACGAAATTCGAATATATCCCTCGCCGTATGGTGTAAAAGTGCTCCCCGGAACGACTGCAAGCCCACCACTGTGTAAAAGTTTTGTGGCAAACTCAAACGAACTCATGCCATATGCTTTTATAGAAGGGAAAATATAGAACGCACCATTCGGTTTTTCAACAGATAATCCTATTTCTAATAATCGATGATACACATAGTCTCTTCTCCTTACATATTCCATATTCATTTCTGCCGGTGTGTCTTTTGCATTTGTTAATGCTTCGATTGCAGCATACTGTGCTGGTAACGAAGAGCAGATGGAATTATAGGCATGTACGAGCGTCACTTTTTTCATAATCTCTGCCGGTCCCATGACAAAACCAATTCTCCACCCAGTCATAGAATGGGATTTAGAAACACCATGTAAACAAAATAGTTTATCTCTGATTTCACTGTAGGATGCTAAGGAAATATGACTCCCCGAAAATGTATTCTCACTATAAATTTCATCCGTCAGAATATATACATCTTTGTCTTTAAGCATCTGAACCAACTCATCCATTGTTTCTCTTTGCATAACTATTCCTGTTGGGTTCGAAGGGTTATTGAACAGAACTGCTTTTGTCTTGTCCGTAATTAGCTTTTCAAGTTGCTCTGCGGATGGCTGAAAAGCGGTATCTGTCGTATCTAGATAGACGACTTTTGCTCCACATAATTCAATAACTGGTACATACCCAGAATAAATTGGTGCTGGTAAAATAACTTCATCACCTTCTACTAATATCGTTCTAAAAATCGAGTCAATCGCTTCACTAGCGCCATTTGTAATGACAATTTCATGCTGTGGGTCATATGAAAAACCATATTTGTTCGAGAAAAAAGTATTGACTGCTTCTCTTAATTCTAGTAAACCGGCATTGTGGGAATAACCAGTTAAGTTTTGTTCGATTGCCCTAATTCCAGCTTCTTTCACGGAAATAGGTGTTGGAAAGTCAGGCTGACCAATTGTCAAATTGATAGCATTTGGAAAATTGACTAGCTGATTGGAAAATTTTCGTATACCTGGTACTTCTAGTGCATTAGCACGTGGATTAATGGTTAATGGCATAACAAAATCCTTCTTTCATTAGATTACTTAAAAAAGCCTAGAAGTCATAAGGACAAACTTGGAAATAGGATTGATAAACATCCATACGATTAACAATATGATATTAGTGGCTATTAGTATGACAATTAGATTAGAAGACAACTCTCCACTTGAAAAGATTCATTTATTCAACTCATTAATATGTTGGATTGCATCCTCCACATCTCGAACACCTATAATTTCTATCGGAAGATTTAACGATTTTCTTGCATCGTTACCTTCTTCGAAATTCCCAATAGGGAGAATTATATAAGGGAGACCGATTGTATTTGCACTTATAACTTTTTCTTTTACTTGACCAATCTCAATTGCTTTTCCAGATTTATTGATAGCTCCAGTTACACCGATTGGTATATCATTTTTAAATTCTCCCTGCTCCGATAAACTAGATAGAACGAGAGCTAAGCCTGCACTGTTCCCTCCTAAATTACTTCTAGAAAGAAACTCGTCTATTGCTGGATTAGTCGTATTTAAATACGACTTTACATTGACTGACATCTGTTGAAAATAATCTACCTCTAGATTGATTCTAGCCATTTTATAGATTAAGGTAGTTTTCCCCGAATAGACTTGAAAATTAGTTCCTTTAACTATGTCTAGAATTAACAAGTGACTATTAACATCTCGAAAAACTTGTTCATTTAAAGCATCTTGTTGCTGAATTTCGATGGAATTCACAGGTAATAAATAAATTCCTGTGTTTTTTATTAGTTCTTCTGGAGGTACATATGAAGATACTATATAGTTGTTTTCGTTTGCGAACATAATTGGAAATTCATATACCAGTAAGAATAACGAAGCGATTAAGGAAAACACAAAAGTATGTTTGTAGATTTTAGTCTTTCGAGTTCCGAGTAAAAAAGATGACCATAATATAACGAGCAAGAACAATACAGTCCAAAAGAAAAAATTCGAAATATAATCGAGAAGAAACAAATAGAGCTCCGAAAAATAAACAAACATCGTCATTACTAATGGGAGCATTGGATACTTATTAACTGATTCAATTATCTTTATCACCTATCCTCCCATTACACACTCTTATACTTATTCTATTAGTCACTAAAAAACCCTTTATATTGAACCTTAAAAAAACCGGGCAATAAAACGCCAGGTCCTTTAGGATCTAAACCTGTTTCTACTGCTTTCGAAGGGCTTTGGACAGGCTTATTGCTATATAATTACCGTTTGATTTTTTAAAGAAGCTGGTCGTGACTGAAGTCACGACCAGCTTCTTTTTTTCTCGGTAAACTTATGGCTATTGACTGTCCGTCGCCCTTCTACAACTTCTAGAAACAAGTTAGTGCATTTTTTGTTAACTAGAGAAAAGCTAAATTTCTATATAGAGAAGAAGCTCACGAAGATGCAATTTCGTTTGCTATTCCGCTTCTTTATTGGATAGATACTTACTATTTTTCATTATTTCCACTAGTAAAAAGGAAATCTACTATCTTCATCCTTCCTTACACAATTTCATTCCTACATTCAACAGACGGTTTTATCCCCACATTAACTCAGAATCCTGTGGGAACAGCAAGTGTTTTCTGCAACCATAGCGAAGCGACAGGTGCACGAGCTGAAAGACCTACAGGAAAGACGAGCAACCGCATGAGCATATGTTTTCGTAGTGATGAGCAGATTGAAGCCGTGCCCACTGAGGCCAACAGGATGTTGGTCACGAAGGCGTTGAGGCCCACAGGATGTGGGTTATGCAATCGTTGCCGCAGGACGTGGCGCTCTTAGCCTTTGTACACCACATGTAACAGAAATCAGTAGTATTATCCATTCTTTAAAGTATTCCGAACCCAGTTTACACGAGACATTTTTATATACTTATCTTATAAAAAAGAGCTTGGAATTAGTCCAAAGCCCTTTTTGTATTTAAAACATATGAGGAAATTGCCTAATAATTGCATGTGATATCATGTCCGACATTTCCAAAATTTCTGCTTCTATTTGGTCAAATACTATAATATCCTCTTTATATTTTTTTTGAATCATATATACCGCCTCGGATTTTGTTAATGCGAGATGCGTATAAAACATTCGCTGCACTTCTTCTTTCGTTAAATAGGGATTAATATTACTTAAAAAAATCGCAATATCATCTGCGTTGCGATACCATTCTTTTTCTTTTTGCTCTGCTGTTTTAGCATCACCTTTTACTGCTGCCGTTACGAGTTCGGCTGCTAAAACTAAGTGTTCTTTTATGAGTGCAGCATATTTGTCGGCGATTTGATCGCCGTAAAAGGGCCGAATACAATTTCCTAGATCGGTCGCATTTTGTAAAAGTCGTTCTTGCACAGAAGGTAGGTCAGGTAAGTTGAATACAATACTTGTGATGGTCATTCTAGTCCAATTGACATGCTCTAGCCAGAGAAGCCGGTTCATGCTTTCAAAGTCGACCGCTGCTTTACTCTTAAAGTAGCGCTGGTCATAACTAGATGATTTATTCAAAAAGTATCGAACTGGTGCGGTGTATTGTGCAGGATTTTGAGGGTAGGAGGAAAATTCATTTGAGTGAAAGTGCATGGTAAGGTCACTCCTTTTATTCTAGTCTACGTTTGCTCTTTCATTAGTGTGATAAATCTGTATAGGAAAGATGGGCCCAGTAATCCTGAGATTATTGGGCTAACTTAAAAAATATCCGTTTTTGCATTATTTCAGAACGTAAACCATCAATTTCCTATTCAAGTCGTTCATGTTTCTTCTTAATTGTAGCATTTACATCCTCTCAGGAGTTGGTACACCTAATAATCGCAACGATTCCTTCAAGACAACAGACACGGAAAATGCGAATGTTAACTTAGAAGAAGTCGTTCCGTCATCGGCTAAAATTTTTGTGTTTGCATAATATTTATTGAACTGGCGCGCAAGCAGTAAGCTAAACTTCGCAATTTGTGAAGGATCAGCATGATCAAATGCTTTTTCTACGACTCTCGGAAAATCCTCTAATAGTTGGATAATCTGCCAAGCTTCAACTCCAATAGAAGAAAAAGTGAATGCTTCCGCCTCAAAGTTACCTTTTTCGAGCAATGAACAAATTCTAGCGTTGGTATATTGGACATAAGGTCCTGTTTCCCCTTCAAAATTAAGAATTTGTTTCAAAGAAAAGTCAATATCATTCATACGATCATTTTTTAAATCATTGAAAATAACCGCCCCTACTCCAACTTGCTTTGCGACTTCCTCTTTGTTTTCTAATGTTGGATTTTTCTCTTCAATATTATGCTTTGCAGCCTTAATAGCATCAGCAATTACATCCGCAAGTAATATGAGTTTACCCTTTCGAGTAGACATTTTTTTACCGTCTTTTAGCATCATCCCAAATGAAACGTGTTCTAGCTGGTTGGACCATTCATATCCCATTTTTTCCAGTACCGAAAATAGTTGCCTAAAGTGAAGGGTTTGTTCATTTCCAACCACATAAAATGTTTTACTGGCATGATATGTTTGATGACGATACATAGCAGCTGCTAGGTCGCGTGTAGCATAAAGGGTAGCCCCATCTTTTTTAGTAATTAGACTTGGAGGCATATCTTCGAGTTCTACTACAAAAGCACCGTCGGATTCAATTAATAATCCTTTTCCCTTTAAATCGTCAACTACCTTAGTCATTTTATCGTTATAAAAAGCTTCCCCAGCATACGAATCAAAATGGACACCTAAAAGTTCATAGATTAATTGGAATTCCTTTAAAGATGCCTCTTTGAACCACTTCCATAACGATAGAGCCCCTTCATCTCCTTCTTCGAGCGACTTAAAAGCTGCACGAGCTTGCGCATTTAACGTGTCATCTTTTTCGGCCATATCGTGAAAATGCACATAAATCTTTAATAACTCTTCAATGGGTGCTGCTATAATTTTGTCTTTGTTTCCCCATAACTTATAAGCGAGGATTAGCTTGCCAAATTGTGTACCCCAATCTCCTAAATGATTAATACGAACAGCTTCGTACCCATTCTTCTCTGCAATATTTGCTAAGGCATTGCCGATTACAGTAGAACGCAAATGGCCCATGGAAAAAGGCTTTGCTATATTCGGAGAAGAAAAGTCGATCACAATTTTTTCTTGCTTGCTATCTTTACTTCCGTACTGCTGTTGATTCGCCGTAATAGATTGTAAAACCTGATTTGTAACAAGCGTTTGATCGAGGAAAATATTCACGTATCCACCAGCCACTTGAACGCTGGCTATCAATTTGTCCTCTAACTTCTTACTTATCTCTACAGCTATTTGTTGTGGAGGTTTACGTAACTTTTTAGCTAATGTAAGACAAGGAAATGCAATATCCCCTAATTCTGTATTTTTTGGCTTTTCCAATAACTGTTCTACTTGTTCAGCAGTCCATTCATTTTCTAAAGCGTTTGAAATGACATATGCGATCTGATTTGTCAGCCTCATGTTTTCTCCTCCAATATAAAAAGCCCTCGTCTCTATATAAGAGACGAGAGCTAAAATTCCCGTGGTACCACTCTAGTTGCCACAAATGTGACCGCTTTTCCGTTCGTAACGAGGTGTCTTCCCCGATGTTCCCTACTAGACTTTCAGGACATTTCTCCAAAGTGCGCTTCATCGATTCTTCGTGTATTAGGCTCACACCGTCCCTAACTCGCTTCCCATCTCCGTATCGACTACTCTCTTCTTCAACGAATTTAACATGATGATTTTACATATCGTACGAAAAATTCAGTCAATTGTCAATATCAAATTTCCTCTGTTAAAAAGAAATACATGACGGAATTCTCTACCTCTTTTGATTTTATTTCACTCATTATTACTATAATTAGTAATATTACAACATTATTCATTTATATTGTTTCGTTCCAAACTGTAGTATATACTGGTCACTATTCCAAAGAAATAGAACTTAAATTAATATCCTTGTATAATATCAGTTTAAATTGGTCTGATAGTTTCTACCTGGCAGCCGCTAAAAATGTCGGACTACATGGAAATGAGAAAAAAGAGAAGAATGAGTTAAGATAAATCGATTGGATCTTTTCCTACATAAAGATCGATATTTAATCCATCCTGTCTAAAAACTCTTATTTATTCATGCTTTCTGTCTGGTGGCTGAAGGTGTGAATGAATAAGAGTTTTATTTTTGGGAAAAATAAAGATGGAGTTGATTATATGTTTTTTTTAATAAATATACTGGGCATATTTGTTGTCCTCGGTCTCATTTACCTTTGTTCACCTGATAAACGGAAAATTAAATGGCGCTCTATTCTCAGCTTGCTCATTGCTGAATTAGTTATTACCTGGTTTATGTTATCAACCACAATAGGGACATGGACGATTAATAAAATTGCTTCCTTCTTTACATGGTTGGTCTCATCCGCCAATGCAGGAATCTCCTTTGCCTTTCCTTCTGTGATGGCGAACGAATCAGTAGATTTCTTCTTTAGCGCCCTACTGCCTATTGTTTTCATTGTGACTTTCTTCGATATCTTATCTTATTTTGGAATTATGAACTGGATCATTGATAAAGTAGGCTGGGTCATTTCCAAAATTTCGGGATTGCCAAAACTGGAGAGTTTCTTCTCGATCCAAATGATGTTCCTTGGAAATACGGAAGCTCTAGCTGTTATCCGTCAACAGTTGGTAGTTCTAAAAGACAATCGCTTATTAACTTTCGGCATCATGAGCATGAGCAGTGTCAGTGGTTCAATTATTGGGGCATATCTAACTATGGTTCCTGCCGAGTACGTGTTTGCAGCAATCCCGTTAAACTGCTTAAATGCCCTCTTACTGGCAAGTATTTTAAATCCTATAGAGGTTAGCAAAAAAGACGATATTGTTTACGTTCCCCCTAAAGAAGAACGTCAAGATTTCTTTTCTACCATCTCAAACAGTATGCTAGTTGGTATGAAAATGGTCATTGTAATTTTAGCGATGGTAATCGGATATGTCGCATTAACGACCGCTCTTAATGGGATTCTAGGTTTCTTTATAAATGGTTTGACAATCGAAAAGATTTTCGGCGTCATTTTCTTCCCATTTGCCGTCTTACTTGGATTAGGTGTTCAAGATGCTTCGTATGTTGCTTCGTTAATGGGGATTAAACTCTCAACAAACGAATTCGTGGCCATGATGGACTTAAAAAACCATCTTAATGATTTAAATCCACATACGGTTGCAGTTGCAGTTACTTTCTTGACCTCATTCGCTAATTTCAGTACAATCGGTATGATTTATGGAACATATAACTCCACTTTAGGTGAAGAACGTTCAAAAATTATCGGTAAAAATGTATGGAAACTTTTGGTCAGCGGAATGGCAGTATCTCTGTTAAGTGCGATGCTTGTGGGATTATTCGTTTGGTAAACATTCTAGTGATGACAGCTTTTGCAGTTTCGTTATAAAAACAATGGAACAGTTCACCATCCTAATTGAAGGTATTGGAAAATTTATATGAAATCAACAAAAGAAGCTAACAGCCTACCTTGGTCGTTTGCTTCTTTTCTCTTTAAATGGACTTTTTCAGTGACCTCACTTATAGAAACAGAGGGCTGGATCAAAATACGTAAGGGTCTTCATTCAAAAGAGTAGTCGGTACTATTCTAATCCGATGCCCAGATGCTTGTTGAAATGCATGATGAAATTGATTCAATTAAATAAATTTCCCACATGTAAATCCGATGAAAACCCAAATCTCGAATAGAACATCCTCTACTTAGTGATATTAACAACAAAGGAGATAATGTAATGCCACGAAGAAGTGACAATCGACATGTGAATGCGACTCCACATGTTGATGGTGATAAAGAAAATATTATTAATAACCCTACCTCAACTGCTGGGGCAAATTTGGGCATTCAATTTGAGGCGAAAGAGGAGTTTGGACAGGAAGGAAATCCATACAATTATCTACCGAAGCCAGATAAAGAAATGCAAGCATTCGCGAAACTAACAAAAGGTAAAAAAGTAGAGAAATAATTAGTAAACGTCAACTATAGAGTTCTCTCTATAGTTTTTGTTTTTCTTTAAAAGAAAAACATATGTATCAAGGAAATGATTTCGTATAAAAAAATACCCTTGTACCTGTAAGCTATGATGAAAATATCATAACATAGCGGTCTAAAGGAAATGCACAAAAATAAGCTGTGAAATGTCTCCAAGGTAATTATAATTTACTTTATGTTTGTTACTTTACCTGTTAGTCAAATATTATTTTATTGAGTATAATAAGTTCATAGACGGGGAATTATCATGACATTATCAAATATATATCAATACATTTGGAATTAATTTTCAACATCACTACCGTATACTCTAACAACTCAATTCACACTAAATAATTTTATATGAATAACAGATTAATAATTTGCGAAAATATTAACTCTTTCGCAGATTCAAAGGAGTAGACAATGAAATCTAACATTCAGTTCTTATTATCAATGATGATCTTCGGTACTATTGGTGTCTTTGTAAGATACATTGATCTATCTTCAAGTGAAATAGCTTTAATACGCGGTTTAATTGGTAGTTTATTTTTAACGACAGTTCTGTTCATGATGAAAAAGAAAATTTCATGGGCAGTGGTTAAAGTAAATGCTCTAGTATTAATACTATCAAGTATTGCATTGGGTGGAAATTGGATTTTTCTGTTCCAAGCATACAAACATACAACAATTTCTAACGCAACATTAAGTTATTATTTTGCACCTGTAATTGTCCTGATACTTTCACCCCTTGTACTCAAGGAAAAATTATCAGCTAAGAAAGTAATCTGCATTGCTGTAGCCATGCTAGGTATGTTATTCATTGTTGGCAATGGTGGTGCAAGTTCATCTGGTTTCGATGATTTAATTGGCATTGGTTACGGATTAATGGCAGCTGTACTTTATGCTTCATTAATGCTGCTGAATAAGTTTATCAAAAACATGGATGGGCTAGAAACTACATTACTTCAACTCGGTATAGCGACCATACTTCTAATGCCTTATGTTTTATTTACGGAGGGTTCCGGAATACTCGAAGTTTCAAGTTCTTCCATTCCATTTATATTAATAATAGGGATTGTACACACAGGTATTGGATTCTTGTTATTCTTCTCAGGTATGCAAAAGTTAAAAGGGCAAAGCATCGCTACACTAAGCTATGCAGACCCTATCACATCATTAGTGATTTCTGCTCTGATCTTGCAAGAACAAATGACAATTGTACAAATGATAGGTGGCGTATTGCTTTTAGGTTCAACATTTATTAGCGAAAATAAATCAATGAAATTACCAAAAAGGTTAAAACAGCTAAATAACTAAAACAGTGTGAAGCATCTGCTTCACACTGTTTTGTTTAAAAGAGAATGATTTAATTTTCACAGGTGAAACAATTCCTATCCATCTAATAGCTATATATATTACATATTTTTGCTTTGCTGAAGAAGTTTAGATTCCCCAGTCCTTTCCCATTCTTCCACCATCTCATATGCTTTTTCAGGAGAATAACCTTTTCCTACAAGAACTCCCATTAGAATAAATTCTTGAAGGATATGCGTAGCATTTACTCCTCTTTTAACATCCTCTAATCCTTCATTTACCAAAAATTCCGTGTGCCGTACCCATTCATCTGGAGTCTTCCCAGAAATAACTGTATTTCCCTTGCTATGATCCTTATTTTGTTTCGGAGCCATCGCATCTGCTTTCGTAGGATGAACAGTACCAAACGGATGGTTAGGCGGAGCATATATCGAATAAAGCTTTAATGGAATGTTACCTGTATTGGTTAAATTATGCCATGTTCCAGCAGGTATTATAATAGCCCAATCATCAAATACATTTCTTGTAAAGTTTAAATTATCTTTTGTCCTGCCCATTTGAGTAATTCCCTGCCCCTGTTCAATACGTAAAAATTGGTCAACATTAGGATGCATTTCTAATCCAATATCTTCTCCGGGATTCAGACTCATTAATGTAACCTGAAAATGTTCTCCAGTCCATATACTAGTACGATACGTATTGTTTTGTTTCGACGCTTCATTAATATTAAAGACAAATGGGCTCGGTCCATAATCTCTTAACATTATTCTATGATTATTATTTGAGGCATGATTCGGGTTCGCAGCATAATTATGCATTTGCGAATAATTATTATAGTAAGGATTTTGATGTGGATACCCATAAGGGTTATAGTACATTCTCTTCTCTCCCTTCACTGATTTATCGTATTATCATATGTAACTGTTTCAGGAACGTTCTTCCTACTAAACGGAAAATGGTTTTATGCATATTTGATAACTAATGTACTATATTTGTCATTTATATTTTTCATTGCTCAATCGCGAGAATTGCAACGAAAAAGAACAAGACCAGTCGCAAAATTAAGTATGTACAAAGTGAAAAGATAGGAGTATTATTACTCTCAGTTTCATGTTTCTAAATCGCTTAATCCATTTGGATCGGAGGACCCAGTTATTCGTGGCTTCTCGGCCGCTTGGGGTGAATCGTACAATTTGTATGTAAGGCTACTCTTTTAGCCTAAACCCGACAGCTAACTCCGTAAGCGTTATGAGAGAGGAATTTGAACTAGTGAGAATGTTAGAAGTCCACTAGGCTATTCTTGATGCCTTTTGTGGACTTTTTTTAATTCACATAATTTTCATTGTAAATTAAAAACGAGGAAGTGATCTTATGACGAAAAAGAAAAAAACTTCTATTTCACCACCTGTTATTTATGCTGGGAGTTTCTTGTTCTTAATAATTATAGGGACAATTTGTTTAAAACTTCCTTTTGCTACAACAGTACCTATTTCATGGACGGATGCTTTGTTTGTCGCAACGTCCGCAACAACAGTTACAGGACTCAGTGTTTTTGACCCAGGTACAACATTGACAGTATTTGGGGAAGTTATATTAATGATTCTTATCCAATGTGGCGGGATAGGTTTAATGACATTCGCGGTGGCAACACTTATGCTCCTAAGGAAGAAAATAGGTTTACAAAACCGTATCTATTTGCAAGAGTCACTCAATCAAAACTCAATAGGAGGAATTATAAAGTTACTAAAGCTAATTTTAACTTTTGTTTTATCTGTTCAACTCTTTGCAGTTCTTATTATGACAATATATTGGATACCCTCATTTGGATTTAAAGAGGGGCTTTATTTAAGTATATTTCATGTAATTTCAGCATTTAATAACGCTGGTTTTGCCTTGTTCCCAGATAACTTAATCAGTTTTGCAAATGATCCGATTGTAAATTTAGTTTTTTCAGCACTATTTATTCTTGGAGGAATCGGTTTTACCGTTATAGTTGATGTTCAACAGAAGAAGTCTTTCAAACAATGGTCACTTCATACCAAAATGATGATTATCGGGACAATTCTTATTAATGGAGTAGCTATAGTAGTAATTTTCTTACTTGAATACGGGAATGCAGCAACCATTGGCAATATGCCTTTGTCCGAGAAAATCATCGCTTCCTACTTTCAGGGAGTAACCCCTAGAACTGCAGGATTTAATACCATAAACTATGGTGATATGGAAGATTCGACTATATTTTTCACTATGATATTAATGTTTATTGGAGCTGGGAGTGCATCTACTGCATCCGGAATTAAGCTAACTACTTTTATGGTTATAGTTCTAGCTACATTCTCTTTCTTACGACAACGTAGCGAACCAGAGCTATTTGGCCGGTCTATTCGTATAGAAACAGTAATACGATCATTAGCTATTACAACAATTGCATTATTTACCGTCCTTTCATTTATCTTTCTTTTAACAATCACTGAAAATATTCCATTTCTACCACTGGCATTTGAAGTGGTATCAGCTTTCGGAACAGTTGGATTGTCGATGGGAATCACAGCCCAAATAAGCGACATCGGAGAAGTATTGCTATGCATAGTTATGTTTGTTGGACGAATTGGTCCTTTAACTTTGTTTTTTATACTTATGAAACCCAAAAATGTTCATTATCGCTACCCATATGACCAAGTATTTACTGGATAAGTAGCAATTTTTTTTGCTACTTATTATTTTTATTAACAATAGATATACATATTAATTATATATTTCAGAATTTCTAGAGATAGAATTTAGATGAAGAGTGATAAGAGAGGGTGTTTGAAATGTCTAAACAAATAAAGCAATTTGCAGTAATTGGGTTGGGTAGATTTGGAGGTAGTGTTTGTAGAGAATTGCATTCACTTGGACATGAGGTGTTAGCTATTGATATGCACTTAGTTAGAGTGGAGGAGTTTGTTCAGTACTCAACCCATGCAATTCAAGGAAACTCAACTGATGAGATGTTCCTCAAATCAATTGGTATACGAAACTTTGACCATGTCATCGTCGCAATTGGAGAAAATATACAAGATAGTGTACTTACTACTCTAAGTCTTAAGGAATTCGGTATTTCCGCTGTATGGGTGAAAGCACAAAATGTCTATCATCAAAAGGTTTTAGAGAAAATTGGGGCTGACCGTGTGATTCACCCAGAAGTAGAGATGGGTATTAGAATAGCCCAGTCTATGTCTTCTGATTTATTACTCGATTATATTAATCTGTCTGATGAATATAGTATTATTGAAATTCGTGCAACACTTCCAATACATAATCGGTCATTGTTGGATTTAAATGTTCGTGTAAAATTTGGCATCACCATTTTGGCGATTAATGGAAAATACAATATGAATGTATCTCCTTCACCTTCGGACATTATCTTCGAAGGCGATATACTAATAGCAATGGGACTCAATAATGACTTAAAACGATTTGAAGATAAGATGTTTTAAGTATTTCTATATGGTTTTCATTACTCTCTCTTCTTTAATCTACTTTATTTCTCTAGTGTTTGAACTTTAGAGAAGAAATAAAGTTTAAAATACAAATTTCAAATCCTTTAAAAAAATGTAATTACAATAATAAAGCAGAGGAATATGCTTCCCCTGCCTTTTTAGTATTTCCTATATTTTTTTGAGAACTCCGCAACTACCTTGTCATTTAATTAATCGTGAATTTTAACTAAGATTTTTGCTTGTGTTTTATCTACTAATAATTTTTCTAAGCCATCTTCTATAATTCTATCTAATGGGATTCTATCATTTACTATCTGTTTAACGTCCAGTACACCATTACTAATCATATTACAGGGAAAATATGACAATATGCAAGTGAGCCTTCAATATTAATCTCGTGTGCTACTACTAAAAACATTTCCACTTCTGCTTGTTTCCCGAATATTGCAATAATAATCACTTGTCCACCCTTTTTATCTACCTGAGTAGCGCTAGTTAATGTTGGTTGAACTCCTTCTGCTTCATAAGCTATATCTACCCCACCATAAACAGAATTAATAACTTCTGTTGGGTTTTCTTCTAAGCTATTAATGATGTGAGTTGCTCCCACTTCTTGTGCTTAAAGGAGTGAGTCCTGCTTGAGATATTGAGCAAATTTAAATTTTTGACCTTCCATTTGTTTTATGGATCGCCTTTGATTTCTTGGGTGGTTAAGGGTGTGCCTTTGCAACTTATTAAATTAGTTTCGTATATTTTAAACTTAAAAGGCTAACAATGGAATTAATATGGAATTTTACCGTTCTTCCAAAAATGCTTTTTTATATATAGAGATGAGGGGTGTACATGTTTTGGAAAAAACAATCAAATGAAAGTAAGCCTGTTTCTCAAGCAAACGCAGAATCAGAATTATCAATAGAAGCTCTAAAAAAAGCCCTCGTTCAAATGGATGATGCGGAATTTGTGGAAATTAACATTTCTGAAAATCAAAATGTTGATCTTATCTACGTAAGAACCCTAATTGACCAAGAAAGATTAAATGAAAGCATTGTAAAACCTTTATATAACTGTTCCAAACAATCCATTCAGGAATGCAATGTTCACTCATCAATTAACTGATAAAGGAGTATTCTACCGGCTCTTATGCAAATTGAGTATAGGGTACTATACTCCTGGACAAATTTATAAAAAGACTAAAGTGAAAATGATATATGTCGAAATTAAGAGGCAATGAAAATATAAAAGGAAGAAAAAAGATGATATTCCGTGAGGAACTGGTTCATTTTCTTTACAATAGAATTATAATTAAAAGTGGAGGTGACGTGATTTTGAATCTTAAAGACAAATCCAAAAAGTTTATTTCCACAGCGAGTGACATGCTGAAAGATGAAAAAAACAAGGAAAAGGCGAAAATTATTGTTTCTTCAGCCTTGAACCAAGCCAAAAAATTAAAAAAGAAATAAGGAACGATATAAAATAAAGCATGATTCTATAACAGAATCATGCTTTATTTTGTTTGATCTGGATACTACAGAAGCTGCGGGAACACCATTAATTTGCCATTATTTGATTGTCCAACTATGTTTAGACTATCCAAACAATATCGTTATTACTAATTTCCGCAAAATTTAAAATGCCACATAAAATGGTTGTTTGGTGCTATCAAGACAATACTCAATTCTCTGTCTAAAATTATCAATGGTTATCATTTTCAAAGCCTGCTCGATAGGAAAAAATCCCACTTCTAAACTTTCTGGGGAAGTTGATAATTTGCCACCTATTGGCTTAGCTAAAAAGAGTGTATTACAAATGGACTTATTCACATTTTGAAATATCCCACAGAATTTAAGAACTTCAATATCAATACCTGACTCCTCTT
The DNA here is from genome assembly GCF_029533155.1 of Psychrobacillus antarcticus. GTDB lineage: Bacteria > Bacillota > Bacilli > Bacillales_A > Planococcaceae > Psychrobacillus > Psychrobacillus antarcticus. The sequence continues at coordinate 25,584 of NZ_JAIZDB010000009.1, read as the reverse complement.
TAGTTTCCCTTATTGCAGCGTCTTTCAGAGACTCACCTTCCTCAACTATTCCACCTGGCATTTCCCACCCTCTCATAGGACCTTTAATTAGCAGAATTTCCTTTTGGTCGTTGAGTACAATAGTTGCAGCTGAAACAAAGTGTTTAGAAGGTGTGTAAATAGGTGATGTGTTTTGTCCCAAAGTAATTTCCCCCCCTTTATATAAAAAACTTATTGCGCAGATTCGTTAGTGTAATAAGCTACCGCTGCTCTGGTTGTCCAATCACCCCTATTTTATATATTTAGTGATTATTACTATAAAAACCAACGTGAAGAAAATACCTCTTATTATACGAGAACGCCTTACATATGCCTCATCTACTTTAGGCTCCTCCGCATAAGCTGCTTGAAACCACAAACGAATCGCCTTTGTTGGATTTATATATTGCCAAATTGAAATAACATAGAATGCAATGACTACGAATAAAAACAAAATGGTTTTAAACATATAGTCCCCTTCCTGCCCTTTTAGTTCAATAAGAAAAAAGATCTGATATAAGAAAAACCAGGCAAAAAGACGCCCGGTCCTCTAAAAATAAAAACGTAGATATGCCGTTGATTTCCGCTACGAGCGGACGCTTTCCGTGGGCACGGCTTCAGCCGCTTCCCTCGCGATGCTCAGTCCAGGGTCTTCAGCTCGCGCTGTTCCCACTGGAGTCGCCGCTCTGCGCTCAAACAACTAGGTCCACTTTATATAATACTACCCCTAACTCAAGAGTCCGTTTTACCCCTCTAGTAACTTTGAATACGCTTATCATCAAAGCGATAGGCTATGCAGATCTACTAGTGGAGTACTACTCATTTAATTGATTGTAGTGAAATGTGGCGACTCCAGCGGGAACAGCGAGAAAGTCGAGACCACGCAGGCAGCGCAGCGTACGAGGAGGCTCGGCCTCGCCCGCGGAAAGCGTCCACATGTAACGGAAATCAGTAGTATTATGCATTCTTAAAAGTTCTGTAAAACCAGTGTTCATGCTGTATTTTTATATACTTTCTTATCTTTTAAAAAATCAATAATCTTTAACTAAATCAACCGTAAATCATAAACAAGTTGATATCATTATGTTTTCTTATATTTTCTAAAAGGAAAAAGAACTATCAAGAAAATAATCAAAAGTAAAAGCAGAGGCACAATTATTTTATTTGCTTCATTAGGCTCACCAAATAAATTGACTAGGACGTTTGTAAATGATGGCAAACCAAGCCCTTCTACAAGCGGAATCACAAGAAACATTCCAACGATTATGCCAGTAAAAAAGTAAAGAATATAATTCTTCTTATTCATACATATTTGACCCCCCTTAAGCTAATTATTCGAAATTCACTGATAGACAAGTACTTCGACATCCTTCCAATAATACCTCCTTGCTCAAGTGCGTCTCTAGGTGAACAAGAAAAAAGGCCTTACTACTTTTTGAAGTAAAGCACCTGTTACTACAATATTAATGGTCAATTTGAGCACGCTCTTATCAGAAGAATAAATACTACAATTATTATAATCGAACCAATATTTACTAAACACCCACTACTAGGTGCTCCTGTATGGGCTTGAGCCCAAGCATTGTTTAAAGCACCACCAGGGTTTTTTCGTTGTTCTTTAGCTTTTAACCTATCTCTTTCTTCCTCGGACATTGAACTCCCCATTTTTTTAGGATTTTAATAAAATGAAATTTTTCTTCACCAACTCAACTAATCTGAAGTATTAGCACTATAAGCATGAAAAATAAAAAATAAAAAGTTTAATCACAACAAAAATGATATTCCAATAATAGTAAATAAATTAGCAATAAAATGCGAAATAGCACTTATCCACGCGTTGTTTGTTTTATAAAATATCACACCATATATAATGCTATTTATAAAAATAAAGAAAATATCATAAGCGACTATAACATTACTCCCCAGCACACTGTGACCAAATGCAAATATTATAGATGTAACGATTAAAGTAGGTATTATTGGTAGTGCTTTACCCAATTGCTTTTGAAAAAAAGCCCTCCAGGCAATTTCTTCACCCAATGCTAGAATAGCAAGTTGAAAAGCGAGAAATACTATCTTATCTAGGGAAACAACAAACCCCGTTCTTCCAGAAAGATGTTCTATGTATTCGGGCAAAAATAATTTTGCCAATACAATACAAACAACATTTAAAATCAGTGGTAAAACAATCCACAAATAAATTTTTTTATCTTTTAGACTCGTTCCAATTTCCTTTGTATTTAACCCAGTGTCATCAGAATATTTTTTTCCCAAGCTACTAATAATAAAGAAAAATACAATACAGATAATTACAGATATCCCAGCAATACTAAATCCAAAAAGATTACCAAATGAAACAACAGTCATAGCTATCATTGCAATTAAACACAATTTTTTTATATTAGCCAACTTTAACTCTCCTGCCTATTAAATTTTTCTATCTATTGCCCAATCCTTTGCGAAACCTTAACGTATCTATTTCTACATGATTTCAAAAATATCCTTCTTCTACCAATTTCTCGGATGATTTTTAGTAAATCCCTCTTAAACTTATTCAAAATTACATTTTACGATTCCTTTCACGTGGTTTATCTTTTTTCTCATTTTCACTTCCATTTTTTCATAAGCTATATAGACGGATGTCCCTGGGAGTGAGAAGATGCATTTTTGGAAAAAAGGCATGGTTATAGTAGTTGGAAGTATTTTTATCGCGTTAGGTATTAACCTTTTTTTAATACCATATAAGGTATTAGACGGCGGGATTATTGGGATAGCGCTAATAATAAATTATCTTTGGGCTTTAAAGCCTGGATTAATGATTATTTTGTTTAGTATTCCAATCTTTATCATTGCATGGTTCAATTATCGAGAATATTTCTATAATAGTTTGCATGGGATGATTATTTCCTCTTTTTTGATTGATTTACTACAGCCAATGGTAGGTTTTATACATATTGTGGCGATTTATAGCTCTATTTTAGGTGGGGTTTTTATTGGTTTCGGTATTGGGTTGATGCTACGGTTTAAGACTAGTACAGGTGGTACGGATTTAGTAGCACAATTACTTAGTGTTAAAACGGGAGTAAATGTAGGTATACTAATCTTTATCATTGATTCTATTGTTGTCTTACTTGGAGGGTTCTTATTGTCTACGGGTACGTTAGTTCTGTCTATTATTACAATCTTTTTCGTGGGAGTTACAACGAGTTTATTAGCAAGGAATGTTCGACCAGTTTCATAAGAAAAACCGCTAAGGAAATTAATTCCTTTAGCGGCTTGTTATTATTTAATACGTAGTTCCGTTTCCTTATCAAAGAAATGTGCCTTACTAAGATCAAATGCTAAGTCGATTGTATCCCCCGCAGTAATATTGAAACGTGAGTCAATACGAGCAACAAAGTTTTGATTGTTCACTTGCGAATAAAGTATAATTTCTGCACCCATTAATTCTGCAACCTCTACAGATGCACTCAATTTCGTTTCAGGAGAAAAGTCTAAGAATACTTGCTCGTCATTAATATCCTCTGGGCGAATACCAAGAATGATATCTTTCCCGTCATACCCTCGCTCTTTAAGAATCTTCAGTCTGCCATCAGGTACTAATAATTTGATATCATCCATGATAAAGTAATTGCCTATCAATTTACCATTCAAGAAATTCATAGCTGGAGATCCAATAAATCCACCGACAAATACATTATCTGGCTCGTCGTATACGTCTTTTGGTGCACCAACTTGTTGAATGATTCCATCTTTCATAACTACTAATCTAGTAGCCATTGTCATTGCCTCTGTTTGGTCATGTGTTACATAAATAGTTGTAGTTTGCAGACGGTTATGAAGCTTCTGAATTTCCGCGCGCATTTGAACACGAAGTTTTGCATCTAGGTTAGATAATGGTTCATCCATTAAGAAAACCTCAGCGTCACGAACAATTGCTCTTCCAAGTGCTACACGCTGACGTTGACCACCAGATAGAGCTTTTGGCTTACGATTTAGTAAGCTCTCTAATCCTAAAATTTTTGCAGCATTATCTACTCGTTTTTTAATTTCATCTTTTTTAAATTTGCGCAGCTTTAATCCAAAAGCCATATTATTATATACGTCCATATGTGGATATAGGGCATAGTTTTGGAATACCATCGCAATATTACGATCCTTTGGAGGCACGTCGTTTACTCGTTTATCTCCGATATATAAATCCCCAGAAGTAATCTCCTCTAATCCAGCAATCATACGTAATGCCGTTGATTTACCACAACCAGATGGACCAACTAATACTAAAAATTCTTTATCTCTTATTTCTAAATTAAAGTTTTGTACAGAAACAACGTTATTGTCATATACCTTTTTAATATTCACTAATTTAAGTTCAGCCATCCTATTTCCCCCTTGAATATGTAAGTGCTTTCATTATTAATAGAATACTATATTTTTAATTTTCAAGAAATGGGAATAGTGCACAAAGTTATGGCAGAACTTAGTGAATATTTACTAATTATCATTTTCTAGCTATTAACGCCAAGGATACTGTCATTGCATGATGGAATTGGCGTATATCGATCCCAGTCTTATCAACGAACCGATCTAATCGATATTGCAGACTGTTTCGGTGCAAATGGAGCACTTTTGCTGTCTCTGAAAGATTTAAGTTACATCGGAAAAAAGTCTCGATCATCTTAATCGTTTCTTCGTCGTGTATGTACTCTTGCAATATAGTTTTAGAAATATCTATTCGTAATTCTGCCTCGGTCTGCTTTGTTAGTATGAAAGGGATAGCCTCTACATACGTCACTACCGACTTGTTCGTATAAAGGAAAACGCGTTTGGCCACATTAGTCAACGAAATGTAGTGAAGTGTAAGATTCACCATATCCTTTATGTATGGTCCAACAAAAAAGTTTATCTTTACATATAAATCACTCATTAAAATATCAATTATCTGCTCAAACGAAATACTTTCCTCTTCCAACATTTGCTGCTCTATGATAAAACCTTCGTGTTCACTCTCCCATAAAATAGAAACTTGCTTATCAAAAAGGGCCTCTATGGCATCTTTAAACAAGAGTGGTTCTATTTGATTTATATTAAATGAAAAATAAACGAACCGGAATGGGTTACTCGGTTTCCAATCCTTCTCTTCGATCAAATCTGCAGAAAAGATAACTTTCCTCCAGTTTCTTTCTGCTTCAGTTGGTGTAGGGAACTTCACCTTATACGGAGAAAGAAAAGTAGTTAATAATGAAACATCCCTGGAAGTCAGTTCATCATTCCGTATTCCGATGATTTCCCCATTGTCTGTAGCAAACCATTTATAATCTAAGCCTAACTGATCCGAACCGTCCTTATATACTATTAAAGTCGAGTAGATTTCCTTTAATTGTTCAATCACTATAAAACCTGCTTTCGATAGAATTATTACCTATGTATCCTAGAGTTTTTCTATAACTATTACCATAACTATACAATTAAATTCCTATTAATGAAACCAGAGATAGACTATAAAAAAACTGTAGACAGCTCAATAAATCTGAGAGTCTACAGTTTAGTACACCAAGGGCTTCTTTTCCATTTATAAAGATTTTCATATCGCCATCTCTATATTTTCTCCAATTTTAAGGTCAATAGATTTTCCCTTATGAGAAATGGTTAAATTATTCCCTTTTATTAGTGAATAGGTTACTATACTTCTTTCCATTTTGATATTTAAAGTTCTATTTTGATATTGCAGATGAAACTCAAGTGAATCCCAATGATCAGGAAGAGAAGGTGCCAGTGAAAGACCTCTCTCTTTTACTCTTAAACCAGCAAAACCATAAACAATCGCTAGCCAAGTCCCTCCCATATTCGCCATGTGAAGCCCGTCTTTTGTATTGCCATGTGTATTTTCCAAATCTAATCGCGCAGTTTTTCTAAAATATTCATAAGCTTTCGCTTTATCCCCTAATTTGGAAGCCATCACACTAAATATACAGGAAGACAAGGAAGAATCATGTGTTGTAATTTGTTCGTAGTAATTATAGGAGTTATTCATCGTTTCAAAGTCCTGTTCATCTTCCAATAAGAAATGTGCAAGAACTGTATCTGCTTGTTTACAGACTTGATATCTATAAAGAGTTAAGGGATGATAATTCAGTAAAAGTGGGAATTTATCTGGTGGCGTATTTTCTAAATCCCAAAGATCTTTTTGTAAAAAACTATCATCCTGTGCATTGATTTTGTACTGTTCATCATATGGAAGGTACATCTTCTCACCTGCATCTGTCCACTCGCTCAATTCTAGTTCAGATAAATTTAGTTTATCGCTCAATTGGTTTAGTAACTTGCTATCCTTTTCTTTCAAAAGATTATATGCCTTCACAGCCCATAGTAAATTATGTTTAGCCATGACATTTGTATAGTAATTGTTATTTACAATACAAGTATATTCGTCTGGTCCAGTTACACTATCAATTCTAAAAAGTCCATCTTTCATATGCCCTACATCAACCCATAGACGAGCAGTTTCAAATAGAAGTTCGGCCATATAATCCTTTAAAAATGCTTCATCTTGTGTTACTAAATAATACTGAATATAACTATAGGCTATATCTGCACTTATGTGATACTGTGCTGTACCTGCCGGGAAGAATGCTGAACTTTCAGGACCAGTGATCGTTCTCCACGGAAATAATGCGCCTTTTTTATGTCCCATTTCCTTCGCTCTTGACTTAGCACTATCCAAAATAGAATATCTTTGCACTAATAAGTTTTTCGCCATTTCTGGATTCGTCATTAAGAAAACTGGAAATATATAAATCTCAGTATCCCAAAAATAATGCCCTTCATATCCCTCTCCCGATAATCCTTTTGCTGCAATATTGCTTACCGGGTCTTTACCAACCGATTGTAACAGCTGATATAGGTTAAAACGAATTCCCTCTTGCAAGGCAACATCTCCACCGATTTTTACATCGGCATGATGCCAAAAGTTATTGAGGTAATCTTTTTGTTCTAATAAAAGCTCGTCAAAAGATGTATCTTTTAACTGTTGTTGAATAGCTAGAGCCTTGTCAATAATGGCATCCCCATGCCTTAATGTGTCTGTATACACATTATATTTTGTAAATTGAATAGGCTCATTACCATTGCATACATAGGTCTCTTCCACACTACTATCAGTTATTTTACTCGCATATTCATATGCAGCTATATCTATGCTAGAAGACGTAACACATGCAACTTCTAGCTTCGTTGCATACGTAATGTTTTTAACAATGCTTAATTTTTTTTCCTTTCGAACTTCTGCAATATGCAGTCTTCTAGCATGACCTGAAGCAACTCTAGGGTCATTTTTATCCACAAAGTTCGAAACATTGCCATCGACTATCGAAACAATTTTTACGATTTGAATATTGTTTAATGGTACTATCTTGACTTCTATCGCAAACAATTCTTTCGTTACAAATGAAATAACTCTTTTAAAATGAATTTTGACCTCTTTGCCTTTAGCAGATTTCCAATGGATAATCCGATCAACATAGCCTGCATCCATATGTAAATTTCGTTCTAATTGAAGTACTTCCCCTTCAAATAAAGAAAATTGTTCATCATCAAAATAAATATTTATCCTTTGAGCATCAATAACATTCAAAATTTTCTGTTGTATTTCTGGAAATGCATGAAGTTTCTCCCCATAGTTAATTTCCGTTTCATCATGAAAAGCATTAATATATGTACCTCGAATAGAGCTATATGTACTTTTATAGCCCTCTTCAAAATTTCCTCTAACACCCAGATAACCATTCCCTATAGACAAAAGACTTTCATCTAATAGAAGGCTTTGGTTATCTATTTCTGATTTAGTTAATTTCCAAGTCATTAAATTTCACCTCAGCTGTTTTTATCGCTGTATTTCTTCATTATTTCTTCAAAATCTAACTTGGAAGTATCTTCAACTAAATAGTCAGCCTGAGATAGATGCTCATGGGAACCAACACCAACTGAGAACATATTGGCTTTGTTTATAGCTTCTATACCAGCAGCTGCATCTTCAATTCCAATGCACTCCGCATAAGGAATACCAAAGTAATCTGCAGCAGTTGTGAACGTTTCAGGATCCGGTTTTCCCTTTGAAACCTTCGACGCATCCACAATATAGTCAAAGTAACTAGTGAGTGCAAGTTTTTCTACTACATTTCTAGCATTTTCACTTGCTGAACCAAGTGCAATTTTAATATTTTGTTCTTTATTGTCCTTTAGTAAATCTTCAATTCCTGGCAAAATATTTTCTTCGTTTATGGATTCTGCTAATGCCAAATAAAATTCATTTTTTTTACTTGCTAGTCTTACTTTTTCCTCACTACTCATCTTTAACAATGAATCATTCAATTGTAGAATTAGTTCAAGAGACTCCATTCGGCTAATTCCTTTAAGTTTTTCATTAAACTGTCTATCAAATGAGATACCAAGTTCCTCTGCGAGTTTCTTCCATGCTAAATAGTGAAACTCTGCCGTATCCGTAATGACGCCATCCAAATCATATATAAAGGCTTTTGGGTACTGAGACATTAAATCCTGTCCTTTCTAAGAAAAATTATTAGACAAAATGGGAAAGTACTAACTAAGGTGAAAGCGTGTTGACACTTCCCCGTTGTATTAATCGATGTTCCACATTTACATGTTTGTGATCTAGTCTATTTTCCATTAAGTCTTGGAGCAATTGCGCTGCCATTTTTCCAATTTCAAAAAAATCTTGGCCAATTGTCGTGAGTTGTGGGTCTGTGTAACTACTAAATACCAGATCATCAAATCCAGTAATAGATATATCGTCTGGGATTTTCAAACCAATTTCCTTAACTGCCTTCATTACTCCAAATGCCATTAGGTCGCTAAAACAAAGAAAAGCAGTAGGACGCTTAGTTTTCAAATATTCTCTTGCTAGTTCATATGCTTCTTGCTCTGAAAAATCAGCATACATAATCTCATCAGTGTTTAGCTCTAAGCTATAGTCCTTATATGCTTCTCGAACTCCCTTAATCCGCTCTGAGTTCACATAGGTTTCTTTTCTACCTGCTACCAAAGCAATATCTCGATGATTATTTTCAATTAAATACAAGGCAATTTCGTTGCTAGCTTTTACGTTATCAATAGAAACACTTCCAACTAACCCATTATTTGTTGCAGGTATAATGTCGAGAACCACACAAGGGATGTTAGTATCAATTAGTTCCATATAGTATGGATCGTCTATACGTATTCCCTGTAACAGTGCACCGCCAATATTTCGTTCTCGACAATACTGGGCATAGCTCTTTTTCTTCTGACGCTGTGAATCTATTAAGTAAATGGACAATTCAAACTGACTGGTCGAAACAGCTGTATATACTCCCTTGAATATATTAAAGGCATTATTATCTTTTTCACTATTGTTAAGAACACCAGATGAAATCAGGCCGATAGTCATTTGTTTTTTGGAAGATAAATTTTTAGCTATTATATTTGGAGTATAGCCCATTCGGTTGGCAATCTCGAAAATTCTTTGCCTTGTTTTTTCATTAACGTCCGTATAATTGTTAAAGGCTTTTGAAACAATACTTACCGATACTCCAGCCTCTTTTGCAACATCTTTTATAGTAGTCACTTCTATAGATCACTTCCTAAATTTAATAAGTAAAAAATTCTTATAACTATCCAAATCTCCAATATTTAAGTACTTTTATTGGTTAGAGCTTTTTCTTGTATCTTCAATGAAAAACTATAAAATAAAGCAAAAGCTACATAAGCACTTAATGATCCCGTAAAAAGTGGGAGAAGAAAAATAAGCTTGGTAGCACTTAAGTAAAATAATATTCCATTGCTAAGTAGTATTCCCAAGAATAATAAAGGACTTCCAAACGTTATAAAAAATGTGTTCTTTAGCATTTCTCGAATGTTCATATGAAAATGCACATGCAGTGAAAAAAAGTTAATAGTACATACAAATAACACAAGTCCCACAATTGAAAATACAATTAACAACAAATCACTTTGATTTCTAAAAAAGTAGAAATCGATTATCCAAATTAGCCATATGAAGGTCAAAATTATACCAGCCAAAACACTTTTTTTGTAATTAGATTTCATATGAGAAAAATACGCTCTCGTTAGAGATGGATGATCTAACTTCATCACCCAATCACGCGCCATTGCAAACAACCCCATCGTGCTTGGGACAAATAATAGAGGGATTAGTAGTAGTAAAGGTACAAAGTAAATTACAAACTCCATACTAAAGTTATTAACGTATAAACTTAATAAAATGATCACAATAGGAAGATTGATCGTAAACCATAAAATGTTCACAACAGAAAATCGCATAATCCATTCTGTTGTACTATAAAGTACTCCTGTAAAACCTGAAAACTCTCGCATTTTCTAACCTCCTACAGAAATAAATTCTATTTTACAGCCCCTTCCCCAATACCTTTAATAATATGTTTTTGTGCAAGTATATAGAAAATTACAACAGGAATGATTGTTAGCATCAAGCCAGCCATCGCTAAGTTCCACTGAATCGTAAATTCACCAAAGAAATAAAAAGTAGAAAGTGGAATTGTTCGAAGCCCCTTATCAGTCAGTGTTAACGAAGGCAGTAAATAATCATTCCATATATTAATAACATTTAAAATCATTACTGTCACAGTGATTGGTTTTAAAATCGGAAAAATAACTCGCCAGAAAACCCCAAACTTCGATGCACCATCGATTGTAGCTGCTTCCTCTAAAGTAATCGGTATAGACTTAACAAATCCATGGTATAAGAAGACTGAAATACTGGCACTAAAACCAATATGCATAAATATTAACCCTTCTCGTGTATTAATCATTGGAATATGTAAGGAATTAGTTATAGTGCTCATGAATTGCATTAAAGGCATCATTAATGTTTGAAAAGGAATGAGCATCGTTGCAATGAAAACCATAAAAATAATTTTACTTAACTTATTATCTGTTCTAGCTAGCATCCAAGCGGTCATAGAAGATAATATAACTATTATTAGAACAGAAAGAATAGTTATATATAATGAATTACCAAGTGCAGTCATAAAATTCATTTTATCCATTGCTTCTATATAATATTGGAAACTGAATTCTTTCGGAAGTGCTAAAACATTTTCATATAATTCCTGTCGATCTTTAAATGAATTGACAATAATTATATAAACGGGAGATAGAAAGAAAAGCGCTGCAATAAGTAGTAAAAACTCTTTTAAAATTTTATAAAACTTTTTCATTACAATTCTACCTCCCTCTTTTTCGTAATATAAACTTGCGTCAGAGTGATTCCAGCTACTATGAAGAAGAAGATGATTGCCTTAGCCTGACCATAGCCATAATTACCATAACCAAAAATTTCATTATAAATGTTCATCGCAAACATTTCAGTAGAATTTGCAGGTCCCCCACCCGTTAAAGATAGGTTGACATCGTAGATTTTAAATGCTGAGGAAAGCGTTAAAAATAAGCTAATCGTAAAAGCAGGCATTAACAAAGGGAAGGTAATATTTTTTAACCTTTGCCACCAACTTGCACCATCAATCATGGATGCTTCCATTACTTCGTTAGGTATACTTTGTATCCCTGCGATATAAATAATCATAATATATCCTGCCATTTGCCAAGTAAAAACGAAAACCAAAGCATATAAGGCAAAATCCATATCGATTAGCCAATTAAAAAAGACTTTTTCAAAACCAGTTACTTCCCCTATTAATGTAAAAACATCTAAGAAAATAAACTGCCAAATATATCCTAATATTAATCCGCCGATCAAGTAGGGCATAAACACCATCGTACGTGCAATATTTGACGTTCTAAGTTTTGATGTCACCAAGAGTGCAAAAACAAGGCCAACTACATTTACGGAAATAACGGCTAATATGGTGAAGAAAGTCGTCTTCCATGTAGATTCAAGAAAACGTGTATCACTAAATAATTTGATAAAATTATCAAAGCCAACAAACACTTTTGGATTAGCTGCAATACCATCCCAACTAAAGAAGGAATAATATATTCCAATAACAAATGGAATGACTACTACTGTCAAGAAAATAATAATTAGCGGTGCAGTAAATAATAAATACCAGCCTTTATTATGTTTATTTTGCATGTCAAACACTCCTATTTAATAGTTTATAAATGGATTGAATAAGTAACTACTGGGCACCCATAAAATGTATGCCCAGACTTTATTAATCTATCTTCGTAGTGAAATTAAACTATTTTACAGCGTTTTTCCAAGCATCATCTAAGTTTTCTATAAATTCTTGGCCAGTCATATCTTTAGTTAAAAAGAATTCTTCTGCTTTTGGAGCAAAATCATTTGGAACAATATTCGCTGGGTAATAATTTTGTGCCCAAGGAATTGTCTGCCCACTATTGGATGCGTTTAATACGTCTTGAGAAAGTGAATCTAAGTCATTAGCTTCGATATTTGTAAGCGCAGGAACAAATCCAAATTCCTCTACAATGTATCTGTGACCTGTTTCACTTGTAAACATCCAATTTAAAAAGTCTTTTGCTGCTTTCGTTTCCGCTTCATCTTTTTTCCCATTGACTGCCCAGTTATTTCCTACACCAACTGCTAATTTATCAGTACCCATCAATGGGAATGGCAGCATTCCTACTTCAAAATCTATATCAAAATCTGAAAGCATCCCATAAGCCCAGTTACCCTGATGAATCATTGCTGATTTTCCAGCGGCAAAGTCACCAACTTCTTTGTCATATGTCACATCTAAAGGACTTGGTGTGTTTACTTTTATAGCTTCCATAAATTTACCGAACTCTTGAAATTCTTTCGTTTCTGCCATTGTTACATCACCACTTGTTAGCTTATCGATAAATTCATAGTGGTCGCTTTGCAAAGAAAATGGATAGTTACTAATATGCCCAATTAAGAAATATGCTTCCTTAGATAGGCCAAGTCCAGTAATACCGTCAGCTTTAAACTTTTCTAAAGTGCTAACAAAAGAATCATAATCTGCAATATCTTCCGGTTTCACTAAATCTTTGTTATAAACTAATCCAAATCCTTCTACTCCATAAGGAACTCCGACAATTTTGTCATCTACCTTTAATTCCATTCCTGGAGCAATGTCTTTTGCATATCCTTCCGAAGATAAATCGGCTACATAAGATTTCATTTTTTCAGCTTCCATTACATTTTGAAGACTGAATATAGATGGACCTTGATCACTATTCAAACGAATTTGCAATTGTTCAAAGTAATCATCTCCTGTTGTTCCCCATACTTCCACTTCAACACCAGTTTCAGAAGTATATTCCTCTGCTAGCGCTTCTAATTGATCGGATATTTCCACTTTACTTTGGAAAATAGTAATTTTTTGAGTTGAAGCTTTATCACTATCCCCATTACTTTCTTTCCCTGTTGACCCTTCATCACTGTCACTACAAGCTGCTAAAAGCAATAACAAAGCGATAATAAATAGACTACTCCGTGTTCTTTTTTGAAACTTCATATTAAATTCCTCCCCCTACGATTTGAATTTCTATAGTGAATAAAATGAAAAATCATTTTATAACTACCTAGTTTTGGTATTCAAAATCTATTTTTAATACATCATCACACTCATAGTGTTGACCATATATCTCAAATTCTATTTTTTTCTTGTTTTCTACTTTTATAGATAAAGTAGTAGCAGTAAGGAATAAGGTAATTGGTTGACCTTGCCAATAAATCGTGAACTTCATATGATTCCACTGTTTTGGTAATTTCGGATTTATACGAAGCTTCCCATCTACGAGTCTCAATCCAGCAAAGCCAAAGATGGTTGCTTTCCAAATTCCACCGGTAGATGCCGCGTGAATACCATCATCTGATGTGTTCATTCGTGGTCCTAAATCTACTTCTGTAGATTTCCTAAATAGCGAATAAGCTAACTCTGTGTCACCTATGTCATTTGCTAGAATAGAGTGGGTTGCCAAACTTAACGAAGAATCATGTAAGGTTTTCGCCTCATAATAATAGAAGTTGGCCTCTTTAATAGAAGTTGATAGATGAATATCTTCCTGTAAAAAAGTTTGCTGTAACAGGTAAAACAAAAGTAACGTATCTGCTTGTTTCGTAACTTGAAGGTTATTAATCTGTTCTGGATTATAGTCTCGATATATTGTTCTTAGTTTTTCTTGTTTTTTATATTTTGTCAGGTCAATTTCTTTTAAACTTAAGTAAGTATCATCTTGAGGAATTACTAAATCTTCTTCACGCGGCTGTGGTAAATATATTTTCTCTGCTTTCGTTTGCCAAGTTTGGTAAGCTGTTTCCAAATCTAATTTTATAGTCAATTTTTCTATTAAACTGGAGTTTTCTTTCATTAATGTAACGTAATAGCGAATTGCTAGTTTCAAGTTGAAAAAAGCCATATAATTCGTAAAAGCATTGTTGTTTACATGCTCTTTATATTCATCAGGACCTATTACATTATTAATATGGTATTCTTGCTTAACTTCATTCCACTCAAGACGACTTGCCCAGAAACTTGCCGTTTCAAAAATCATTTCATAACCATAGTGATTCATAAATTCTTGATCAGCTGTCACATTAAAGTATTGGTAAACTGCAAAGGCAATATCAGCAGAAATATGTTGTTCAATAAATCCCGACCAAATTCTCGTTTGCTCTCCTGTAACAATATCGATGTCCCCAAGTTTAGGAGTTACTTCTCCGTCAGTTGGCCAAGCCGACTCCCAAGGATACATGGCCCCACTATATCCATTTTCAAAGGCCTTTTTTCTAGCGCCTTCTAGAACATAATAGCGATAAGTTAAAAGTGATTTTGCAACTTTTGGATTGGAAAAAGTGAAAAATGGAAGTATAAAAATTTCTGTATCCCAAAAAGAATGCCCCTTATAGCCTTCTCCACTTAAACCTTTTGCAGCAATTCCCATTCGCTCATCATGGGCGGGAGCCATAATCGTTAAATGATATTGGGAGAATCGCAATGCAAGCTGATCATACGGATTTTCACTATCAATCTCTAATGCATATGAATTCCATATGCTCTTATTCCATGCTTCTTTATGTGAATGAAACAGTGAATCATATCCTTGCATCGAACAATTCCGTAAATCATTTAATGATTTTTCTCGAAGCTGCTCAATTGTATATCCTGCATTATCTTGGTCTTTATCACGACTCGTATATACTGTTGTAAGCTTTTCCACTTCCAGCTTGTCGTTCGGCTGAAGATTAAAATCATAAGTAAGCCATACTTTTCTACGGGTCATGTTCATTTCTGGTTCATCGATTCTTTCCACATTATTAACCGTAATTTTGTGAGTCGAATTAATAACCACATCTATTTTGGACTCATTGGTTGTTTGGACAAGCAGAATTTCCTTTTTATCAAAAATTCTCCGCTCACCTTCTAGAAAATGCTGCGAGCCTGAATTACTCATTTGTGCATCAATACCAGTATCAAAAGAAATTTGAACAGGATCTGATAAGCTTTTAACACACATTTTCATGCCTATTAAATGTAAATTATTTAAAGACACAAATCGTTTAAATTCAAACTGCAGTACTTTTCCTTTTGGAGATGTCCACACAAAATATCTTCTCAACTCTGCTGTTTTAATATTTAATTGTTTTATATATTCCTTTGTTTTTCCAAATTCCAGGCTGAATCGGTCACCGTCTACCCGTATATCTAACCTCGTTACATCCGCTAAGTTTGGCAATTCTGTTACTTCATTTTCTTCTGCTTTGTTAAAAGTACCACTAACAAACAAATTCCTTACTTCTTTCATATAAGGTTCTTCAGTCGCGGAGCGCAATCCCATATAACCATTACCAAGGTACATAATTGCTTCACTTTTCCCAAGTGTATCTGGTTGAAATGCCTCTTCCGAAATAATCCAATTTTCAAGATCTCCTTTACCATGCGAATAATTTATCATGTGACTAAAATCCCCTTTCCGAAAGTCTATGTATAAAGTTACGAAAACGTTTTAGTTTTATAAAAAAATAAAAACGTTTTATGGAGAAGTCATTATGAACATTCTTCAAAAACGTTTTAGTAGTAGATAATAAAATGTAAGCCTTTACATCTCCAACTATAAATATAAAATTCTAAAATGTCAATTAATTATAGTGGAAGATTAGATTACTCGTTCCATTATTGAACAATTTATGAAGTGATTTAAAAACCTGCAGACTATTTCGTATTAAAACGAGTGTCTGCAGGTTCTATTAGATTATGCTAATCGCGTCTTTGCTTCTGCAATTTGAATGTTTACTTGATCGAAACCAGTTCCACCTAGCGAATTTCTTCTTCTTACTGCGGCTAATGGTGATAATACATCGTATATATCTGACTCGATCAAACTGTTTGCTTCCTGGAGATCCTCCAGTGGTAAATCTAGCAAGAAATAGCCACGTTGAATACATAGGAATACTAATTTACCAGTTACTTCATGTGCTTCACGGAACGGAAGTCCTTTTGCAGCTAAATAGTCAGCAAGCTCTGTTGCATTTGAAAAGTCTTTATGGACAGTATCATACAATCGTTCTGTATGAACATCCATTGTACGAACCATTCCTTCAAAAATTTTCAATGATCCAACGATTGTATGCACAGTATCGAACATACCTTCTTTGTCTTCTTGCATATCTTTGTTGTAAGCAAGTGGAAGTCCCTTAATCACGGTTAGTAATCCCATAAGATTTCCATAAACACGGCCTGTTTTCCCACGAATTAGCTCGGCCATATCAGGGTTTTTCTTTTGGGGCATAATACTAGAACCAGTTGAAAAAGAATCATCCAGTTCAATAAAATTAAATTCAGCACTAGACCATAAAATTATTTCTTCGGCAAATCGGGATAAATGAGCCATCAACATGGAAGAATTACTTAAAAATTCCACGATAAAATCACGGTCACTAACTGCATCCATACTATTTGCATAGACATTGGCAAAGCCAAGATACTCTGCTGATAGCTTGCGATCTATCGGGAAGGTTGTCCCTGCAAGTGCACCTGCTCCAAGTGGTGAAATATCAATACGCTTTAAGGAATCTTTATAACGATCTTTGTCACGTTCTAGCATCCAGAAATATGCCATTAAATGGTGAGCAAATGAAATGGGTTGCGCACGCTGTAAATGAGTGTAGCCTGGTGCAAGTGTTTCCACATGCGTTTCAGCTTGTGCAATGATTGTTTGTTGAAAAAGTTCTATTAACTCGATTATTTCAACTACTCTATTTTTCAAAAACAGATGCATATCTGTCGCTACTTGATCGTTACGGCTACGCCCAGTATGCAGCTTACCACCAACTGGCCCGACTAAATCGATTAACATTTTTTCTAAGTTCAAGTGAATATCTTCATTGGCAACGGAAAACTCTAATTTGTTTTCCGTTGCTAGTTTTTTTAATTGAACAAGGCCACCTAGAATACTTTGAACATCTTCAGATGGTAGTATATTGCAGT
Source organism: Psychrobacillus antarcticus (assembly GCF_029533155.1). Lineage (GTDB taxonomy): Bacteria > Bacillota > Bacilli > Bacillales_A > Planococcaceae > Psychrobacillus > Psychrobacillus antarcticus. The sequence goes on along the minus strand of NZ_JAIZDB010000009.1, from coordinate 8,092 downwards.
CCCCAAGCATTTGAACATGCGCCATACTTCCATCTAGATCTTCCATTACTAATGTTTGGTCGAACCCGATGGATGCTCCAAATTCATCGACCCATTGTTCGGCAGATTTTTGAAATCTGCCTCCCCATAATTTTGTCATGCTTTCACCTTCTCTGCTCCCTTGTTCACCATTGCGTGAACTATTGTAGGAAGACCCCATAACTCGATAAATCCTACAGCAGAAGCGTGATTAAATTCATCATCTTTTGTATACGTTGCTAATTTCTCATTGTAAAGAGAATTAGGAGATTTACGTCCTTCTACAATTGCATGCCCTTTAAATAATTTTACACGAACTGTTCCATTTACATATTGCTGTGTTTCTTTTAAGAATGCCTCTAGTGCATTTCTAAGTGGTGAGAACCAAAGTCCTTCGTAAATAAGTTCTGTTAACTTTTTCTCCATTACTGGTTTAAAGTGAGCTAATTCTTTTACTAATGTTATATCTTCTAATTCTTTATGAGCTATGAGTAAAGTATGCGCCCCAGGAATTTCATACACTTCACGTGATTTAATGCCAACTAAACGATTTTCCACGTGGTCTATACGTCCAACACCGTGTTTTCCAGCTAAATCATTTAATTTTAATATTAATTCATGTAATGGATATGCTACGCCATCTATAGATGTAGGTACGCCTTTTAAAAACTCAATTTCAATTACATCTGCAGTGTCAGGTGCATTTTCCAAAGAAACAGTTAAATCATAAGCATCTTCCGGTGGAGCAGCCCATGGATCTTCCAAAATTCCACATTCATTTGCACGTCCCCAAAGGTTTTGATCGATAGAGAATGGGCTGTCTAGATTAATCGGAATCGGAATATTTTTTTCTTTTGCATATGCAATTTCTTCTTCACGACTCCAGCTCCACTCACGAACTGGTGCAATTACTTCTAAATCCGGATTTAATGCTTTAATAGAAACTTCGAAACGAACTTGGTCATTCCCTTTACCTGTACAACCATGTGCCACTGCAGTTGCTCCAGTTTGTTCTGCAATTTCTACTAATTTTTTAGAGATTAGTGGACGAGATAAAGCAGAAACTAATGGATATTTATTTTCATACCATGTATGTGCTTGAAGTGAAATCAATGCATATTCATTGGCAAACTCTTCTCTTGCATCGATCATATAACTTTCGATTGCTCCAACTTCTAGTGCTTTGTTTTTGATAAAAGTAAGATCTTTACCTTCTCCAACATCTAGACAAACCGCTATAACATCATAGCCCTCATCTTTTAACCATGTGATTGCAACTGATGTGTCTAATCCGCCTGAATATGCTAAAACAACTTTTTTGTTCATTTTTTTACCCCTCCAATGAATTTATATACAGCTATTTAGTATTAATATACATAATGTAACATGATTAATGTATTAATACAACTAATAATTTATAATTATTAGTATTTATTCATCTTCCTGTATTTCCTGATCTTCTACCTTCTTTTCGTTTACTTCATCAGAAATAAGTGTATATTCAATCCCTCGTTTGTCTAACTGGTTTTCTATTTCTTGAATAGTATTTTGTAAAACAACTATGCGTGCATGTAATTTATCGTCGCCATGGACAATAAACCAAGGTGCGTCCGTACAATTAGTCTTGGCAAACATATCTTCGGCTACCTCTAAATACTGATCATATTTTTCTCGATTTCGCCAGTCCTCGTCTGTCAACTTCCACATTTTATAAGGATCAGTCTTGCGTTCTATAAACCGTTTCAATTGTTCTTCCTCTGAAACATGTATCCAATGCTTAACAACTATGTAATTCTCATCGGATAAGGTTTTTTCGAATTGATTTATTTCTTTAAAAGCTCGTTTCCATTCCTCTTTAGTTGCTAGATTTTCCACACGCTCCACTAAAATTCTTCCATACCAGGACCGATCGAAAATACCTATTTGCCCGTGCTGAGGAAGTTTTCTCCAAAACCGTTGAAGGTAGTGAAAACGCAGTTCATGGGCTTGGGGAGCAGAAATGGGATGTACTATATATCCTCTGGGGTCTAAGCGCTGCGTTAATCGTTTAATAGCGCCACCTTTACCTGCAGCATCCATTCCTTCAAAGGCAAGTATTAGTCCAATCTTTTCCTCTAAAAGAGTCTGCTGCAAGCTTAATAAATGATATTGAAGTTTCTTTAATGTTTTTTTATATTCCTTTTTAGAATGCTCAAAATGTGTTACTTCTAAATTATGTAATCTTTTTATCAACTTAGATCCCTCCGATGTTTTTTATCAGTATACCTAATTTTCTGCTATTTTAATAATTACAACTATTCTTTATGTTTCATGATAATGCTAAAAAATAGACTTAACTCTCTCTATTTATATGAGTGAAATAAGTCTATTTACTATTCTAAGATATATGTACGTTCTCAAAATATTCGACAACTGGAAATGGATCATAGTATGGATGAAGGAGTTTTTTCCATTCTTGATACTCGATCGATTCCCTAAAACCTACTGTATGATCTTCTAGTGTTTCCCATCTCACTAGCAGTAAATATTTCCCCTTAACTTCCATACAACGTTGTAACTCATGAGTGATATAACCTGGCATGGAGGAAATGATTTTTGATGCTTGACGAAAAGTAGTCTCATAATTTCCTTCTAAACCCGGTTTAACTTGTAACATTACTGCCTCTAATATCATGTTACCGCTCCTTTACGCTCTATACGCTGTAATAACTCACTTAAAGTGATTTCCCCCATGGAGTCTATTCGATCATCAAAATTCTCAAATTTAAGGTTTCTCGTAACATTATTTGGAACAATGACACAGCGAATCCCAGCCTGTTTTGCTGCACTTAATCCGTTCAGGGAATCTTCAAATACTATCGTTTCTTTTGGTGACAATCCCAAGTCCATAAGTGTTTTACTATATAGTTCGGGGTCAGGTTTAATTTTGCTTACATCATCTTTTGTATTGATGATCTCAAAGTAATCTATTATGTTAAGTTGCCCTAAGTAATTATGAACCCACTCCTTTGATGAACTTGAAGCTAATGCTATTTTTAATTTTTTTTGTTTAGCTTCATCTAAATATTCTTTTACACCTTCACGAAGTACAGGTGTTTTCATCATGTCTTCATATCTTATTGCTGCAAGATCTTCTAGCAATTCACAATTGACTGAGTTACCAGCGATTTCTCGGAAGTAACGGTATAAAACATCGTTTCCAGTTCCAATACATTCGGAATACCCTACTAACTCCAAGTCAATTTCATGACTTTCCCAAAAAATTTCTTTGAATGCTTCATACCAAGTAGTTTCTGTGTCCACAATTAAACCATCAAAATCAAATATAACTCCTTTAATCAATTTCAAAACCCCATTTTCATATATTATGTTGTTAAAAAAATTCGTAAAGTCCACCATCAAAGTAATCAAATTCTTCTTTTGAAATCCGTTGTAACTTATATCCTTCATAAAAAGCATTTAGTAAATCCTTATCATATAGAAAGGACCGTATAGCAAGCGCAACATCATATCTTGGATCACCAAAAGCAGACTCAGACAGGTCAATAAACGTTTGAACTCGATTCTCTGTAACTAGTACATTATCAATTGTAAAATCCCCATGAATAAGCGTTTGGGTTATATTATCCGGTTTGTTTTCTTTCAAGCTATCTAATAAATGCTGATTTCCATCCACCTCATAGTTTTTTAGATTGTATGCAGCCTTTTTAAGTTGCAAATCTAACCAGCTTTCCTGTTGCTGCCATTTTGGTGGCGGGTCAGTTTCGTGTAAAGTTCTTAACTTAGTGCCAAAGCTATGAATAAGGTTCGTTTTTTCCTCATCTGTTTTGGCAGCAATCATTGCCTCTCTTAAAGGAATCCCTTGTTCCAAACTCATGAGAAGGTAACTTTTATTTTCGTCCTCCACATAGTGAAGGTAGGTTGGTATTGATAAAGCAGTATTCACATTCAACTCTTCCATAACTTTTGCTTCCTTTAACAACCAGCTTCTATACTTTGGTAAAGAGGAACATTTGCAGACAAAGTTACCTTGATCAGTATGTAGAAATACCACCTCAGAAGTCGCACCTTGTCTTTTAGGAAAAGAAGTCCTTTGAACATTTCCAATTCTTTCTTGAAACTGCTCTGGAATAGCCTGATTTTCAGTGTTTTTCAACGTTTGCACCTCTTTTTCACTATTTCGGTTTCATAGTTAATGGTTATTATTCTTCATTGCTTACTATTATCCTTTTTGTTCAATAGTTGGAAATAAAAACTCTCTAGAAATCAAATGCGATGAAATGTCCAATGAAATAGTTGAATTTTTAAAATATTTTTTTAAATGTGACAACTTTGTGAAAAGTGGATATTTTCCACAATCCGACAAACTTTGCCATCTCCTGATATTACAATAAAGAAGTTGCTACAAAACCTACTAGATATACACTCAGGATATGGAGCTGAATACACACTACTACGGAGGGAATTTTGTGAAAAGTTACTTGCACCAAAGATCTTTATTGTTACGAATAGAATTAAAGAAACAAGAGATGTATAGAAAGGCAAATGTTCTTGGCTTTACTCATCCAGTCGTCGTTACTTGTAGTCAAGAGCTAGATCAATTACTAAATAGATACCAACGAAAAGCTTCATAATAGGAAATAAATATATAGGTATCTACTTACATTCTACATTAATGAAATACATTTGCTTTTATCTTATTAAAAAACCGATTTCTCCTTTTTTGAGGAAAAGTCGGCTTTTTATTTGTATATGGTTTTTGCTCAGTATGTGTCGCTAATCTGATTTTATTTTTTTGTAAAATACTTTTTCCCAACTGTTTCAACAATTGTTGGAGCTATTGCATATAATTTGCTTGTAATACTCATGTAAGATGGAAGATTAACCTCTCGAACTGGCTTTTCAATTACTTGTTTAATAGACGCTACCACTTTTTCCGGAGTCAACAGATGCTTCTTCATACTACTTCTATAATTACCAGTTTGATCAGCTAAATCGAGGAAAGGAGTATCAATTGGTCCTGGATTAATAGTGGTCACATCAACACCAAATTCTCTCAGCTCCATTCGGATAGCATTTGCAAACCCAAGGATGGCATGCTTGGATGCTGCATACACAGATGCTTTAGGTGTAGCTACTTTACCTGCCTGGGATGCAACAAATATAAAGTGACCACTTCTGCGATTTTTCATCATTTCTGCAAAGTATTTCGTCAGCTTCATCGGTGCCAATACGTTTACCTGTAACATTTTCTCCATATCACTTTCATCCACATCCAATAAATAAGAAAATGTGCCCACACCAGCACAGTGGATAACTATATCAGGTGTACCCATGTCTTTAAAAAGTGATTCGAAAGATTGTTCTGATGTTAAGTCTGCTTCAATTGTATGGATACCTATGGTAGATAAACTGTTTAATACATTGGTATTTCTACCAGTCGCCCATATTTCATGACCTGCATCATGCAGTGTTTTAGCAAGTAGTAAACCTACTCCGCTAGTAGCACCTGTTATTAGAATTTTTTTAACTTTGCTCATATAGCAGAATTCCTTTTTCATTTCGTTTTACCGTAATAAGTTTTTCATCTACTAAATAATCTATTTGGCCAATCGTTTCAGAAAGTGTTAACCCTAGTTCCTTTTCATATACTTTTGGAAATAGTTGTTTCGTTAATTCAAAAATTGTTTTTTCTCCGTCATTCATCATATCAAGTACTTTAAGTGCACGTTCTTTTTGTTTTTCCAGTCTGCTTGTAACTAGGTCCTGAATATTATACACTTCATTACCATGCCCACTATAAACTTTTTCAATAGGTAGCTGTTGAATTTTTTTCAAAGAGGCGTTATATTGTAACATCGATTTTGGACGCTCCTTATTAGGATCTAGCGGTGGCTCAATTAATGGGTTAGAAGAGATCATTTCCAGAATAAGGTCCCCACCTATAAGAACTTTCGAAGTTTCAGACCAAAATGCTAAATGGCTTTGTGCATGGCCTAATGTTTCAAGTACTTGAATATCTGGATGACCAGGCAAAATATCCCCCTCATTTAAGTATGTATCTAAAGGGCGACTTCCAAGTAGGCTTAATGGTCTCCTCATCTTCTCTATCCAATTTAAATATTCTTCTGGTACCCCTTCTTCTATTAAGCATTTTAGATAAAAACGATCATGAAACTGGAGAAACTCTTCATCACGTGTCATCCAAACTTGATTGTATTCGTGCCCTAAAATGGTTGCTTGTTCAAAAGCATCCGTCCACCCGGCGTGGTCCGGGTGATGGTGTGTCAGCACTACCTGTTCAATATCGTTCAGTTCAAATCCAGCCTCTTTAATTCCATATGTTAATGCTATTAATGCTTCCTTTGTTTTAGGTCCAGCATCTATTAGGGTCAAAGCATCCCCTTTAACTAAATATGCGTTTACATCCCCCACAGCAAAAGGTGTAGGAATAATAATTTTATGTATCATTTAAATTCTCCTTATTAATGAATAATCATTCACTACATTGTACCCTTATTTTTGGGTGTCGTCACGAATATAAGGTTGACTTTCTATGATAAGATGCATATAATTTCATTAATTCAGAATATAAAAGCTAAGATGAAGATTAGTACATATATGATGGAGTTAAGAGAATGAAATGACCCGCTGTAAGTTTCATCTCCCGCTCGTATATAGAACCTACTTCGGAGCTACTATGTAAACATGGTCGTACCTTCTCGATACGAAGGGTTAAGTTGTGCTGAAAGTTATTTCAGCAAATTTAGGTGGTACCGCGGAAAACAAGTGTTTTCGTCCTTATTATTATAGGATGAGAGCGCTTTTTTATTTTGCTCTCGTTTTAATACTGCTCCACTTGATTGAAGATTAATGAAAATCTGGGACTACTAAATGGAGGGATTTATATGACGAAGATTGTATTTGTTGGCGCTGGTGCCATGGCAGAAGCTATTATAAATGGACTAACGAAGGGAAATAAAATAGCATCTGCAAGTATCCATGTTATGAATAAATCGGATCAAAACCAGCTTAACTATTTAAAAGAAACGTACAATGTACAAATCGTATGTGAACAGAAAAAAGCGTTAACTGAAGCTAATATTATTTTTTTAGCGATGAAACCAAAAGACGCAAACGATGCATTATCTGGTCTGGCAGCCTATATAAACAAAGATGCCACGATAATTTCCGTTATTGCTGGGATCAGTATCCAAACCATTATCAATTCTCTAAGTAATAGACCAATTGCACGTGTTATGCCAAATACATCTGCAGCTGTTGGAATGAGTGCATCTGCACTATGCTGGAATGAACTTATTTCAGACGAGGCCAAACTACTTATCATCGATCTTTTAGAATCGATTGGCTCTGTCAAGGTCGTAGCAGAAGAAGATTTACATGTTGTTACTGCTCTTTCCGGAAGTGGTCCAGCTTACTTCTATTATTTCGCTGAACAGTTTGAATCCGCTGCTGTTGAGCATGGTTTAGATCCGAGTGATGCGCGTCAATTATTTATACAGACGATGGAAGGTGCCGCACAAATGCTAAAAAAAGGAGATGTGGAACCAAAAGAACTGCGTAGAAGAGTCACGAGTCCAGGTGGCACAACAGAAGCAGGCATAGAGCAATTGGTAGAGCATAAAGTGAGTGAAGCTATCTTCGCGTGCATCCATGCTGCACAAAACAGATCCCGAGAGCTGGGGAAATTATTTGAAACTTGATAAAAATTGCAAAGGATGTTGATTTTGAATGGAAAACTCATATGTTGTTGGTTGGGGAACACTAGCTTTTCTTAATGCCGGGATTGCCCAAGGTAAAAATAGAAGTGGCCTTAATTGGTTCCTCTTATCTTTAATAATAGGACCTATCGCTACAGTAAGTTTAGTTATTATAGAGAAAAAAAGAGAGTCCGAAAGTTCATAATGAACTGAGCCCTATAAAGTAGACAACTTAATAAAAAGAGAGTTTGTAGTTTAGACTGCGATGAGATGGTTTCGGTATGCTTCCGGAGCCATCTTTTTTAAATCCCATTGCTTTCGTTCTGAGTTGTAATAATCTATATAATTTCCTA
>NZ_JAIZDB010000087.1 GCF_029533155.1 Psychrobacillus antarcticus | reverse complement strand
CGAAGTTACGGGGTCATTTTGCCGAGTTCCTTAACGAGAGTTCTCTCGCTCACCTTAGGATTCTCTCCTCGACTACCTGTGTCGGTTTGCGGTACGGGCACCTTTCACCTCGCTAGAGGCTTTTCTTGGCAGTGTGAAATCAGGAACTCCGGACATACGTCCTCGCCATCACAGCTCAATGTTATAGAATGCGGATTTGCCTACATTCACACCTTACTGCTTGGACATGCATAACCAACAGCATGCTTACCCTATCCTTCTGCGTCCCCCCATTACTCAAACGGTGGTTTGGTGGTACAGGAATATCAACCTGTTATCCATCGCCTACGCCTATCGGCCTCGGCTTAG
>NZ_JAIZDB010000086.1 GCF_029533155.1 Psychrobacillus antarcticus | reverse complement strand
TACGTAAATAATCACAACAGAATTTCTTGTTGTTTATTGTTTCAATGTCGTTTTATCCAGTTTTCAAAGAACAAGTGGTTTGTTCCAATGCAAAAATTGCAGGAACAAGAATTGAATTTTCATCGTTAAATGAACATTCAAAACTGAACTGCAAAACGTTAAGATACGAATAAAAATTCGTATTCCGATATTATCCTTAGAAAGGAGGTGATCCAGCCGCACCTTCCGATACGGCTACCTTGTTACGACTTCACCCCAATCATCTGTCCCACC
>NZ_JAIZDB010000085.1 GCF_029533155.1 Psychrobacillus antarcticus | reverse complement strand
ATGTGAGTTCGATCCTCGCCGAGGGCATAATGTTTCAACATTTTCACTAAGAACTTACCTGTTTTTATTATGACGAAATAGCACGTAATAATAACAAGTAGCCCTCCGTTTATTTTGCGATAAAGCAAACGGAGGTTTTTTTTTTTGGAAAAAAAATAATGGAGCCAAATTTAACCCAAACGCTCATCACAAAGATGCATACTTTAAAAAGAGTGTATTATAGAATGAGGAGTGAAGTTGATTGGTTTTACCATATGGAAATGAATGGCGAGAAGAAAGTCCG
>NZ_JAIZDB010000084.1 GCF_029533155.1 Psychrobacillus antarcticus | reverse complement strand
AAGACTTACCATTATTTTTTATCGCAAACGCAGATATGTGTGTCAGTGTGGGAAGAAATTTGCGGAAAAGAATACTTTTATTCAGCGGTACCAACGCTTTTCAATCGAATGGAATCAAGCGGTAAATGTACGGAGCATAAAGGGAAAAACATTTTCAGAAACAGCGACTATTTATGGTACTTCACCATCCACGATTGTCCGACGTTTTGATCGTCTATCATTGAGTGAAATTCAGAAAGTAAAAGAACTTCCAAAAGTGATTGCCATTGATGAATATAAAGGCGATACACGTGAAGGGAAATATCAACTCATTATCGCTAATGGAGAAACCAAAGAGCCAATTGATATTTTACCAAATCGCTATAAAAAAAACGATAAAGCACTATCTTCAACAACATGGAGCAAATGTAGAAATTGTCATCATGGACATGAGTCCATCTTTTAAAGCTGCAGTTACAAGTGCTCTTGGTAAGCCTGTCATTGTGGCAGATCGTTTTCATTTTGTTCGTTATAT
>NZ_JAIZDB010000083.1 GCF_029533155.1 Psychrobacillus antarcticus | reverse complement strand
CGTAGTATTCTATACCCAGGTTTTCACATTTTCATTCTCTGTGGTGTAGCGCTGATTTTGCGCTACATGGATGGCTAACGGGTGCTTTAGCAAAATATGGCCATCATTTCGATGGGCTTTTTTAAAGTCCAAAATATTAAATTGATCTCCCATGAAAATTAAAATCTTCGATTTAGAGAAAAAGGCAATACGAAATCTGACGCAGCTCAATAATTTTTTAAAAAAGTGCAGCGCCTAAATGTGAATTAAATTGTGGGTTGGACTAGGAGGCATTTGGTTCAGTGATTGTCACG
>NZ_JAIZDB010000082.1 GCF_029533155.1 Psychrobacillus antarcticus | reverse complement strand
AAAGTTAAAAAGTCTTACACGTTGTGATTACGTAAATAATCACAACAGAATTTCTTGTTGTTTATTGTTTCAATGTCGTTTTATCCAGTTTTCAAAGAACAAGTGGTTTGTTCCAATGCAAAAATTGCAGGAACAAGAATTGAATTTTCATGGTTAAATGAACATTCAAAACTGAACTGCAAAACGTTAAGATACGAATAAAAATTCGTATTCCGATATTATCCTTAGAAAGGAGGTGATCCAGCCGCACCTTCCGATACGGCTACCTTGTTACGACTTCACCCCAATCATCTGTCCCA
>NZ_JAIZDB010000081.1 GCF_029533155.1 Psychrobacillus antarcticus | reverse complement strand
TGTGCTTCTCCCGAAGGGTGTTCTAACCTTTCAGATCCTTTATCAGGTACAGTCGGATCATTTTGAACTTCCCATTCTTCAATAAAATTACATACTGTTCTATAAGAACCTTTGAAACCATAGGTTTTTAGCTCATTAAAAATTTGGGTTCTACGTCAAATGTTGGGGTGAAGTAAAATTTCCTTCACCTTAACCAACATGAGTTCCAATCTTTTTATACTTGTGCGTTAGTAATATTTTAGCTCGAAATCTCAAGAAATTTCGATAACCAAATGCGTTTCTTTTAATCACTTT
>NZ_JAIZDB010000080.1 GCF_029533155.1 Psychrobacillus antarcticus | reverse complement strand
AGAACTAACTGCAGAGCAAAAGGGAGCTATTTCTCATCGAGGTAATGCTATTAAAAAACTTTCTTTGGTTTTGGAAGATTTAATTTTCTGAAGGATAGGTGTGGGAAATGAAGTTATTAATTATGAGTGATACACATAGTGCTACCAATTGAACTAAAAATGATGGCAGAACTAACTGCAGAGCAAAAGGGAGCTATTTCTCATCGAGGTAATGCTATTAAAAAACTTTCTTTGGTTTTGGAAGATTTAATTTTCTGAAGGATAGGTGTGGGAAATGAAGTTATTAATTATGAGTGA
>NZ_JAIZDB010000008.1 GCF_029533155.1 Psychrobacillus antarcticus | reverse complement strand
TATAAATGTCAACACAAATATGTACATTTCCGCTTGCGTAAGTATGTACAAAATTACTCGTTTTCCTTCGTTAAATGATTCTTCAATCTATAAGAATCTCCTACAATTGAAACGACGGTTGCGTGATGTAAAACTCGGTCTAATATTGCATTGGCTAACTTAGCCTCCTGGAAGACTTCGTCCCACGTATTAAAGTTTGCATTTGTCGTAAGGATCGTGCTTTTCTTCTCGTATCGCATATCGATTAATTGAAAGAATAGCTTCGCATCCTCTGCCTCAATTGGGAGATAGCCAATCTCATCGACTATTAACAGCTTATATTTGGAGTAATGTTTTAAACGACTTTCTAATCGATTTTCAAGTCGGGCTCTTTTTAGATTTTGGATTAAATCATGGCACTTAATAAAATAAGTGCTAGTTCTTTTCTTTGCTGCGGCAATTCCAATCGATGTTGCCAAATGGGTTTTTCCAACCCCACTTGGCCCCAAGAAAACTATGTTCTCATTAGCCTCTAAAAAGCGAAGTGTTAAAAAGTCTAAAATTAGTTGCTGATTAATAGATGGTTGAAAGGTAAAATCAAAATCTTTTATCTCTTTCCGGTGGGGGAAAGCACCCACCTTTACCATAGCTTGTGTCATATTTTGCTCGCGAACATCAATTTCATAACTTGTTAATTTAATGAGTGTATCGATGATGGACAGTTCATTATGCACGCTGAAGTCTAAGACTTCGTCGAGATGTAAGGTCATTTGCTTCAATTTTAAATAATCTAAGTTAAATAATAGTTGTTGATAATTCGTTGAAATTGGGTTCATTATTTATACACGTCTCCTATCGTTGCTAAATTTCGTTTAGCTAGATCCTCAATATCTGGGTACTTGGGCATGGAAACAGCCATAGCCTCCTGATAATGCGATTCTTGATAGTTTAGTTTTTTGTTGCTTATAGGATGTTGTGCGATAAGCTCCGTGTTATAATAAATCCATAATTGGTCATCGTACACTTGTAGTCCTACGTTTTTCCCTTGGTATTTCGATGGTACGGAGTACTGATTAGACTTGTAGGAAATCATGTTTGAAGCATTGACTTTTACAAGCGTATGTTTGATGCGATAGGAATCCCTTACTTTTTCAGTTGGTAGCTGGAGTAGGTGATTCCTTTCTTTTTGGAACTCTAGAATTGGGATTTTACCTGTCCCTTGATGTACTCCATGATTAATTCGATTACATAAATCTTCTACAAACTGATGCAACTCTTCTAAGGTCAATTGACCTTGATAAGCATGAATTTCCTCTAATAGTTTCATCGTTGTTTCTATTTTCCCTTTCGTTCTTGGTCGTCCTGCAATACAAGGTTTCACTTTAAAACCAAAGTCATTGGCGAATTGTGCGAACTTGGCGTTTACTTTTCCAGAAGAATATTCTGTCCTCGCTTCATCCATGACTGTTTTCATATTATCCGTGACAATTTCTGTTGGTACACCTCCAAAAGCTTCGAAGGTTTCTGTCAAGAAGGTTAGTAAGACACTCTGTGACTTGGAAATACTCAAATAAAACCTGCGCATCCGTGAGTGAGAAAGGATTAGTGCTGCTACATTAACCTCCACCTTTTGCCCATCTTTTGTTTCAAAAAGTATACTCTCTTTCCAATCCAACTGTGCCTGTTTACCAGGTGGAGTTTCGAAACGGACAGTTCCCTTGGGAGAAGGAATACGTTTGTCTTCTTCAAAATAGGCATTAAATTCAGGGATTTTACTAATGTAAGCACGAAATGTAGAAGCTCCACAATCAAGCCCATGATTATCTTTGAGATATTGCCAAAGTACTCGACGATAATAGAATTTTTGTATGGAGTCCTCTGAAAGTAGTACAGATATAATCGAGTAATATTCATCTATTTTGGATGGTTTATTACGCGTACGTTTTGGGATAAAGCCATTCAGATACTTTTCTATCGTTCTTCGATCTACCCCTAATTCCCTTGCTAGTTCACTCTTATTTATTTTCATTTTTAGTTGCTCCATTATTTGTTTAAATTTTGGAAGGTCGTCTAGACCTTTAACTTCAAAATCCATTTCAACATTTAACGATATGTACATCTTAATCACCTCAAAATTATTATAAAGAAGTGATCATTTTTGTCCATATTTATTCAAGCAACTTTGTACATATTTAAATTAACATTTGTACCCACGTTTCAGCTTGCGATTTGCGGTCCTGACCTTGCGATTTTCCTGAAGTATCTTGCGATTCTCGGTGTCGACCTTGCGATTTGCGAAACTTAGGAGCGAGTTTCTCCCTTCATATCTTCATAAACTTTCTTTAAAGCCTCATAACGCTCCCCATCAAAATCTTTCTGCCCACGAATATACTTCTCTTTAAGATTAAAATAACATATCTCCAAATATTCTTCGTTATGATGATGAACGAATGGATGTGTTACCTCTTCAAAAGGTCCTTCTGCGAAATAACGATCCATTTTATCTATCGTGCGAATATTAATATAGCGGGCACGCATTTCATGCAGAACAAGTTGCGTATAGGCAAACAAATCATCTTTCGAATAGTCATAAATATAGTTAATCAAAATATGACGATCTTCCTTTGCAAATATGCTATTTAACTCACGCCACTGTGCTAGCAGCTGAGACTTTGGTAAAACATTTAGTAAATTTTGATGCCATAAACGCAATCAGATCAACTCCCTTTCTACCTATTGTACGGCATTGATAGGAAGGACTGTTAAGAAAAAGGTTGGAACTTCACAATACCTAAACAATTTTTACTTAACATTATAAACTCATCCATACTTGCTTAATGTTTGTTTTGTAGAATAATCCTTGTAAGCAAATCAAAACAAACATAAACAAATGGAGGTTTTCATTAATGTCTTTTAAACGAGTCTGGAAAAAAAGTTTAGTCGGTGTATTAGCAGTATCTATTTTGGCGGCTTGTTCAGATAGTTCGGCAGAGTCAACAGTTAATGGCAACGATTTATCAGTAGATGAGATTACAACAAAAGCTAAAGAAGAAGGCACGGTAAATTCAGTAGGTATGCCAGATACTTGGGCGAACTGGGTAGAAACATGGGAAGAGCTTGGCACTGAGTACAATTTAGAACATGTAGATACAGATATGTCGAGCGCAGAAGAACTTGCTAAGTTTGAAGCTGAGAAGGAAGATGCAACGGCTGATATCGGAGACGTTGGTATAGCGTTTGGACCGATTGCGAAAGACAAAGATCTAACATTAGCTTATAAAACTTCTTACTGGGACGATATTCCGGATTGGGCAAAAGACGATGAAGGCCACTGGGTTGTTGGATATACAGGAACAATGTCCTTTTTAACAGATACAAATAATGTAAAAAATCCACCTAAATCATGGGAAGACATTAAAAACGGTGATTTTAATGTAAGTATTGGGGATGCATTAACTGCCAACCAAGCGCAGTTTGCTATTTTAGCAGCGGCAATGGCTTATGGTGGAGATGAGACAAATTTACAACCAGGAATTGATTTCTTCGCAGAGCTTGCAAAACAAGGTCGTTTACAAGGTGACGCAACCGTTGCAAACTTGGAAAAAGGAGAGATTGATGTAGCAATTATGTGGGATTTCAACTCGTTAGGCTACCGTAGTCAAATTGATGAGTCACGCTTTGACATAGTCATTCCAGAAGAAGGTTCAGTTATTTCTGGATATGCAACAGTTATTAATAAATACGCAAAAAATCCACATGCTGCGATGTTAACACGTGAATATATTTTATCGGATGCTGGACAAGAAAATCTGGCAAAAGGGTATGCTCGTCCTATTCGTGAAAACGTAGAGCTTTCAGCAGAAGTAAAAGCATTATTATTACCTGAGGAAATGTATGCAAATGCAAAACCAGTTGGCGATCAAAAAGCGTGGGAAGAAACAACGAAACAAATTCCACAAATGTACCAAGAACAGGTGTTAATCCATGTCAAATAAGCGTGTAGTTCTAATAGTCGTAGATGCCCTTCGATTCGATACCGCATGTACACATATGGGATTCATGCAACATTTAGTGGAAAGAGATGCTGGTGCGCGCTATGAAGTGCGCTCAGAAGTACCATCATTATCTCGCCCACTATATGAGACGATTTTAACGGGGACACCACCAATTATTCATGGTGTTACAAGTAATGCTACCGTACGTTTATCCAATCAAACAAGCTTATTCCATTTAGTAAAAAGCAACGGAAAAACAACCGCTGCTGCTGCTTACTATTGGGTGAGTGAACTGTATAATCATGCTCCTTTTAATCATTTTACAGATCGTATTCAATTGGATACGGATCTCCCGATTAAAGATGGACTATTCTATTTTGAAGACCACTATCCAGATAGTCATTTATTCGCTGAAGCGGCTTGGTTACTGGATAATAAAAACCCTGACTTTTTATATATTCATCCGATGAATGTGGATGATGATGGTCATAAGTTTACGGCAGATTCCAAGGGATATCGTAATCGTGTACTAGCGGTAGATGCCATTCTATCGATGTTTATCCCTAAATGCTTAGAGCAAGGATATGAAGTAATTGTAACGGCTGATCACGGCATGACGAGCGATGGAAATCATGGAGGTAATACGATAGAAGATCGACATGTTCCGATGTTTGTATTGTCGGATAAAGTGAAGCCGGGTATTAATGAAGGTATTGTTTCACAGTTACAAGTGGCACCTTTAGTTTGCCAATTATTAGAGATAGAGCCTTCAGGGGAAATGGTTCCTCTTCTTCTGAACGGTGTACGCAACTAAAAAGGGGCCAAGTGCCTCTTTTTTCACTTTAAAAAGGAAGTAGTGATGTTAGTTGACTTCTAAAAAGCAATTGTTCGTTTGGATATTGCCGTTTTTAGTACTTGTCTTGTTATTTTTTATCGTACCATTGCTATATATGGTTATTTCAAGTTTTAGTAGTGGGGATGGATTTACGTTCGGTCATTATCATGAGGTTTTGACGAGTAGATATATTTTACAAGGATTTAAAAATAGTATTACGCTGTCTGCAGTTTCGGCTATTATTGCGCTAATTGTAACGTTGTTTGCGGTGTATGCGATCATGCGTTTTTCAGAGCCGGTGCGTGAGCGGATTTTAATGATTTCGAATTTGACATCGAATTTTTCTGGTATTCCACTAGCGTTTGCTTTTATCGTTTTATTGGGTAATAGTGGTTTGTTCACACTGTTATTTGAAAAATGGGGAATCGATTCGTTAGCGTCGTTCTCTTTATATAGCTGGAGTGGATTACTACTTGTGTATATTTACTTCCAGTTACCTTTATCATTGATGCTTTTATATCCAATTTACTACGGTATTCAGCAACAATGGAAGGATGCAGCTGCGCTACTTGGGGCATCGACTTTTCAATTTTGGAGAAAAATTGGAGTTCCTATTATGCTTCCAGGGATTGTTGGGACATTTAGTGTCCTTTTTGCGAATGCGATGGGTGCGTATGCGTCTGCCTATGCGTTAACAGGCAGTAATTATAATTTAGTCGCCATTCGAATTGGTGCATTAATAAGTGGTGATATTTTTGCACAGCCAGAACTTGCAAGTGCGGTTGCAGTGTTGCTTGGAGTGACGATGGTTATCGCGATGCTGCTAAGTGAGTGGAGTATTAAGAAAACAAGGAGGAATTTATAGTGAAAAAGAGAGGTTTTGCAGATCTATTTTTTTTCTTCCTTCTTTTATATTTATTCCTCCCTATTTTAGCAACGATGCTTTATGCGTTTGCAACTAATTGGAACAAAACGGTGTTACCGGAAGGGCTAACGTTTAAATGGATCTCAACGTTATTTCAGGATAGTAGTTTTATCGAGGCATTTGGACGATCGGTTTTACTCTCTGGAGGAGCGGTACTGCTTGCTTTATTGTTCATTGTGCCAGCGATTTTTGTTATCGTTCTTTATTTTCCAAAGTATGAGAAATGGATTCAAGCGGCGGTCGTTATGGTCTATGCATTTCCGGGTGTTATATTAGCAGTTGGGTTGATACGTGCGTATGCTCATATAGGAGTGCCGATGATTTTAGCGGTCCTGGGGGCCTATGTGATTAGTATTTTACCTTATATTTATCAAGGGACGCGTAATAGTTTGCGCAGTGTAAATGCAAGACAGTTATTGGATGCTGCGGAGTTATTAGGTGCATCTAAAGCACAAGCCTTTACGAAAATATTATTACCAGCAGTATATCCGGGACTGTTTGCAGGTGCGTTATTGTCATTTTCCGTGTTGTTCGGTGAATTTGTATTGATCAATTTGGTTGTAGGTTCAAGGTTTGAAACGGTTCAAATCTATTTGATGAAAAAGTTGAGTACGAGCGGTCATATTGCGAGTAGCGTTGTGTTTGTTTACTTAGTATTAATGGGTATTTTAACATTTATCATATCGATGTTAACGAAACGATCAAAAGGGGCTGCAAAAGTATGAGTTATGTTGTAATAGAAGGCCTGCATAAAACTTATGGCACGAATGCGGTATTATCAAATATTGATATGACGATTGAAAATGGAGAATTTGTTACGTTACTTGGACCGAGTGGCTGCGGCAAAAGTACAATTTTACGTATTATTGCTGGTTTGACAGATGCGACTTCCGGATCTGTGAAAATCGAAGGGAAAAATATGAACAACATCCAACCGAAAAATCGTGAAGTTGGAATGGTGTTTCAGTCCTATGCATTATTTCCGAATATGACTGTAAAAGAGAACGTTGCATTCGGGTTGAAAATGAAAAAAATGAACGCCATTGAAATAGTGGAAAAAGTGAAAGATACATTAGCACTAGTGCACTTATCTGATAAAGAGCATGCATTTCCACATGAATTATCCGGAGGACAGCAACAACGAGTTGCACTTGCAAGAGCATTGATCGTACGCCCAAAAGTATTGCTTTTAGATGAACCACTAAGTGCATTAGATGCACAAATTCGTAAAAAGTTACAAGCAGATTTACGTTCGATTCAAACAGAGCTTGGCATGACCATGGTTTTAGTTACGCATGACCAAGAAGAAGCAATGGCTGTATCGGATAAAATATTCGTGATGAATAAAGGGGAAATTGCGCAAGAAGGGTCTCCAACAGAGATTTACACAAAACCGGAAAGTGAGTTCGTTGCCAATTTCATCGGGCATTATAATGTATTTACACGGGAAGAATTAGAGCAGATGATTGGTGGGAAACTACCTGGAGAACGGCAGAAGTTTGCAATTCGCCCGGAGGCTATTCATTTAAAAGCAAACGAAGGAGATTTCTGTTTTACAGGTATTGCAAAAGAAGCAGTAATGAGTGGGAATGTCATTCGAACTGTTTTTCAAGTAGGTGAACGTACTTTTTCCGTGGAGCAGTTACATGATCGAGGGTCTTCGGTAGAGCTCGGAAATAAGTATCGATGCTATGTATCACAAGAAGATGTGGTTGCATTATTATGATGTACTCCAAATTAGAACGTTTTGAACATATTTTAAGTAAGCTAGAATTTGAACGGCAAATTGTTGTCTCCGTTATTGCAGAAGAGTTGAATGTGGCACCAGAAACGATTCGTCGTGATTTTGATGAGTTAGAGGAACAGCATTTGTTAACAAGAGTGCATGGTGGTGCTGTGAAGTTTATCAACTTACGAAAAGAGCCTGAGTATTTACGAAAGTTGGATATGCAAAAAGAGGCTAAACGTGAAATTGCTCGTCTTGCAGCTATGCGTATTATGGACGGAGATACAATTGCGGTAGATGTTGGGACGACCACTGTCCACATGGCGGATTTTCTCGTGGAAGTAAATAATGTAACGGTCGTAACGAATTCGATTTCTGCTGCGGTAAGGTTCAACTTAGCTTTGGAAGAAAAAAGAATGACTGGTAAAGTGATTTTGCTTGGAGGGACGACAAACCCTGAACAATCTTCCGTGTCTGGAGCAATGACATTAGAATGGCTTAGTCGTATGAATTTGGATAAAGCATTTTTATCATGCGGTGGGATAGATGAAGGAATCGTTTTTGACTACGATTTGGATGAATCACTTGTTTCTACAAAAATGATAGAAAATAGTTATGATCATATATTGCTAGCGGATACTACGAAGATAAACCAAAAATCTTTTTATGAGATATGTAATTTGAATGATATTTCAGAAGTTATTTGTAATGAAGCACGTCCGACTAGTTGGACGACGTTTGAAGGACAATGGACTGTGGCAGATGGAGGTAAGTATAAATGAAAATGGATTATCATGTACATTTAGAGGAAGGTCCATACTCATTTGGTTGGTTGGAGCGAACTTCTCAGGCAATTACTGCTTTTCATTCGCCAGAAGGCTTGGAAAAGGGCTCAAAGGAATTTATAACTTGGCAAACAAACGTATTGAAACATAGATTAGATCAAGGTTGTTATAGTGAAGAATGGTTAGACTTTTACTTGATACGTGCAAAACAGCTCGGATTAAAGGAAGTTGGCATTGTGGATCATTTATACCGTTTTAAAGAGACGAAAGCTTATTTCGAAAAGAATTTAATCTTAGATGAATCAGATTTAGGAAAGATGCAGCGATATTGGTTGGACAGTGTCATGACGGAAGATATGAATAATTTTGTGGATATTATTATGCGGTCCAAAGAGAAATGGCATCGAGAAGGAATAGAGCTGAAGCTTGGTATGGAGGCAGATTATTTTGTCGGCAGTGAAGCGGAGCTAACAGAGTTGCTAAGCGAGTACCCGTGGGATTACGTGATTGGCTCGGTTCATTTTGTAGATGGATGGGGATTTGATAATCCACAAACAGCGAATAAATTTGAAGATATGGATTTGAAGGCATTGTATGAGCGATTTTTTACGACTGTGGAGAAAGCTATTCGGTCGGAGTTGTTTGACTTTGTAGCGCATTTAGATAATTTGAAAGTATTCAAATTTAAAGTGGATGATACGGAATTTATGATGAATTGGTATAAGCGAATTGCAGATGCACTCGTGGAAACGGGGACTGCTACGGAAGTGAATGCGGGATTATTCTATCGATACCCGGTACAAGAAATGTGTCCAGGTCCTGCGTTTGTGAAGGTATTAGTGGATCGTGGGGTAGAATTTACGGTATCTTCGGATTCCCATTTCCCAGATGATTTAGGAAAGTATACTGTTGTGAATGCGGATATGCTGAAGTCCTTAGGCGTGGAGAAGCTTGTAGGGTTTGAACGAAGAGAGAAGAAGGACTTTTCCATTTGACCATGTGTAAGAAACATTAGATTCACCTTGCGATTCGCCCCAAACCACGTTTCAACTTGCGATTTGCGGACCTGACCTTGCGATTAACCGGAAGTATATTGCGATTCTCGAGGTAGACCTTGCGATTTGAAGCGTTTAATTTGCGATTCGCCCCAAACCACGTTTCAACTTGCGATTTTCGGACCTGACCTTGCGATTAACCGAAAGTATATTGCGATTCTCGAGGTAGACCTTGCGATTCGAAGCACCTAATTTGCGATTCGCCCCAAATCACGTTTCGACTTGCGATTCGCGGACCTGGCCTTGCGATTTCCCTGAAGTATATTGCGATTCTCGAGGTAGACCTTGCGATTCGAAGCGCTTAATTTACGATTCGCCAAAAAACAAGATTCAAAACAGGGACGGTCTTGATTTAAGTCAATGAAACATCTTAACCCCTCTATTACAATAAAGTGAAAACAATAGTAGGGGGTTATTTTATTATTAGCTCACAAAAGAACGTAATAAGTTTGAGAAAGGCTGCTATTATTTCGGGTATATCACTGATCATTATGGCTATTGTTGCAGGATTTTCTTATGGTTATGCCCACAGTAGTCTTGTCGTACCTGGTGATATAAGCACAACTTATCAGAATATCGCATCATCCATTTTGCTGTTCAAAGCTGAAATAGTAGGTTGGGTCGTTATTTTAATCCTGGATGTAATTGTCGCTTGGTCTTTTTATATCTTCCTAAAGCCGGTTAATCAGGAATTAGCACTGCTAGCTTCCTGGTTGCGTCTTACTTATGCAGCAATATTAGGAATCGCCATTCTTAATTTAGTCTTTGTGTTACTGCTCTCAAATGATGCATCATTAGCAAATCAGCTTCAAGCAGATATTACTTTGTACTTGGAAGCATTTGAAGTGATTTGGTCTGTTGGATTAATTGTTTTTGGTTTACATCTACTAGTTGTGGGATGGATTGCCTTCCAATCAAGTAGTATCCCTAAAATTATTTCTAGCCTGTTGGTAATTGCGGCAATAGGCTATATGGTAATTCACCTTGGCAAAACATTACTCATTGAACAAAATATTATTGCAACAATGGAGCTAATTTTTAATATACCAATGATTGCAGGAGAATTAGGCTTTGGATTATGGCTACTATTCAAAGGAGGAAAAGTCACAATTAAGTCGTGACTTCCGCTTAGCTGTGATCTATTTCTACACGTTTTTTAATTCTACTTAGTGACTCTGGAGTAATTCCGAGATAGCTTGCCAATTGATGTTGGGGTACACGACCAATTAGTTGAGGTCGTTTTAGTAATAGCGTCTTAAAACGCTCTTCAGGGGTCGAGGCGATAAATGTAGCAAATTCCTCTTGAACCTTACCAAAGTTTTCCTCGATCATCTTTCGCGTCATAATTTCCAATTGAGTATATTTGGTATACATGTCCTGTTCCGTATCTAATTCGCCTTTAACCAATACAGAGTCCTCCAGACACGTAAAAGTGTATTCGGATGATTTATCTAGTTTATGATTATTGAAAACTGCAATTGCTTGTTCTTCTGTGTAAAAATTGGACGTTACTTCTTTTCCTTCTTCATTTACAGAGTATTGCCTTATGCATCCCTTTAACACAAAATAACATTTGGTGGGAACATCTCCTTGTCTAAGAAGGATTGTTCCCTTTTTAAATTCATCGATCTTTATTTCATTTGCGATGGTCTTTTGTTGTTCTTCGGTAAGAGAAGTGAATTTAGACATATACTTATACAATATACTTTTCATTTTGCTCTCCTTTTATCCAAACACATTTAATACTATAATACTATAAATAAGAGTGGAGATTTATGTTCATTAATTTAAATGGTTCGTTATTTTTATCCCCATACTATGACTAATAAAATGACATCCGCACAAACTAAGTTGTAGTTAGCTTTTGTGAGAAAAGGATGTGTCCTATGGATTTTTTTCAAAGTCAGGAAACACTTACTACGATTGAGTGGATTCTTCGCGCTGTTGTTGCGTTTATCTTTTTAGTGGTTGTTGCTAAAGCAATGGGTCAGCGTGCCATCTCCCAACTAAGACTATTAGATTTTGTTATAGCTTTAGTCATTGGAAATCTTATTGCACAACCGTTATCAGATGAGAGGTTGGGGCTTAAAGGATCTATTATTACAACAGTAGTATTGGTTTCCTTATATCTTAGTGGTATTTTCCTAATGCTAAAATGGCCTTGGTTTAGAAGGCTGATTACCGCTCCACCCATCAATCTTGTAAAGGATGGAGAAATCATTTATGCAGGATTAAAAAAGGCACGAATATCCATTGATGTATTATTAGAAGAGTTACGGGAGGAAAAAGTAGAAGATGTGAAGAAAGTGGCATTAGCTATCTGGGAGGCAGACGGAAAAATTTCCGTATTTTTAGATCCCAAGTATAATCCACTTACACCTGCATACTACCAGCTAATAGCAGAGCCTTTTGACTTGCCAAAGTTAATCATCAAGGATGGAAAACTTGAATTAAAGGAGTTAAAGCAAATCAATAAGGACGAAGAATGGTTAGTTTCAAACTTAAAAATTCAATTCCAGACCGAAATAAAAAATGTTCTCCTCGCTACTATTGATCAAAAAGACAATTTGAAGGTTTTTTTGTATAAGTGAAATGAATTGGACCCTGTGTAAGAAACATTCATGTTAGTTAAAACAATCGTGAATGTTCAAACTTTCCTGTTTGTTTGCTGCACAGGGACCATATATAAAGGAGTTGTAGAAGTTGATAGATTATAAAGCTAAAACATATGAAGATGCAATAAAAGTAATCGAGGAACTCGGATTACTTCCTCTGGCTTCCTTAATCCCTGGGTATCCTTCTCTGAATAGCATAACTATACAAGAAAATTGGCATTCTGATACAGAATTTGACCCTTGGATCTGGAGGACTAAGTTTTCTTCTGACGGGGTTGCAGGATACGGGAAATTTATCAAGAAAAAATCAATATTAGTATCTCGTCAGCTTCTGCCATATATAAAATTAGTCTTGGGACATAATGAATCAGTTGAAGAACGCTATTTTAACGGAAATATATCAAAGGAAGCATTAAGCTTATATAAGATTATCAATCAAGAAGCAGGGATCGATACGAGAGCGTTAAGGGTAAAGGCAGGGCTAAAGGAAAAGGAGAAAAAGAAAGAGTTTGAAAATGCATTACTCGATTTACAGGGAACGATGGATATTGTCATCTCGGGCATACATGAAAGAAGGAATGTAGATGGTGAAAAGAATGGTTGGAGTAGTACATCCTTTGAAACTTATGATTCTTGGACAAGCAGAAATAAAATAGCAGTTATTGACATGAAAAGAGAAGATGCAAAGAAATATCTTTTAGCTCACTTTTCGAAAGTATGTAGTAATGAATCTTTAACTAGATTTGAGAAAATATTTGGATAATAATAACGTAATTAGAGTACTCTTTCTATAAAGTAAGAGTACTCTAAAAGTGATGTTATTTGATAAACGCCACAGCACGAACAGGTGAAGCAGTTGCATTTTTTAGATTGAGTGGCAATGCCATGAAAGTGAAGCGTTCATTTAAAGGAAGCTGATGTAGATTCACTAAGTTTTCTACTATATAAATAGGAACACTTAATAGCTTTAAATGTACTTCGCGCATCATATTGTCGTGAATGTCGATATTCGCCAAATCTAATCCTATACATTTTACTTGTTTTTCTACGAGCCAGTCACCAGCACAAGGTGCAAAGGCATGTTCCTCATAAAATGCCCCTTCACCCCACGGAAGCTTTCGTGTACGAGTAAGAACAATGTCATCAGGTTGAACAGTAATACCTTGGCGTTTTTCAGCTTCTTCCAACATTTCACGTGTTACCGCCTGAAAAGGATCTTTAAAATCGGACACATCTAATAGTACAGCTTCTCCGTACGCTTTTGTGAGATCCATTTCAGCTGTAGATTGACCATCACGCATAAAGTGTAAAGGTGCATCAATATGCGTACCACTATGGTCGGACATTTTTAGCATGCGAGATTCAAAACCTTCACAGGGAGCCACATAACGATGCCCCGAGTTCTCAAAAGTAGATTCCTCTGCAATAGCAATAGGTGGATGTGACGTATAAGAGCGAAGTCCATCGTAAATTTCTAAAGATAAATCAATTAGTTTCATAAAAGTTCCTCCTTACATTTTAATAACAATTTTACCTGATGCTTTGTTTAATGCGCTTTCAAATCCTTCGAGGCAATCATTAAATGGCACGGTTTGCGCAATTAGTTTTTGGAAAGGAAAGCGAGGATCTGCTGCAAGCGATAAAACAGCTTCATAATTTGATTGGGTAATGCCGTAGCTTCCTTTTATACTGATTTCTCCACGAACGATTTGATCCATTGGAATAGAAAAATTAGCGGGATTAATGCCAACTAAGATAAGTTCACCACCTCGTTTTAAAAGGCGTAGTGCTGTATTTGGAATAGTTGGATGACCAGAACAGTCAATAATAGCATCAAAACCTTTGAATTGTTCATGTGGAATATCCTCTGCATTTTGAAAAATCTTGGAAACTCCAATGTCTTTAGCAAGCTGAAGACGATCTTTATCAATAGCAGTACCTAACATTACCACTTGTGGATTACCTGATCCGACTAAGATAGCTGCTACGCCTAAGCCAATCGGTCCTGGACCAACTACTAGGATAGACTTTTGTGCAAAGTTTTCTATTTTCACCACAGCGGTATAACTGACGGCTAAAGCCTCCGAAATTGCAGCAACCTCATCTGTTACCTCATCCTGAATTGGGATTAGATTTTTATTGTCCACAACCATGTATTCTGCCATTCCACCTGGTTCGCGAAAGCCATAACGTAAAGCTTCTGTCGGTGTTTTTATATATTTATAATCATCGAAATCACAGCGGTTACTATCACCTGTAAGGCAGAACTCACATACGCCACAGCTTTTATAAGGATTAATGACCATGCGTTGTGGTGGGATTTCCCCTTCACCGACCGCAACGACTTTACCAGTAACCTCATGCCCTAATACAAGAGGGTAGGTTACCCAGTCATAACCTCCATGCCCATCATACATATGTAAATCACTGCCACATATTCCAACAGCATTCACTTTTAATAAGCTTTGATGGGGTTTTAGTTCTGGTATTTCGTAAGACTCAAATTTTATATCCTTTTGAGCTGATGAATTTTTTACAAGTACTTTGTTATGCATTTATTCATTCACCTCTTCATCTTGAGCTGAAACAGCTCTAATAATATTTAGTAAAAAGTCATCTTTCTGGGCTAGATATTGTTTTTTGTCCGTTGTGGACCAATCATAAAAACCTTCATTTGTCTTCATGCCGAATCGTTTGTCTTCTATTAGCTGTTCATGAATCGATAATGGTTCGATACCATTTTCTAGAGTAGGATAAACGTATTTCACAATAGCCATATGCGTATCGAGCCCATTAATATCTCGCTGTTCAAGAGGACCAGTATTGGCTAGTCGAATACCTAAACTCCATTTAGCTATGAAATCCAGTTCTTCAGGTGAGACAATGCCTTTTTGGACAAGAGACATTGCTTCGCGTGATAGCGCACTTTGAAGTCTATTTGCCACAAATCCTTGAATTTCTTTTTTAAGCAGTACTGGCTTTTTATGAATGGACTGTAGAAAGGCCATCGTTTTTTGGATATGATGTTCATCTGTAAAAGCACTTGGAATAACTTCTACTAAAGGAGTAATATGTGCTGGTGAAAAGAAATGTGTACCAATGACTCTTTCCTTATGTTTTACGTTTTCTGCTATTGAACTGATTAAATAACTCGATGTGTTTGTACAAAAGGTAGTAGAAGTAGGGAAAAAATCTTCTATGCTTTCGAATAAATGTTGCTTTGCTTCTAAATTTTCCGTAATTGCCTCGATGACAAAATCTACTTCTTTACAATCCTCAATAGATTCTAAAAAGAGTACTTCTTGAAAAGCTTTATCTACCATTAATTCCTGGCGACGTGCAGTAAAACCTTCGTAAAGTGATACCTTTATTTGTGCATCCAAAAAATACTTAGTAAGGGCAGTCCCCATAAATCCACCACCAATTATGCATACATGCTTCAAATGATTCATCTCCTTAATACTTCAGAACAGCTTGAATACCAACTGCATAAATACAAATAGTCCGAATATCTTTCAGCACATCATCAGTAGCACCCATTTGAATCGCATTCGTTTTGTGAATATCTATGCCTTTTGGGTATTGATCGCAAAGGTTAATTGCGTATAAAAGTAGTTCCTTTAAGTAACGTGACACTCCCCCGTCACGAAGGGAAGTCGTGCGTAAATTGCTATACTTTAATAGTGTATCAGGTGCAAAATCTACTAAATACGCAATCCACTTTGGAAGCTGTTCAAATTCTGATTGATAGTAGCTTATGCATTCTTGTTGATTGGAGAAAGAAGAAACACTCTGTAGTTCTATTGTAGATTCAGCTTTACCTGTTAGTTCAATAGCCATCGTAATAGCCTCAATCCCCGATAACCAGGCTGGGATTCCTCGAGAAATAATGGCAGCGGAAATTAGTTCAGCAATTTCCTGTACTGTATTGCCTGCCTCAACGGCCACTTCTGTGAAGTGAAGCATAGCCTGTTCTTCGCGACGAGCAGCAAATAAACCAACTAATAGTAAAGACTTTTCTTTTTTAGAAAGATGAGAATCGTTTAGCAAAGTGTGCATGATGAAACCTCCATATAATTGAAAGAGCCATTGTGATGAAAACAATGACCCTTTTTTATTTTTATAATAGGTAAGCCCAAGCTAGTGTAGCAACGATATAAACAATTCCAACGTAGAACATAATCATTACTAGGAAGCCCATGATGTCTTTTAGTTTTAAACGAGATAGTGCTAATGCTGGTAAAATCCAGAATGGTTGTACTAAATCATTCCAAGCATTCCCAAGCATAACGGACATTGAAGTCTCTCCAAGTGAAGTTCCCAATTCTTTAGCGGCATCAATCATGAAAGGACCTTGAACTGCCCAGTGACCGCCTGCAGATGGTGCAAAGAAGTTAATAAAGAAAGAACTAATCAAGCCCCAAAACGGCAATGAATGCTGAGTGGAGATATCAACGAATACTTGTGAAATTGTATCTACTAAGCCAGAAGCAGCCATGATTGCCATAATACCAGCATAGAATGGGAATTGAAGAATAATCCCGGATACAGTTTTGATACCATCTGATAAATGCTCTGTATATTTTGCAGGAGTACCAAGTAAAATAATCCCCAGGAATAAAATCATAAAGTTAAGGATATTTAAGTCTAATGACTTCCCACTAGTAAAATGAATTACTACGTAAATAAAACCTAAAATCCCAATTGAATAAGAAAGCAGACGGCTATTATTTAATTTGTTAGCAAATGTGTTTTCATCATCCAACACATTTATTTTTAATTTTTTCGTATCTGAGTGTAAAGTAGGATCAATTTCTCTCACATTTTTCGGGTCTTTTGGATGAAGCATTGCATTGAAAAGTGGTAATGTGATGAACAAGAAAATAGCTGTGATAATCATTGGTAAACTAAAAATAGTTTCAGATAAAGCGATAAGTCCCATACTTTCCTCTAAAAAATGACCAGGTGTTGAGATTAAAATTGGTATAGAAGCAGAAAGACCTAATCCATAAAATGTGAAACCAGAATAGGCAGCAGCGATAATTAAAGGGTAATGAACACCTTTCACTTTTAAAGCTAATTTTTTAGCGATTATTCCACCGATAACTAATCCGAATCCCCAGTTCAAGTAACTACCGAATCCACCTACTAATGTAGCGACAATAATTGCTGCCTTAGGTGTATGCACGTAAGTCGCAATCTTATTCAAGAAGCGATCTGTAATTGGTGCTGTTGCTAGTACATAACCCATAGCTAAAATGACAGCCATTTGTGTAGTGAACGCTAAAAGGTTCCAAAAACCGTCACCCCATGAACTTGTTAAATTGAGGAATGATATATCCTCGATTAATAGCGCTAAAATAAATGTTAAAATCGTTAAACCAATCGCAAATACGAATGGATCTGGTAAATACTTTCTCATAACAGATGTAAAGAAATTCGTTAATCTTTCCATATAATATCCCCCTAAAATTGTTATACTTGCATCAATTACTCCCATATAATTTTTGTAATTTGAAATATTAAATCTTATTTGCATGACAATGCCTAATCTTCAGAATAACTATGCTAAAATGTATCTAGTTTAAATAAATGGAGGTCCTATTTATGCAACAATTAAATACCGTATTAGTGACTGCATATGCAAAAGCACCACAAGGTACAGCTATGTACGAAACCTATAAGCACGCAGGTATTGTACTTGAAATCGATAAACTAACACATAAAATAGTAAGTGCCGAATTTACATTCATAACAGAGTTAGCACAAAATTTCTTTCAACGCATGTTATTAGACTTTGACTTT
This sequence comes from Psychrobacillus antarcticus, assembly GCF_029533155.1. GTDB lineage: Bacteria > Bacillota > Bacilli > Bacillales_A > Planococcaceae > Psychrobacillus > Psychrobacillus antarcticus. Next base: position 98,493 of record NZ_JAIZDB010000008.1, on the reverse strand, counting down.
ACATCGGATATCCATATTTTAATCGACCGTATTGAAGAGCATTATTTGGCCCCTTCAAGCGGAGCGGTTATTGTTGCTTTAAAGTCTGCACAGAAAAGATATTTAGAAAAAATAGGTAAATAAGATTTAGACTTAAACATTAATATTTTTTAGAAGAAAACTCTTTTAGGAGAATTTTCTTCTATTTTGCTTGGCAATTTTCCACGATTGTTGTGATGCCTAATCCACCTGCAATACAAAGTGTGACTAGTCCATAACGCTTGCCTGTACGCTCTAATTCATGAATAAGTTTCGTCATTAAGATCGCACCAGTCGCACCAATAGGATGTCCCATTGCAATAGCTCCACCGTTAGGATTTACTTTGCTTTGATCTAAGCCTAGTTCTTCGATAACAGCAAGTGACTGGGAAGCAAAGGCTTCATTGAGCTCAATCACATCAATGTCTTCAATGGAAAGACCGGCTTGTTTTAAAGCTTTTAATGTAGCTGGAACAGGTCCAATACCCATAATAGAAGGGTCTACTCCAGCAGCAGCTTGAGCAATGATTTTAACCTTTGGCTGAAGACCTAGCTCTTCGGCTTTTTCTTTTGACATAACGAGAAGGGCTGCGGCTCCATCATTACGACCACTAGCGTTAGCGGCAGTTACTGATCCACCCTCGCGGAAAACTGGTTTTAAAGTAGCAAGCTTTTCTATAGGTGTCAGTCGTGGATGTTCATCGACTTTGAATACTTCCGTTGTTTTGCGTGTTTTAATCTCATACGGGACAATTTGTTTTTCAAAGTAGCCATTTTTAATAGCATTTTCAGTACGTAACTGACTTTGATAGGCAAATGCATCCTGCGCTTCACGAGTAATGGAGTATTTTTCAGCAAGATTTTCAGCTGTTTCACCCATTGTTGTTAGACCATATGATTCTGGTTGTGAGCCGGGTTGACTTTCCGTATTTGGGTCTAATACTTGGCTATTTCCTACATTAAAACCGTATCTGGCATTACGAATATAGTAAGGGGCAGTACTCATCGATTCTGTCCCACCTGCGATAATCACATCACTTAACCCAAGTGCAATTTGCTGTGCGGCATTATTAATAGATTGTAGTCCAGAACCACATTGACGATGCACCGTGTAACCAGGCACTTCAAGAGGGATATCTGCACGTAATGAAGCAAGGCGAGCAACATTAGACTGGTCAGCACTTTGTTTTGCTTGGCCAAAAATAACTTCATCGACTTCATGAGGGTCGATTTGCGTGCGAGCCAGTAGTTCTTTTATAACAGCAGCACCTAAGTAATCAGCAGTCTGAGTCATTAGTGAGCCGCCGAGCTTTCCAATTGCAGTACGTACTCCTTCTACAATAACTACTTCCTTCACGATGATTCCTCCTTATTTCAAGCTATTTACAAATGTTGCTTCCGTATTAGTTTCTACTGTTTCTAAATCAGCGCCAGGCATTAATTCAACTAAATGTAGTTGACCATCGATGTAATTAAAAACAGCTAAATCCGTAATAATAGTATTTACACTTCGAGTGGATGTAATAGGGTACTTACATTCCTTCAAAATTTTACTTTTTCCATCTTTGGATGTATGAGTAGTCGTTACAATGACTTTACGAGCACCAACTAATAAATCCATTGCACCGCCCACACCGATAATGTTTTTTCCTGGAACGGCCCAGTTGGCAATACGTGCATGCTCATCTACTTGTAGAACTCCTAGAATAGCTACATCTACGTGACCACCGCGAATCATGGCAAAGGATGCTGCGCTATCAAAGTAAGAGGCACCAACCGCTTCTCCAACTGCAAATTTCCCTGCATTGACGATATTTGGATCTATATCTTCTTCCAAAACATCCTCGACACCAAGCATCCCGTTTTCGGTGTGTAAGTACACATGGTTATGGTCTACGTAGTTTGCCACAAGTGTTGGAATACCAATGCCTAAGTTAACAATTTGTCCTTGTTCTAACTCTTGCGCAGCACGTTTAGCAATAGCTTCTTGAATTGGATTAGCCATGTTCGACGACACCTTCCTTTGTCAAAACTTTTTTCGCTAGGATAACGCGATCGACGAATAGGTGTGGTGTAGCGATTTCATCACTTTTAAGTTCGCCGGCTTCTACTATTTCATCCACTTCGACAATAACTGTTTTAGCAGCAGTTGCCATAAGCGGGTTGAAGTTACGTGCTGTTTTGTAATACACGAGATTGCCTAATGTATCAGCTTTATAGGCACGAATAATGGCTACGTCTGCCTGTAATGCTTCTTCTAAAACGTATTCCTCATCCTTAAACATCTTCGTTTCTTTCCCTTTCGCTAAATCAGTGCCAAAAGAGGTTTTTGTATAATACCCGGCAATCCCGGCGCCACCAGCTCGAATAGATTCTGCTAATGTACCTTGTGGCAATAACTCAATATCAATCTCTCCGCGTTGGAAGGCATCGCCGACATCTCTATTACCAGTAAAATAAGAACCTATTGCTTTTTTGACTTTCTTTTGTTCAAGTAATTTCCCTAAGCCTTGTCCTTGCTCGCCGAGGTTATTACTAATAATCGTTAAGTCATTAACATCAAGTTCTACTAATGTATCGATCAATGTTAGTGGACCACCAACTAAACCGAAGCCACCAACCATAATCGTTTGACCGGATTGAACACATTCCAGTGCCTCTTCTGCCGAATTATAAAATTTCATGTTTTTTCACTCCGTTATTTTTGTATAAGTGCGTCACTAATTTCAAACCAAGAAGGGATACCTGCTGTTAACAAACAAATGTACCCAAGTTCCGCTAAGCGAGGTTCATCTACCCCTTTTTCACGTGCTTTTTCAGCCCAGTACTCAGTTTCGGTATTTTTTAATACCGTAGTGTAAATACCAGTCATTAAAATATATTTCATTTGTTCATTTACTACATTTGTTTCAAGTAATTTCTCAGATAAAGCGTTTTCATCTTTTGATACCAAAAGAGATAGAAGCTGTTCGTAGTAGTTTTTGATATCGTCATTGGAAGCAAACTGTGCATAATAACGTACAATTTCTAATGCTGTTGCATCATGTGAAACTTTCTCGGCTTGTGTGCCAGTTAGCTCAAGTGCATATTCAAACGATTGAAGCCCAATTTGTAATGCTTTTTCTCCACCGTAGTTATATGCTACAAGTAAATACTCAACCAATTCTTCCAGCGTAGCACCACCATCAATTGCACCTTTTGTATGATAAACCATGCTTCGTGCATAATGTCGAGCAGAGTTAATACCAACTAGTAAAATATCCTTTTCTTTTACCGAAAGTACACCTTCCGACATTGCTGCTCCGCGTAACGCAGTGTAATGATCTAGCATAGCTGGGTTATAATCATGCATTTTTTGAACCCAACCTGGTACGACATCATAAACCTTTTTGAAGTAATCTAATCCAGTCGACATATTTTTTCAGCTCCTTTTTATATAATAAAAGGCCACACTACGTCCAAAACACAATAGTAGTGTCTTTTAAGAGTAGTGTGGCCAACAGTCAAGTGGGGAATAACAAAGAAAGGTCATTTCTCTGTAGCCACCTGATAGGCTTTATATTTATGGTTACATAATTATTCACATAAAACTGAATAAAATTCAAGCTTTATTTATAATTTTTGTACAAATTCCTTTATTGTCGGGTTTACATCGTTACGTTCCGCGAAAACAAGTGTATAGTGATTGCTGTCGGTTGTGATTTTATGGATATTTTTTGCGTATTGTTGCGTTTCAATATATGACTCAGCTAAAAATAATGCTGGCATCGTACCGATCTCACCAGTCGAATGCACTAATAGTACTGGACATTCTACTCCAGGAAATACTTCGGCAGGCTTGTAATCATAGAAGCTCTGGAAGTCTTGGCGAATTTTTGTTTCATCCGATTTGTTCTCCCAATGACCATCCACTTCGGTTAACTCATAACGACCAACACTTTCCATATGCTCATCCCAAACTACTCCAAGATTACTATAGATTCTCTTGATTTCTTCTAAGTAGGCTTCTGGAGTTTCGTAGTGTTTACTAATACGTCCTAGCGAAGGCTCTACTATTTTTCGCTGATGATCCGTACAAGTCGCAGCACCATCTAGTAAGATAAGACCTTTTACATCATCTCTCTTACTAGCGACATTAGACATAATAAATCCACCCATTGAGTAACCCATTAGTATTGGATTTTGTATATTTAATGCATCTATTAAACTGATAATATCCTGTGTATGCTGCTCGATACCGGTATATTCTGTAGCTTCAGAACTATTTCCACGACCTCTTAGATCAACAGAAATAAATCGGTAATCACCTTTAAGTAATTCTGCATAGTAATGGAGCTGTTTACTATTTCCTGTTAATCCATGAATACCAATAATTACACCTTGTGTTCCTTCGTAGTCTGCATAAGCCAAAGTACCACCATTAACTTCAATTGAACGATATTGCATATGTATCCTCCTTTTGTACAAAGTATAGAGTAATTTGTACACCTTCTATCCAGAAATGTCAAAATTTTAATTTACAGTTTGAAACAAATCTCTAACAACAATATAAATGGATAGCTGATATAGCTGAACGATTGCCTTCGCTCCACTTGAGTGAATTTTATCTGCTAGCTTTGTAAGGCCAGGAATTGTACCATCATGGTCTATGCACATCTGACCTTCAAGCTTTTTCCGTTTTTCGTAAATTAAATAGGTTTTTATGCATAGTTGTCTCCTTTTAAAAACACCTCTTCATTAAAGAAGAGGTGTTTTAGTATTATTAGTTATTTTTCATCCATTCTAGGAAGTTAGCGATCACAGTATCTAAAAATTCAATAGTTGCTTGGTCTGTTAATTCGCCATTGTCATTGAATTTTGTATGTGCTGCTCCAACGTATACTTCATTCATTGGCAATAGTGGTGAGTTTAAACCACTTGCGAATAGAATATCACGTAAATGCATTTGTGCTTTTACAGTGCCCATAGCACCCATAGAAGCTCCCATAATCATGGATGGTTTATTGTTCATTACTTTATCTACACGACTCATCCAGTCAATTGCGTTTCCTAAAACACCTGGGATTGTAGAATTATATTCTGGTGTTAACCAAAGAACAGCGTCTGCTGCTTTTACTTTTGCTTTAAAGTCTAATACTTCTGGTGGTGCATCTAACTCGATATCTTGGTTATACATAGGGATTGGTTTTAAGTCTAAAATTTCTAACTCAAACTTATCCGCATAGCGTGCTTGTATATGTTTTGCTAGTTGTAAATTTAATGATTCTTTGCGGATACTTCCTACGATTGCTACTATTTTCATGATGTGTTCCCTCCGAGGTCTATTTAATGGAATTTATGTTGATTTCCATTGTAAGTATGTGACTGCTGGTTGTTAATGATACGATACGTTTTGTATTGTAGGATGTCTTCACCTGAGTCCTTTGTTAGTATAGAAGGTTACTAAAAGTAAGTCAAAATAATTGACTCGCATTCGTAATTTTAGAAATTTCTGAAAATAAAAAGGAACCGAAAACGGCCCTTTTAGATTGAGAGACTGAAGTGACTTTTAGTTTAGGAAAGTGCTGGAATTCGAACTGTTAAAATAGTGCCTTCACCTAAAACACTTTCAATAGTAATTCCATATTTGTTACCAAAATAATAACGAATTTGTTCGTGAACATTTTTGAGCCCGATATGTTCTTCCGTTAAAGTATTAGAGGATTCTTCTAGGTGATCTCGTAAGTGCTGTACTTGCTCGGGATCTATGCCAACTCCATTATCTTGAATCTTAATAAGGAGGTCTTTTCCTGAAATAGTAGAAGAAACTTCAAGAATCCCTTGTCCAAGCTTCGGTTCTAAACCATGAACAATCGCGTTTTCCACCAGTGGCTGAAGTGAAAAGTGTACGATTTGTATTGATTTACTTTGTGGTTCTAAGGTTTCAATATATTGTATTTTGTCTCCAAACCGCATTTGCTGTACTTGGATATACAAACGAATATGAGTCAGTTCTTCTTCTAACGTGATTGTTTCTTTTCCGCTTTGGATAGTGACTCGAAATAACTGTCCAAGAAGACCAATCATTTCTGCTATATCTCGTTGTTTGTTTATGACTGCTTTCATTTGAATTGATTCGAGAGCGTTTGCTAAAAAGTGTGGATTGACCTGACTTTTTAATGCACGATAATGTGCTAGTTGTTGTTGAGCCTTAAGATAAGAGGCTCTCTCAATATAATCCTTTAAGTTAGTAGTCATTTTACTGATTCCTTGATATAGGACACCAAATTCATCTTGACGTTCACTAGTTAAGTTTACATTGAATTTTCCACTTCCAATTTTTTTCACTTGCTTACTTAAAAAGATAATTGGTTTTGTTACACGTGAATATAGAATTACCATAAATAACATAGCCATAGCAAGGGAGAAAAGTGCCAACCACAAAATAACCTGACGTAGCAGATTCGCATGTTTCGTCATTTCTTGTTCCTCAATATATTGGATTACTGTCCAACCAGAGTAAGGGGAAGTCACATAGTTAAAAAAAGAGTCAACTCCGTCTACATCAGCATAGAAGCTTCCTGTATCTGTTTGGGAGTTAGCAACTGCTTGCTGAACAGGTGTTTTAAATGTCCTATTAAAGTTAATCTGATTTAAATCAGAAGCATAAATAATCTTCCCGACGTCGTCGATAATAACAAAGTTTCGATTGCTATTCTCTGATAGGTTTAAGATATTGCGTAGTGAATCTAAACGGATATCGATTAGTAAAACCCCTAATGGATTTCTCGTGCCGCTTTTGTTAATGACTCTTGCAATGGATATAACCGATTCATTTGAATTGGGTCGATGAAATGGTTGATGAGTTCCAAATAACACTATTTTTCCTTTTTTCTCCACCGTTTTTTTGTACCATTCCTCGTTCGGTAGGTTACTCACGTCGTAAACAGCTCTCTTAAAACTCGAATAAAATACGCGGTTATCTAAAAAAATCTGTACACTGTCTACATTATCGATAGTCATTTCAATACTACTGATGAAGTGTTCAATTGCATTCTCGTATTCTAGACTTTGAATATAATCTTTCTCCGAATCCGTTTTCCCCCAATTTTCTAGTGCATTTTGAAGTCTGCTATCCATATGAGCTGTTAAAGCGCCAATTTCAACACTGCGTAAATATTGATCGAAATTGAATGATAAATTGTTCAGAATAAGGTTTGAGCTATTTTGATATTCACTTTTTGATGATTGGATAGAAAAGATATATATAATAACCGACAAAATTAATAGTGGAATAGTAATCGTAATAATCATCAGGCTAAAAATTTGAAAATTAACATATTTAAACTGAAATAATTGGAAGAGTCGTTTTAGTCGGTTCATACATTATATCCTTAGTTGTTTTCTATATTCTGTAGGAGTCATTTGTGAAATATGTTTAAATAATTTTACAAAATGTTTATAGCTTTTATATCCACACATAAGCGAAACATCATTTATGGAGTATTTAGATTCTTTGAGACATTCGAGAGCGTATCTAATTCTGATTTCGCTTACGAAGGTCATGTAGTTAATATTTAGTTTTGATTTGAATAGTCGACTTAGATACGATGGATTATAAAAGAAGTGTTCAGCAACCATATTAAGGGTTAACTCTTGGTTAATATGTTTTGTTATATAGGTTTCAATTTTCTTGAAGAGTTGAAGATCTTCTGGAGAAAGTGACTCCAACGTACTCAAAATTAAAGAGTTACCAAGTATATCTAGTGTGCTGTCTATAGTTTCTTGAGATGCTAGTTGCTTTAAACGAATTTTTTCTATACATTCCACAATAACGGAAAAACTCTTTTCATACTGTAAAGGTTTTAGTAAGTAATCATGAACCCCACCGTAGTGAATGGCTTTTTGTGCATATTCAAACTCGCTATGTCCAGTTAGAATAATGAATACGGTATCGGGTAGCTTTGTGCGTAGATGACCAATCATTTCTAGTCCATCCATTACCGGCATTCGAATATCTGTAATGACCAAGTGAGGCAATTCGATTAACGCAGTATCTACCCCATCTTTACCATTCTCTGCTTCCACAATTGTTTGTACCCCTAATTGCTTCCAATCGAAATATTGTTTTAAGCCAGAACGTATAACTGGTTCATCTTCAACAAGCATCAATTTATACATCATATTCCCCCAAAATGATTTAATAGTGGTTGTTGTTATAGAAGGATTTTAATATGCCATTTTTTGTATTTGCTCTAGTGTACACGATAAATTACAATTTCCCAATAGCTAGATATATGATTATTCAGACTATTTTATATATTATGACCATACATGTCAGAATCGGTGTATGAATGTAAAATTCGAGGGATTGTAGAGAGAGCTCTATGACTCTATGATAAAAGCAGGTAATGAAAGCGCTTACCAACATTTCCAGAATCGTAATAGGGGGGATACAATGCAAGGTTCAAAAAGAAGGTTCATTTTGTTTATCGCAATTGCATTAGTCGTATCGATGTTCTTAGCAGCTTGTAGTGAGGATGCTGGGGATGAAAAAGTAAAAGAAAAAGATTCTACAAAAGTTCCAACATCTAGTGATGCCAAATCAGTAGAAATAACATGGTGGAATTTCCCGAACTTCCAGGCTTTAGATGGAGAAGTAGGGAAGTATGAAGAAGGAATTATAGCTGCTTTCCAGGACAAAAATCCTGATATTAAAGTTAATTTAGAAATGCTTACTTTTGAAGGTGGACCAGAAAAACTTAATGTAGCCATTGCAACAAATACAGCACCTGATGTGATTTACGATGCACCTGGACGAATTATTGACTGGGGTAAAAAAGATTTGCTCGCACCGTTAAATGACATGATGCCTGAAGAGGTAATGAGTGATATTTCTCCAGCTTTGTTAAAGTTATCAATGGTTGGTGATGAAGTATATATGTATCCGTTCAATACAGGGCCATTCATGATGGCAGTAAATAAAACATTATTTGAAGAAATTGGAGAACTTGATTTGTTACCTTTAGACCGACCTGATCGTACATGGTCTGTGGAAGAATACGAGAAAGCTTTAAATGCAGTGAAAGAAAAAGCTCCAGATATTATTCCATCTGGGTTCTATGCAAAGAGTGTTGCAGGAGACCAAGGTACACGTGGTTACATTACAAACTTAGGTGGAAGTAGATTTTTAAATGAAGATTATAGTGAAGTAGCGATTAACTCAGCGGCTGGTGTGAAAGGGCTGGAGTGGGTTGTGCAGGCTTCTCGGGATGGATTAGTAGCACCGGGTGCTGCGTCACTTGAAGCGGGAGATCATAATGATTTATTCCTGCAAGGGAAAATGGCATTTGCTATTAACTATTCTGCTGTACTAAAATCACTATTTGCTCCAAATAAAACCGAAGACTTTGAAGATATTTTACTTCCTTACCCAACTCCAGATGGATCAGATCCTAAGCTTGAGCCGTTTCTTGGAGGTTTAGCTGTCTTTAATAATGAAGACGACGATAAAATCGAGGCTTCTAAGAAATTAATCGATTTTATCGTGAACGATCCAGAATGGGGAGAGAAAAACCTTATTCAAACTGGTGGCTTGTCAGCGCGTAACTCCATCACGGGGTTATACGAAGGTTCAGAGTATGATTATTCTGAGCTGGCACGTAAGTTTATAACAGATCCGCCCACAACTGCAGATGGTTATGCAGAAATCCGTACTTTCTGGTTCCCTGCTTTACAAGAAGCAATTCTTGAAACAAAAACGGCGAAAGAAGCACTAGATGAATTTGCAGAAAAAGCGAATGCAACGATTGAAAAAGCAAAATCTGCAAAATAAAATACGCGAAGAAAGAAAGTGCCATTAGCAGAGTGAATAGTTAGAAAAGGAGCAGCATCTTTGATGTGTTGCTCCTTTCTAAAAAAGAACTAGATTGGGGTGGTAGAAAATTGTTAGCAACTATTCGTAAACCAAATAAACACAAATTGTACGATTGGTTGATGAGTTATTTGTTCTTGTTGCCAGCGTTAACATTTTTCCTTATTTTCGTTGTATATCCTATGTTAAGAGGAATATACATGAGTTTCTTCGACTATAGCATTACCAACTTTGAATTCATTGGATGGGATAATTATGTAACTCTATATCATGATGAGACTTTCCATAAGTCACTTATAAATACGATTGTATTAGTTGCTGTTGCTGTTCCTATAGTTATTGGATTCTCGATTTTTGTTGCAATGGCTATTTACAAGAAAAGTGAATTTATCCGCTCATTTTGTAGGGGAATATTTTATCTGCCAGCAGTAACCTCTGTAGTAAGTGTGACAGTAGTGTGGGGGTGGATTTATCATCCGAATTTTGGACTGCTTAACTATGTGACTAATTTTTTCGGAATGGAGCCGAAATCCTGGCTTGGTGATCCTAAAACAGCGTTAATGGCGATAACCGTTATATTAATCACAACATCTGTCGGTCAGCCAATCATTTTATATGTTGCTTCTCTAGGTAATATTCCTACTAGTTATATAGAAGCTGCCCAAATAGACCGAGCAACGCCGTGGCAAATTTTTCGGAAAATTATTTGGCCATTACTAATGCCGACAAGCTTATATGTAATTGTCATCACAACGATAAATTCATTTCAGTGTTTCGCGCTCATACAATTACTTACTTCTGGTGGACCAATCTATAGTACCTCAACCGTCATGTATGGCGTTTACCAACAAGCATTTCTTTTAGGTAATTTCGGTATTGCTTCGGCAATGGGGGTCATTCTAGCAATTATTATTGGAATTATTTCCATCATTCAATTTAAATACTTAGGCAATGATGTGGAGTACTAAAAGGAGGAAACGTCTTGAAAACAATATCTCCGTTAAAAATGAAGAACAAAAATAATATGCATGGACGGTTAAAATGGTTACGCGAATTAAGTGCTATTAAAATAATATCCACAATTATATTAATCTTCTCGGGATTATTCTTTCTTTTCCCGCTCTACTGGATTGTTACTGGTGCATTTAAATCTCAAGTTGTAGCAATCACAATTCCACCAGAATGGTTTCCACTAAACCCTATACTTGATAACTGGGTAACATTATTTAGTAATCCAGTTTGGCGTTGGACTTTTAATAGTTTCTTCATAGCAAGTGCGGAAATGATTGCCGTATGTTTTGTAAGTGCAACAGCTGGTTTTGTCCTTGCTAAAAAGGTGTTTCCTGGTCGTAAGCTTATATTTATCGTATTGATTGCTGCTATGGCGCTTCCGAAACAGGTAATTCTTGTTCCATTGTTTACGATGCTGGCAGATTTTGGATGGGTAGATACATATAAAGGGCTGATCATTCCAGCAATTGGCTGGCCATTCGGTGTTTTCTTGATGAAGCAATTCTCACAAACCATACCGAATGAACTTCTCGAAGCCGCAAAAATAGATGGTTGTGGTGAAATTCGTACCTTTTTTCATATCGTACTTCCAATGCTCAAACCAGCAATTGGTGCTCTAGCAATCTTCACCTTCATGTTAAGTTGGAATGATTATTTTAGCCAACTCGTTATTACACGTTCTACCGATATGATGACTCTTCCTTTAGGTATTGCAACCATGCAAGGGGAATATAAAACAGATTATGGTGTAATGATGGCGGGTGCTGCATTAGCTTCTGTCCCTATGATTATTATTTTCATGCTATTCCAAAAGTCGTTCACACAAGGAATTACAATGGGTTCAATCAAGTAAAGGAGTGGGAGTTATGGCGCTAAGTAAATTTAAGGGTATTATACCTGCTTTCTATGCTTGCTATGATGATGCAGGAGAAATATCTCGAGAGAGAATTACAGAATTAAGTCAATATTTATACGAAAAAGGAATTAAGGGCCTCTATGTTGGCGGAAGTTCTGGAGAGTGTATTTATCAAACGCTTGCTGAAAGAAAAGCAACGCTAAAGTATGTTGCGCAAAACCTACAAGACAAGCTTACACTAATTGCGCATGTAGGGGCACCGTCTACAAAGGAAAGTGTGGAATTAGCACGGTATGCGGAGGAATTAGGTTACGATGCATTATCTGCTATTCCTCCCATCTATTTTCAGTTACCTGAAAGTGCGATTGAAAAGTACTGGTTAGAAATTATGAATTCTACGAAATTACCATTTATTATTTACAATATTCCTCAAACAACAGGCTATAATCTTTCCATTTCGTTACTAGAAAGGTTACTAAAAAATGATAAGTTAATAGGCGTCAAAAATTCTTCTATGCCGGTAATGGATATTGAGCGATTTAAAGCAGCAGCAGATGAAGACTTTATCGTTTTTAATGGACCAGATGAGCAATATGTGTCTGGTAGATTAATAGGCGCTGATGGAGGGATTGGTGGGACTTACGGGGTAATGCCAGAACTATTTTTAAAAGCGGAAGAATTTATTTCATCGGGTAACTTCTCAGATGCTAGAAAAATTCAACATGATATTAATAATATTATTATTGCCCTTTGCTCATTGAATGGTTCGATGTATTCCGTTATTAAAGAGATTCTAAAAATAAGAGGCGTAAATATTGGCAGTGTAAGAGGTCCATTAGAGGCAGTACATGGAGCAGATTGTGGAAAATTGGAAGGTATTAAAAGGATGATTGATGAGGCAATTGCGACATATCAAATGGCTTAATAATGGGGGCATGTAGATGAAATGCAAACGGGAAATTTTAAAATCTATCGAGAACGAACTCATCGTTTCTTGCCAGGCGTTACCGGAAGAGCCATTGCATAGTCCACACATTATGGCTCGAATGGCTTATGCTGCGATGAGGGGTGGGGCGAAAGGGATTCGAGCGAATAGCATTGAAGATATTAAAGAGATTAAAAAAGCAGTTGACCTGCCAATCATCGGGATTATTAAACAAGTCTACGATGAATCGGACGTTTTCATTACCCCGACACAAAAAGAAATAGACATACTCTATCAGGAAGGGGTCGAAATTATAGCTATTGATGCAACGAATAGGAGAAGACCTGATGGGAAAGTAATTAGCGACGTTTTCCCAACTATTCGTGAACAATATAGTAACCAACTGTTCATGGCAGATTGCTCTACATATGAAGAGGCAAAACAAGCTTACGAATTAGGTTTTGACTGTTTAGGTACGACACTTAGTGGTTACACAGAATATACTCAAGGGGTAAAACTACCAGACATGGAGTTGATCGCAAGGCTAGTAAAAGATTTCCCGATTCCAATTATTGCAGAAGGTGGGATTTGGGATCCCGAGGAACTAAAGGGTGTATTTGAACTTGGTGCCTATTCAGCAGTTGTTGGAACAGCTATTACAAGACCGATGGATATTACGAAAAGATTTGTAAAAGCGATAAAGTCCAATGTATAAGGATGAAGTTGATGAATATTTTAGCAATTGATATTGGTGGAACATCTATTAAGTTTTGCATCTCTGATACAAGTGGAAATATATCCGAATTTAAGGAATTTGATTCAGAAGCTAAAATGGGGGCCAAGCATTTAATCGCAAGAATAATGCATCTCATTTCAATGAATTATACAGACTTTCAAGCTATTGGTATTAGTACGGCGGGTCAGGTTAATAGCGAAGAAGGGTCAATCATCTATGCAAATGAGAACATTCCTAATTTTACTGGTATGAAGGTGAAGGATATTTTCGAGTTGAACTTCCATGTTCCTGTAGTTGTTGAAAATGATGTGAATGCGGCTGCATTAGGAGAAAAATATTTTGGCATAGGTAAAAGGTATAAAGACTTTTTATGTTTAACCTATGGAACAGGTATAGGAGGTGCTATTGTTTATAATTCAGGCATCTATAAAGGGTTAAATGGTTCGGCAGCTGAGTTTGGTCATATGATTCTATATCCAGGTGGAAAGAAATGTACTTGTGGTTTTTTAGGATGTTACGAAATGTACGGCTCCACAACAGCGTTAGTTGAAAAAGCATTAGAGGTCGATGAAAAATATGTGAATGGCAGAGAAATTTTTGCAGGACTTGAACAAGGTAATGCAGAACTGAAGAAAATACTTAGTGCATGGATAATGGACGTAGCGTATGGCTTAGTTTCTTTGATACATATATTCAATCCACCGGCAATTATTTTAGGTGGGGGAGTAATGGAACAGGATAAATTAGTTTCATTAGTAGATAGTAAAGTTAAAGAACTAGTAATGGAAAGTTATTCAGAGGTAGAGATTGTTAAGGCATCTTTAGGTAATAAGGCAGGATTATTAGGTGCAGTGTCGCTGCATTTATAAATGTTAATGGTTCATATAAACTTACAAATAGAGAAGCCGACTCTATCATTCCAATGCTAGAAATTGTAGAGAACTTAAGAGATATTCTTTACTATTGTGAGTTAAAGCCATATATGAAATATCGCTATTTGTCCTGTAGCAAATCAGTTTTTTGGAGAGGGCGCTACGCGGGGCTTTCAGCTCGTACTGTTCCCACAGGAGTCGCCACTTTCACTTCAATCAATTAAATGAGTATTACTAAACTATGGGATATTGCATAGCCTCTCGCTTGGATGATTAGAGGGGTCCGAGTTAAAGAAGGGATAAAATTGTCTTTTTAATTAGGGATACTATTCTGTAAGGAGAGAGGAAGAAAGTGGATTTTCTCTTATCTAGTGGAATAAAGAAAAATAGTAAGTATTTACTGAATAAAGAAGCGAAAGAGCGAACGAAATTGCATCTTCGTGAGCCTCTACTATGAATAGGAGAGTTTCATATCTATAGTTACCCAAAAATGAACTAACCTGTTTCTAAAAGTTGTAGAAGGGCGACGGACAGTCAATAGCCATAAGATTACCGAGAAAAAAAGATGCTGGTCGTGACTTCAGTCACGACCAGCATCTTTAAAAAATCAAACGGTAATTATATAGCGATAAGTCTGTCTAAAGCCCTTCGAAAACAGTAGAAACAGGTTTAGATCCTAAAGGACCAGGCATTTTTTGCCTGGTTTTTTTATGCAATAAAGAATTATCCTCTATTTTCAAAATCAATATTTCCAAATAAATCCTCGTATAATAAATGTGTTTAGATGCACGTTAATACAGTCGACAAATAGATTCAGGAGACCGTTATAATTTGCAATTGGTAGCTATCTATTGTCACAAATAAGTAGAAAGGTTTGTATCGCTCATTTTTAGGGCAATACATATAAGGGATTGTTGAACAGTACAATGGAGGTATAACATTGAAAACTAGAATTTTGGTATTTACATTAATCATTATAAGTATAAGTATTTCTACAGCAAGTGCTGATGAACCATTATTGAATCAACTGGATTTAACAGATACATATATAGAAGGTATGCCTATCTTAGAAGAAAGTCTTCCGGATCCATCTATACATACTGTAGTGGATGGGGACAACCTATTTGATATTGCGGCTGCTTATAATATTTCAGTTGACCTACTCATAGAGTGGAATGGATTGACCGATCACGTGATTTACCCAAAAGACCGGTTAGTATTGAGTAGCGATACTAAGTTGGTTAAGCATCCGAATTCTATCCCCCCAGATGGACCAGGTATAGAAATGACAGTAGAGGCAACTGCTTATACTGCCTATTGCTATGGCTGTATTGGAATTACTGCTTACGGGATCGATCTGAGAGCGAATCCAGAGGAAAAAGTAATTGCAGTGGATCCGACAGTTATTCCACTTGGTACTAAAGTGTGGGTGGAAGGCTATGGAGAGGCGATTGCTGGAGATACGGGTGGCGCTATAAAGGGGAATCGAATTGATGTGTTCATTCCTACTTATGATGGGGCGATTGAGTGGGGACGACAGGAGATAATACTGAAAATTATGGAGTAGTTTTAGCTAGTAAATTATGTGTTTTAAATGCCATTTTCCCAAACAGATTTTAAGTGTTTGGGAGGGTGGTATCTTTTTATTTTATTAGAATGTTTGTTTTTAAAAGTTTTTGGGCAATACTGAGTCAAATTCAAAAGTGATTGAAAGATTGCTTGAAGGAGGATTTAGTATTGAAAGCAAAAACAATGTTAATGATTTTAGTTGTTACTTTATCGATGAGTTCAGTAACGTATGCTGCTGACCCTTTCCTCATGGGCACGAGTGATGCAGAAGGATCTGATATATTTAAGTCAGATAGCGAAACAGATTATGTTTTTTTCGATGATGCCATAAATCTCGAACTAGCTTATGATTTTCTACTTAAGCCTATGACATATACAGTAGAGCAAGGGGATAATCTATTTCGGATTGCTCTTATGCATGGTATTTCATTGGAATCGCTGATGGAATGGAATAATATTGAGGGAGATTTAATCTTTCCAGGTGACGTGTTAAATGTAGGTAGAGAGGGGATCGATGAACCTGCTCATATGGTAGCGGCTGCATCAACTATAGCTAGAAGTTCCCCACCTTCGGATACGTCTGAAAAACCAAAAATAATTGTCTCGTCTTCTATAGAAGAGCCTACAAGTTTCGAAGAAGAGATGACTGTTACCGCTACAGCATATACAGCCTATTGTGCGGGGTGCTCAGGAACGACCGCATACGGAATTGATTTGCGAGCCAACCCCAACCAAAAGGTAATAGCCGTGGATCCCCGCGTAATTCCATTAGGGACCAAAGTGTGGGTAGAAGGCTATGGAGAAGCGATAGCTGGCGACACTGGAGGAGCTATTAAAGGAAATAAGATTGATGTCTTCATTCCTTCCTATGACAGTGCTATGGCTTGGGGAGTCAAACAAGTGAAATTAAGAGTAATTAACTAAACCAAAAAACCAGATCAGCTATTTTATGCTGATCTGGTTTTTTGGTAGAAGCTGCAGTTATGACAAGAATAAATGTAGAACTACGAGATCCTCTATTGCAACCCTTTAGTCCGTTAATTCGCTAAAGGGTTGTGAAGATGTTTAGAATGTTGCATAATAAGGAAATTAGTACGTTTATAATTGGAGGGTTTTATATGCAAATTGATACACAGGTAAGAGGTAGCTTGCAGCAACGAAGCACCGATTTAGACAACCGAGGACGCCTGTTAGTCAAATGCGCCGATAAACCAGGAATCGTTTCTGTGTTATCAACATTTTTACATACACATCATTCGAATATTATTGAATCTAGCCAATACTCAAGTAATCCAGAGAACGGTACATTTTTTATCCGAATTGCTTATCATTGCGATGGATTACGCGAAAAGGCGTCGCAAATGGAAAAGGATTTTGAACAAATTGCTACAGTACATAATATGGAATATAGCTTTCATTATTTGCATGAGCGTACACGTTCTGCAATTTTTGTTTCAAAGGAACCGCACTGTCTAATGGAGCTTCTATGGGAATGGCAAAATGGTGATTTGGATACTGATATTGTCGTAGTCATCAGTAATCATGAAGACGCGCGACCATTTGTTGAAGCATTAGGCATTCCATATTATTGTATCCCAGCAAATAAAGACATTCGGAAACAAGTGGAAGCTGAACAAATTCGTTTAATGGAAGAATACAATGTAGACTTATTAATTCTTGCTCGCTATATGCAAATATTAACACCCGCGTTTGTGGACCATTTTGAAAATCGCATTATCAATATCCACCATTCATTCCTCCCAGCATTCATCGGAGCCGGTCCATACGAGCGTGCTTACGAACGTGGAGTAAAACTGATTGGTGCTACATCTCATTATGTAACAAATAATTTGGATGAAGGCCCTATTATCGAACAGGATGTGGAGCGAGTGGACCATCGTGATAACGTAGGAGAGTTAAAGAAAATTGGTCGCACCATCGAACGTCGAGTCCTGGCAAAAGCAGTTAAGTGGCATTTAGAAAACCGTATTATCGTTGAAGGGAATAAGACGATTGTGTTCCACTAAGTCAAAAGTTGGAATATGAGCCTAAAAAATATTAATAAGCCCTGACAGAGTAATTTACTTTTCTCTGTCAGGGCTTATATTAGATATGAATAGGTTTAGGTTTCTTGGCACGTATATCTCCTAAGAAAAACTTTCCGTTTGGAATCATTTTTTGAATGGCGATGGACGCTATAATGGGTATGATTAACCCAAGAGTCGTAAAGCCGATAATGCCGTATTGGAAATAATCGTTCAGGATAATATCGGTGAAAATATGCAAATACATGATAGTAATCGAATGCTTTTCAATTTTTGCCAACCAGTCTAGCGATATAATAGCGGTAATTCTTTGGAACAGACCAAAGATAACGATTATAAATGCAAGCGGAATAACTAAGTCGAGCAGTAAATGATCGTACCGTAGAAACTTCATACTTAAATGATAATCAATAAATCCAACTCTATCTGTTATTATTGCAGTAATTGAAACGATAAGAGCTCCTATTAACCAAGATTTCGTAATGTTCATCCAAATAGACTTAGCGTAATAGCCAATAGCGAAATAGACAATTGCCATTAGAACGACATCTAAGTTCCAAAGCATAGGGATTGTTTGTGAGGCTTCGTCTGGAGCACCGCTGATATATTGCATAGCGAAAACACTTTCTAAATGAGCGACAATATAAAACACTATTAATAACCCAATTTGCTTGACCCGACTTAGATATTTAGTCATCATCATGAATAATAAATATGTAAAGAACATTGTCGTTACGAACCAGAAAACTCCATAAGCACCTCGTGCAAAACGGCCTGCGATAACTAATTTTAATAGATCTTGCAAGTACCACGATATGTCGAAGTTACCAGCTACAAGTTCCATTCCGTATCTAACAGTTGTAATTGCAAGTAGGAAAAATAGATAAGGTACCATCAGCTGTAAAAACCTTTTTTTAATAGTTACCTTAGTGTCTTGATCTTCATTCAATTCTTTGAAAAATAACCCGCTTAATAAGAAAAAAGCTGGCATATGGAACCAGTATATATAGGTAATGAAAGGGACATCCAATTCACCGGGATAATGTCCGATCACAACTAGTATCATTAAGAATCCTTTTGTCACATCGACCCATGTTAATCTTTTTTTTGCCATAAAACTTCCCCCAAAACATATTGTCTATGTTTGTTTATCCGTTTTCAGGTAAATATAAACGTATAGTGCGTTTCAAGTATATTATATATTTTCAAAAGGGGTTTTGTTAAATGCTGGAAGTAGTTTGTTTTGGTGACAGTATCACCGCTAGAAAAGAAGGCTACCCGTCACCAATATTAACGTCTAAATTGACATCAAAAATGCCTGGATTTAACTTTATCAATGCAGGTATATCTGGCAATACAACGGAGCAAGCGATGTTACGTTTTAATAAAGATGTGCTATCAAAGCGTCCAGATTTGGTGACTGTATTGTTTGGGGCTAATGATTCGGCAACTCATAAATTTGTAGATTTAGAAACATTTAAGCGTAATATATCTTTAATTGCTAAGCAGATAGGGCCAGAAAAAACGATATTAATAAGTCCTGCTCCCGTGGATGAGACCCTTCAACCGAATAGAACGAATGAACGTATGGAGCAATATGCACAAGCTGTTCGGGAGGTTGCGGAAGAAACAGGAAGTTATTTTATTGATTTCTTTCATATTTTTTATTCGCTTCCGAATTACAAGGAACTTTTAGTCGGAGAGCTGAATGATGGATTGCATTTTGGGGAGGCTGGCTATGAATTGCTTTCTGATTTAATCGCGCAAAAAGTAGGGGAACTGAAGGTGGAGGATGGTTTCTTCAAAAAACTAGTAAACCGATTAATAAGAGGCTAGTATTTTTCAAGCGATTCTTGGAAATGATAGGAGGAAGATTCGAATAAGGAGTGAATTTTCTTGCTGCAATTGCAAACAGAGTTAGAAGGGAAAGAAATTGGGTTTGGTGATTTAAGAAGTAGAATAGATAGCCTAGGCTACACGATAGGCGGAAATTGGGATTATCATAAGGGCAGTTTTGACAACGTATTATGGCGAGATGAAGGAGAAACAATCTACTTGCGACTTCCATTCGAAGTGGTGGAGGGGGAGCTAGATAATTACGATGCGCAAATTAAGTTTCAAACGCCTTATGTCATCAAGCATGTTGTCAATATAGGCTTGGACGATGATGAGAATTCACTACTCACTTCTACAGGCTTCAATCAATTCCAAAATCCAGTTGATAAGGACGGTCACATTGACAACAAAAATAAATGGACAGCTGCTGGAGAGCAGGCAGTTGAGAAAATCGTTCGGCTAGTCCAATAAGAAGAAAGATCATTTTGCACAAGTTGCGAAATGGTCTTTTTTACAAAGAACGAATAAATAATACTACTGATTTCCGTTTCAGGTGGGGTACAAATGCTAAGAGCGCCACCTCTCAAAAGGAAAGCAATCTAAGTTCGCCGCGTCCTGCGGCAACGATTGCATAACCCACCTCCTGTGGGCCTCAACGCCTTCGTGACCAACATCCTGTTGGCCTCCGCGGGGTGAGCGATGAGCTATCACCACAGCACACGCGTCGCTGTGATAGCTCATCAGTCTCACTCATTCCGACGGAGTCGCCACCTTTCACTACAATCAATTAAGTGAGTAGTACTCAACTATGAGATATTGCATAGCCTATCGCTTAGATAATAAGAGTAGTCAAAGGTAATATAGGTATAAAACCCCTTTTGAACTGGGCTACTATTCAGTAACGAAGAATGTAGAAAGTTGATCTTCTTTTTCAAAAGCCCCTTTTCCCCTTATTTATTTTAAGATAAAACATGTGTACATAGGTGGTTTTATACCAATTATCCAATCATATAAAGTGGATCTATTTGATTGGAGCGTAGAGCGGCGACTCCATTGGGAATAGCACGAGCTGAAGACCCTGGACTGAGCGTAAGTGAGGGAAGCGGCTGAAGCCGTGCCCACGGAACGCGTCCGCTCGGAGCGGAAACCAATGGCCTACAAAAGATCATTTTGCACAAGACGTGAAATGGTCTTTTTTAAAATTGGCTACTATTGTGTAAGATGAAAAAAGTATATTTTCTTTTAGTGGAAATAAAGTGAAATAGTAAGTAAGTTACTAAATAAAGAAGCGAGATAGCGAACGAAATTGCATCTTGGATGCCCGCACGATGCGGGTCAGGCAGTCGTTGCGAAATGTTTTTTATTTTGCGACGAGCTTTGCGCAGGAGCACCACGATGTCGCGCACTTAGACTGTCATCCACCTGAATGGGTAGTAAAGTATTTTATCTCTAGTTAACCAAAAATGCACTAAGCTGTTTCTAAAAGTTACAGGAGGGCGAAGGACAGGCAAACGCCATAAGATTACCGAAAAAAGGGTGCTGGTTGGTTGTGACGAACGTCACAACCAACCAGCACCCCTAAAAATTCACTCGGTAATAATATAGCAAAACGTCTGTCCAAAGCCCTTCGAAAACGATAGAAACAGGTCTTGAACTTAAAGAATCGGTCATCTTTATGGCTAATTTCTCTTATTGCGTTATGCTACCTAAAGACCCCACACTTACAATATTCGCTGTATTTCATTATAATAGAAGCATTAGAGATGTAACTGGAAAGGAAAGCAACCGATGAAATATGAACGAATGATTAATTCGGAGCAAGAAACACAGGCTCTTGCAGAGCAGCTGGCAGCTCGCTTACATGCCGGGGATATACTGACGCTAGAAGGCGATTTAGGCGCAGGTAAAACGACATTTACTAAAAGTGTGGCCAAGGGGCTTGGAATTACGCGTAATGTGAATAGCCCAACGTTTACTATATTAAAGCAATATGAGGGTAGACTGTCGTTAAATCATTTAGATGTCTACAGACTTGCAAATAGTGATGAGGATCTTGGTTGGGACGAGCTGTTTTACGGAGATGCGGTTAGCATCATTGAATGGGCACATCTAATAGAAGAAGATTTGCCGCCGGAACGACTGGCGATTCAAATTCTGCGTCTGGATGAGGATGCTAGAAAATTTACGTTTATGCCATTTGGCGAACGATATGAACAATTATGTGAGGAGCTTTTTGAATGATTTGGTTAGGAATAGATACGTCACATACACCGCTTTCGGTAGCTATTGTAAAGGATGAACAAGTACTTGCAGAGTACAAATCTTCTATGAAAACTACCCATTCGATTGGAACGATGCCAGCGATTGAGGAATTAATGGAAAAAGCAAATATCAAGCCCAATGAAATAGAGGCAATTGCTGTAGCGAAAGGACCAGGTTCTTATACAGGAGTTCGTATTGGAGTAACGATTGGAAAAACGCTTGCGTGGACGCTAAATGTGCCGATATATGCGGTATCAAGTTTACATGTGCTTGCCGAGAATGCACCGTATTTCCAAGGGGCTGTATGTTCCATTATGGATGCACGTCGTGGAAATGTATTTGCTGGAATTTATTCGAACGGTGAAGTAGTTAAAGAAGCACATATGTCGTTAGTAGATTTACTGTCGACACTAGAAAGTTTAGGACAGCCTGTTTTGTTTGTCGGCATGGACGTTACGATTCACTGGGAGCAAATAAAAGAAGTACTTGGAGGAAAGGTTCAACGGGTCAATGCCGCATTCGATTTACCAAGTGCAGCTGTTTTAATCGAAATGGCGAAAAAAGTGGAACCATCCGAAGTGCATACAGTGGTACCTGAGTATTTGCGCATTACTGAGGCAGAGGCAAACTGGATGAAAGAACAGAAGAAAAATGGAAACTAATATAACGTATCGCAAAATGACGCTAGATGATATAGACCAAGTACTGTTAATAGAACAGGAGGCATTCGACACACCGTGGACGAGAGAAGCCTTTGAACACGAAATGACGACTAATTTGTATTCACATTATCTTGTTGCGGAAACAGAGGACAAAGATATTATTGGATACTGTGGCATGTGGGTAGTAATAGATGAAAGTCATATTACTAATGTAGCAGTAGCCGAGCAAATGCGTGGAAACAAAATTGGCGAAGGTTTGATGCGTGAAGCTATCCGTGTTGTAACGGAGCAGAATGTAGTGCTCATGACGCTAGAAGTTAGAGTAACAAATGATGTGGCGAAGAACTTGTATCATAAACTTAACTTCCAAGACGGAGGCATACGGAAAAACTATTATTCAGATACCGGAGAGGATGCACTAGTGATGTGGGTGGAATTCAAATGATTAAAGACCAATATATATTAGGAATAGAAACGAGCTGTGATGAAACAGCAGCATCGATTGTGAAAAATGGGCATGAGATTATTTCCAATGTAGTCGCTTCACAAATCGAAAGTCATAAACGATTTGGTGGAGTAGTACCGGAAATTGCCTCGAGACATCATGTGGAGCAAATTACGATTGTTATCGAGGAAGCATTAAAAGAAGCAGGTATGACACCTCAGGATTTAGATGCAGTCGCAGTAACAGAAGGTCCAGGTTTAGTTGGCGCACTTCTGATAGGTATAAATGCAGCGAAAGCATTCGCTTTTGCAAATGGACTTCCACTTGTTGGAGTCCATCATATTGCGGGGCATATATATGCTAATGCATTAGTGCAGAAGATGGAATTTCCACTTCTTGCGTTAGTTGTGTCTGGAGGACATACGGAGCTAGTATTGATGAAGGAAGATGGACAGTTCGAATTGATCGGAGAGACTAGAGATGATGCTGCGGGCGAAGCGTACGATAAAGTAGCTCGAGTATTGAATCTTCCTTATCCAGGAGGTCCACATATCGATAAACTTGCGAACGAAAGTGATAAAGCATTGCAATTTCCTAGAGCATGGTTAGAGGAAGGGTCATATGATTTTAGCTTCAGCGGATTGAAATCAGCCGTGATCAATTATCAGCATAATGCCGAGCAACGAGGGGAAGAAGTGAATCCGAACCATCTAGCGGCAGGATTCCAGCAAAGTGTAGTGGAAGTGTTAACGACAAAAACAATTCGTGCAGCACGTGAATTTAAAGTGCAGCAAGTCATAGCTGCAGGTGGAGTTGCTGCCAATAAAGGACTTCGTACTTCACTAGAGGAAGCTTTTACAAAAGAAAATATCCCTTTTTATGTACCACCCATCAAGTTGTGTACAGATAATGCTGCCATGATCGCTGCCGCAGGTAATTCAAAATTTTCGGCGGGGCATATAGGTAATATGTCGATGAATGGTAGACCAGGTTTAGAATTAGATAGCTGGAACTAAATGAAATCCTCTTTTCTTCGACAAGAAAAGAGGATTTTTTAACATGTAATTTAACAGTTGTCAATAGAGAACATCCGTACTTATACACAATTTGTGGATAACATGTGCATAACTTAGCAGAAAACTACATATAGTATGATAGTTACGCACAGTGTTGTGTATAACTATTTTTGAGAATTGTGGACAGTGTGGATAAACCTGTTGATAGATTGCTATCACTAGTTTTTTTATGTGAATAAATATGTGGAGGAAAATTATTATAAAATAGTACTTGACCAACATATATGTATACGATTCGACAGGAAAAGAACGAGATATATAAAATAGGTAGTGAAACCAAATTGAAGATTGGTCTCACTACCTATTTAAGGTGCTATTTCCTCTAGTTGCTCTTGTAATTCCAACCATTCATTGGACAAGTCATCTTGTTTTTCTTTCAATTCATCCAGTTCACGCTGTAACTGTTGAACAGCTTCGTGGTCTTGGAAAATTTCAGGGTCACATAGCTTTTCTTCAATCGTAGCAATTTCCACATCAACAGTTGGAATCTGACTTTCTAATTCCTCTAGCTGACGTCGAAGCTGGCGTTCTTTTTTCTTCGCCTCTTTATCAATTGTGGATGTGTTCACTTTTGAAACTGCTGTATTTTCAACGACGGCATTTTCTAAAGCAAGCTCTTCCATTTCTTCTTTTTTCTCTAAGTAATAGTCATAATCTCCAAGGAAAAGGGTTGCGTCTTCGCTGGCTAACTCAATAACCTTTGTGGCAATTCTGTTGATGAAGTAGCGGTCATGGGATACGAATAGGATAGTCCCTGGAAAATCGAGCAAAGCATTCTCGAGAACCTCTTTACTGTCTAAGTCTAGATGGTTGGTAGGCTCATCGAGGACAAGCGTGTTCGCTTTTAATAGCATTAGCTTTGCGAGAGCAAGTCTTGCCTTTTCACCACCGGATAATGTAGATACCGTTTTTTGTACATCATCCCCTGTAAATAAGAAACGACCTAATACGTTGCGGACATCTCGTTCATTCATCAACGGCCACTCATCCCATAGTTCCTGTAAAGCGGTTTTGTTGCCAGTTAGTGCTGCTTGTTCTTGGTCATAATATCCAAATTGGACATTTGTTCCGTACTGGATTTTTCCGTTAGCGGCATCCAGTTGTTTCATAATTGTCTTAAGTAGAGTCGATTTCCCAACACCATTTGGTCCAACAAGTGCAATACGATCTTGCTTGTAAACAGAGAAGGAAATGTTAGACGAAACGGTATTATCCCGATAACCAATTGCGATTTCCTCTAGTCGTAGCACGTCATTGCCACTAGGACGGTCGATAGTAAATCCGAATGAGGCAGACTTTTCATCGCCATCTGGGGAATCCATCCAATCGGTTTTTTCGATAACCTTACGTCTAGATTGAGCCATTTTAGTAGTAGAGGCACGAGCTAGGTTTTTACTTACAAAATCCTCTAGCTTTGCTTTTTCCTCTTGCTGTTTTTCATACTTCTTTCTATCTAACTCATAGTTCTTTGCTTTTTGCGTTAAATAGGAGCTATAGTTGCCAACATATCTGGCTATATTATGACGAGACACTTCGTACACAAAGTTGACTACCTGATCTAAAAAGTAACGGTCATGTGAAACAATAAGAACCGCGCCGTTATAATTTTTTAAATAGTTTTCTAAAAAGCTCAGCGTTTGAATGTCCAAATGATTGGTAGGTTCATCAAGGATTAGTAAATCTGGCTTACTCAATAGCATTTTGGCTAGTGCTAGTCTTGTTTTTTGACCTCCAGACAATGCTTGGACAGGTTTATCATAATCATCTTGGAAAAATTGCATTCCATGTAAAATGGAGCGGATATCTGATTCAAAGCGATAACCACCAGCTTCCTTAAAGGCCAACTGTAATTCATCATACATAGCTGCCACTCTTGCATATGCTTCGGAATCTTCATATATAGTGGGGTTTGCCATTTGTGTTTCTAGTGAACGAAGCTCTTTTTCTGAGTCAATGAGATGACTAAAGATCGTCTTCATTTCTTCCCAGATGGACAGCTTGGAATCGAGTCCTGCATGCTGCTCTAAATAGCCCAGACGAATATTTTTGGGCATAATTATTTCGCCTGAATCATAAGACATTTCGCCAGCTATTATTTTAAGTAGAGTGGATTTCCCTGCACCATTTCTCCCTACAAGGGCAACCCGGTCTCGGTCCTGAACCTCTAGCTTTACGTTTGTTAATATATCTTCTCCGTTAAAGGATTTTGTTATTTGATTGACTTGTAAAACAATCACTGTATTCGCACCTCTATTCTACTCTAAGTGTAATAGATAGGGCTTGTCGTTGCAACGGGATAGCTTTACAATGGTAGAAATGTCTAGTATTATAATAACGATTTGTTTGAATAAATTAGGAGGATTTTTTATGAAACCAGAAACACCGAGAATTCCTCAAGCAACTACGAAAAGACTTCCATTATATTATAGATTTTTACAAAGCTTTCATAATGCTGGACATAAACGAGTTTCCTCACAGGAATTGAGTGAAGCGATGAAAATCGATTCCGCAACAATTAGAAGAGACTTCTCTCATTTTGGTGCACTTGGAAAAAAAGGATACGGTTATGAAGTTCCAATGTTACTTGCATTTTTCCGTAAAACACTTGATCAGGATGAGGCTGCCAATGTTGGCCTTATTGGAGTAGGGAGTTTGGGCACTGCATTTCTAAAATATAATTTCCAAAAAAATCACAACACGAAGATTGTCGTCGCATTCGATACAAAGGCACCCGTTGAAGGTACGATAATTAGTGATATTCCTGTGTATCATTCGAGTGTGATGCTTGAAAAGCTAAAGGAATATGGAATCGAGCTCGTCATTTTCACATTGCCAACCCGATCTGCACAACAAGTGGCCGATCAGTTAGAGGCTTCCGATATTAAAGGGATATTGAATTTTACGCCAATTCGTTTACAAACAACTGATGCTATTCGTGTGCATACAATCGATCTTTCTGTCGAATTACAGACCCTTATTTATTTAATACGAAACGAACATACTGAATAACGAAAAAGCCTTTGACCACATTGCTAATAGGTCAAAGGCTTTTATAAATGAAAAAATATAAAATTGTTCCATGAAAAATGGGATCATGGGACTTTAAAGGATGAATAATACTACTGATTTCCGCTTCAGGCGGACGCTTTCCGCGGGCTTGGCTTCAGCCTCCTCGTCGCAAGCTCCTGCGGGGTCTTTAGCTCAAGCTATCCCGCTGGAGTCGCCGCCTTTCGCTACAATCAAAAAAATGTGTAGTACTCCAATCTAAGATATAGCATAGCTTATCACTTAGATTATAAGATAGGTCAGAGAGTAATAAAATTATTTGTAATCCCTTTTGAATTAGAAATACTAATATTTAATTTTAATAATAAGTGAAGTTATATTTCATTTTTTACTAGTGGAATAAAGAGAAATAGTAAGAATTTACTAATAAAGAAGCGAGATAGCGAACGAAATTGCATCTTCGAGAGCTTTCTCTATGAATAGTAATGAATCTTTTCTCTAGTTATCCAAAAACACATTAAATTGTTTCTAGAAGTTGTAGGAGGGCGACGGACATACAAACGCTATAAGATTAACGAAAAAAGTGATATTGGTTGTGACTAACGTCACAACCAATATCACTAAAAGTTCACTCGGAAATAATATAGGAAAAAGTCTGGCCAAAGCCCTTCGAAAACGAATGAAATAGGTATGGACTTTAAAGGAACAGGGGTCTATGTTCCCGTTTTTATTAATGAAAAAATATTATTTGCAAATTTGAGTATTGTTTTAAAAAATTTTGAATATCTTCTCCGTAAAATTGGACAAGTACAACAAATCCATTTAATAGCATATGGGAGATAATAGATGCGATAATGCGCTTGGTCTTGTAATAGATATACGAGAATATAAATCCAGATACTGCATATATTAGGATGTGCGTAAAGTCAAAGTGAATAATACCGAACGCAATCGCACTGACAGAAGCAGCTACAAAGAAATTGGTTTTCGGTAATAAGGTTCCGAAAATGATGCGTCGAAATATGAGTTCCTCTAAGATAGGAGCAAAAATGACAATTGAAAAAATCGCAAATGGAACAGCTTGGGCGATTTCGATAAACTGGGTTGTATTATCTGAACCAGGATCTACACCAAATCTAAGTTCGATGCTTGCGGCAATACCTTGACCAACGAGTACTAAGAAAAAACCGGCAAATCCCCAGCTGATCGTTTGAAGAATTAGGGATGGCGTACCTTTTAATTGCTTCAAGTAAGTATTGTCTTTCCGGATGATCAGTAAGGTGATTATTGTGGCGATTCCCATGCTGAGAAATACCCACCAACCAGAAATATTAAGTGCCGGATCTTCCACACCTCTTGTTTCAAAAAAGTTATAAAGGGATGGCAGAAATGGTACAAGTACCGCTCCTGATAACTGCATAATACAGTAAACGATTAAAATGTATATACCTGTTTTTTGTTGTTTCATGAAAAGTTATATTCCTCTCTATTTGTACCTTCTTCTTTATTGTATCGGAAAAAAGAAATAAAAGAAAAAGATACCTTCTCACTTGCAAAATGTTCTGTGATTAATTATTATTAGAAGAGTGTTAGCACTCGAAGAGTAAGAGTGCTAATAATATTAAATTTTACTATTTTAGGGAGGTAGTTTCACTTGTTAAGACCATTAGGTGATCGTATCATAATCGAATTAATCGAAGCTGAGGAAAAAACAGCATCTGGCATCGTACTTCCAGAATCTGCTAAAGAAAAACCGCAAGAAGGTAAAGTTATTGCTATAGGGACTGGACGAGTACTTGAAAACGGCACTCGCGTTGAACTTGACGTTAAAGAGGGAGACCGTATCATCTTCTCTAAATATTCAGGTACAGAAGTAAAATATGACAACAATGACTATTTAATATTACGCGAAAGCGATGTTCTAGCTGTAATTGGCTAATATAACTTCGAAAATATATTTAGGAGGTAACTAACACATGGCTAAAGAAATTAAATTCAGTGAAGACGCTCGTAGTGCAATGCTACGTGGTGTAGACAAACTTGCAGATGCTGTTAAAGTAACGCTTGGACCAAAAGGACGTAACGTAGTTCTTGAGAAAAAATTTGGTTCACCACTTATTACAAATGACGGTGTAACGATTGCAAAAGATATCGAATTAGAAGACCCATTTGAAAACATGGGTGCAAAACTAGTAGCTGAGGTTGCTTCTAAAACAAATGATATCGCTGGTGACGGTACAACAACTGCTACTGTATTAGCGCAATCAATGATTCGTGAAGGATTGAAAAACGTAACAGCGGGTGCTAACCCAGTAGGAATTCGTAAAGGTATTGACCTTGCAGTTGCTGCAGCAATTACAGAGTTAAAAGCAATTTCTAAACAAATCGAAGGTAAAGAGTCTATTGCTCAGGTTGCAGCTATTTCTTCAGGAGATTCTGAAGTTGGAGATTTAATCGCCGAAGCAATGGAACGCGTTGGAAACGACGGTGTTATTACAATTGAAGAATCTAAAGGTTTCACTACGGAACTTGATGTCGTAGAAGGTATGCAGTTCGACCGTGGATACGCATCTCCTTATATGGTGACAGATTCCGATAAAATGGAAGCTGTTTTAGAGAATCCATATATTTTAATTACAGATAAAAAAATTACAAGCATTCAAGAAATCCTTCCTGTGCTTGAGCAAGTAGTACAACAAGGTAAACCACTTTTACTAATCTCTGAGGATGTAGAAGGGGAAGCTTTAGCTACTCTTGTGTTAAACAAATTACGTGGAACTTTCAATGCTGTAGCTGTTAAAGCTCCAGGATTTGGGGACCGTCGTAAAGCAATGCTAGAAGATATCGCAGTTCTAACTGGAGCTGAAGTAATTACAGAAGATTTAGGCTTAGACTTAAAATCTGCTAACATTACACAATTAGGTCGCGCTTCTAAAGTGGTTGTATCTAAAGACAATACGACAATCGTAGAGGGTAACGGAGAGTCTGATCGCATCGCTGGTCGTGTAGCACAAATCCGTTCTCAATTAGAAGATACTACATCTGAATTCGACAAAGAAAAACTGCAAGAACGCCTAGCTAAATTAGCTGGTGGTGTAGCTGTAGTGAAAGTCGGAGCAGCAACAGAAACAGAACTAAAAGAACGTAAACTTCGCATTGAAGATGCTCTAAATGCAACTCGCGCAGCAGTAGAAGAAGGTATCGTAGCTGGTGGTGGTACTGCACTAGTAAACGTATATAACAAAGTTGCAGCATTAGCAGAAACAAAAGAAGGCGACGTAGCAACAGGTCTGAAAATTGTACTTCGTGCATTAGAAGAACCAGTTCGTCAAATCGCTAACAACGCAGGTCTGGAAGGATCTATCGTTGTAGATCGTTTGAAACGTGAAGAAGTCGGTATCGGTTTCAACGCTGCAACAGGCGAATGGGTGAACATGATCGAAGCTGGTATCGTAGATCCAACTAAAGTAACTCGTTCAGCACTTCAAAATGCTGCATCTGTAGCAGCATTATTCTTAACTACAGAAGCAGTAGTAGCGGACATCCCAGAAAAAGGCGGCGCAGGAATGGGCATGCCTGACATGGGCGGAATGGGCGGCATGATGTAAAATAGCAAAATGAAGCCTTTAACACCAAGGTTTCAAGCTATGTGCCATTGTTATTGATGCCATTTTGATGCCTAAAATTTATTTTAGTTCATTTTCTGGCTCTGAAAGGCTTCTCATTAGTTGACCAAACTTTTGAGAGGCCTTTTTTTGTTTCTCTTTTGTAATGTGCAAATAAACTTGTGTTGTCGTTTCATCATCTCTATGTCCTAGCCTATCCATTATCTCGAATAGATCGACACCTGCTTCTGCCATAAGAGAAGTATGCGTATGCCTTAATGAGTGAGGAGTAAGATGCTTAGTGATAGTTGGCAATTGTTTTAGTACGGCTTCCATCCGATTTTGAACAGTCTTAATAAAAAGTGGATAGCCGAAATAGGGCGGGTTCATTCTGCCGAATACATAATTCTTGTCATAATATTCATCGCCAACTTCTTCTTTTACAGCATCGATTAACTTTTTCTGATTTAGTAGTACATCTATGACTTCATCCTCAACTATGATTTTACGAATAGACGAAGTCGTTTTGGGTGGCAATAGTGTATATTTAACGCTGTTATTAGTTGGGTTGTAATACGTTTTCGTTATACTAATTGTTTTTTGAATAAAATCTATATCACTCCATCTTAACGCTACGAGTTCCCCTACTCTTAAACCAGTCCAAGAAAGTACGAGTAAAATTGCATATGTTTCCTGTTTCATTTCTTTTGCTTTCTCTAAAAATAGCTTTAACTCATCTTTTTCAAGAAATAATTCTTTTACTTCCGTGTTTTCAATTTCTTCAACTGTTGTTCTATCTTTAGGTATCCTTGCGAACTCCGTTGGGTCAGAAATAAGTACATCCTGTTCCCTTTCCCTTTTAAAAATCATACGTGCAGTTCCGTGAATTCCAGAAATAGTGTTATAGGCCAGATTCTTTTTGTTTTTTAAATGGTTAAGTGCATTTTGGTACATAGTTTTTGTGATCTCTTTCATTTTATATAAAGCAAAATAATCATTCAGATGCCCGATTTCGTGAACACGTACCCGGATTGTGCTTATTTTTATCTCAGTTGTTTGGTAGAAGGAAAGCCATTCATCAGCCATATCTTTAAAGGTAATGTCTTCTTTGATTTCAAAGTTTAGAATATTCATTTGGTATTCAAATTTTAGTGCAGCATCTTTAGCATCCTTTTCACGTTTAAAACCACGTTTAACAATTCTACGTCTTTTTCCAGTCTGCGGGTTAATACCACCCTCTACAATATACATCCAACGCTGTCCGCTTTTCGTTTCATATTTCTCATACCGTGCCATTAGCTAACTCTACTCCCTTCAGTTCCTTTTACTAAATACTTCTGTAACAATATCATC
Organism: Psychrobacillus antarcticus; assembly: GCF_029533155.1. GTDB lineage: Bacteria > Bacillota > Bacilli > Bacillales_A > Planococcaceae > Psychrobacillus > Psychrobacillus antarcticus. The sequence goes on along the minus strand of NZ_JAIZDB010000008.1, from coordinate 66,363 downwards.
CATTTTAATTTGTACTTTTATATTTTCAATACTAATAAATGTTTTCCTAGTAGACAGATATTACATTTATGAGCAAAGAAAGGTTTTAGATAAGGTAGCTAGCGGAATACTCGGTGTACCTGAAAATAATCTATTAAATGGCTTAAAACAGATAGAAGAAGAATACGCCGTAACTATTGTTTATTCAGAGATTATTGGAAGTTTGGATCAACTTAATGAAAGAATAAAATCAGAATTTGAAATGAAAAAAATAAAGCTAAACAAATTTTGGATTACTGAAAGTACGTTAAATACTTTACAGGAGAAAAGCGTTAATAAGATTTACGATCAAGGGGTAAGTAAATATAAAGTTTTAACTAAATTTATAAAAATAGATAATTTTATTATTGCCATTGGATTACCCTTACCGCATATGGAAGAAGCGATCGTAATTATAAATAGATTTAATATATTTATAATGACCATTTCCGTAATATTAATTATCTTTTTAGTAGTGATAATATCTAAAAAAATCACAAGGCCTTTAGAATCCTTGAAAAACTTGTCTCAAGATATAGCCAATTTGAAATTCAGGAAAGAAGAGATTAAAACAAATGATGAGGTAGGAGAACTTGCAAAGAGCATAAACATCATGAGTGAAAAATTAGAGAAAGCTCATGGTGAAATTAATGATCAAAATAACCGATTGAGAGATTTAATGTCAGATGTGTCCCATGAGCTAAAAACGCCACTTTCAATAGTGAAAGTTATTGGACGGTTTGGATGACGGAACCTTTAGGGATGTAATTGGAGAACAGATTGAGAAAATGGATTTATTAATCGGAAAGCTTTTGTTTTGGACAGAATTAGAAAACAGTTCATTAAACAAATCAAATTTTGATTTAGGCAAAAGTATTATTGCTATCATGGGGAAATACGCACTGATACTACAGGAAAACAGTATTGATTTTTCAATGAATGTAGATGCGGACAGGGAGTATTTTATTCGTGCAGAAAAAGAAGGAATAGATGTTGTACTTGATAATCTAATTACCAATGCTATTAAATATTCCAATGACAAGCGTATTGATATTACATTAACTAAAGACGATAATACCGTAAAGCTTACGATTGCTAACGGGGTAGGTGAAATTGATGAAAGTGAGCTAGATAATATCTGGAGGCCTTTTTATGTAGTTGAAAAATCAAGAAGTAAGGAGCTTTCTGGAACAGGTTTAGGATTACCTATTATCAAGACCATTTTGGATAATCACAATTTGGATTTTCGGTTTAAATTAATAAATAATAAGCTAGTGTTTTTTGTGACATTCGCATAACACACCCAGGTTAATCTAGTTATGGAGGCGGATTGTTAGCCGGACTTGTCGTTCTAGTTCATTTACTCGCATTTCAAGTTTAACAATATGGGTTTTCTGTTGATCAATTTTCATTTCTGAATTTCCGATATTTGTAGTTGCAATAAGCAATCACTTACCCCCTGGACTGACGTTCATTCAGGGGTTTTTAGTTTAATAGTTAAAACTCTAGAGTTGTCTTTAACCCAAAATAACCCAATGTCACTGGTAATGCTCTTACATAGATTGAGTGAATGAATGATTCCATTGAAATTATATTTTTAAGAAAACGTTGAATATTATGAAGAATCGGGTTATACTTGCCTAACTATATTAGTTAGGCGGGGAAACATGACAAAAAATAAAATTAAGGACGTTGCTTGTAGACAATTAGCTGACAAAGGGTATGAACGAGCCACTCTTGCCAGCATCGCTAAAGAGGTCGGTATAAAAACACCATCTATTTATGCATTTTTTAAAGGCAAAGAAGATCTGTTTATGGCTGTCTATAAAGATTTATTGGAAGATCAATTTCTGTACATCAAACAGTCACTAAGCAATATGGAAAATGCGCCTATCAAGGACTTACTTTATCAGATGGCAAAAGATGTTTGTAATTATCATTTAAGTCAACCTGGAAAAACAGCTGCATATATGAGACTAGCCTTTTTCCCAACCAATAATTTAAACGATGATGTGAAAAAAGTTTTTTACGATATGGAAGCGTTTCATTATGAGATTTTATTGAGGATATTTTCTCAAGGTGTAAAGCAAAGCATAATCAGGGATCAACCTGTAGATGATTTGATTGTTTCATTCCTATGTTTAATGGATGGCATATTTTTGGAGTTATTCTATTACGAAGAAGACAAATTCAAAAAGCGCTTTGAGCAGATATGGAACATCTATTGGAACGGTATATGTAACGAATGAATGAATGGGTTCAATATGCAAAGGGGGTATATTGGTAATGAAAGAAGCTAAACAAGCATTAGATTATCAACGGGAAGAAGTTAAACAAATATTAGATTACGAACAGGAAGCAGTTCCCATACAAGCACGCAAATCATGGATTTCAATGTTCCTGGTATTAATTGCTATCGGAGTCGATTTATCTTCTGTGTTGTTAGGCGCTGAGCTAGCAAATGGAATGACACTAAATCAAGCAATCTTATCAGTTTGTGTGGGATCATTTCTTTTGGCCATCTTATGTACTATCTGTGCTGTTGTAGGTGCTTCAACCAACTTATCCACCGCGATGATTACAAAGTATGTGTTTGGAAAATATGGTGCACTGACATTTTCTATTGTGATTGGTGTTTCCCTACTAGGATGGTTTGGCGTCCAGGTTGGTTTTTTTGCAGACAATGCCCATATTATTTTACAAGACTTAACCGGTTTAGACATCCCTGTAAAGGTGCTATCGTTTATCGGCGGCCTTTTAATGATGACAACTGCTATCTACGGGTTTCATGCAATTGAAAAGTTAAGTATGTGGTCAGTGCCTCTTCTATTAGGCTTAATGTTATTGACCTTATTTTTAACCTTAAAAAATTTCCCACTACCTGTTGAGTTACCTAATGTTGAGGCTTTTACATTTGGTAGTGCAGTTTCACTCGTTATCAGTATTTTTATCGTAGGCGCAACTATTTCACCAGATATTTCTCGATGGGCGAAAAGTAAAAAGGATGCCATTATTGCTACTTTTTTCGGTATTTTCATCGGGAATAGCTTTATGATTGTCATAGCCATTATCTTGTCAAAGTCGATGGGAACAGATGATATGATGCGCATCTTTATTATATTAGGAATGGCTATACCTGGTGTTTTGGTATTGACACTGGCACAGTGGACAACCAATACAAGCAATCTATATTCCGCTTCTCTCGGATTCTCTTTGGTTTTTCCGAAGATACCAAAAAAGTTGTTAACAATTATTTTAGGATTAATGGCTACGAGCCTAGCTGTTTTTGGTATTTATGATCAGTTTATCCCCTTTCTAGATATACTAGCCATTGTTGTTGCACCAATTGGTGGCATCTACGTTTCTGAATTTTTTACTGTGAAAACAGAATTTAAGCGCTACGAGAACGAACTAGAACCGAAAACAATAGTTGTTCGTTCAATCATCGCTTGGGTTATAGGAATGGTTGTCACTTATTTGACAACATTACAACCTACGGGACCGGAGTTATTTTCCCTAACGACCGTTCCTTCCCTAGATGGCTTTGTAGCAGGGTTTGTTGTACAAACTGTGATAGGAAAGTTTACCAATCGAAAGTCAATAACTAAATAGTGGAGGTATTAGGATAATGAGATACATTGATGAAGAAGCTATAGAAAAAATAGCATTAGGGGCTGCTGTTCTAGGTACTGGAGGAGGCGGTGATCCATATATCGGGAAATTGGTGGCCAAAGAGGCGATTCGTAAATATGGACCTGTTGCGTTAATCTCTTTAGATGAGTTAGAAGATGATCAACTAGTGGTACCTGTATCTGGAATGGGTGCACCATCTGTAACAATTGAAAAGATACCGTCAGAAATTGAATTCACTGCAGCACTTGATAAGTTAGAAGAGGTATTAGGGCGAAAAGTTGACGTGGTAATGCCAATTGAGATAGGAGGGATTAACTCCTTGACTCCTATTATTGCAGCTGCAAAAAAAGGATTACCTCTATTAGATGCAGATGCCATGGGGCGTGCTTTTCCAGAAGCGCAAATGGTTACTTTTCATTTAGATGGTTTAGAACCATCGCCTGTTACAATGGCTGACGAAAAGGGAAACACCGTTGTGTTATATCCTAGTGATGGCGTTTGGTCCGAAAGATTAGCACGTGTCATTACAATAGAAATGGGAGGAAGCGCTTCCATCTGTGATTATAGTCTATTAGGTAAAGAGGTAAAGCAAAGTGCTATTCCTGGAACCCTGACATTGGCCGAAAAAATCGGAGGATTTCTGCTTGATAACAAAGGGAAAGAACAGCAAGGTATTCGTAAAATGCTAGAGGAGCTAAAAGGATATCAGTTATTTGAAGCAAAAATTACGGACATTGAGCATAGGCTAGTTGGAGGGTTTACAAGGGGAAGTGCACAATTTGAAGGAATAAATCAAGCACAAGGAAGGTCTTTTACCATCCATTTTCAAAATGAGCACCTTGTAGCTAAAGAAGGCGAGCATATATTATGTTCAACACCAGATCTAATTGCTGTATTAGATGAAGAGACTGGTTTTCCCATTACAACAGAGCGAATGAAGTATGGAGCCCGTGTAGTGGTTGTAGCCTTTCCGTGTCATGATAAATGGCGAACAAAAAAAGGCATTGAAACCGTTGGACCTAATTATTTTGGATATGACTTTGACTATCGACCGGTGGAAGAGTTACAGAAGGAGAGAAGATAATGTATCGCTTAGGATTGGACGTTGGAGGAACTAATACAGATGCGGCTTTACTAGATGAACAGTTAAAGGTGATTCATACGGTAAAAGTACCAACTTCAAAAGATGTGGAAAGTGGAATAGGAGAAGCTATTGCAAAATTGGTGAAAGAAAGTAAGGTAGATAGTAACGCGATTAAATATGCGATGCTTGGTACCACACATTGTACAAATGCCATTGTAGAGCGTAAAAACTTGGACAAAGTAGGAGTTATAAGAATTGGAAAGCCAGCCACAACAGCTATCCCTCCTTTTACTGATTGGCCAAAAGATTTAAGAGAAAAGATTGAAGTTGCATCTGCTATTGTCTCGGGTGGGTATGAATTTGATGGACGTTTAATCTCTGAATTGAACAGAGATGAAATATCAATGTTTTGCAAGGACGTAAAAGGGATTGTTAAAAGTATCGCCATTTCAGGTGTATATGCTCCAGTAAATAAAGGCCAAGAGGAAATCGTGGCTGGTTGGGTAAGGGAGGAACTTGGAGATATTCCTATTTCTCTTTCCAATGCGATTGGCAGCATCGGTCTACTTGAACGTGAAAATGCCACGATATTAAATGCAGCATTAATGACGACAGGTCAAACCGTCACTAACGGATTCTCCAATGCATTAAGTAACCAAAATATTAAAGCTGAAGTTTTTTTTAGCCAAAATGATGGGACTTTAATGAATTCTGCATACGCACAACGTTATCCTATTCTCACCATGGGATGTGGCCCTACAAACTCCATTCGAGGTTCAGCCCATTTAACAGGGCTGGATAATGCGATAGTTCTAGATGTTGGGGGAACAACAAGTGACATTGGGGTTTTGACAAATGGTTTTCCCAGACAATCTTCCCTAGCGGTTAGCATCGGAGGAGTAAATACTAATTTTAGGATGCCAGACATATTATCCATTGGGCTAGGCGGTGGAACTAAAATACTCGAAAAAAATGGGTATATCACGATTGGACCAGAGAGTGTGGGCTATGAAATCACTAGAAAGGCACTTCTATTCGGCGGAGACGTCCTAACAACTTCGGATATTGTGACGCGTTTAGGACATGCCTTTCAAGATAAAGCAATACAAGTAGAACACCTTTCCATTGCGTTTTGTGAAAATATATATGAGGAAATGACAGTAATGTTAGAGGATGCTATTGATCAAATGAAAACAAGCTCCAAGGAAGTACCACTTATTTTATCAGGCGGGGGAAGCATTATAGTTTCTAATTCTTTAAGAGGGGTTTCTGAAGTTATTATGCCAGAACACTACAGTGCCGCAAATGCTATAGGCGCTGCACTTGGTCAAGTAAGTGGCGATGTAGAGAAAATTTATAGTTTAGAAACAATGAAGCGAGAAGAAGCGATAACAGATGCGAAAAAACTAGCGACTAATGAAGCGTTAAAAGCAGGTGCCGATGAAAAAAGTATTTCCATTGTTTCGGTTGAAGATATCCCACTCGCATATTTACCTGGCAATGCATTATTAATCCGTGTGAAGGCGGTAGGGGACCTACAATATCTTAAAAGCTCTGTTATTATATAGTGTCAAGGGTCTTCACTAATACACTTCCATCAAGGGGCTGTTCCTAAATTAATCTTTTAGGATAGCCTTTTTGTCATGCGTACCGAAAGAGTACGCTTATTTTTATAATTCGGGCTTACGTTTGTTTGGTGTTTTAGTAACTTTCCATCCTATTATGCTCTCAGAAGATTCCCTGCACAAAACTTATTCCATAGTCGTGGTGCCTAACAGGCACCACGACTATGGAATTTTTATTTCAACGTTCTAGTTGAAGAGTAATAAAAGTAGCCCTTCTTTTTCAATGTAATTCCAGTTAGATGTGGAATCGTGTAAAAATAATTACTTTCATAAGTAAGCTTAATCACCCTACTTATGCATGCTTAACAGCATCATCCAATGTTACAAATAAAATGTGGGTAATCCAAAAAACGATAGTCACAGACCATCTGTCACATTTGAAGCAAGCACTTGAAATCATATTTTGTGATTAGTTAAGATTTCATTCAAATGTAACATTGGCGTCACAATGAGAATGTATGGTACTAGTAAGAGGAAATTAGTGCTATGAAAAAACATTAGATTTCGAGCTTGGTTTGAAAGGAAGAACTGATGACTATAAATTTTGTAGATGTATTAGGACTTCTGCCTATTTGGCACCGTTTCTCATACAAATAACTATGAATTAATTCACATGAAGGACCTTAGATGGGTGTTAATAATATTAAGTAAAAAAGGTAGTGAAGGATTGAAAAGGTTAGTTTTTGGAATAATAAAATGCTTGGTTATAGCTAGCGTAGTAGTAGCTGGATTGGCTGTATATTCATTTAAAATAGAGCCAAAACGTCTTGTCACAAAGGAGTATGAACTCGAGTTCTCGTCGGGAGGCACGGATTCAATTAGGGTAGTGCAGTTTTCAGATGTCCATTTAGGTCCGAATTATTCGCTAGAGCAGCTAGAGAGGCTTGTAGATAGAGTCAACGATCTTGAGCCTGACATAATCGCTTTTACGGGAGATCTCCTAGATGTAGCATCCGAGTTCGAGAGAAGGTCTGAAACAAGTGGAATATTGGGTAAACTAAGTAGTAGGTATGGAAATTATGCTGTTTGGGGAAACCATGACCACGGAGGTGGTGGAGTTAGGTTTTACGAAGATTTAATGATGAAATCGGGATTTACACTACTAAAAAATGAGAATAGCATAATAGAACTTGAAAGTGGACAAGTACTAAATATTATAGGGTTGGATGAGGCTATGCTTGGAAAACCGGATGTTCAAAAGGCATATTCAGGTGTTGACGATCGGGGGGCTAAGCTTCTTCTGTTGCATCAGCCAGACCTTGTGGACGAAATAGGGTATGATAATTTTGATTTGGCACTTGCAGGACATAGTCACGGAGGGCAGGTCGTTGTTCCAACGTTTGGTCCAGTGGTGACACCCCCACTTGCAAAGAAATATAGAAAAGGGATGTATCAGCTAGGAACTCATACGCATCTTTATGTGAATAGCGGAATCGGCACAACGAGGATACCTATTCGATTTTGGAGCCCTCCTGAGATATCGGTGTTTGACATAACTTTATGACACTTCTTTTTGATTATTTTTGGACTTTTAAAGGCTTCTCCTGAGTTGACCAAACTTTCGTGAGGCCTTTTTTGTTTTCCTTATGTAAGACAACTAAAATAAGTTGCGTTTTATATGATTTCTGTCGGTGTTTCTAAATCCGGAAGTTGAAATCATAATCTAAGGGGGAGCGAGATTTGAATATTCTAATCGCGGATGATGAACAGCAAATGGTTAAGATCCTTTCAGCCTATTTCAGAGATGAAGGCTTCAATGTCCTGGAGGCTAGGGATGGACAGGAAGCATTGAATATAGTTGAATCAACCAAGATTGACTTAGCCATTTTAGATTGGATGATGCCAAAAATGGATGGAATAGAGGTATGTAAATATATAAAGGGAAATAGCCAGACCAAAGTCCTGATATTAACAGCTAAAGGTCAAAATGAAGATGAAATAAAAGCCTTAAATGGTGGAGCTGATGACTATATTAAGAAGCCATTTGATCCACGGATATTAATCTTAAGAGCTAAAAAGCTAATGAATAGTGGCGAGGAAATTAAGTTCAGAGATATTAGGATAAAGGAAAATGAAAAAAAAGCATATAAGGGTGAAGAACCATTGCAACTAACAAAGATAGAATATGATTTGTTGCTGGTCTTCATTAAAAATAGAGGCGTTATTTTATCGAGGGATAGACTTATTGACATAGTTTGGGGCATGGATTATGACGGAGATTATAGAACAGTAGATACCCACATCCGAAGATTAAGAACTAAAATTGGGGATGACATTATTAAGACGTATAGAGGCATTGGGTACTGTCTGGAGGTGAAGGAAGATTAAAATCAAGCACAAGTTTGCCGCTGGCATATCATCCATAGTAATTTGTACTTTTATATTTTCAATACTAATAAATGTTTTCCTAGTAGACAGATATTACATTTACGAGCAAAGAAAAATTTTAGATAAGGTAGCTAGTGATATCCTCGGTGAACCTGAAAACAATCTTTTAAACGGTTTGAAACAGATTGAAGAAGAATACGCCGTAACTATTGTTTACTCAGAGATTAGTGGAAGTTTGAATCAACTTAATGAAAGAATAAAATCGGAATTTGAAATTAAAAAAATAAAGCTAAATAAATTCTGGATTACTGAAAGTACGTTAAATACTTTGCAGGAGAAAAGCGTTAATAAGATATACGACCAAGGGGTAAGTAAATATAAAGTTTTAACAAAATTTATTAAAATAGATAATACTATTATTGCCATAGGACTGCCTTTACCACATATGGAAGAAGCGATCGTAATTATTAATAAATTTAATATATTTTTGATGACCATTTCAGTAATTCTGATTATATTTTTAGTAGTGATCATATCTAAAAAAATTACAAGGCCATTAGAATCCCTAAAAAATTTATCTCACGACATAGCCAATTTGAAATTCAGGAAAGAAGAAATTAAAACCAATGATGAGGTAGGAGAACTTGCTAAGAGTATAAACATCATGAGTGAAAAATTAGAAAAAGCTCATGGTGAAATTAATGATCAAAATAACCGACTGAGAGAATTAATGTCAGATGTGTCCCATGAGTTAAAAACGCCACTTTCAATAGTGAAAGTGTATGAACAGGGAATATTGGACGGTTTGGATGACGGAACATTTAGAGATGTAATTGAAGAACAGATTGAGAAAATGGATTTATTAATTGGGAAGCTTTTGTTTTGGACGGAATTAGAAAGTAGTTCATTAAACAAATCTACTTTTGATTTAGGCAAAAAGGTCATAGCTGTTACGGGAAAATACACATTGATACTACAGGAAAACTGTATTAACTTTTCATTAAATATAGATGCGGGTGAGGACTATTTCATCAGCGCAGAACAAGAAGGAATAGATGTTGTACTTGATAATTTAATTACCAATGCTATTAAATATTCCAATGACAAGCGTATTGAAATTACGTTAACTAAAGACAATAATACCGTCAAGCTTACGATCAGTAACGGGGTTGGCGAAATTGACGAAAATGAATTGGAAAGTATATGGAGACCATTTTATGTATTAGAAAAATCAAGAAGTAAGGAGCTTTCTGGTACAGGTTTGGGCTTACCTATTATTAAGACCATTTTGGATAATCACAATTTGGATTTTGGGTTTGAATTAAAAAATAATAGGTTAGTGTTTTTTGTAACATTCGCGTAACACACCCAGGTTACTATAGTTATGGAGGTGTGATTGTTAACTCGACTGGTCGTTCTAGTTCTAGTTCTTTTACACGAGTTTCTAGTTAAACAATGCATGTGCCTAAATAGTTACGATAAAACAGGACATAGAATTTAACGATAGGTGGATTTATGGATGGGAAAAAGCGAACGGAGAAACAAGAAGCATAAAGGAGTGAGGAACTTCCTTATCGTGACTACATTGATTTTGTTAGCGGGAATCGCATATGGAGTAGTCCAATACAATAGCGGATTAGCGACGGCAAACGAAGGATTGATTAAAGAAGAACAAACGTTGTTTGATGAATTTGAAGGCGCAGATCCACAATTTGGTGAAATTAATGTTCTGTTATTAGGTAGTGACTCTCGGGGAGAGAAAGTTGCACGGGCTGATACGTTAATGATTGCTCATTATAATCAAACGACTCATCAGATGAAACTCGTATCGATTATGAGAGATACGTATGTGAATATCCCGGATTACGGATACCATAAAATGAATGCTGCCTTTTCTCTTGGAGGTCCGGAGCTCGTTAGAAAAACGATAAAGGATAATTTCGATGTCGATGTTGATTCCTATGCAATTGTTGATTTTACTGGATTTTCAAAAATTGTAGATGTTATAGCTCCTGACGGTATTAAAGTTGATATTCCATACGCCATGTCTCATGGAATCGGCATGACATTACAGCCTGGAAACCAAGTTTTGAATGGAAAACAGCTACTTGGATATGTGCGTTTTCGCCACGATATTCATAGTGACTTTGGGCGAGTGGAACGGCAGCAGGAAGCGTTGTCGAAATTAAAGGATGAAGTTGTTAGCATCCACAGTATACTAAATTTCCCTAAGTTACTTGGTGTTGTTGAACCTTACATTAATACAAACGTTGATAATCGAACAATCCTTACAATCGGTAAAGGTTTGATTATTGGGAAGGCTGGAAATATAGAAACGTTACGTATCCCTGTTGAAAACTCTTTTGAAGATAAGCGTGTAGCAGCAGGGGCAGTTCTTAGTATTGATTTCGAGAAAAACAAACAAGCTTTACAAGAGTTTTTGTCGACTGAAGAAATTAAGAAGTAAGGAGCTTTCTGGTACAGGCTTGGGTTTACCTATTATCAAGAACATTTTGAATAACAACTTGGATTTTGGGGTTGAATTAAAAAATAATAGATTAGTGTTTTTTGTAACATTCATGTAACACAGCCAGGTTAATCTAGTTATGGAGCTGGAATTATTGGCGCGACTGGTCGTTCTTGTTTTATTACACCCATTACTAGTTAAACAATATGAGTTTTCTGCTGCTCAATTTGGATTTAAATTTTTTTAATATAGGGTAGATGATTCGTGATAAAGAAACAGAAAATGCGGTTAAAGTTATGCGTGAGTGGGAAGCACATTTAAAGTGGGAAGAAACGAATTGGAACTATGTAGAAGATACATTGACAGAAGAACAGAGCTTATCGAAAGAGGAAATTGAGTGGTTGAATGATTGGGTGGGCAAAGAGAAATGATAAGCATAGAAGTTGATCAAGAGAAGCTAAAAGAGCTTTATCTTCAGAAAATAGATGAGCATTTACAAGAACTTGAATCAGAAGTGTTTTTTATGAATTCAAAGCAACTAGGTGCATACTTAAATATGTCCTGGAATACTATTGTCACCCACCTTTTATATGATGAAGAATTTCCGAAGATACGCATTGAAAGTAAGTGGCTGTTTCATAAAAAAGAAGTCGGTATATATATGGATAAATATTATAATGAAGTTCATAAAAATGGTGGGAGCATGGTTGATTATAAACGAAAGTAATAGAAACAGAATAAGAAATGTTGCGCTTTCTATAATGTTTGAAATTTAGAAAACAGATAGCGGAACTTATAAAATTTCAGCTATCTGTTTCTGATGCCATGGAGGAATATTTGATGCCCCAATTGATGCCGAAACTTATAAAAGCCAGTATAGGTTGATATAACTGAATTGATTGAAACACTCTGAAACATTGATATAGAAAGATTTGTACGAGTACGTATATAACTGTAATAGCCCAGACTCTATGGGCGGCATGATGTAATTCTTTTTAAATCGCTTTCTGTGAAGCAGTGTATTTCACAATTAATTAGTAAAAAATAACCACTTCTCAAAATTAAAATGTACCCTATAAGATGGACACTTTGAAAAAAGACCATCTTGTAGGGTACTTTTGTTTATAATAGGAAAAAAGATGTTGGAGCGAAACTATAATGACGAAAAGATTATTAACTAAAAAAGAACAAGAACTACTAAAAGGGAATTCCTACATAAAATCGGTCAGTGATAAAGCAATTACGTATACAGACGAATTTAAACGTCATTTTATTGCGGAAAATGTGAATGGTAAGCTGCCTAGAGATATATTTGAGGAAGCTGGTTTAAGTGCGGATTTAATCGGTATTGATCGAATTAAAACAGCTGCTAAACGTTGGCGTACAGCCTTTCGAGAAGCAGGTATAGAAGGTTTACAAGATACCCGTAAAACAAATTCAGGACGCCCGCTTGAACGTGAACTAAGTATTGAAGAAAAGTATGCTCGATTAGAAGCGAGAGCACGATTACTTGAGGCGGAAAATGAGCTCCTAAAAAAGCTCGATTTACTCGAAAGGCAGATGTTGAAGAAGAAATAAAAATTGCACCAGAACTAAAGTTTGAACTCATCCAACAGACGATTAAAAAGTATAGATTGAAGCGGATGGTGAGTTATCTTTGCGAGGTAATGGATGTATCTCGTTCAGGTTTCTATAATTATTTTGATGAAAAGTCCGTTCAAAAACGTGCAGTTAAAGACAGTTCAGACGAGGTTTTGAGAGATAGTATTTTAAAGGCATATCATTTCCGAGGACGTCACAAAGGAGCACGCCAAATTAAAATGACGCTTCAAAATCAATATCAAATTACGTACAACTTGAAACGTATACGTCGCATTATGAAAAAGTTTGATATTATTTGTCCCATCCGAAAAGCGAACCCCTATCGACGTATGGCAAAGGCAACGAAAGAACATCGCACATGCAAAAACGAATTACAACGTCAATTTAAACAAGGTGTCGCAGGAAAAGTGTTATTAACGGATATCACTTATTTAACATACAGAGGCGGAAAACGCGCGTATTTATCTACGATTAAAGACGCTGAAACGAATGAAATTTTAGCGTATGAAGTCTCAGATAAAATTACATTAGACATTGCCCTAAATACACTACGCCAATTAAAACGTCGTCATTCACATATCCGAAATGATGCCATTATTCATTCAGATCAGGGATTTCATTACACAAATCCGACCTATCAAAAATTAGTGAAGAAGTTAAAGCTTGGACAGTCGATGTCGCGCCGTGGAAACTGTTGGGACAATGCGCCACAAGAATCGTTCTTTGGGCATTTTAAAGATGAAACGAACCTAAAAAATTGTGAAACATTAGAAGAAGTAAGACGAGAAGTGAAGAGTTATATGACCTATTACAATCATTATAGAGGCCAATGGAATTTAAAAAAGCTGCCGCCTGCAAAATACAGACAGCAGCTTCAACAAGTTGCCTAGGCTTTTTCAAAATGTCCTTTACAAAGGGTACACTTTAAATTAGAGAGGTGGTTATTTTTTATGCTTTTGAAATTTGCTTATCAAGATTTTTTAGCGGACAGAAAGTTTAAGAACACAACGCAAACAAACATCAAGAACTAGGAGATGACGTTAGTCAGCTGTAATCCACCAATTGTTAGAAATATGATTAAAAAAATCGATTAGTTCCACGAGATCGGGACAAAAAAGATGCCCAGATTAGTGGAGTCCATTTGACAGAAAAAGGTCGTGAAATTCAAGCTCCTGTTTCTGACTTTATTTTCGGTATTGGCCCTTCCCCAATCTAAAAGTTATAATTATTATCACAAATGGTCATATGGTAAAAAAGTGCCCGTAGTTATTTTTAGTAGTATTAGTAGGGAAGGAGTGGTCAGGAGTGGTCTATATTCACCTTATTGATATGACACAACGAATTCAAATTAGCAAAGCCAGTTCATGGGTTTTATTTTGTTGACAATATAATATAACAATAATATGATTTTATCAGTTGATAGGTTTTGCATGCTTAGAAAGGATTTTGAATATGAATAATCAATTTGACCATATTAACAATTCACATCAGAAAATTGTGGAGGTAGCTCGTGACCTTTTCATGAAAATGGGATATAGAGCTGTGTCTACGCGTAAAATTGCTGAAATTTGTGGGATCACTCAGCCGACCCTTTACCATCATTTTAAAAATAAAAAGGCGCTTTATGTTGAAGTATTAAAAACTGAGTTGTTTAAGATGCAAATAGCACTTAGGAAAATTATTAATACATGTAGCGATGATATTGAAGAGTGCTTGTTTCAAGTTACTTATCATATATTAATCAATAAACCAACTTCTATGGGGCAAATGTTCCATGATATTGAAAAAGAGTTAGGCGAAGAAGATAAAAAAGAAATCGACAAATGTTGGATTGAATCTTATCAATTGCCCATCGCTTCCATATTTGAAAGGGGAATCAAAGAAGGGCAAATTAGAAACCCTGTCGAATTCGGTTCATACCCCATCCCCTCAGCCTACTTACTTTTAAACTTAATATCTTCAAATAATAGAGAAGATCAATCACAGGAACACATCGCAAAAGAACAGGCGAGATTTTACACGAATGTTCTTTTATATGGATTAGCTCCTTTATCAAAAGAAAAAAGAAAGTAATTCTTTTTTCTTTTTTTTGATAAAGAGCCTATCAATCGATAGATAGGAAAATGATGAATGGAAACATTCACTTAATATAGATGAAAACATACAACAAGGGAGGTTATTTGATGAATTTTTTAACGAAATTCAGTTTAAAGAATGCAATGGCTGTTTTTATTATTTCCTTTTTACTTGTACTTGGTGGTTTATATTCTTTTACTAAACTAAAGATTGATCAGTTCCCTGATATTGAGTTTCCTCAGCTTTCTATAGAAGCTATCTATCCAGGTGCATCACCAGATGACGTTGATAAGCAAGTCGTTTCAAAGCTTGAGAAAAGACTAAATTCGATAGAGGGCGTAACTAAAATAACTAGCTCATCTTATGATAGCATTGGAATCATTACCTTAGAATTCCCGTTTGACACAGATCTAGATAAAGTCGAACAACAAGTCAGTTCTGGGATTGAGGAAGCTGGATTACCTGATCAGGCTGAAATTAAAGTAAACCGACTATCTTTTGGATCTTTTCCTATCTATAATATTTCATTCTTTAGTAAAGACGGGAAAAGTATTGAAGAGGTAATGAAAGATGATGTAATTCCCGAGCTTAACAAAATAAAAGGAATTAGTAGTGTTTCGGTTGCAGGTTTAACAGATACATTTGTTGAAATTACGGTGGATAAAGGGAAGGCAGAGCAAGCTGGACTGTCTCTCGGAAGCATTAAATCTCAAATCAATGAAAGATATTTGTCCTTCCCAGCTGGTGAGTTAACAGAAAATGAAGAGCGAATTCCTATACGTGTTGAGGAAAATCTTGAATCCTTATCCGAGCTGGAGAATTTACAACTTACGGCTTCCTTTGGAGCTTCAACGACACAGCAAGTCTTCCGTTTAAAAGATGTTGCATCTATTAAAGAAATAAAAGAGAGAAGCGAGCTTGCTCGCTATGATAAGAATGATTCTTTATCCATGGCGATTACGAAGAAACAGGACGCCAATACAGTAGAAGTTGCAGAAAAAGTTAGGAACGTCTTAAAAAAATATGATGACAGGTTCGCTTATGAAATTAGCATAGACTCTGCGAAGGATATTGAAGAATCGGTTAGTACGTTAGTTAAGGAAGGTTTATTAGGAGCGTTATTTGCCTCTCTTGCAGTGTTAATTTTCTTACGGAATACAAGAGCAACGATTATTGCGGTTATTTCCATTCCGTTATCCTTGTTAATTTCTGCTATTTTTCTAAACCAGTTAGATATTTCGTTAAACATTATGACTCTTGGTGGAATGGCAGTAGCGGTAGGACGTGTGGTAGATGATAGTATTGTAGTCATTGAAAATATTTTTAGACGGGTTAGAAAAACGAATGAAGGTATGTCAGATAAAATAATTTTAGAATCGACAAAAGAAATATTAAAGGCAATTACTTCATCTACTTTAACTACAGTTGTAGTTTTTCTTCCTATTGGATTTGTAGGTGGAATTACAGGGAAATTCTTTTTGCCTTTTGCATTAACCATTATTTTCTCACTACTGGCATCCCTACTTGTTGCCATTACCATTGTACCGATTTTAGCGAAGTTTTCCTTTAAGAAAGTACCTAACGAGGAAAAAGAGGGGATTCTTCAAAAGGTATATGGCCCGTTAATTGAAAAATCCTTGAATAACAAAGGAATCATATTAGTCGTATCTGTATTAATGCTTGTTGGTTCGTTTGCGTTTGTCCCTTCTTTAGGGTTCACTTTTATTCCTAATGAAGAGTCCAAAACATTAACTGCATCTATTGAGCTGCCCTCATCATCTCCTTTGGCTAAAACTAATGACATCTCATTGCTTGTCGAAGATATGTTTAGCGGCCAAAAAGAAATCGCCGATGTGACTGCATCAATTGGAGCTAGGGACTTTGCTACGGGACTTAGGCTAAAAAATAAAGCAGGTTATTTTTTAAATTTAAAAGATGATGTGGATGTTGAAAAAACAATAAAATCCTTAGAGGAAAAAATAGAAACGATCTCAACTGAACAAAATATCGATTTAAAAATAAGTATTCAAGAATTGGAAACAGGCGGGCCGCCATCAAACAACAATGTGGATGTTGAGTTGTTTTCCAATGATTTAGGTGAACTGCAACAAGCAGCGAACCTTGTAGAAGACTATATGAATCGAAATAGTGATTTAAAATATGTTACAAATAATTTCAGTGAAAAGCAAAAGCAGTTTTTAGTTCAAATTGACTCTGATAAAGCCATGGAATATGGGTTGTCAGGGTTCCAAATTCTTGGAACAGTCAGCGATCAGACAAAGCCGGTCAATGTGGGAACATTAACCTTGGGTGGGAAAGAGCAGGAGATACAACTATCCTATGATACGGAACTACAATCAAAGGATCAACTAGATGAAGTCACAATCTTTTCGCCAAAAGGTCCAGTCAAGCTTTCGGAAATAGCAGAAATAAAGATGATTGATGCATTTACATCTATTCAGAAGCTAGATAGCAAGGTTTATGCACGCGTTTCAGGTCAAGTAAAAGGAAACGATGTGCAGGCTGTGTCCTCTAAAGTAAAAGCTAGTGTAGAACAACTTGATTTGCCAAACGGTGTTTCTTTGACAAGTGGAGGGGGGAACGATGATACGGTCGAAATTTTCCAATCGTTAGGAATCGCTATCATTGTGGCCATTGGGCTCGTGTATTTAACGATGTTAATTACGTTTGCCAAAGCAAGAATTCCATTTATTATCTTGTCATCATTGATTTTTGTGCCGATTGGATCACTTGTATCGCTATATGTTGTCAAAGAGCCATTATCCGTTAGCGTCATGATTGGCTTCTTAATGCTAATTGGTATTGTTACAACAAATGCAATAGTACTTGTCGATCGAATTGGTCAGAATAGATCTCGCGGCTTAACAATTAGAGATTCCCTAGTTGAGGCTGGGAAAACAAGATTACGACCAATTCTAATGACAGCATTTGCGACAATAGCTGCTTTAATTCCTCTAGCAATGACTACATCATCTGGTACACTTATTTCAAAAGGGCTGGCGGTTACGGTAATTGGGGGATTAACTTCATCCACATTATTAACGTTAATCATTGTTCCTGTAGTGTATGAAATATTCTTCTTCAAGACTTCAAGAGAAGAGAGATTTAAAGAAGCGAAGTAGTAAAATAAAATCCCCACTTAGTCCATTAGTAGAAACGAGTAGTGCTACACATCATTGAATTCTGAATTAGATGTTGCATAGGCGCTTTAAAGTTTACACTGAACGAGTAAAATGGAGGAAGAGTTAGGCCTATTATCGTTAAAGGACCTTGAAAAGGGCGAATACAAAAGAGTTACGTCGCCAAAATAGATTTTTATATCAGTGAAGCAGGTGCAAAATTATTATATTTATTAATACTTTTTCACGTAATTGACTCTATTTAACAAAGATGATATCTTAAAGATATTTTAATAAAAGGTGTGGTGGGTATGTCAGAAGTAGGTATGAACTAATTCAATTTAGTTTAATAAGGCTTTTAATAACTGGATTTACTTCAGGTTTTTAAATGTGCCTTGTTTCTCAGTGTTAACGAAACATTGTGAGTACCTACCTTAAGACTGCTTCCTTTTCCATATATTCGTTTAACATCATTGGGTGTTAGGACGAAGAGCATGGCGGGACATGTCCTGTCATGCTCTTTTTTAGTCCACTCATTTAATTGTTGACGATAATAACGCCCGCGGGAGCATTCTACACATTTTTACGGTTCAATCGTGAAAATGGAGGGTAGGAGAGTTTTTTGCGGGCATTTTTTCAATTAAAGGAGGAACATATTTGAATACAATGACATATGTTATATTGGTGTATGTGGCTTTTAAAATAATAACTGGTACATTTTAATATAGAAGAAAGCCCAACCACTTAAGTGTGGAAGGGCTATTTGTGAAGAATAACTGTGACCACTTTTTTGACCACTTTTATTTTTATTTCCATATAATCATATATACTGCAAAAATGAAAAATCCTTATTTTACAGAAGCTTTGATACTGTATTTCCTCCTAAATATAGCGTTGAGTGATGGGCGGCATGATGTAAGAAGAACCTTGAACCCTTGATGTATATGGGTTTGTAAGGTGACGCTTAGTGAAATGCTAACTTTTTTACTAACTTCCGTTTTTTAAAAAACTAAAAATGATTCATTAGAGAAGACTTTTTGTAAGTTCATTGAACTTATGAAAGGTCTTTTTTGATTTGAATTTCTGCTACAAAGATTATTCCTGAGACGAATAATTGAAATCGGATTCTTGAATATTCGGAAGCTCGATGTTGAGTTTTAAGAGGGTCAATACTTTAAAGCGAATGAAAATGCTATCGATGCCTGGAAAAATGCGGGGCGAGTTTTCGATGATAATGATAAATTCAAAGCGAACGATAAATACTTAAAAGATCAATCAGAAGAATGGTCTGGTTCCGCCACATTTACTTCTGATGGAGAAATTCGTTTATTCTATACCAACCGTACTGAGTTTAATGAAGCAAAAGGCCTTTACGGAAAACAAACCTTAACAACTGCACAGGTGAATGTTTCTGAAATCGAAGAGGAAACACTTCAAGTTGATGGTGTGGAAGATCTTAAGTCAATCTTTGAGGGAGAAGATGGCTCTGTCTATCAAAATGTTATGCAAGCTTTCGGAGATGGAATAGATTGGAAAGAAAACCATACTTTGAGAGACCCACATTATATTGAAGATAACGGTCATAAATACCTTGTTTTTGAAGCTAATACCGGAACAGATTATGGATACACTGGAGAGGAGTCTCTTTATAATCAAGCTTATTATGGGAACAGCAATAATTTTTTCCAGAATGAAAAAAATTGGCTTTTAAATAGTTCGCAAAAAGATTATGCTGAATTGGCCAATGGAGCCATGGGAATTGTTGAACTTACTGATGACTACGAATTGAAAAAAGTAATGAAGCCTTTACTAGTTTCTAATACCATTACAGATGAAATCGAAAGACCGAACATTTTCAAAAAGGATGGAAAATGGTACTTGTTCACGAGTGTCCGCGGATCTAAAATGACAATTGATGGTATTGATGATGAAGATATTTATATGCTTGGATATGTTGCAAATTCACTAACTGATGAATTTAAACCAATGAATAAAACAGGTATTGTTCTTCATCATGATTTGGACCCAACTGACATTACTTGGACTTATGCGCACTATGTTATTCCTCAAAAAGGAACAGATGAAGCGGTAGTTACAAGTTATATGACGAACAGAGGAGAGTTTGAAGATCATAACTCTACCTTTGCACCAAGCTTTCAGTTGAAATTAAAAAACAAAAAATCATCGGTTGTGCATGATAGCATCCTTGAACAAGGTCAAATCACACAATAGGATGAAGATGAAAAAGTAAAAAGAGAAAACGCCTAGCCCATTCGGCATTGGCTGTCGAGAACCATCGACAGTCATTTTTTGTTTTCTCCATTTATATTATCATTACAATTTATGCTAATAGAAATAATGATAAGGAAATGAAATGGCGTTTGTCTTTCACGGAAAATTAGTACCCCAAGACCATCTGCGCTCCCCGGAAGATAGGGGGCGCTATCTTTCATAAAACAGTTATTTCTAGAAGGAGGTCAGAAATCTTGAAAGTATTCAAAATCATGAAGAGAAAATGGTTCGTAATTTTTTTCTTTCTTTTATTCCTTTTATTGGTTATTTCCACCATTTTTATGTTGCAAACTGAAAACGAAAAAGCAACTACGGAGCCTGTAGTTGAACCATATTCTTATCGGGCTGATTATCATTTCACGGTGCCCGATAATTGGAAAAACGACCCTCAACGACCCATTTATCTTAATGGAAAGTATTACTACTATTATCTTTATAACGAAGATTACCCAGATGGAAACGGAACCGAATGGCGTTACGCTATTTCTGAAGATTTGATTCATTGGGAGGATGAAGGCGTTGCGATTCCAAAATATACGAATGAAAATGGGGATCCATGGTCAGGATCTGTGGTGATCGATCATGAAGATACAGCTGGATTTGGAGAAGGTGCGCTGGTTGCTATCGTTACCCAGCCATCCACAGATGGACAACAGGAACAATATCTTTGGTATAGCACGGATGAAGGCCAAACATTTAACAGCTATCAAGACGAACCAGTTATGACCAATCCCGGTGTAGAAGACTTTAGAGACCCTAAGATTATTTGGGAGGAGGAATCACAAAAATGGATCTTGCTAATGGCTGAAGGATCCAAAGTTGGTTTTTACGAATCTGATAATCTTAAAGAATGGCATTATACGGGTGGGTTTCAAACAGAAAATATAGGGATAATAGAGTGCCCCGATCTATTTCAACTGCGAGCAGATAATGGCAGTATAAAATGGGTAATGGGCGTCAGTGCAAACGCTATAGAGCAAGGAAACCCCAATACATATGCTTATTGGATCGGAGACTTTAATGGCCAAACGTTCACTCCAGATCACGAGGAGCCTAAATGGCTGGATTATGGATTTGATTGGTATGGAGGCATCACTTTTGAAGATGGTGAGCAAGAAGATAAACTGAATCACCGCTATGCTTTAGCATGGATGAATAACTGGGCATATGCAGACAATACACCAACAGTAGAAGAAGGCTTTAATGGACAGGATTCCATTGTTAGAAAGATAGCGTTAAAAGAAGGTGAACCAGATGAATATTATCTCACTTCTCAACCCAAAAAAGAACTCGACCAACTTATAAAGGATACAGATAGTTACCCCGAATTAAAAGTAGACGGTGAATTAACGCTGGATGCTGTGGGGGATATATTTCAGTTAGAAGCAGATATCAGTTGGGATGAAGCTGAAAATATCGGGATTAGACTTAGAGAATCAAACAAACAAAATCGTCACATTGATATCGGTTTTTTCCCTCGAGAGGCGTATTCTTATGTCAATCGTGAATCTGTACATCAGCCAGATGATAATAATGAAATGGTTGAGAGTAAAGCACCTATGGACCAACACCAAAAGGATGCTCATCTCAAAATACTTGTCGACAAAACGAGTGTGGAAGTATTTATTGATGATGGGAAAATAACACATTCCAATTTAGTTTTTCCGCTACAGGAAGATCAGGGAATTACCCTATTTTCTGAGGGAGGTAAAGCCATTTTTAAAAATGTGGAAATTAAACATATGAATTCAATACTTGAATAAACACTAAAAAGTAAGAAACGCTGATGAAATACATTAGCGTTTCTTTTGGTCCCTCGTTATTTGGTGTGGGAGTAGACCTAACACAATGGTTAGGATAAATCTTAAAATTTTATGAGTATAGGCTTTTGTCTAGATAGGAATCCTTCCCTATAATCTGTGTAGGCGTTAAACCTTAATCCTTTTTTATTGGTAAAAATCCCCGTCGCTTTGAAGTGGTAATTGTAGCACCTGCGGGTTAAATAGAAATACATTAAAGCTGAATGTATTTTTTTGATATTTTTGTGCTATAAAATCCAACGTTTTTGGATAGCGTGAGTATATTCTAGGTACAGCAGGAGGCAGTGCTGTTTTTATGGGTATAAATTCAGTTTGCTCGTAATCATATTTCTTATATATAGGATTTATACGGATAAAATCTTCCACAGAGTTAAAAATAGTATTTGTTGAAAGTGCCTCTTTATTTTCCTTAGATAATTTATTATATGTTATATCGTACTCCGAACCAGATTCACTGTTTTTCCATGCAGTGAATTGTATTGCTCGTGGCATGTCTTTAAATATATTATTTTGGAAGGTAGGATTAATAGCCCCACTTGCGATAATTCCTCTGTTAGAGTTGTACTTTCCTGGTTCAACTTTTTGGAGTGTATTATTTTCTATTGTTGTATTACTCCAGTTCAGCACCCGAATGGCATCCTGACGCATTTTTTCTATTTTATTATTTCTAATTACAATATGATCGTGATATTTCCCGCCTGAATATTTATGTGTTCCGATTGCTCGGTCTAAATCGTAGAAAGCATTGTTTTCTATCCTCATATTGGAATTAGGGGTTTTGTCGAACTTACTCCATGCAGAGCTCCATCCATTCGTTAGCTTGTCCGGCGTATCGATATTAATGGCTTCTTTAATTTTAGTTGGTGAAGCCTTTGAGTTCATAAAATGGTTGTTGGATATTACCGCATCCTTTGTTGCATCAATTTCAATGAAATGACCAGAATACATATTTAGAAAATTAATATTTTCAATCCTAATATTTTGATTATGACCTGCAATAATAGCGATAGCTTCCTTATCGAAATTCAAATCAATCGTCGCTGTCCCAGCTCCAATGATCGTAATATTTTTTTCACCTTCATATTTGCCATAAACACCTTCATATTTGCCATAAACACCTTCTTCTTTTCCTAGTGAAGGACGGATGAGTTGGAAAAGTGATTTGTCGGCATCTAGCTTAGATGTACCAGTTTTTATCCCATTTACGATTTTTGCACCGTCTTCTAAATTAATCGTTATGTTGGAAGAGACAAACAATACATTAGACACGGTATATGTGCCTTTTTCTAATGTGAGTGTACCACCGCCTGTTTTCTCCAGCTGTTCAAGATAAGAACGAAGTAAATAATAATGCTTCGTATGATGATTGTAAGTCGAATAGCTTTGAAAATTAGGGTTAAATGTATCGCTATTTGGTGAAATAGTATAAGTTTCTGCCTTAGCTTCGAATGAAAATGTCGGAATAATAATTGACAAAGACCAGACAGCTATGACCAGTAAAAATTTTTGCATGTTTTCTCTGTTCCTCCTGACTATTGCTATAAGTATGACTATAGATTCCGGAATTCTAGTAATAAGAAGACAAGCAACAATGTAACCGTATGCTTTATTTTTAGCCTATCTATAGTTCTCTTTACTCTCTAAAACATTTACCCTCTTTTTGTAAAAGTAATCTAGGAATGCCTTCAAAATTTGACTAGGACCTATTCCGGACTGATTTTCTTAACGGTCAGTATTTTAAATGCTGGTGCATATTGAATCGTTCGATCAGATACAGAGACGACATTAGGATTTAAGTCTAGTATTTTTCGCTGATGTTCGTTGAAATAGATTTTACTCATAAGATTCTCCCGCTTTCTCTAATTACATTTAGTATAACGGGCTTTTTCATAGAAAAAACCCTAAAAATGAGACTTTTTTAAGTGTCCGATTTTCAGGGTTCAGTTCATAAAGGGAGGTGGTTTGTTATTATATTTATACCAAGTGTGAGTTTCGTGTAATGATATCAACAGTGTTTCACCCCATAAACCACCCCAGGAATACCCCTGTGAAAAAAATGCATATATTTAATTTTAAAGAAGGTCTTTATCAGGGTGTTAAGCTGGTGGAGGCCTTTTCTTCCATATTGGTGAAGGAGAAGACGTACTATAAGGGGGAATTACACATGGATTTTACGAATAAAGTGGTGTTAATTACTGGTGCGGGTGCTGGGATTGGCTGAGAAACCGCATTTCAATATGCAGCAAATGGTGCGAAAGTGGTTGTAAATGCTATAGGGAATGAACGTGGTAAACAAACAGCCGAGTTAATCAAAGAAAAAGGTGGAGAAGCAATTTTTATACAGGGTGATATATCCAAAAGGTCCGATGTGGAAAATATGGTGAATAAGACGGTACAGACATACGGTCGGATTGATATTTTAGTTAACAATGCTGCTGTTGTTTCTGTTGGGACCATTGAGAATACATCGGAAGAAGATATCGATCGTACATTGGCCGTTAATATTAAAGGTACTTACCTTACATCTCAATTTGTGGCAAAACAAATTAGGGCGCAAGGAGTTGGAGTAATCGTCCATGTTGGTTCTGTTGCTGCTACAAAAGGACATCATGACCGTAGCATTTATAGTGCTTCAAAAGGAGCTGTTTTGGCTCTTACAAAATCAATGGCGCTTGAATTAATGGATGCCAATATTCGGGTTAATTGCGTGAGTCAGGGAACAACCCATACAGAAGGCGTACATAATCGTATTGAAGCTTCTTCAGACCCAGAATCATTGAAATCGATGTATCTCGCAAGACAGCCCATGAATCGTCTCGCAACACCTATTATTTGCAAGCTGTGACGAAGCAGCATTTATGACTGGAAGTAATATTGTCATTGATGGTGGTACTTCGATATAATATATTTTGAACGTTCTTTTCATTTAGGGAAGGTGACTCCCTGTATACTTATTCAAAATAGTATTTTTATTATAAATAATCATTCAATTAACGAACGATTTTAATTATTTTTAAATAAATGTTCGTGTTTTGTATTGACGTTAAGAATTAATGATGTTAATATGAGAAAGTGTATGTTAGAATTATAGTATTCGACTAAATTCGACAAGAAGCTTTCGTTAAGTATATACTGAATTTTACGCTTCGCTTGTGGCGGTTTTGTACGAACACGATTCTCACGGCGAATCCGTCTTTGAAAACGCGGAACAACCGTTTAGAACAGTTTTTTCGGTGCATACTTGAGTTAATAAATAATTTATTTAAAAAATTACCTAAAAGGGGAATACTATTATGAGCAATTATAACGCAGTAGCAGCAAAAAATACAGAAAATGCTCCAAACGGTAACGGTCTATATTCACAAACTGTAGCTTTCTCTCATTACAATAATCTTTCAGCTCAATTACCTATCGAACCAAACACTGGTAAATTGGTAGCTGGCGGTATAAAAGAGCAGGCTGAACAGTGCTTTAAAAATATTAAGGAAATTTTAGGCAGCATCGACCATGTTATGAGCGATATTGTTAGAATCACTGTATTCGTTAAGAATATCAAAGATATTGACGCTGTAGACGAAGTTTATAAAACATTCTTCCCAACTTATGTTCCTACACGTACGACAGTCGCAGTTGCAGCTTTACCTATGGATGCTTTGGTGCAAATTGAAGCAAATGTTACACACGGTGAAGGTACAATTCCAAACGCACCACAATCAGGCGACCTTATAAAGATTACAAATAACACGGCAAATGCACCAACAAGTCCTCTATCTACACAAACAGTAGCTTTCTCTCATTATAATAACCTTTCAGCTCAATTACCTATCGACCCTAAAACAGGCAGATTGGTAGCTGGTGGTGTAAAAGAGCAAACTGGACAATGCTTAACAAATATCAAGGCAATTTTAGAAAGTATCGACGTTCCTTTGGACGATATTGTTAAAATTAATATATTCCTTACAAACTTATCGGATATTGAAGACGTAAATGAAGTTTATACAACATTTTTCCCAGACTCGGCTATTGCCAGATCTGCAGCCTATTTCCCAGCACGCACAACAATTGCAGCTTCAGCTTTACCTATGGACGCTTTAGTACAAATTGAAGCAGTAGTGTCACACGGAGATGGTACACCTCCACAAGCTGTTGAAGACAGACATGGAATTGTTCTATGGGCAAACAACACTGAAAATGCACCTAAGAGCTCACTATCTACACAAACTGTAGCATTTTCTCATTACAATCACCTTTCAGCGCAATTACCATTGGATCCAACAACTGGTGAGATGGTAGCTGGTGGTGTTAAAGAGCAGGCTGGACAGTGCTTAACAAATATCAAAGCAATTTTAGAAAATATCGACCACGTTATGGATGATGTTGTTAAAGTGAATATCTTCCTTAAAAATATCACAGATGTGGAAGCTGTAAATGAAGTTTACAAAACTTTCTTCCCAGGCGGTGTTCCTGCACGAAGAATAGTTGGCGTATCAGCTTTACTTCAAGATGCTTTAGTCCAAATTGATGTAGTTGTATCAAACGCTGAAGGAACTCCTCCAAAAGCATAACGGACATTTGTTTGTGGGCTGTCTCAAATGAAAATTGAGGCAGCTTCCTTTTTTAGACAGTATAAGTGAAAAAGCATCAAGATTTTAGCTAATTATGGCAGAAATCTTGATGCTTTTTACGTTTCCGGTCATTGTATAACAAATCTTCCCAATTTTAATTTGGATCAGATAATATATTTTTATTTTGTTTGAACGAAAAATCCCTTCATATGTTCTTTCTGAACACATGAAGGGATTCCTATTACTAATTTATTGAGCCGTGAAACCACCATCAATTGTTAATGTATTCCCAGTCATGAATGAAGAATCATCAGAAGCTAAGAATAAAACTGCTTTTGCCATTTCCTCAGATGTACCTAAACGTCCCATTGGAGTAACTTCTCTTAAAGTTTGTTTATAATCTTCAGGAATAATTGGTGTATCAATGTAACCTGGACAAAGTGCGTTCACGCGAATATTACGAGTCGCATATTCAAGACCTAAAGAACGAGTTAAGTTAATAACTCCACCTTTTGCGGCATTGTAAGCAGCACTACCAGGAGAACCAACCCAACCGTACATAGAAGCAGTATTGACGATTACTCCTCCGCCAGTTTTCAACATTTCTTTAATAGCTGATTGAGCTACTAAAAACGTACCGTCTAAATCTACACTTACTGTTTTACGATATTCAGCAAATGTTAATTCTTCTGTTGGTTTTACAGCACCGATCCCAGCATTATTGAATAAGATGTCAACTTTACCAAGTGCATCAATTGTCGCTTTATAAGCATTTGCAACGTCTTCTTCACTTGCAACGTCAGCTTTTACAAAAATAGCTTCAGCACCTTGACCTTTCAATTCGTCCGCAAATGCTTGTCCGTTTTCCTCATTCCAGTCAAGAACAACAACTTTTGCTCCTTCTTTAACAAAAAGACTCGCTGTTGCTGCACCAATACCTGAAGCTCCACCAGTAATAATTGCTACTTTATCTTGTAATTTACCCATTTTAAAACCCTCCACTAATTTAGTGTATCGTTATAAAATATATAATTATCTTAATAAAATACTTTATACGACCAATTTGAAAGTTAACTTTTAGTATTTATAAGATTGTCCACCATCAATAGGAACAACTGTCGCATTGATGAAAGTAGCTTCATCAGAGAGTAGGAATGCTACTAAGTATCCAACTTCTTCAGGGCGACCAAAACGTATCATTGGGTTTGGTTTAACAACTTTTTTTCCAACTTCTTCCCAATTGTCGCCACCCATTTATTTAAGCGAACCTTCTACCATTGCTGTCATGATTGCTCCCGGTGCAATTGCATTAATATTAATGCCGAATTTCCCATATTCAATTGCTGAGTTTCTTGTTAATCCAATTACACCATGCTGATTGGTTACCAACACCACGAATACCACCAACAGAAGCGCAATTCAATATCGAACCTGAATCTTGCTTTCTCATTCTTAAACTATTTAGCCGGTGAAAAATTGATGATTAGGATCCATAATTCAATTATAACATTAATGGTTTAAAAGACATTTACCATAGAGGATAACTATTTACGAAATAGTTATACAAAAACCGGAGCAAGAAAATAGCAGCACCACCATGTAGATCTTCCGCAATCGGGTGAGATTAATCTAGTCGGTAAAAATAAGTTACATAAATAATTGAATGTAAATAATTAGGGAACCCAGCTAGTCTTCCAACTTAATATAATGTTAAGTAAAAACTACTCCATGCATACTCAGCAGGTTTTTAGGGGAAATTCATTACGAACTTAAAAAAAAGGAGTAGTTATTATGAAAAGACTGGGTGGAAATATTTAATAAAGAATTAAACAGATTATATAAAAAAACAAAACTAGGCCTTGAAAATCCATTTAATATGATTTTCAAGGCCAAGTTTCATTTAAAATATTCTACTAAATGGACATCCGCTCTTGTTTCGGATCAATTGTCTTTTTCAAATTGCTTTCTTAGAAACTGAATGACATCATTAAATGCATTTTGCACAGTAATACTTTGCCAATCTTCATCAAATACATGTTTGCCGTTTGGAATAGTTATCAATTGATTTTCTACTCCAACTTTCGTCAATGCTTCGGACATGAAAACAGATTGTTCGTATGGGACATCTTCGTCCATAGTTCCATGTAATAAAAGGGTTGGTGGATACTCCGCATTTACAGAATAAATTGGGCAAAATGACAGTAGCTCATTGACGTCCATATTGCTGATTTTTTCAATCCAATTACCATTTTGTCTTGCATACATATAAATCGCGTAACGTTTTTGAATCGGTCCAACGGTAATAACTTCATTCGATACGAGCATGTCGGCAAGTTCTTTTGGTACAGTGGTCATTTTTTGATAGTGAGGGCTTGGTTTTAATGCCCAATCCCCAGTAATATCACCGTAGCCATAAAACGATACAATGGCTTGTGGCTTAGTATTGAACGTTCCAGATAAAAGTGCAAGGTAGCTGCCTGCTGAGCTGCCAATCACTGCTATTTTTTCTGGATGATAGTCAAACTGTTTTATACCCTCATACTTTAACCAGGAAAGTGAATCCGCAATATCGGTAATTATGTCAGGGATTTTTGTTTCGGGTGCAAGCCGATAGTCAATGGAAAATACATTAAATCCCGCCTCCAAGTAAAATTTAACTTGTTCAACTTTTATATCTTCTTTAGAACCCCAAAATAGACCGCCACCATGAATATAAACAATAACAGGAGCTGACTGTATAGAGGTGGGATAAAAGTCTGCTTTTATTTCAAATTGTTCATTTTTTTTATAAACGACTGTTGTTTTCATCTTGTTTAACACGTACTTTCTATTATATAGTTATCTTTTTTATTATAATCTAACAAATCTTTGAAATTATACACTAGTATGGTTTAGTACTATTAAATATATCATGAAATATATTACCTTTAAATAAGCAGTATATTAGGAAAATAGCTCATAAACCCTGAAGTTCCCCCAAAAAAGACAAAAATTGGTCATAAGCAGCCAAACCTACTCCTACCAAAAGTAAATAAGAAAAAAGAAAGAAAAACTTTATCCATTTGCACTAAAATTATTGCTGTCAATTTATCCACATTGTCAAATGAATCGCTGTTTCCCTCTCTGTATTATTAAGTAATAGAGTTTTTGTGGAAAATAGCAAATAAAACACTTAACAAGAGGTTGAAAGCGTTTGCTATATTTTTTGCGTCTATAAAAAGAGCGGATTTAGGGAATGACTAATTGTTAGGAAATGATCCTCATATTACATCAACTATTAAAGAGGTGTTTTTAAAAAGACCAGAATTTTTAATAACAGGAGAAAATTGTGATTCAACAAAAGTCATCATCCACAATTTTCTTTGAATGAATTGTATGGTTCAACCAACACTTATAGCTTTCGTTCTATATTCATTAATTGCTAAAGAATCGATATTAAATCAATATAGAAGAAGAAATATACTAATGTTAGGGAGGAAAAGTAATGATGTATGATCTGATTATTAAAAATGGAAATGTTGTATTCCGAGATGGAGTCCGTCAAGTCGATATTGGAGTTAAAAATGAAAAAATTAGTTGTATTGCTTTGGAAATAACTGATGAAGCAAAAGAAGTTATTGATGCGAGTGGGCAATATGTAATGCCTGGAATGGTTGATACACATGTTCATATTAGTGAACCTGGTCGAACTGAGTGGGAAGGTTTTGAAACAGGATCTAAAGCAATGGCAGCTGGTGGTACGACAAGTTATGTTGAAATGCCACTGAATGCATTACCGGCAACGATAAATAAAGAAGCACTTAATCTTAAACTTGAAGCTGCTATCAATCAAAACTACGTTGACTATGGTTTCTACGGTGGGCTTGTACCTGGAAATATAGATAAATTAGAAGAAATGGCAGATGGAGGAGTTCTAGCGTTTAAATGTTTCCTTTCGGATATTACGAGTGATGTTCCTGGAGATTTTACTCATGTCGATGATTATACGATGTATAAAGGGATGCAAAAAATAGCTGAATTGGGTGGGATTTTATGTATCCATGCTGAAAATCCAAATGTTACAAAAAGACTTACGGAAGAAATGATTCGAGAAGGACGTACATCTGCTGCAGACTATGTTGATTCACGTCCGATTTTCACGGAAGTAGATGCTGTTCAACGTGCAATTTTGTTTGCAAAAGAAACAGGATGTAAATTACATTTAGTACACATTAGTACGTCAGAAGCCATTCAAGTAATTTTAAAAGCGCGAGCTGAAGGCCAGGATATAACAGTTGAGTCGTGCCCACACTATTTTGCAATGACTGCTGAGCAAGTAGAGGAAATTGGTCCAAAAGCAAAATGTCAGCCACCACTTCGAAAAGCAAAGGATCAAGCGAAATTATGGGACGAGTTATTAAATGGAAATATTGACTGGTTAACATCTGACCATTCCCCATGTACAGAAGACTTGAAGCAAGGAAATATTTTTGAAGCGTGGGGCGGCATTAGCGGGGTTCAAAACAACGTTGATTTAATGTTTGATTTAGCTGTAAAACAACGTGATTTACCAGTAGAAAAGTTTGTTGATTTGATAGCATTTAACCCTGCCGAACGGTTTAACTTACCTAATAAAGGAGAAATAGCAGTAATGAAAGATGCGGATATTATTTTAGTAGATCCAAATCAATCTTATGTTGTGAAAAGAGAAGATCTTTATTACAAAAACAAGCATAGTGCATATGAGGGCAGAAAAATTGATTGCCGTGTAACGAAAACGATAGTTCGTGGACATGTAGTTTTCGATTTACAAAAAGGAATAATAGGGGAACCAGTTGGAAAGCCTTTGTCAGTGGTACAACAATAAACGATAATATATTTCAAACTTTTTCTAAAAAAAGGGAGAGCTAAACATGACAAACTACGATTTAATTATAAGAAATGGTCAAATTGTAACCTCGGAGTCGGTTTCAAAAGGAGATATTGCTATTAAGGATGGCAAGATTGTTGAAGTATCCATTAATAAAGAAATTAGTGCAATAGCTACTAACGAAATAAATGCAGAAGGTCTTCATGTTTTTCCGGGTTTAATTGACACCCATGTACATTTTAATGAGCCGGGAAGAACGGAATGGGAAGGTATTACAACTGGAAGTAAAAGCTTAGCAGCAGGTGGGGTTACATCTTATTTCGATATGCCTTTAAACAGCACACCTCCAGTGATAAATAAAGAAAACTTAGAAATTAAAAGAAAACTTTCAGAAGAAAAATCAATCGTGAATGCAAATTTCTGGGGTGGGCTTGTACCTGAAAATATTGATCAGTTAAAAGGGCTTCATGAAAATGGAGTCATTGGATTTAAAGCATTTATGTCTCCAAGCGGTATTGACGATTTCCATAGTGCGAATGACGAAACACTTTATAAAGGGATGAAAGAAATTGCTTCCCTTGGTTCAAGACTTGCTGTTCATGCGGAAAGTACAGTAATCACGGAACAACTGGCAGCGGAGAAGTTACAAGAAGGCAAGACATCTGCACGTGATTTTGTTGAATCTAGACCAATTATTTCTGAAATTGAAGCTGTTAAAAGAATTATTTCCTATGCTGAAGCAACAGGATGTAAAGTGCATGTTGTTCACGCTAGCAGTAGAAAAGTAGTTCAAGTTATAGAAGAGGCGAAAAAAAGAGGCGTAGATATAACTGTTGAAACATGCGCACATTATTTAGCATTGACTGTAAAAGACTTAGAAGAAAAAGGTGGATTAGCTAAATGTGCACCCCCACTTCGTGATCAAGAAGAAGTGGAAGAATTATGGGTCGCCGTTGCTAATGGTGAACTGGATATGATTGCTTCTGACCATTCACCCGCACCAACATCTATGAAAACTGTTACAGATAATTATTTTGAAGGTTGGGGCGGTATTTCAGGTGCACAATCAACATTGAATGTAATGCTAACAGAAGGTTATTTTAAACGTAATATACCTTTAGAAAAAATAGCTACACTAATGGCAAAAAATCCTGCAAAAGTTTTTGGTTTAGCAAACAAAGGTGATATTGCAGTAGGATTCGACGCAGATATTGCAATCGTTAATTTAAATGAAAGCTTTAGATTAGAAAGTGAAGATTTATTCTATCGTCATCAACATTCGCCATATGTAGGAAAGACATTCCAAGGAAAAGTAAAAATAACTATTGTAAATGGTAATGTTGTCTTTGAGAATGGCAGTTTTCCAATAGCATAAAAAAATATACTCTTTATTGTAAATAATATGTAAAAATATTACAAAGGGCTGAGGTGTTTCTATCTGCCCTTTTCTCTATGCGAAAGTTGGACCGCGATACAGAATGTATAAAGCTGTTGAAAAGACAGATAACTATAATTGATTAAATCCTTTAGGAAAGAAGAAGTGAAATAGATGAAGAATGAAATAAAAAAAGCAGGTAACTGGCTTGGTGGTTTACAATGGTTAATGTTTATCTTTATAAACACAGTTGTAGTACCAATCACAGTTGGTGCTGCTTATGACTTAAGTCAAGAACAAATTGTAAGTACGATGCAATTTTCCTTTATAATTGGTGGTATAGGATGTCTATTACAAGCAATCATTGGACATAGAAGACCTATCATGGATGGACCATCCGGACTGTGGTGGGGTGTTATTCTTGCACTTTCATCTATGTCCGCAGCACAAGGTATCCCATTAGTTGAAGTTGGGGGAAGTATTGCAGTTGGTATAATCATTGCTGGTATTTTAACTATACTAATTGGAGTTACTGGCTTTGGCTTTTATTTAGAAAAATTATTTAACCCTAGTGTAATGGGTACTTTCATGCTGTTATTTGGTGTTTCTTTATGTATCAGTTTCTTTAAAGGAATGTTAGGTATTTCATCCGGAGATGGTACTATTAAATTAGGGATGGGTCTTTTAGCTATTGGTATTGCTGTATTAGTATTATTATTATCGGTTAAAGGTTCAACTAAAATAGCGCAGTACTCTATGTTGATTGGTATCATTGTAGGTTGGCCTTTATTCGCTGTACTATTAGGTTCTGAGAGTCAATTAGGAGGCGGAGGGGTTTCGCTTTCTTTAGATTTGTTTTTATTCCCATTAGGGGAACCTGCCTGGAATCTTGGAATTATTATTACAGTAGTTGTAACAGGTATTCTAAATTTATCGAAACAATATGGTTCCATCAAAGGTACAGACATTATGTATCCTGACCA
This sequence comes from Psychrobacillus antarcticus, assembly GCF_029533155.1. Lineage (GTDB taxonomy): Bacteria > Bacillota > Bacilli > Bacillales_A > Planococcaceae > Psychrobacillus > Psychrobacillus antarcticus. Next base: position 32,506 of record NZ_JAIZDB010000008.1, on the reverse strand, counting down.
ACCATCTACAAGTAAAGACTATCGTAATTCATTTGTGATTACTGGTATTCAAAGTATTTTAGCAGGTCTTTTAGGTTTAGTACCGTACTCACCGTTTATATCATCAATTGGTTTCATCCAACAAACTAAAATATATGATAGAATGCCATTTATTTTTGGTTCTGTTATGTTCCTTATTATGGGTATCATTCCACCAGTAGGCTATTTCTTTACTCTACTTCCATTAAGTATCGGTAGTGCCGTATTGTTCGTCTCGTACGTAACACTATTTGGTTCTGCTCTTGATTGGTATGCAAAAGTAACATTTAACTCAACCAACGTTTACCGTGCAGCAATTCCATTGTTTATTGGTTTAGTTTTGTTTGCTATACCTGGTACTGCGTTCTCAACTTTACCTAGTTTTGTTCAACCTTTACTGTCAAGCGGCTTATTGGTTGGTACTGTTCTAGCTATACTAATTGAAAATGTAATGAATTGGGATAAAATCGGGATAGATGAGAAAGTAAATGTTCAAAAGAATATATAACGCTAAGCAAATCTTTTTGTGGAATATTGCAATTGATGATGGTAAAGTTGTTTTTGAACGGTACTTTACCAATTGCATAGAAACGTTTAATTCATAGTGAATAATAAGGATTAAAGGGCCGAGAATATCTCTGCCCTTTTCTTCTATTAAAAAGGAGGGATAGGTTTTGGAATTTCGGGTAAGCGATATGTTAAAATTACCATCTATGAAAGATTCGATTGTATTAAGTGGGGAACAATCTTTACATAAAGTTGTTAAAGGATCCACAATCATGGAAGCACCGGATATTACTGACTGGTTAAAAGGTGGAGAATTAATTTTAACAAGTTTATACCCTATCCGTTTTTTTAATGAAACGGAGCAAAAGCAGTTTATTGCAAAGCTAGCTGAAAAAGAAATTAGTGCGTTAGTGATAAAAAATCATCGTTTTGTATCAGAGATTCCTCCAGCCATAATCAGCGAAGGGGAAAAGTATAACTTACCAATTATCCAAATTCCTAAAGAACTCCCTTATGTTGACATAATGTATCCTGTGATGGAAGAATTTTTGGATATCCAAGTAAAAAAACTTCAGTATTACAAAGAAATTCATGATCAGTTTACAGCGTTATCATTGGCTGATGAAAGTGCGGAAAAGATCATTGAAACATTAGAGGAGTTAATCGGAAATCCTGTTGCTTTATTTGACCGAAACTTCTTTTGTATAGCTTCCACGCTCCCTTACCTTTCTAAGTTTGAAATTGTTGAAAAATATGATGATTATGACAAAAAAGAAGAGATGAAATTTCCTCACTATCGTCAAATTGTTAAATATCCCGGGCAAGATAATCAAAGTGGTCAACAAATAGTCGTCCCAATTGAAACGATTAACCATATTGAAATTTACCTATTAATCGGTGAAATGAATAAACCATTGGAAGAACTTAATTTTATTGCAGTTGAAAATGCTGCAATATCGCTTTCGCTTGAATTTGTAAAAAAGTTTGCTGTGGCAGAAGTAGACAAACGATTTAAAAATGATCTACTGGAACGATTAATCGAGGGTAAATTACCTTCCAATATTCTTTATCAAGATGCCAATATAATTGGTTGGAATATAAAAGGATCATTTACAGTTGTTTTATTCAAATTAAGCAAAAATAATGAACTAGACTTCTCGAAACAAGTTAAACGAGGAAAATCGAATGGACATGAAGAGACATTACTTCATGAAGCTATTTATAAATATTTACCTAATGCAATCATTGGCAGTAAAAGTGGTTTCAAAGTAGTACTTTGGAAAGCCAATACAGAAGATCAAAAATGGTTGGATAAAGTTAAAGAAACAGTGTACAATATTAAACAATTGGTAACGAAACAAAATAGCGAAATAATTATTCAAGTCGGGATTGGGACGCTATCAGAACGTATAAATAATATTTCAGAAAGTTATAAAAAGGCTCAAGATGCATTGGAATTTGGAGAGATTTTAAATGGCAAAGAATCCATTACTGCTTTTTCTGAATTAGGGGTCTTTAGGATGCTCTGCCAATTTTCTAATCCCGAGGATTTAAAGACTTTTATTCCATCGTCTTTACAAACGTTGCTAAAACATCAACAAGCAAGCAAAACAGATTTGTTACTCACACTAAAAATTTTTCTACAGTGCAATCAAAATGCTACAAAAGCATCCCAACTTCTTTTTATCCACCATAAAACAGCTGTCTATCGTATAGAAAAGATCAGGGAAATAACAGGGATGAATTTTGAAAATGCGGAAGAAATGTTATTAGTTCAAATTGGGTTAAAAATTACTGAACTTCTTGAACGAGACAAAATCCAACAATAGTAAATTGCAACACCAAAAAAAGTCAGGAGTGTTATCAGATGGTTAGGAAAACGTATATTGCAAAAAATGTAACAGCATCAGGACCGTATTCACATGCAGTAGAAGCAGATAATATTATTTTTTTATCAGGTCAGACAGCAATGAACGCGGATACAGCAGAAAATTTGCAAGGAAATATTGCAGAACAAACAAAACGATGCTTTGCCAATTTATTGGAAGTGTTAGAAGCAGCAAATCTAACATCAGATGACGTGCTGAAAGTAAATGTATATCTTACGGATATGAATCATTTTTCTTCTATGAATGAAGTATATAAAACGTTCTTTAAAGAACCATATCCAGCTAGAACTTGTGTGGCAGTTTTAGCATTACCATTAGGTGCAGAAGTAGAAATTGAAATGGTTGCTAAGAGAAAAGCGTAGGTATTTTATATACGAATTTCAACTTAGTATTTAAATTCCTATTTTTAGGAATAAGTGGGATAAATGTAGATGAGAAAAAGCAGGTCTATTGATTGGACTAGGGCTTTGAGTTGCATGATCGGCATTTCTGTCATGTTATGGGCACCACTTCACTAATTAATGTGAGTGGGAGCAGCCCTTCTCTATTCGTACGGCACTCTTAAAAATTCGAGTGCTTTTTCTTGTTGAAAATAACATTTGGTAGGATACTACAACAAAACTATATGTTTTGAATTATGTGGTTATTCTTATAATTACTGCTCAACTTTCACACAACTCTTTTTATGTTAATTTTCGAGCATAAAGAGGTTGTTCAATGTGTACAAAGGATTGTTCAAAGTATCTGTTATTGTAACAATTGTTATGCACTGTATATAGCGAGAGCTTGTGCATTTTGTTTAATGCACATAAAGACCTTCTTAATAAAGCGATGTATAATAAACATTGTAATAGGTATTGTTCCTATGAAAACGTTTTCGATAAATGAATTACACATTAAAAAGGAGAATGACATATGTCTACAAAAACAGATACAAAAGATACACAGATTGAACATATTTCGGTATTGGATGAATCACTACATCCGAAAGCCGATAAAGATAGAACCGTCAAGCCAAGAGACTATATTTTCATGTGGATGGGTGATGGGGTTAACATAGGGAATATGACATTAGGAGCCAGTGTAGTTATTGCGGGTGTAGCAACGTTAAACATCTTCCAGACAATGCTTGCAGCTCTGATCTCCATTGGAATCATTTCAACTATTTTCGCATTAAATGATCGACTAGGCTATACAAAAGGTATTCCGTACGTTGTACAGCTTAGAATGTCTTTCGGAATAAAAGGTACAGTTATTTCTTCATTACTACGCGGTGTACCTGCTATTGTCTGGTACGGTATTCAAAGTTGGATTGGTGGTACTGCTTTAAATGAATTTTTGAAGATAGTTACCGGTGGATCTTTTGATAATATTGTTATTTGTTTTATAGGTCTTCAACTACTTCAGATTGTTATATCACTATACGGCTTCCATGCGATTAAATGGGTAGAGACGTTTGCATCTATTATTTTCATGATAGGACTTATTTATGTTTTTGGAATCCTTGTAACATCATACGGTACTGAGATTACTCAAACTTGGGTACAAGCAGAAGGTTCATGGGGATTACCGTTCTTCGCACTAATTATGGTCTTATTAGGGAATTATGCAGGGATCTTTGTAAGTGCTGCAGACTATTCCAGAGAACTGAAAACGGGTATAAGTGATAAGAAACGCGGAGCATTATACTTTATTCCGATCACTGTTTCATATGGTTTTGTTATTGCCATCGGGGCAATGTTAGCTGCTGCAACAGGTATAACGAATCCTGCATTAGCACTGCCAGAGGTAATTGAAAATCCTATTATTTCTGCAGGTGTATCTCTATTTATCGTCATAACAGTAATTGCGACAAACATGGTAGCGAACGTAGTTCCACCAGCGTATGTTATTACATTGCTGACAAAATTAAAATATAAAGCTTCTGTAACTATAACAGGATTGCTTGCTCTAGCTTCATTCCCTTGGTTGCTTATTCAAGAGTCATCGGCTGCAGGTCTTAGTATGTTCGTTCTCATCTATTCTGCATTTTTAGGGCCGGTAATTTCGATTCTGTTAGTTGAATATTATATTATAAGAAAGCAGAGAGTAGATACTGCAGAACTATACAAAGAAGATGGTTCATATGCGGGATATAATCCAGCAGGACTGATTGCGATGTGTATTGGTGCAGCTGCTGCATTTATGTTAGTGGAGCTAGCATGGGTAATTGGTTTTATAGTAGCAGGAATAGCTTACTACCTACTTTCGAAATATGCCTTTAAAGGTTCAAGTTTCAAAAAAGGAACAATTTTCGATAAATAATTAGTTGAAAAACCCTCATGGAGAATATATCTTCATGAGGGTTTTTGTTATTCAAAGATAAGAAAACGAAGCGTACCTTCATGTTGCTTAGATAAAAAGACTAGTCCGAGTTAATGTTGATATAACACCGTCTGTTGAATTTAGGAGAGAAATTGTGTAAAGATGGATGAAGATAGTAGATTTCCTTTTTTAATGGAAATAAAGAAAAATAGTAAGTGTCTATCCAATAAAGAAGCGAAATTGCGAACGAAATTGCATCTTCAGGCCCGCACGATGCGGTTCAGGCAGTCGTTGCGAAATGTTTTTTTATTTTGCGGCGAGCTTTGCGCAGGAGCACCACGATGTCGCGTATTTAGACTGTCATCATCTCTCCTCTATTAATAGGTAAGGTTCTATTTTCTAGTTATCCAAAAATGAACTAACCCGTTTCTAAAAGTTGTAGAAGGGCGACCGTACAGTTAATAGCCATAAGATTACCGAGAAAAAAAGATGCTGGTCGTGACTTCATTCACGACCAGCATCTTTAAAAAAATCAAACGGTAATTATATAGCAATAAGTCTGTCCAAAGCCCTTCGAAAACAGGAGAAACATGATTAGATACTAAAGGACGGGTCGTTTTATTACCTAGTTTTTACTATCTATTTCCATGCATCAGCGGCTCTTCTTATGTTTGTTGCCGATAAGTGTGCGCTTTGCACTTTTCATTGACTAGATACTTCATCCTCTTCTTTTAGAATAGAGCCGATGATGAGGGCTACTCGTATCGCTAAAGAGTCAGTCGGATCGCGGAGGGAGCAGTTTAGCAGTTCCTCTGCTTTTTCTATTCGATATTTCACTGTATTTCGATGTACGAATAATTTTCTAGATGTTTCCGAAAACTCACATTGGGAGTCTAAGAAAGCATGAATCGTTTTTACTAGTTCCAGCTCTTCGTTTGTTTTTGGATATGCCAATGATTTTAATGTATTTACATAAAGGGCCCTTATTTCTTTACGAGGAAGGGATTTTAACAATTCCTCCAAATCGCTTGTTTTGTAAAATTTTATAAACCCTTTTAAATGTTGTTCATATCCCGTTAATATAGCTTCTACTGCTTCATGATAAGCGGTCGGTATTTCTTTAAGGGATGGCACTGAGTGGCTAACTCCAAAGGAAAGCGTGAAATCTCCTTCGAAGTTTGCTTGGATATTTTCTACGAATTGTGTAACCGTATTAATTTCTCCCTCACTATATTTCGGGAATTGTAAGATCATGGCGAAGTACTTTCCTTTTGTGAATAGAGTAGCTTCTAAATTCTCATGAATAATTTCATCTTCAAGCTGGTCGTAAACGCTATTATGTAGCTCTCCAACTTTTTTTTCGTAAAGTTGCAACGTTTCATATATGTCTCCTTGGGCATCGATTGTACATACTACACAGACACTTTCCATGCTTTTTTGGAGTCCATAATAGTTTGATCGGCTAAATATTTCTTCATCGGAATGAATTTTCATTTCGATTAAATCAGCGAAGAAGTTATTTTTTAACAATCTAGAGTTCTCTTCTATTGCTTGCTCTTTTACAATTGTAAAGGAAATGACATTGCCGGCCTGTTCAATTGCCATTTGTGAAGAAGGATAAGGCAAGGTGAGTGAATCGAAAATGACAAGCATACTTTGATATTGACGTTTCGTATGAACTGGAAATGTCGTAACACTTTGATGTTCCCTTGATGGGATTGAAAACGTAGTCCCTTCTCGTGCAACAAGTAAGTCTTCTTTTATCTTCTGAAGTATCTCCTGTTTAATATCCTTCATTGATTCCTTCAAAAAATCATGACTTTGAGCAATCTTTTCTCCCCTGTGATTCAATAAAAGGGCTGGGCGTGCCAAAAGATAGCCTAACTGTTCTAAAAGAGCGCTTAAACTGTATCCTTTGATGAGCATATTTGAAAATTCTTTTTGCACATGCAATGCATAATACAGTTGCTCTGCCTCATGATCATTCAAATAATTCAAGATATGGCGGGAAACTTCACCTAATGTATGATTGGTAGGTAAATCTATAATTGGAAAAGCAAGTTCATCAGCCAGTAATTTTACTTCAGGTGGCAATTGATGAAAGAATCGGCTGATTTTAATAACAATGCCTGAACAATTTAAGTCGTGCATTTGTTTGATTAATTCGCAGAATTTCTCTGTATCATCTTTAAACGCATATCCGGTTGTAAGGAGAAGATGGCTTTCAGCTAAAAAATTGATCACGTCAGGCGTATCAGATATATTTACAAATTGCACATTTCTTGTTAGACCACGATGACCTGCAAGAACAATACCTTTTTTCATACCTTCCAGTATAAATAAATCATTTACGGTTTTCATACGAATACCCTTTCTATTTAAAGATTTCCATAAGAATAATTTATCTAACTCTTATGCAGTCCATTGTAAGTTAAAAGTGAACAAAAAACAAATCGTAAATTGTTCATAGTGAACAGTGACAATTCAGAACAATAGCTTTAGAATGGAAGAATCAACGCTGTAAGTAAGGTAATGCTAATGTCTACCCGAAGAACACCATTTGCTCATGCATTCCGATTGAACTACAAAAAAGATGCGTGCTATTAAATATGTCTTGTAAGGAAACCGTAAGAGATAACTCTGTGATCGACAACTTCTTGGAGTAGTAAAGACAGAATTGCAATACTATCAAGGAATTTGAAAGTCAATTATCCGTATAATATAAATAAAATCTAAAGTTTTATCTATATGTACTAAAGATTATTTTTATGGCAACGTTTACAATTAGTAGTGTAGTCAAAGATCATAAGTTTATGAAAGATAATTTCAGTGAATACTATCTACATGGATTGCAAACAATGAAATAGTGTTACTAAAATAATTATAGACAATACATAATGCAGAACAGGGTGGTGAAATAGGTGGACGAAATGAAAAACATTGTACAAAAGTTTGATCATCTAGATGAAGAAACAGCCGGCAAGCTTGAATGGTTAGCCGAATTTGGAAAAGATCCTGAAGGTGGAGTTTCTCGTTTACTTTATACAAAAGAGTGGGTTAAAGGTCAACATGCATTAAAAGAATGGATGGAGAACGAAGGCCTAGAAGCTCGATTTGATAATGTCGGGAATTTATTTGGGACGTTAACAGGTAAAAACACAAACGAAACTATTTTAACTGGATCCCATGTGGATACTGTGACGAATGGTGGCAGTTTTGACGGTGCATATGGAATTGTTGCAGGAATTCTTGCATTGAAATACTTGAAAAAACATTTCGGTCAACCAGTAAGAAACATCGAAGTCGTTTCGATGGCAGAAGAGGAAGGAAGTCGTTTTCCATACTCGTTTTGGGGTTCCAAAAACATTGTTGGCTTAGCGAAACGTGAAGATGTTGAAACAATTAAAGACTTTGAAGGTATTCCATTTGTCGTAGCGATGAATGAAGCGGGCTTTGGCTTCGGAGATGAAACGAAGGGTCCACGTAAGGATCTAAAAGCCTTCGTTGAAGTTCACGTTGAACAAGGAAGCGTTTTAGAAACGGAAAAAACGGCAATTGGTGTAGTAAACAACATTGTCGGGCAACGACGATATACGATAGAAATAACTGGTGAAGCTAATCATGCAGGTACAACACCAATGGGCTATCGGAAAGATGCTGTTTATGCGGCAAGCCAAATGATTCATGAAATTATTTCGATGGCGAGAGAAACCGGTGATCCACTTGTGACGACGGTTGGGAAATTCGAGGCTTATCCTAACATCGTGAATGTCGTGCCGGGGAAAGTCATTTTCACAATAGATGTTCGTCATACTGATAAACAAGCAATTATTTCTTTTACAGAACAAATGACTGCAAAAATGCAAGATATCTCTAAAGAACATGAAGTTGAGTTGAATATCGATATGTGGATGGATGAAGATCCAGTTCCAATGGATCAAAGGGTCGTTGAACTTATCGAAAAGCAATGTAAAGAAAATGGTCTCAATTATAAGGTAATGCACAGCGGTGCGGGGCATGATTCCCAAATCTTTGCTCCTTTTGTACCGACAGCTATGTTGTTTGTTCCAAGTCTGAAAGGAATCAGCCATAATCCGGCGGAATTTACAGAGCCAACAGATTTGGCAGAAGGTGTAAAAGCACTTATTGGTGCTCTTTACGAATTAGGCTATAAAGAATAACACTGAGAATTAGATGTACAGATAAAAATACAAACAAACAGAGGAGAATGTAAAAAATGGGTTATCCAAAAGATTTACTTTCAAGCAGATCAATTATTAAGCACGGATTATACGCTCTAATCGCACCAGAAGGTTTAGTTAATAATGTGATTCCAGGATTTGAAAATTGTACAATTTCTATTTTAGGATCACCAAGACTAGGAGCTAGTTTTGTTGATTACATCGTAACAATGCATGAGGGTGGAAAAAATAGCCAAGGATTCTGTGGTCAAGAAGATGTAGAAAGCTTTGTTTATGTTTTGAACGGTAAAGTAAAAGTATCTGCTGGCGACGAGGAATTTGTACTTGAGGATAGCGGCTATTTGTATTGCCCACCAGGAGTGAAAATGTATATCGAAAATTTAGAAGCAGGAGATTCCCGACTTTTCCTTTATAAACAAAAATATAAACCTCTTGAAGGAAAAAAACCGTGGACAGTATCTGGACATGCTAACCAAATTGAGTTTAGAGACTATGATGATATGCACAATGTTCATATTAAAGATTTATTACCAGCGGATTTGGATTTTGACATGAACTTCCACATTTTATCGTTTGACCCGGCAGCAAGTCATCCGTTCATTGAGACTCACGTCCAAGAACACGGAGCTTACTTATTGTCAGGGGAAGGTATGTACAACCTCGACAATGAATGGATTCCAGTTAAAAAAGGTGACTATATCTTTATGGGTCCTTACGTACATCAAGCAGCGTATGCAGTTGGAAGAGAACCACTAGCTTACGTATATTCAAAAGATTGCAATCGTGATGCATCACTTTAACATTTTTGAATTTAGACTAATTACGGCAAGATGCATTTGAAAAACATGCAATATAATAACTAGAAAAGATATATATTTCATGAAAAGTTGGTGTCTGAATGAGAGTTACAGAAGAAGAACTAAAACAATTAATTATAAACAAACTTCATAAAGCAGGCCTACAAGAAAGTCACGCTGAGACAGCCGCAGATGTTCTTGTATTTGCGGACCAAAGAGGAATTCATTCGCATGGTGCCATGCGTGTGGAATATTATGCTGAAAGAATTGCTAAAGGCGGAATTAATACAAACCCTGACTTTAGATTTGAAAAAACAGGTCCTTGCTCAGCCGTTTTCCATGCAGATGGCGGAAATGGCCATACAGCTGCCAAATTGGCAATGGATGAAGCCATAAAAATGGCGAAAGAAAATGGTGTTGCTATTGTTGGAGTGAGAGATATGTCCCACAGCGGAGCAATCTCTTACTTTACTGAACAAGCTACACAAGTTGATCTTATTGGTCTTACCGTTTGTCAATCGGATCCGATGGCAGTTCCATTTGGTGGAGCAGAGCCTTATTACGGTACGAACCCAATTGCTTTTGCTGCACCAAGTTCAGAAGACGGGAAATCCATGACATTAGATATGGCAACAACAGTTCAAGCATGGGGTAAAATTCTCCATGCAAGATCAAAGCATGAATCTATTCCTGATACATGGGCAGTAAATGGAAATGGTGAACCAACAACAGATCCTTTTGATGTAAAAGCATTATTACCAATTTCGGGACCAAAAGGATACGGGCTCATGATGATGGTTGACGTTTTGTCAGGCGTTTTACTTGGCCTTCCGTTTGGAAATAAAGTCTCTTCTATGTACGATAATTTGGCTGAATACCGCAAATTAGGTCTGCTTCATATTGTCATTAATCCTGAATTTTTCGGTGGAATAAGCGGCTTCAAGAAAGATATTTCTCAATCCATGGATGATTTAAACAACATTAAACCTGCCACTGGCTTCTCTAAGGTATTATACCCTGGTCAAAATAATGACATTGTAATTGAAGAATATAAAAATAATGGCATTGAAATTGTAGATGATGTATTAGAGTACTTACGTTCTGATGTGATTCATAACAACCAATATGATAATAAAGATCCGTTTGCTAAATAGTTTTTTAAGTACAAAAAACGAATTCAAAGGGGGATAAGGAATGAGATTATCAAAAGAGCAATTGCATGAGTTAATTTCTAAAAAGATTCATAATGCTGGATTAACGGAAGATCATGCAGCCGGTGTAGCGGATGTACTAGTACATGCTGATGCAAGGGGTGTACATTCCCACGGAGCAATGCGAGTTGAGTATTATGCTGAACGAATTGCTAAAGGCGGAATCAATAACAACCCAGAGTTTAGCTTTGAAAAAACTGGACCGTGTTCAGCAATATTTGATGGTGATAATGGGTCTGGGCATGTTGCGGCAAAGTTAGCTATGGATGAGGCTATTAATATGGCCAAGGAAAATGGAATTGCTGTAGTAGGTGTAAGAAGAATTAGTCATAGCGGTGCGCTATCTTATTTTGTTCAGCAAGCTTCTGATGCCGATCTAATTGGAATTTCAGTATGCCAATCCGACCCAATGGTTGTTCCATTCGGGGGAGCAGAACCTTATTATGGGACAAACCCAATTGCATTTTCTGCACCAGGAAAAGACGGTAAACATATTACGTTTGATATGGCTACTACTATACAAGCATGGGGGAAAATCCTCCATGCAAGATCGAAGAACGAACCAATTCCTGATTCGTGGGCCGTTGATAGCAGCGGGGAACCAACGACAGATCCATTTAAAGTAAATGCTCTCCTGCCAATTGCTGGACCAAAGGGATATGGATTAATGATGATGGTTGACGTGCTTTCGGGCATTCTGTTAGGACTGCCATTCGGAAACAAAGTATCCTCTATGTACCATGATTTAACGGAGGGGCGCAATCTAGGGCAACTTCATATAGTTATTAATCCAGAATATTTTGCTGGACTTAGCTCTTTTAAAGAAGCAATAGCTCAAACAATTCAAGAATTGAATAACATTAAACCAGCTACAGGATATAACCAAGTTTATTATCCAGGACAAAGAAGTGCTGAAAGAGAAGAAACTTACGAAAAAGACGGTATTGAAATTGTCGATGATATTTATGAATATTTAATTTCAGATGTTATTCATAATAATGCCTATGATAATAAAAGCCCTTTTGCAAAATAAAAGAGGTTTACCATTTTTACATATACAAGTAAGCAAAAAAAGAAGAAGAGGTGCATTCAAAATGCTTTATACAATTGTTAAACAGAATTCTTATCAGGATTCAGTTAATCTAATGCTTCTTACAAATAAAATCTCCACGATGGAAGGCATCAACAAAACTCAAATTATGATGGGAACTCCGGCTAATAAAGATATTATCAAGGCAGCTGGACTATACACTGATGAACTTGATGGTGCAGCGTCTAATGATATGTGTATAGTTATTGATACTGACTCAGAAGAAAAAATTCAAGAGGTTCTTGATGAAGTAGATAACTATTTAAGCAACCAAGCAATCTCAAGTGGTAAAGAAGCTTTCGAAACTGTTCGTTCTTGGGATAAAGCTACAAAAGCATTGCCTGGTGCAAATCTAGCAATTATCTCTACACCAGGTCAATATGCAGCTGAAGAAGCTGAAAAAGCACTTGATCGAGATATGCACGTTCTAATTTTCAGTGACAACGTAACGGTGGAAGATGAGCGTCGCATTAAAGAAAAAGCACATGAAAAAGGTCTTCTTGTTATGGGTCCTGACTGTGGTACAGCAGTAGTTTCTGGCGTACCTCTTGCATTTGCGAACGTTGTGAAAACTGGAAAAATTGGTGTAATCGGAGCTTCTGGTACAGGTATTCAAGAAGTTACAACAGAAATTGACCGTCTAGGCGCTGGAGTTAGTCATGCAATCGGTACTGGTGGTCGTGACCTTTCTGAAAAAATCGGTGCGATTACCATGTTAGATGGAATTAAAGCATTAGCACAACATAGCCAAACAGAAGTAATCACATTAATCTCAAAACCACCTGCTAAAGAAGTTCGTGATGAGGTTGTTCAATTACTTCAAAGTATTTCTAAACCAGTTGTTGCTATTTTCCTAGGTGAAGAACCTCATAACCATGAAGGCAATATTTATTATGCTAACACACTTGAAGAAACAGCTGCGATTGCTGTTGATCTTGTTAAAGGCAACCCTATTAAGTCAAGTTACAACAAATTACAAAGTCAAATACCTGCTGTAAACTTAAAGCCGGAGCAAAAAACAATTAAAGGTCTATATTCAGGCGGTACATTAGGTTATGAAGCAGCTACTTTAATTAGTAGAGGTCTTAACTACGATAATACTGGTGCTCATGAGGAAGGATATCTTCTAAGTGCAAATGGATTTGAAGTTGTTGACCTTGGGGATGATATTTATACACAAGGTAAACCGCATCCAATGATTGATCCAGATACTAGAATTCAATACTTCCAAAAAGCGGCACAAGATGAGTCAACTGCAATTATCCTATTTGATCTTGTACTTGGATATGGTTCTCATGAAGATATGGCGGGCGCACTTATTCCTGGTATCGAAAAAATCCAAAAAGAAACACAAGCAAAAGGTAAAGAAATTTACTTCGTAGCAACTGTATGTGGTACCGACCAAGATCCACAAAGCATTGACGAGCAAAAAGCTAAATTAGAAAAAGCTGGAGTTATTTTACGTGATAGCAATAACCAAGCGACTCTTACTGCATTAGCTATGCTTGATATTCAAATCGAAGAAGTACAAAAAGAATTAGTTCCTGCAACAGAAACTTCAACAGTGGAATTTACTGTTTCAGAAGCTATCCAAAAATTATTAACTGAAAAACCAAACGTTGTTAACGTTGGATTAAAGAAATTTACAGAAGCAATTACTGCTAATGGTGGAAGAGTTGTTCAGTTTGACTGGCGTCCAGTTGCAGGCGGGAATCCAAGAATGCGTCAAATTTTAAGTGTACTTCATTAATCGAAAGAATTTATTCGAACTTTAGGTCATTGATCAGACGACCAATGAATTATTAGGAGGAAAAAGCATATGTACGGACAATTTAAAACAATTGATGAAGCGAACAGAGCCGTTATCGATAAAATTGTATCAAGCGCACCATTTTTAGTGGATGTTGTTCCAGCTAAATCTGTTATCAAAGAATTAAATGGAAAAGTATTACTTCATGCAGGACCACCTATGAAATGGGAAAATATGACAAGCCCGATGCAAGGATCTTGTATAGGAGCTACGTTATTTGAAGGTTGGGCATCTAACGCTGATGAAGCATCTAAAATGCTTGAAAATGGAGAAATCGAATTTATTCCTTGTCACCATGTGAACGCTGTTGGTCCAATGGGCGGAATAACATCTGGGAATATGCCAGTTCTTGTTGTAGAAAATCGTGATGGCGGAAATAGCGCTTATTGCACAATGAATGAAGGTATTGGTGCAGTTCTACGATTTGGTGCGTATTCTGAAGAAGTTATCAACCGCTTAGTATGGTTCAAAGATGTACTTGGTCCAACACTTTCTAAAGCTCTAAAAGTTAAAGGTGACGGATTAAACATTAACGTTATGATTGCGAAAGCAATTACAATGGGAGATGAGTTCCACCAACGTAATATTGCCAGTTCACTTATTTTCTTAAAAGATCTGGTGCCACATATTTTACAAACAGATGTAACAGATAAAGATAAACAAGATGTTATTCAATTCTTGGCTGATACAGACCAGTTCTTCTTGAATGTTGCAATGGCAACTACTAAAGTAGTAATGGATACAGCACGTGAAATTCAACATGGCACCGTTGTAACAGCAATGAGCCGTAATGGTTATGAATTCGGTATCCGTATTGCTGGTATGGGCGACCAATGGTTTACTGCACCAGTTAATACACCTCAAGGATTATTCTTTACTGGCTATGATCAAGATATGGCTTGTCCTGATATGGGTGACAGTGCCATTACTGAAACATTCGGAATAGGCGGTTTTGCAATGATTGCTGCTCCTGGTGTTACACGCTTCGTAGGTGCCGGTGGTATGGACGATGCAGTTAATACAAGTAATGATATGATGGAAATTTGTATTGATCATAACCCTAACTTCTCTATTCCAACTTGGGACTTCAAAGGCTCTTGCCTAGGAATTGACGCAAGAAAAGTTGTTGAAACTGGAATGGAACCAATTATTAACACTGGTATTGCACATAGAGAAGCAGGAGTTGGCCAAATTGGTGCAGGTACCGTTCGTGCTCCAATAGCTGCTTTTGAAAAAGCAATTGATGCATACGCTGTAAAACTTGGTCTAATTGATCCGCAATAAATGAATAATTTTACTCTTTTTGGAGAGGACTATAGTTATCTAGTTCCTCTCCTTCTTTCTAATAATGAAAATGGGCACGTTCATAGTCGTTTTTCTAATGGCTTTAATATTAAAATGGGCGATTCTCTAGTATTTATTGGAAATAATAAGAACGGTTCTCTGCCATTTGGAGTTCATCTTCAGGAAATAGATACTTCACGTGCTGTTTCCTATGTAAATAACGGAGATACAGTTATCTGGAATAAAAGAACAAACTCCATTGAATTACCAGGGGTTACTATTAGTATGGAAAAAGGTAAAAGTTTTAAAAATGAACTAACTAGTATGAAAAACACAACTATTTTTCATACTAGTTTAGAACATTTTTGTTTCCAATTAATAAAAATAGAAGAACAAACGGGATTAGATGTTTCTTTCAGAGAATTCTTAGATAAGTTTCATGCAGATGGTAAACAAAAGTGGCTTGGTGCTGAACCTTATTTGATTATGTTGATTGAAGCGGCTATGTCGAATGATGAGCATTTAATAGAGAAAGTTCTTAGATACTTTCTCGGAAGAGGACAAGGCTTGACTCCTTCAGGGGATGATATGATTGTCGGACTGCTTGCCTTTGATGCTGTTTCTCCTTCTCTTTCCACCGCCTTTTATGACAAAGTTTCAGAGCTAATTGAAGGCGAGTCGATTACGACCGATGTGGCAAGAGAATATTTAAGGTATGCACTTAAAAAGGAGTATAGCTCCACTGTTTCCAATATGGTTAATGCCCTTGCTGTCGATGATGTTTCTAATTTTGAGAAAGTCTTACATGACTTACTTGGAGTTGGTCACAGTTCAGGATTGGATACGGTATTAGGTATTCTTATTGGAATGCTGGCTTTTAGAACTAAAAATAAGTATAGAAACAAAATATAAGGTTGGAGAGTGTTTAAATATGAGTAAAGTCGTCCTAGCAATTGGTGGAAATGCAATTATTAAAGAAGGTCAAATTGGTACAATTGAAGAACAGCGCCAGAATATTATGGAAAGCGCCATACCTGTTCTTGAATTAATGGAGCAGGGTCATACCGTTGTGATCACTCACGGAAATGGACCACAAGTTGGTAATACGTTAATAAGAGGAGAAATGGCCAAATCCGTGGTTCCAGAATATCCTTTAGATGTATTAGATGCGGAAACTCAAGGAAACTTAGGTTATTTAATCCAACAAGCTTTTAAAAATAAGATGGTTGAAAGAAATATCCATAAAACAATTGCTACTGTAGTGACTCAATCTGTTGTTTCTAATAATGATCCTGCATTTGAGAATCCTACAAAACCAATTGGTCCATTTTATTCAAAAGAAGAAATGGAAAAAATTGTAGAAGAACGAGATCTTACGTTTGTTGAGGATAGTGGAAGAGGATACAGACGTGTTGTTGCTTCTCCAAAACCTGTGAAAATTGTAGAAATAGAAGCGATAGAAGCATTGCTTGAAAAAGGCATTACCGTTATTACTGCTGGTGGAGGTGGAATTCCTGTAATCGAAAAAGACGGTAAATTAGAAGGCGTTGAAGCAGTAATTGATAAGGATTTCGCAAGTGCATTACTTGCAGCTGACATTAATGCGGACTATTTATTCATTTTGACAGGTGTAGAACAAGTTGCTATTAACTTCGGTACGCCAGAACAACAAAATCTGTTGGAAGTGTCGATTGAAGATGCACTTCGTTATTTGGAAGAAGGTCAATTTCCAAAAGGAAGCATGGGTCCAAAAATTGAGGCAGCTATTCTTTTCCTACAAAAAGGTGGAAAGAACGTTATCATTACTACTATTGATAAGCTTCAAGATGCTCTTGCTGGAAAAACAGGTACACGTATTGTAAAGTAAAGTTAACTGTATAATTATCTTTCAATTTAGATAAGATCCATTATACGTTTTTCTTAAGCAACCTAAACTAGTTCTAATCAACTATATAAATTTTAGACTGTCTATCGTTACTTTCTTTCAGAATGTAGCGGTAGACAGTACTTTTTATATTTACCCAAATAATATACCAATTGAGACGTAAACTAATTTCTCAATTCCTTTCCCCATTATCCCCGCATTTTTTCTACTACATACATAATTATTTTCTTAAACAGTTTTAAAAAGTTCTATAAATAAAATAAATTAAAATTTTTTTCTTTAATGATTATAATATTCTGAGGACTTATAATAAGAAGAGACTATAATGGTGAGGCGGGAGAGCTTTATGGATCATAAGGAAAGATATCAATTACTTTTTAATAATATAAATCAATATAACTCAGGGAATAAAGGAATCACGAGAGTTGCTTATACGAATGAAGAACAGGCATGTACACAAGCTTTTCTGCGGATGTGTAAAGACGAAGGATTAGATATTCGGATAGATCAGTCTGGAAATGCTATTGGGAGAAGAGAGGGTAAAATAAAGGGACTTCCACCAGTGTTACTGGGATCTCATTTGGATACAGTTTATCAAGGTGGTAAGTATGATGGGGTAGTTGGTGTTACCGCTGCGTTGGAAGTTGTAAAACGACTTAATGAAAAAGGAATTGAAACAGATCATCCCATTGAAATAATTTCATTTGCTTGTGAAGAGTCTTCTCGATTTGGTGTTTCGACTTTAGGAAGCAAAGCAATGGCCGGTGTATTTGATAAGGAAAAAGTTAGACATTTAAAAGACCGTAATGGAGTTACATTGGAAGAGGCACTTTCATTATGTGCATTTGAAATTGATAGTGTTGAATATGCGAGTAGGAAAGATGAAGATATAAAGGCATTTTTTGAATTGCATATAGAGCAAGGTCCGGTCTTAGTAAGCGAAAATAAAAAGATTGGTATAGTTACTGGAATAGCTGCCCCAGTTAGGTTTTCTATTAGAATAATAGGAACCCCTTCACATTCTGGTACAACACCAATGAATATGAGAAATGATGCTCTTCTTGGTGCATCTGAAATAGCTTTAGAACTTGAAAAAGTAGCAAAAAACGAACAAATTCATGGAACAGTTGCTACGGTTGGTGTATTAGACATTCAAGCAGGTGCGATGAACGTGGTTCCAGGCGAAGTAGAAATCAAAGTGGACATTCGAGGGACTTCATTACCTTCAAGACAACGGGTGTTAGATCATCTAAATCGAACGATAGAATTAGTGGAAAGAAATAGACTTTTAAAAATCGTAAGTCAGGAAATAATTAAGGAAGAACCAGTATTACTATCTACTGAAATTATTGATGCTATGGAAACAATTTGCATGGAACAGGATATATCTTACCAAATGATGCCAAGTGGTGCAGGTCATGATGCTATGAACATGGTAAATTTATGCCCTACCGGATTGATCTTTGTTCCATCTGTAAATGGTCTTAGTCACCATCCAGATGAATATACCGATCCAGATGATATATTAATAGGTATAGATGTATTGGAGAAAATTGTCATACATTATTCTAAAATGGATTCAATAATTCAGGAAAACTAGTATTTAGATGAATAATAGACTAACTAATTTAACAAATACTTAAAATATATACATGAGGGAGAATTACATGGCCTGGAGCGAATTGAAGCAAAGTCTGGAGAGTTTTCTCTGTCCTGTGAAGAGTCATCAGAAGCTAAGAATAAAACTGTTTTTGCCATTTCATCTGAT
This sequence comes from Psychrobacillus antarcticus, assembly GCF_029533155.1. Classification (GTDB taxonomy): domain Bacteria; phylum Bacillota; class Bacilli; order Bacillales_A; family Planococcaceae; genus Psychrobacillus; species Psychrobacillus antarcticus. The sequence continues at coordinate 13,741 of NZ_JAIZDB010000008.1, read as the reverse complement.
GTACCTAAGCGTCAAATAGTGCACACATGGAAGAGGATCTAAAAATTGACCATCTTATTGCGTGGTCAAAAGACCTCCCAGCTGATTGCTATATTCAATCTAAGAAAAAAGAAATGCCTTTCTGACAAAAAAGTCGGAAAGGCATTTTCTTTTTAAAAGATAAGAAAGTATATAAAAATACAGCATGAACACTGAGTTTACAGAACTTTAAAGATAGATTAATGCTACTGATTTTCGTTTCAGGTGGACGCGTTTCGCGGGGTGAGCGATGAGCTATCACCGTCGCTAGCGCGTCGCTGTGATATCTCATCTGTCTCACTCATCCCGCAGAAGTCGCCACCCTTCACTTCAATCAATTAAGTGAGTAGTACTGTACTTAAAGATTTAGCATAGCCTCTCGCTCAGACGATAATAGTAATCAAAGTTAATATAGGGATAAAACAGTCTGATGAATTAGAGATATTATGCTATAACGTAGAATGTAGAAAGTGGATTTTCTTTGATATGAGTCCCTTTCAGCTTTACATATTTTAAGATGAAACATCTATATTGTATATTTAAGTGGTTTTATAGCCAATTATCCGCTCATATAAAGTGGAATTAATTGATTGGAGCACAGAGCGGCGACTCCAGTGGAAACAGCGCGAGCTGAAGACCCTGGACTGAGCGTAAGCGAGGGAAGCGGCTGAAGCCGTGCCCACGGAACGCGTTCGATCGGAGCGGAAATCAATTTCATATCTACATTATTCTTTTAGAAGACCGGGCGTTTTTTTGCCAGGTTTTTCTTAAAAGATAAGAAAGTATATAAAAATGTACCGTGTACACTGAATTCATGGGACTTTAAAGAATGAATAATACTACTGATTTCCGTTTCAGGTAGATGCGTTCCGCGGGGTGAGCGATGAGCCATCACCGTCGCTTGCGCGTCGATGTGATGTCTCATCTGTCTCCCTCATCCAGCTGGAGTCGCCACCTTTCACTCCAATCAATTAAGTGAGTAGTACTCGATAAGAAGATTAGCAGAGCTTATCGCTAAGACGATAAGAGTAGACAAAGTTAATATAGGGATAAAATCGACTATTGAATAAATGAGGAAGAAATGAGATTTTCTTTTATATAGTGGTAAAAAGAGAATTAGTAAGTGTTTACTAAATAAAGAAGCGAAATAGCGAACGAAATTGCATCTTCGTGAGCCTCCTCAATTATTAGGATAGTATCTTTTCTCTAGTTACCCCAAAAATGATCTAACCCGTTTCTAAAAGTTGTAGAAGGGCGACGGACAGTTAATAGCCATAAGATTACCGAGAAAAAAGATGCTGGTCGTGACTTCAGTCACGACCAGCATCTTTAAAAAATCAAATGGTAATTATTTAGCAATAAATCTGTACAAAGCCCTTCGAAAACAGTAGAAACAGGTTTAGATCCTAGAAGACCGGGCGTTTTTTTGCCAGGTTTTTCTTATAAGAAACAATGTGTTCACTATTTGATGCTTACGCATTTATTGTTATTTAGTTGTAGATACTATACTTCTATACTTTGTTTGTTCTGCACTTGCCATTAGTTCTTAGGAAGAAGCCGCAACTTGTTCAGAAGATTCACGTACGCGATCAATTCGTCCTTTTAAATTTAATAGCATTTGATTAAATGATGCTGCAAGAATGCCAATCTCATCATTTGATTTGTATGTACTTTGGACAGTTAAGTCTCCTTTTTCAGCTTCTTGCATTAATGATTTCATTTCATCAACAGGGCGAATGATTGACTTTGTAAAAAATAGGGAGGGTATAAAAAATCTGTTAACTTTACTAGTTAAAAGCTAAAGAGATTGCATTTTTATATAGTTACATATTTTTATTTAATATTCTATAAATCTTTAATGCAATTTGAATACGTAATAGCTCTTCTGCGTTTTTCAGGTCTGTATTTAATATTTCTTTAATCTTCTCTATTCGATAAATTAGAGTGTTTCTGTGTAAATACATCGCTTTTGAAGTTTCAGAAACGTTTTGGTTATTGTAAAAGTAGTTTTCTAAAGTATCGATATAACTAGTTACGTGCATTTTGTCGTGTTCTAAAACATTTCCTAAACATTTTTGAAGAAAATCGTCTAATTCAGGAACGCTTACATTTGAATCTAAAAGATGATAAACGGAATAATCTTCAAAATGCGAAATATCATTTTTTTCATTAAGTTGCTGCATTAAACGAATCATTTCATTTGCTTCAGAAAAACTTTTATACAATAAATTAATATCCTTGTATTGTTGTCCTATACCTATTAAAAACGTTTTCTTTATCTTTTTTACAAGTTCTTCATGTAAATCAGTCGCATATTGCTTTGCTTCGGTAACTGTAATTGGAGGTCTATCTTTACTTTGCCCTACCAAAACAATTACTCTGTTATTTCTATGGAAACAGGTCACTTCACCTTTTGTTTTATAGGACAATTCGTATATCAACTGCACGCATTTTTGTGCAATATTGTCCATCTTGAATTTACCGCTAATCATATCTTCAAATTTCTCTACTTCTTTTACTTCGATATTTATCACAGTACAGTAATACATATAGTTTGGATTTAGTCCGTGTAAATCACATAGCGTTTGTAAAGTTTCAGGAGATGTAATTTTTCCAGAGAGTAAGTCGTCGAAGAAGTCATGTCTTATTTTTAATTTCACTTCTTCAATTTCTTTCGCTTTTATCCTCTCGAGAGCAATGATCGTAGTCGCTTGTTGTAAAATGCCATAGTCAAATTCCTTTAGTTCATTTACTGTTTGCCAAATAATGATATAACCATATATATCTCGAGATACTGCAATTGGCATAATGCGGCAAATTATGTTTTTTCCATCTAAGTCATAAATTCTTTTAATTGATTTTTTCATGTCACTTAAATTATCTGGAATAGTATCCGTGAACTTTTTATTAAATATAGGCTTGTTTGATACTACATCAAGTGAATCCTTGATTAAGATTTTATTATCCATATGCTCGGAGTAATTTAGGAGCTTCCAATCTTTATCTACAATGATTATTGGATTACTAATTGTTCCAGATAACATCGAAGAAATTCTAGTAATTCCGCCGCCTTCCAATGTTATTTTAAAAAATAAATTATGCATGTCTAGAGCTTGTCTATTTAATAAATCATATCTACCTGACGCTTTTTCATTAATGATGGATATAACATTAGACAGTGTATAACCTAAAGGCAGTTCTAGTAGTGGTAAACCACACTTGTTTGCTTCATCAATCATGTTTTGAGGAAGTTTATCAAAATATCGTTTCATTTTAATGACAAGCCCTGCACAGTTAATTTCTGAAAGCTCTTGGATGATTTTATTTTGTAATTCTACATTGTCTTTAAAAATATATCCTGTCGATAGCAGTAATTCATTAGGTGAAAGCCAATCAAAAGCATCGGGATTTTCAAGAATATTGACGATGGATATTTTGTTATTTATCCCCTTTTCTCCCGCAATAATTTTTAAACCATCTATAGCCCTTATTTCTAGTAGGTCTTGAACAGTTAGCAACTTTTCCACACTCCTTAAACAATTTGATTTTCTCTTAAATTGTACAACGTGCACAATTACTTTTCACACTTTTTGGTTTGATTGGACAATGACCATACTATGTATTCTATTCTATAGTATTAATGTAAAGGGAAACTATGTCAAAGAAAAAACTAGTAATTGTATATTATGAACAAACTGTGAAAGGGGTGAATCTTTAAAAAGAAGGCGCATGAACCTTCAAAATAGAGGTGAAACTAGAGATATGATATATGCCAAATCAGGAAATAATGATTTTATTCAAAGAATTACCCGCTCAAAGCTCAATGGTTTTATTCACAGTACTTTTAAACACACATTAAATATACAATGCTTGGAAGATGGGGAACTATACACTATTGCCTGTAAAGAAATAGATAATGGACCTAATACGCTAATCGTCGATGCAGCAAGCATCAAAGAATGGAATGTACAAGTTAATGATAAAGTGTGTACAGGAAATAACCATATATCCTTGGGAAATAAGTTGACCATTACTATCGAACGGGCAAATTGTTGGGAAGGAATATTACCGACATATCCAACCGATATATTTGTTTTGAAGAAAAACGTAGAACAAATGAAGCGACATATCGAAACCTATGGGACAGGTGGAGGTATTAAAAGTAAGTCGTTTTGTGAAAGTCCTTTTGAACTTGAAATGTCAAAAATGCTTCATGAAAGAACTAATTTAGTCCTAAATGAGTTGTTAAATAAACAAATACAACGTGCTTTAAAACACGCAGTTTCACTAATTGGGCTTGGTCCTGGATTAACTCCATCAGGAGATGATTTTTTAGTTGGGTTATTTACAACTTTCCATTTAAATGGAAGTTATCTTTCTCAGCATAAAGAGTTTTGCAAAGAAATTGAAAAAGTAGCTAAAACCGCTACAAATGATATTAGCTACATGGCTCTAAAAAAAGCATCTGATGGGAAAGTAAGAGAATCTATTATTACTTTAATAGAAGTGTTGTTAACTGGAGAGAAAGAAGAACTGATACTTTCCTTAAACAATGTATTAAATATTGGTTCTTCATCTGGAACAGATATTGCTTTAGGGATTCTTGCTGGACTAGAAATAAATTTTAAAAATGGAGGTCTATTAAATGATTGTTCAAGTAATAGTTAAAGCAAACACTTATTTCGATTCAGTTTCATTAATGTCTTTATCAACGAAAGCAAATCAAATTGACGGAGTTGAGCAAGCCATTATTGCAATGGGTACGGAAATGAATAAAGAAGTAATTAGCAATGTTGGATTAATGACAGTTGAAATAGAAGAAGCGAAAACAAGTGATTTAATGATTATTGTAAAAGCCGAGAATGAGAGAATTTGTGCAAACGCTTTAGAAGAAATTGAAGAACTATTAACGAAGAAAAATACTACAAAAGGAACGAGTGAGGCTAGGTACTCTACCATTAAGTCTGCTGCTGAAAATATTCCAGAAGCGAATTTAGTTGTTATAGCGGTAAACGGAGCATACGCACCTCGAGAAGCAAAAAAAGCACTTGAAAATAATCTTCACGTTATGATGTTCAGCGACAACGTATCAGTAGAGGATGAGATTGAGTTAAAACAATTGGCTCATGAAAAAGGTTTGTTAATGATGGGTCCAGATTGTGGGACTGCAATTATCGGCAACGTAGCTTTATGTTTTGCAAATGCAGTAAGAAAAGGAAATATTGGTATTGTTGGCGCATCTGGTACAGGTAGTCAAGAGATAAGTGTTCGTATCCATGAATTTGGTGGCGGTATTACTCAACTTATCGGTACAGGTGGTCGTGATTTAAGTAAAGAAGTCGGCGGCATTATGATGTTGGATGGTATAAAAGCACTTGAAGAAGATGAAGCAACAAAGGTTATTGTACTTGTCTCAAAACCACCAGCTCCTAGTGTTGAAGAAAAAGTATTAGCACAAATTCAACTTTGCACAAAACCAGTTGTCGTATGGTTTGTTGGCGGAGATGAAGAGAAAGTTACAAAGGCTGGTGGGCATTTTGCCAAAATGTCTAAAGAAGCTGCACTAAAAGCAGTTTTACTAGCTGGAGCTGATGAAAGCAAGTTAAATAAACGTGCGCTTAATCTTCCTCTAATTGAAGAAGTCCGTGCAAAATTAACATCTGAACAAAAATACATTCGTGGCTTATTCAGTGGTGGAACACTTTGTGATGAAGCTATGCATATTGCGATGGAAAAATTTAGTGATGTCTATAGTAATATTCAAAGAGAACCAGAATATCGCTTAAAAGACGTTAAAGTTAGCCAAGGTCATACTTTTATCGATTTTGGAGATGACCAATTTACACAAGGGAAACCACATCCAATGATCGATCCTTCTACTCGTATTGAGCGATTTATCCAAGAAGCAAAAGATCCATCCGTAGGTGTAATTCTAATGGACTTTGTTTTAGGATTTGGTGCACATGAAGATCCAGTTGGTGTAATGCTACCAGCGATTATTGAAGCAAAACAACTAGCTGAAAGTGAAGGAAGACATTTAGAAATCATCGGATATATTTTAGGAACAGAGTTAGATAGTCAAAATATTGAAGGTCAAGTGAACAAACTAATAGCAGCAGGTGCTACACATGCAAGTAGTAGTCAAAATGCTGGCTTATTAGCGAGAGAATTTGTTGTGAAAGGAGAATAATCATGAGTAAAATAAATGAACTTTTTAATGAAAAGCTGAACGTTATAAATGTAGGAATTGAATCCTTCAAAGATGATATGTCAAAACAACATGCAACCGTGACACATTTAGAGTGGACACCCCCAGGTAGAGGGAAAATAGAAATTATTGCAGCATTAGATAAATTAGAAGAGCCAAGTGTTGCAAAAAAAATTGAAGCTGCAAATAAGCTTGCAGTTGAACGAATTGTAAATTCTCAACCTGTATTAATTGGTTTTGACCAAGCGATTAACGTTGTTCCTGGTATGACGAAAACGACTATCCTGCATGCTGGTCCCCCAATAACTTGGGACAAAATGAACGGACCAATGAAGGGTGGAGTAACAGGAGCAATTGTATTCGAAGGGTTAGCGAAAGATTTAGATGAAGCAGCAGCACTCGCAGCTTCTGGCGAAATTACTTTCTCTCCTTGCCATGAGCACAATTGTGTTGGTTCAATGGCAGGTGTTACATCAGCATCGATGTTTATGCACATTGTGGAAAACAAAACATACGGAAATATTGCATATACAAACTTGAGTGAGCAAATGTCAAAAATTCTTCGGATGGGTGCTAATGATGAAAGTGTCATTAATCGTCTAAATTGGATGCGCGATGTACTTGGACCTATTTTAAAAGAAGCGATGAAACTAAGTTCAAATGGAATTGATCTACGCTTAATGTTGGCGCAAGCACTTCATATGGGAGATGAATGTCACAATAGAAATATAGCGGGAACAACTTTATTGATTCAAGCTTTAACGCCATTAATTATTCAAACAGATTTCACAACGGAGCAGAAAAAAGAAGTATTTGAGTTTGTAGCGAGTAGTGACTATTTCTCCGGTCCAACATGGATGGCACTTTCTAAATGTGCACTTGATGCTGCACATGGAATAGAGAATAGTACGATTGTTACTACAATGGCACGTAATGGTGTAGAATTCGGAATTCGAGTTAGTGGAATTTCTGGATACACATGGTTTACAGGACCAGCTCAAAAAGTAATTGGACCAATGTTTGCTGGTTATAAACCAGAAGATTCTGGGCTAGATATTGGAGATAGTGCAATTACGGAAACTTATGGAATTGGTGGATTTGCAATGGCAACAGCTCCAGCAATAGTAGCACTTGTTGGTGGAACCATTGATGATGCAATTAATTATTCAACAAAAATGAAAGAAATTACAACAACTGAAAATCAGAATGTAACAATCCCATTATTAAACTTCATGGGTATTTCAACTGGAATCGATGTTCAGAAAGTAATTCAAACTGGAATTATGCCGATTATTAATACTGCAATTGCTCATAAAGATGCAGGAATTGGTATGATTGGTGCTGGTATTACTAATCCTCCAGTGGAAGCTTTTGAAAAAGCTATTCTAGCTTTAAGTGAAACTATTTAAGAATAAAATAAGCCCTAAACTTTGTTTAGGGCTTAAATAATTTTGTAGGTTGTACAGGGGAGAGAAAAATTGTGGATAATCAATCCTTAAATTTAGAACTAATAAAAGCAAGTGAACTTGGAAGTACCTCTATTATAAGAAAGCTGTTAATTGATGGTGCTAGTGTGGTCTTCAAGGATGAAGCTGGACGTACTGCTTTAATGGCAGCTACCCAAAAAAATCAAGTAGCAGCAGTGAAAATATTAATCGAAGCGGGAAGTGACGCAAATACGAGAGATGTTACGCAATTATCTCCGTTTATTTGCTCCGCAGCAAATGGATTTTATGAGATTACACGATTGATGATTAACAATGGTGCTGAATTATCTAGTGTGAATAGATTCGGGGGTACGGCTTTATTACCTTCAAGCGAAAAAGGTTATTTGAAAACTGTACAGGTCTGTCTGGATGCTGGAGTTCCAGTGAATCATGTGAACAATCTAGGCTGGTCTGCTTTGCTTGAGTCCGTTATTTTAGGGAACGGTGGCCGATTATACGCTGATATTATTCAAACTCTTGTTGATGCTGGTGCAGATGTAAATTTAGTTGATCGAGATGGAATTTCATCCCTTCAACATGCAAAAAAGCTTCATCAACAAAAAGTAGTTCAAATATTGCTAAAAGAATGGGAAGAAACCAATCAGTTTATCAACAATGCAAAATCATTTGCCCAAATAGACAATTATGAAGATGCAATTTTGGAAATGGATAAAGCATTAGAAACATCAGACAATCAACAGTCTGATTATATTTATTATAAAGGTTACTTCCTTCAAGAGTTAAAGCAATATGAAGCAGCACTTGAACAATACAAAAAAGCATTATCCATTAATCCAGATGATTTAGATTTCTATTTTTACACTGCAAATTGTTTGAGATTGTGGAAAAAACCGGAGGAAGCAATAGCTGAGTATGATAAAGCTTGCGATCTGGATCCGAATGAAACATTCTATCGTTATCATAAATCGAATTATTTAAGAGAACTTGGCAGACATGAAGAAGCCGTTGCTGAAATGGATAAGCTGCTGGCTCTTCAGCCGAATCGTTATGATTTCTCTTTCCATAAAGCAAACAGCCTTAGGTCATTAGGCAAGCATGAAGAGGCGATTGAAGCTATCGAAAATGCAATTGCTAATGATCCGGAAAATCCATTATATCATTTGCATAAAGAGCAATCTCTTGAATTGATTGAAAAGGAAAAAAAAGCAAAATACTAAATTTTGTGGTGAATGAAGTTGTAATTGTAGCCATTGGAGGCAATGCACTAGTTAAGGGGAATGGTCTTGACTGTTCAAGATCAATATGAAGCAGTAAAAGAAACAGTTGTTAACATTATAGGTTGATAGAAGAAGGCTATAATGTTGTCGTTACTCATGGTAATGGCTCTCAAGTAGGTTTCGGATTAAGACGTTCTGAAATTGCTCATGAAGTCACTGGTATGCCTGAAGTGCCGCTTGTTAACTGTGGAGCAGATACACAAGGCAGAATTGGATACCAAATTCAACAGGCATTAACAAATGAACTTGCAAAAAGAAGCATTAACAAAAAAGTTGCTACTATCATTACACAGGTTGAAGTAAGTAAAGATGATCCTAACTTTAAAATTCCAACAAAACCTGTAGGTTCTTTCTTTACATTAGAGCAAGCAGAAGAAATGAAAAAAGTACATCCAGACTGGATTTTCATTGAAGATTCAGGCCGTGGATACCGTCGAGTTGTTCCATCTCCAAGACCAATTAATATCGTTTGAAGGGGCGTTCTTTTAGCTTATTAGCACAGATTTTTAAGAAATACGATAATCAAAAGACATCGTAAATTACCAGCTAAACTATGGTTAAAATGATTTACAGATTTGACTTATTTTTACCTACTACCTTGTATAATATGCCTAAAAGTATGCAACTATTTTTGGTTTTAATACACAATGACTGCTTTGTGCATTTTGTTTACACTAAGCATGTAAGGTTTAGTGCAAATGCGCTAATTTAATTATCCATACTGTGGCATTAAAGTAAGCCTTGCAATATGTAGAATTAATTAATTCAGGTATCTTTTAGAGATATTTAAACAAATGTGCAAAGGTTTTGTACAAATGGCAAATGCTCTCAAGTGAATGGATCCTCGCTTGAGATCAAAATTTAAACAGGCTTTTTATAAAAAGCGGGGAGTGTTAGTCATGGAGAAAGTAGCTTTTTGGAAAAAAGGAGACATTGCTGCTTCTTTTGGTTTATTTGTTAACGTTTTGACAGACTTTTTGGTTATGATCTCACTATTAATCGGTGTAGTTGGGATGCCAACTGATTTTGTTTTTAAACGAATTGTTCCTGGCTTTGGACTTGCAGTATTGTTATCCGGTATTATTTTTGCCTTTTTTGCCTACAAATTAGCGAAGAAAACAGGTAGAACGGATGTTACGGCATTACCATCAGGTTCTAGTTCGCCTGGTATTTTTCTTATAGTATTTGTGATCATGCTTCCTTTATATCATCAAACTCAGGATGCTGTTTTCACAACATCAGTTGCTGTGCTTTGGGGCTTTATTGAGGCTTCGATTTTATTTTTAGGTGCATTCATAGGAGATACAATAAGAAAGCTTGTACCTAGAACTGTTCTATTAGCATCTTTGGCAGGTTTGGCATTTGTATTCTTAGGTATGAACCCAATGCTACAATCTTTTGAAATGCCTGTCGTGGCTTTTGTTGCCTTAATAGTCATCTTCATGAACTGGTTAAGTAAACATCCAATATTTAGAAAAGTACCTACAGGTTTATTATTGATTTTAATTGGTACTGCTATTGCTTGGATAGCTGGATATCAAAATCCTGCTGATGTTACCGAATCTCTAAAATCATTTGGATTTAATCCTCCAATGTTACATTTAGATGGGCTTTTCGATCATATTGAAGCTGCATTGCCATATTTATTAACTGCTATACCTCTAGGTTTATCTAACTTCATTTTTAATCTGGAAAACGTTGAAGCTGCTGCGGTTGTTGGGGATGAGTACAATACTAGAGACGTTATGCTTGCAAACGGTTTTTCAACTGCAATAGGTGGCATTTTCGGTAACCCATTCCCAGTAACAGTATATGTTGGTCATGCTGGTTGGAAAGAAGTTGGTGCAGGTTTAGGCTATTCTATTGCTAGTTCTGTTGCTATATTCTTATTATCGATTTTCAGTCTAATGGGTGTCTTACTAGCTGTAGTCCCAATTGCCGCTATTGTTCCGATGCTCGTGTTTATTGCGATTGTAACAGGTCATCAAGTTGTTAAAGAAAGTCCGAAATTTGAAGCTCCAGCAATCTTTGTATGTTTCTTCCCATGGGTTGCTAACTGGGCACTTGTTGCTGTTAATAATGCACTTTCAGCTGCTGGTGTGACTGTAGGAGAAGGTGCAGATCAAGTTTCTTCACTTACCCTGCACAATGCTGGACTTTTCTACGATGGATTGGTAGCTCTAGGTAATGGTGCTCCTATTACTAGTGTAATTTGGGGTTCTATAGCTGTATTTACTATCCGTAACACGCCATTGGGTGCTATTGTAGCTGCATTACTAGGAGCTGTTTTGGCCTTTGTAGGTGCAATTCATACAAGCACAGTTGGAATTGGGCAAGATACTGCAATTCCTTTCGTTGTTGGATATCTTCTAGTTGCAATACTCTTAGCTTATAAACTATATGTAAATAAGAAAGAAAATATTGGTCCTGTTACTGAATAAAATGGAAGTTTGTGAGTGCTCTTTCTATTATTACATTCTCAAAGTGAGAGAATTGAACATCGATTAATAAAAAAATCGAGAGTATTTGGAGGTTTATCAAATGGATTACATGAAATTAGCTGTAGACTCTACTATTGTAGGGATGGATAAAGGACATGGTGGCCCATTCGGTTCTACTATTGTCCGTAACGGTGAAGTAATTGCCGCTGTTGGAAATACAATGATGAGAGACACAGATGTTTCAGCACATGCAGAGATGGTTGCTATTCGTGAGGCTACTAAAAAATTAGGAACTTTTGACTTATCAGATTGCGAAATTTATGCAACTTGTGAGCCTTGCCCAATGTGTATGGGAGCTATTATATGGGCTGGTATTAAAACTGTTTACTATTGCAGTACAAGTGAAGATGCCCACATTCATGGCTTCTCTGATAAACATCTTCGTGCCTATTTAAAAGGGGAAGATGATAGCGTAGTTAAAATGATTAAAGTGGAAGACAGAGAAGATGTCGACTACCTATGGGAGCACTTTCATAAATTAAACGATAATAAATAATCATAGTTTGTATGTTTTTTTACATCATTCGGCGCTGTTCCTATCGGTGCCGGATTTTGGTTTTTTAGTAATTCTACAGAAGGTGAATGAAGCACTGAATGAAAATAGAAAATAACTACTTAAGTACAATACAATGGTTTGTTTATTTATTAGCTAACTCAATTGCACTTCCCATTGTTATTGGTAATATGTTTCACCTTTCAGAACAGGAAGTTTCATCTCTTATGCAGCGAACGTTCTTTATTGTTGGTTTAAGTTCATTTATCCAAGCAAAAATTGGTCACCGTTATCCTATTGCTGATGGTCCTGCTGGTTCATGGGTTAGTATATTTGTTATTTATGCGAGTGTCGGTTTACAGCAGGGGAATTCAATGATGGAAACACTACAGATACTTGAAGCTGGTTTAATCATTTCCGGTATAGCATTGTTATTATTAGGAATAACCAAATGGTTACGGCATTTACTCTTTCTCTTTACCCCGATTGTGACAGGGACTTTTTTATTTCTTTTAGCAATTGGCACTGACTATACTTTTTGAGACAGGAATAAAACACCCTACTTTGCAACCAATTGACGGTATTGAACCGGAGATTGGTTGTTTAGTTTCGTTTGAATACGGATATTGTTATAATAAGTAATGAATTCTTCGACGATTTGTATCACTCGCGCATTCGTTGTGCGGTAGATACCGTCGAGATAGAACGTTTCAGTCTTTAGCGTGGAGTGAAACGTTTCGATTGGGGAATTATCAGCTGGTGTGCCTTTGCGGGACATACTCATGATAATTCCTTTTTCTTTGACTGCTTTTTGATAAGCATAGGAGGTATAAACGGAACCTTGGTCACTATGCAGAATACACCCTTCGGGTAGCTCAGGCAATTGGTTAAGCGTGTCCAACACGAAATCGGTGTCTTGTTTAAAACCGATAGTTTGTGTCACAATTTCACCATTGTAGACATCGAGAATACTAGAAAGATACATCATGGATTGGCCATAAGGCAAGTATGTAATATCCGTTACTAGCTTCTCGAGGGGTTTAGATGCAGAAAAATCCCGTGCCAATAAATTGGCTGCGACGAAGGCTGGCTGCCCGGTACGCTTGCGTTTTTTTACCTTCACCCGACATTGCCAACCATATTTTTGCATGACACGCTGCACGGTCTTCATACAAACTCCTGTGAACAGAGCTGCAATCTTTCGATAACCATATCGGAATTTATGTTGTTTGCACAAGTCGCCAATCTGCTGATCTCGAACTTCCTTTTGGGTGATTTGTTCCGCATTCTTTCTCCAACGATAGTAGGACGAGCAACCTACGCCAAGGTGACGACAGATCTCTCCAACCGCCATAACACCCTTTAACTCTTCTACTAATTGAATCACTAATTTTGGCGCCACTTCCTTTCCAATTCCTCGTACTTTTTTAAGACTTCAATCTGCTGTTTCAAATACCGATTCTCGGCCTGTAGTTTGGCTGTCTCACTTTCATATTCCGGTCCTTTACCGAAGGTATATTGTTTGCCAACTGGTTGGTGAAGACGGTGGATTTCTCCATTTCGATACCATCGCATCCATGTTTTCAACTGTGTATAGTTTCGAATATTTAATTCTTCCATTACTTCTTTTACAGGTACCTTAGCCAATCGCATTTCAATAGCCTTCATTTTTACTTCTACTGGATAACTCACTCTTGTACCCATAGAAAAAACACCTCCGTGTTGAATTTAGGTATTGTATACCCGTTTTTCAACGAAAGGTGTTTTTATTTGTCTCATTTGTTTAGGTCAGTGCA
>NZ_JAIZDB010000079.1 GCF_029533155.1 Psychrobacillus antarcticus | reverse complement strand
AAGACTTACCATTATTTTTTATCGCAAACGCAGATATGTGTGTCAGTGTGGGAAGAAATTTGCGGAAAAGAATACTTTTATTCAGCGGTACCAACGCTTTTCAATCGAATGGAATCAAGCGGTAAATGTACGGAGCATAAAGGGAAAAATATTTTCAGAAACAGCGACTATTTATGGTACTTCACCATCCACGATTGTCCGACGTTTTGATCGTCTATCATTGAGTGAAATTCAGAAAGTAAAAGAACTTCCAAAAGTGATTGCCATTGATGAATATAAAGGCGATACACGTGAAGGGA
>NZ_JAIZDB010000078.1 GCF_029533155.1 Psychrobacillus antarcticus | reverse complement strand
AGAAAGCCGCCTTCGCCACTGGTGTTCCTCCAAATCTCTACGCATTTCACCGCTACACTTGGAATTCCGCTTTCCTCTTCTGTACTCAAGTCCCCCAGTTTCCAATGACCTTCCACGGTTGAGCCGTGGGATTTCACATCAGACTTAAAGGACCGCCTGCGCGCGCTTTACGCCCAATAATTCCGGACAACGCTTGCCACCTACGTATTACCGCGGCTGCTGGCACGTAGTTAGCCGTGGCTTTCTAATGAGGTACCGTCAAGGTACGAGCAGTTACTCTCGTACTTGTTCTTCCCTC
>NZ_JAIZDB010000077.1 GCF_029533155.1 Psychrobacillus antarcticus | reverse complement strand
GTTCGTTATATTTACTGGGCATTAGATGGTGTACGGAGAAGAATCCAATCTACTTGGAATGATTATGACCGAAAAAAGTGTAAGAGAATGCGGTACGTATTCCACCGGAATTCCAAGAAATTAACAGAGGAAGACCGTTGGTATTTAGAACGTTATCTCTCCATGTCTGAAGAATTAAAGCAGGCCTATGAATTGAAGGAAGCCTTTCAACTATGGTTTACTCAAGCAAAAGAGAATGGTCCAGAGGAAATCCTCCAGACCAAAGAAACATTATATGCTTTTTATGAGCATGTAAAACA
>NZ_JAIZDB010000076.1 GCF_029533155.1 Psychrobacillus antarcticus | reverse complement strand
CTGAGACACGGCCCAGACTCCTACGGGAGGCAGCAGTAGGGAATCTTCCACAATGGACGAAAGTCTGATGGAGCAATGCCGCGTGAGTGAAGAAGGTTTTCGGATCGTAAAACTCTGTTGTGAGGGAAGAACAAGTACGAGAGTAACTACTCGTACCTTGACGGTACCTCATTAGAAAGCCACGGCTAACTACGTGCCAGCAGCCGCGGTAATACGTAGGTGGCAAGCGTTGTCCGGAATTATTGGGCGTAAAGCGCGCGCAGGCGGTCCCTTAAGTCTGATGTGAAATCCCACGGC
>NZ_JAIZDB010000075.1 GCF_029533155.1 Psychrobacillus antarcticus | reverse complement strand
CCGAAGGTGGGACAGATGATTGGGGTGAAGTCGTAACAAGGTAGCCGTATCGGAAGGTGCGGCTGGATCACCTCCTTTCTAAGGATAATATCGGAATACGAATTTTTATTCGTATCTTAACGTTTTGCAGTTCAGTTTTGAATGTTCATTTAACCACGAAAATTCAATTCTTGTTCCTGCAATTTTTGCATTGGAACAAACCACTTGTTCTTTGAAAACTGGATAAAACGACATTGAAACAATAAACAACAAGAAATTCTGTTGTGATTATTTACGTAATCACAACGTGTAAGACTTTTTAACTTTTAGGTTAAGTTAATAAGGGCGCACGGTGAATGCCTTGGCACTAGGAGTCGACGAAGGACGGCACTAACACCGATATGCTTCGGGGAGCTGTAAGTGAGCTTTGATCCGGAGATTTCCGAATG
>NZ_JAIZDB010000074.1 GCF_029533155.1 Psychrobacillus antarcticus | reverse complement strand
GGACGAACGCTGGCGGCATGCCTAATACATGCAAGTCGAGCGAATGACGAAGAAGCTTGCTTCTTCTGATTTAGCGGCGGACGGGTGAGTAACACGTGGGCAACCTGCCCTGTAGATTGGGATAACTCCGGGAAACCGGGGCTAATACCAAATAATCCATTTCCTCTCATGGGGAGATGTTAAAAGACGGTTTCGGCTGTCACTACAGGATGGGCCCGCGGCGCATTAGCTAGTTGGTGAGGTAACGGCTCACCAAGGCGACGATGCGTAGCCGACCTGAGAGGGTGATCGGCCACACT
>NZ_JAIZDB010000073.1 GCF_029533155.1 Psychrobacillus antarcticus | reverse complement strand
CTTGACATCCCGCTGACCGGCCTAGAGATAGGCTTTTCCCTTCGGGGACAGCGGTGACAGGTGGTGCATGGTTGTCGTCAGCTCGTGTCGTGAGATGTTGGGTTAAGTCCCGCAACGAGCGCAACCCTTGATCTTAGTTGCCAGCATTCGGTTGGGCACTCTAAGGTGACTGCCGGTGATAAACCGGAGGAAGGTGGGGATGACGTCAAATCATCATGCCCCTTATGACCTGGGCTACACACGTGCTACAATGGACGGTACAGAGGGTCGCAACCCCGCGAGGGTGAGCAAATCCCATA
>NZ_JAIZDB010000072.1 GCF_029533155.1 Psychrobacillus antarcticus | reverse complement strand
CTTTAAAAGATGGACTCATGTCCATGATGACAATTTCTACATTTGCTCCATGTTGTTGAAGATAGTGCTTTATCGTTTTTTTATAGCGATTTGGTAAAATATCAATTGGCTCTTTGGTTTCTCCATTAGCGATAATGAGTTGATATTTTCCTTCACGCGTATCGCCTTTATATTCATCAATGGCAATCACTTTTGGAAGTTCTTTTACTTTCTGAATTTCACTCAATGATAGACGATCAAAACGTCGGACAATCGTGGATGGTGAAGTACCATAAATAGTCGCTGTTTCTGAAAATGTTTTTCCCTTTATGCTCCGCACATTTACCGCTTGATTCCATTCGATTGAAAAGCGTTGGTACCGCTGAATAAAAGTATTCTTTTCCGCAAATTTCTTCCCACACTGACACACATATCTGCGTTTGCGATAAAAAATAATGGTAAGTCTTTCAAACACCTTTAAATGCTT
>NZ_JAIZDB010000071.1 GCF_029533155.1 Psychrobacillus antarcticus | reverse complement strand
TGTTGATGTTCGTTAAAAAGTATTTTACTCATAATGTTTTCTCCCGTTCAAAGTTTGTAAATTTTAGTATAACGGGGTTTTGAAAAAGAAAAAACCCTGAATAGCTACACTTTTTATAAAGTGTCTACTATTCGGGGTTCAGTTCAAGATTCAGCATGAGTAACCCTTCTTTTTTACTTATATAACGGCTCTACAATAAATGTTGGGGTCTACAAAAAATTTAGTGCATAAAAAAATGCACAACATCTTCCAAATCTTTTATACTTGAATTGTCGAGAAACAAGTAGAGATTGGAGATGTGTGCAATTGAATTTTAACATGTTTTTACCAGGAT
>NZ_JAIZDB010000070.1 GCF_029533155.1 Psychrobacillus antarcticus | reverse complement strand
CTAAGCCGAGGCCGATAGGCGTAGGCGATGGATAACAGGTTGATATTCCTGTACCACCAAACCACCGTTTGAGTAATGGGGGGACGCAGAAGGATAGGGTAAGCATGCTGTTGGTTATGCATGTCCAAGCAGTAAGGTGTGAATGTAGGAAAATCCGCATTCTTTAACATTGAGCTGTGATGGCGAGGACGTATGTCTAGAGTTCCTGATTTCACACTGCCAAGAAAAGCCTCTAGCGAGGTGAAAGGTGCCCGTACCGCAAACCGACACAGGTAGTCGAGGAGAGAATCCTAAGGTGAGCGAGAGAACTCTCGTTAAGGAACTCGGCAAAATGACCCCGTAACTTCG
>NZ_JAIZDB010000007.1 GCF_029533155.1 Psychrobacillus antarcticus | reverse complement strand
AATCCTGGTAAAAACATGTTAAAATTCAATTGCACACATCTCCAATCTCTACTTGTTTCTCGACAATTCAAGTATAAAAGATTTGGAAGATGTCGTGCATTTTTTTATGCACTAAATTTTTTGTAGACCCCAACATTTATTGTAGAGCCGTTAAAACAGAACCCAACAAAAAAGCGGGTGAGAAAGTAATACTTCTCACCCGCTTTTTCTATTTATTAATCCTTTTTCTCAAATATCGTTACCAGCTCGTCTGCACCTTTGCGATCTCTTGGTTTCGGCATTTCGTCAAAGTACCCCACTTGGAGCATGCTTATAATACGTTCCCCAGGTTGCACACCAAGGGCTTTGCGGAATAATGGATTATCTAAGTATCCAGGGGTTTTCCAGCAAGATCCAATACCTCGATCCCATGCTAGCAATTGTATATTTTGTACAAGCATGCTTGCTGCTGCATAATCCTCTAAACGTTCTTTTTGACGAGCATCCTCTGGAACAACAACAAATACATACCCGCCTGGAGTCGTAAATTTCTTCATTTGTTTTTCTAGATCTTCTTCCGAAAGATCTTTCCATTTTGGAATGGCAAATTCCTTTAACACACTATATAAATCTTCTAATTCTTTTCCACACGCCACGATAAACCTCCATGGCTGTCTTAATTGATGGTTTGGTGCCCATACGGCATCATCTAAAACTGATAATAGTGTTTCTCTCTCCACAGGCTGTCCATTAAATAATTTGATAGATCTTCTTTGTATTATTGCATCGCGTACTGTAAGTGATTGCATCTAGTTTTTTCAATCTCCCTTTTACTATTGAGTTATTTTATTCATCATACCAATTTAATCATCTTTAAGAAAGAGACTTGATTTTTCCATATGGTTTTTATTCATCTAAAGCGTAATCCGATATTTATTTCCTTGTCTCTTAATGTAAAATTAACAGTAAGGTTCAAATAGTATTTTACATACATATATCTGAGGTGATTGTATGCTTTTCTATTGGTTGTTTAGTTATATAATCGGTAACTTCCTTTCTGCTTGGTGGGTTGGTAAATGGAAAAAAACTGATTTGAGAATAGAAAGAAGTGGTAATTTAGGTGCAAGAAATGCTGGTGCAGTACTTGGAAAATCTGCATTTCTTTTGACATTTTTGGGTGATGCTTTAAAGGGTGTCCTTGTTATTTGTATAGGGTTTTATTTTGAATATCCTTTAGAATATATTGCTGCTGGAGGGTTAGCAGTAATTCTAGGACACCTTTTTCCATTTTGGTTAAAAGGAAAAGGGGGTAAAGGGATTGCCACGTTCATCGGTGTATCCTTAGCAATAGAACCCACTTTGTTTGCTATGTTGGTCATTTGTTTTATTCTTTTAATGGCTTTGTTTAGAAGTGCAACCCTTAGCATGACCATAGCATTTTGTGCATATGCTATTTTAACTTGGATAATACCTGCCTTTGTTTCCCTATGGCCACTGTCTATTGCTATTCTCATTATCCTAGTTCGTCACCGATTGGATATTGTAGAATCGTGGAACAAGAGATGGTGGAGAAAGACACATTAATGTTATTAATTTTATAGTATTTTTCCTTAAAATAAACGTGTGATAAGTATTTTTGTGATATAATTACTATCATTTAAATAACAAATTAGATAGGATGTTCAAAATGACTTTGAAAAAAATTGCGTGGTTAATCGATAGCAGTGCGTACTTAAGTAATGCGTTAAAAAACCACCCAGATATATACGTTATTCCTCTTAATATTCATTTTGGTGTAGAGCAATTTGTAGATGGCGTAGATTTAACACCCGACCAACTATACGATAGAATACGTAATGGATCAGAATCCATTAAAACTTCTCAGCCTTCTGCGGGCGAATTTGCAGTGTTATATGAAAAACTGAGTAAAGAATATGAGTCTATTATTGCAATTCATGTCTCTAAAAACCTCAGTGGTACACTTTCTTCCTCCATAAGCGGAGCTGAAATTGCACAGGTCCAAGTAGAATTTATCGACTCTTCCTCCTTATCAGCTGGTATTACAGGATTAGTTGAAAAAGGACTGCAACTACAAGAAGAGGGCAAATCGTACGAGAAGATTGCAGTGGAGTTAAGAGAAATGGTGTCGAAGTTCCGTAACTTTATTTTAATAGGTAACTTAACTCAATTGTATAAAGGTGGCAGGCTGAGTAGTGTACAATTCTATTTAGGAAGCCTACTTAAAATAAAACCAATTATTCAAATCAACGAACAAGGTGAGCTGAAGGAATTAGATAAAGTTCGTTCTCATAAAAAGGCAATCCAGTACCTGATCAATAAGGCGGTTGAAGCTTCAGCTAAGGATGGTCTACAACATGTGTATATAATGCACGCCAATGCGGAGCAACAAGCAAACGACTTAAAAGATGCCATTTTACAACAAGCACCACATTTACAGTTTACTGTCGGTGAAATAAGTACATCGCTTGCAGTACATGCAGGCGAGGATACAATTGCCTTACTTTGGTATTTGTAATTCGTACTTTGTAAGACTAAAATAAGAAAAAACAGTCGCATGCCTCGTCTTTAGTTTCAAGACCTGTTTCTATCGTTTTCGAAGGGCTTTGGACAGACATTTTGCTATATGATTACCTAGCGAATTTTTAGGGATGTTGGTTGGTTGTGACGTTCGTCACAACCAACCAACATCCCTTTTTTCGGTAATCTTATGGCGTTTGTCCCGCATTAACGGGCAGTAGAGAACTGCCCGTTAAAGCCCGAATGGTTCAACTAACAATCAGTGGGGAAAGCCCCACTGATTGAAGTTTCACTTTTTCTATCCGTCGCCCTCCTGCAACTCTTAGAAACAGGTTTTAGTACATTTTTGGCTAACTAGGGAAAAGATCCTTTCTTATTCATAGAGCTGGATGAAAGATGACAGTCTAAGTACGCGACATCGTGTCGCAACGACTGCATGACCCGCATCGTGCGGGCCCGAAGATGCAATGTCGTTCGCTATTTCACTTCTTTATTCAGTAAACACTTACTATTTCTCTTTATTTCCTCTCTTATAAAAGAAAATCTACTATTTTCATTCTCATTCTAGAATAGTATTTCTAATTCAAGACTAATTTATCATTATATTTACTTTGACTACTATTTTCATCTAAGATAGGTTGTGCTAAATCTTATTCTTGAAAACTACACGTTAAATTGGTTGGAGTGAAAGTGGCGACTATTAGCTCTGTTCCACCACCTAAAACAGAAATCAGCGGTATTAATCTTTCTTTAAATTCCCATGAACCTGTTGTACACGGTACATTTGCAAGTTCATAGCTGTGGTTGTTTGATATTAACTAGTGAGAGTCGTCATTTTGCATTTATTTGCTGTAAATTTACGTTAAAATTTATCTTTTACGTGGAAGAATATATACTTTGTTCTTGGAGTATGTGCATAGGAATCCTCGTAGCTCCAGTAACGATTGCGGCTATTATTCGTATGTGCGTTTACATATGGAACTCCATTTTGAACACTTGTTACTATGGTCGAGTGATCGTATCTACCATCTCCTTCGAAATCATAAAAAATAAGATCACCTATGACTAACTGATCAGGTGAATTGACTTGCATCGCCTGCAGACCCTTTGTCGAGCCCGCTAAGTACCAACGCAAGGAATGAGGAGTGCTCCAGCTCAAACTCCATGTTTCACTACTCAACCACCATCCCCGCTCCCTGTTTGGTTGACCCCTCATTGGAGCGCCTCCCGCAAACAAGCATTGTGAAATATAATTTGTACAGTCCACATCGAACATCGGAAACCTCGGATTATTACTGTTCCACCATTTCTGTGCATAGGCTACTGCAGCCTCACGATTGTATGTTGCCAATTTTCAACCTCCCTCTATTTTGTTTATATGATTAAACAGAAAATATATGCTAGTATGGGATTAACAAACTAATTTTTTTGACAAATTACTTTGTAGGGAGGAAGATGGTCAGTGAAGCAGCATGCAGAAAAAGAAATTTCAGTGCCCACTTTACTTTGCGATAAAAAAGGTAATTTGAATCCTAAAGCAATTGGATTTGCCAAGAAGCCCCTAATTGAAAGTAATTTAAAAGGGCATTATATGCGTAAGAAAAAGTGGAATTATTGGTGTGTTTTTGGGGACGATATTCTTTTCTCTGCAACTATCAGTCATCTAGATTACGCAGCGGTTTGCTTTGTCTATTTCCTAAACTATGAAACACAACGATATGTTGAAAAGACAGTTACAATTCCCCTCGGAAATAAAATAAAAATGCCTACTAATATATTGGAAAGTATACAGCTTCATTCGAAAGAAATGTCGATTCAATTACTTTATACACAAAATGAAACTCATATGATTGTAACTATTCCAGATTTTGATGGAGATTTATTACATGCCGATTTACATATATCTCATCCTGCTGAAGACGAATCGTTGAATGTAGTAATTCCTTGGAATCGAACACAATTCCAATTTACCGGGAAGCACCATACGTTACCAACATCTGGATTTGTAAAGATTGGTAACTCCCGTTTTAG
Source organism: Psychrobacillus antarcticus (assembly GCF_029533155.1). Classification (GTDB taxonomy): domain Bacteria; phylum Bacillota; class Bacilli; order Bacillales_A; family Planococcaceae; genus Psychrobacillus; species Psychrobacillus antarcticus. Next base: position 98,816 of record NZ_JAIZDB010000007.1, on the reverse strand, counting down.
CTTTCTGCAAGAGGACAATTTTGCAGTACTCGATTATGGCCGAGGTGTTTGGCCTAGAGAAGCTCTATGGAACTGGGGGTTTGCTTCTCAACGCGTTGGTTCTAAAAGAATTGGATTAAACTTTGGCGGAAAGTGGACAGATGGCACAGGTATGACCGAAAATGCTATTTTTATTGATGGGAAAATGACCAAAATTCATGAAGACTTATTATTTACATACGATCCGAATGATTTTATGAAACCTTGGAAGGTTAACACGAAGTTTTCCAATGGTGTGAATATGACATTCACCCCATTTTTCCACCGCATTGCCAAAACCGATTTGAAACTTATATACTCCGAAGTTCATCAAATGATGGGTTATTTTAATGGCAAAATCCAGTTAGAAGATGGACCTACTCTAGAGGTAAAACAATTACTAGGCTGTATTGAGGAACATAAAGCTAGATGGTAAATAACACGAATGATAGAGGATTATGACTAGTGTCATGATGCTCTATTTTTTAAATATAAAGAAATTATATAAAAATACAACATGAACACTGGGTTAGCAGAACATTTAAGAATGAATAATACTATTGATTTACGTTACATGTGGACGCTTTCCGCGGGCGAGGCCGAGCCTCCTCAGTCAGGCGCTATGCTTCTTCCCTGCGGGGTCTCGACTTTCTCGCTTATCCCGCTGGAGTCGCCACATTTCACTCCAATCAATTAAATGAGTAGTACTAAACTTTAAGATATTGCATAGACTCTCGCTTAGATGATAAGAGTAGTCCAAGTTAATTTAGGGATAAAATCGTCCGCTTGGTTAAGAATACTATTTTATTAGGAAAGAAGAAAATGTATTTTCTTTAATCGAATTACTTTCATCCTTCCTTATTTTAAAGTAAAATACGTATATTTAAGTGGTTTTATACCAATTATCCGATCATAAAAAGTGTATCTAATTGATTTGAGCGCAGAGCGGCGACTCCAGTGGGAACAGCGCGAGCTGAAGACCCTGGACTGAGCGTAGCGAAAATCTTTTTTGCGACGAGCTTGCGCAGGAGCAAGGGAAGCGGCTGAAGCCGTGCCCACGGAAAGCGTCCGCTAGGAGCGGAAATCAATGGCATATCTACGTTTTTGTTTTAAAGAACCGGGCGTCTTTTGCCCGGTTTTTCTTATGCCCGAGGGGAGTATCCAGGTTTAGTTGGAATAGTTAAATTTCCCCTGTTACTCTTCCCTGCATAAAAAATATGTCTCCAAGTACTAAATTACTTAGAGACAACTTTTTATGTAGGGTAGAAAAACTTTATGCTTTCTGTTTATATGAATTGCTTCACTAACTTTTTATTTCGCTCTTTGAATACTTCATTATGCGAAGAGACCATCGCAAATTTGTTAGCATCTGGTTGGATATATTGCTTCGCTTGATTGACGGCATTCGCAGCATCCTGGAAGGTACCAGCTATTAAGTTTATTTTCCCTGGATATTGAACAATGTCCCCTGCTGCATAAATTCCTGGAATAGATGATTCACATGAGCTATTGCCCTTTACATAAAAGTTATCAGCGATATCAATTGGCACTTCACTATTTTTCAGGAGCTCTGCATCCTGATCATAGCCATGATTGATAATGACCTCATCGACCTTTATATACGTAATCTCTCCTATTTCATTGTCCAAAACAGCAACTCGTTCTATCATATCGTGGTTTCCATTAGCGATTAGCTTTGTGATCTTAGTGTTGAATAAGCAAGTTACAGAGCTCTCTAATAATTGAGTTACCTGTGCCTCATGACCATTTAACGAATCCTTCCGATAGATTACATACACTTTTTTGGCAATAGGCTCCAGCTCATTGGCCCAGTCAATTGCTGCATTTCCTCCACCTGAAATAATGACTGTTTTATCTTTAAAACGTTGAATTGATTTGACTGTATAGTTTAAGTTGCTTACCTCGAAACGCTCGGCCCCTTCGATTTCTAACTTCGTAGGGTTTAAAATCCCACTACCAACTGCAATGATAATAGTTTTTGAATAATGTTCAACGCCGGAAGCAGCATGTAAGACAAAAATATCATCTTCTCTACGAGTAATTGACTCTACTTTCTCATTCACTACAACTTCAGGGTCAAATGTTAGTCCTTGTTGAACTAATTGATCGATTAAACGTTCACCCGAAATCGGCGTCTGACCACCTACGTCCCAAATCATTTTTTCGGGATACACATGCAGTTTGCCTCCTAGTTGAGGCTGGAACTCTATAATCTTCACTTTCATTTCTCTTAATCCACTATAAAAAGCTGAATATAAACCAGCTGGACCACCACCAATAATAGTCACATCAAAAATATTATGCATTTTCAGTCTCCCACCCTAAAATAATTGTTGACATAAGTTGAATAATTAAATATAGTTGCTAATATGATAATGATAATCGTTATCAATTATTTATGCAAGATTTAGTTTGGAGGTATTTAAATGGTTCGTTTATATACGGACGATTTATCCATTGGCTACGGTGAGCAACTAATCGTAAAAGAATTGTCTGTTCAAATCCCAAATCAGAAAATTACTACGATCATTGGACCAAATGGATGTGGGAAGTCTACTCTTCTTAAAGCGATTACAAGAATCATTCCTTTTCAGTCGGGTGCTGTCATATTAGATGGTAAAAGCGTTGACAAAGAAAACACTAAAATTCTTGCAAAAAAGATAGCTATATTACCTCAAACACCTGAGAGTGCAAACGGTCTAACTGTCGGAGAATTGGTTTCATACGGACGCTTCCCTTATCAAACAGGTTTTGGTCGGCTTTCCAAAAAGGATTACGAGGTGATAGATTGGGCACTTCAAGTTACTAACACCAGCTCATTTAAGTATTTACCGGTAGATTCACTTTCCGGTGGTCAACGTCAGCGTGTATGGATAGCGATGGCTCTTGCTCAAGAAACAGAAATTATATTTCTTGATGAACCTACTACTTATCTTGATATGGCACACCAATTAGAAGTTTTGGAGCTTCTACAACGTCTAAATCAGGAAGAACAACGCACAATCGTCATGGTACTACATGATTTAAACCAAGCAGCGCGTTTTGCAGACTATATCGTTGCTTTAAAAGATGGGCAAATTGTGAAGGCTGGACCTTGTGAAGAAGTTATCACAAAAGAAGTTTTACGCGGTGTCTTTCATATAGATGCTGAGATTGGAATAGATCCACGAACAAAGAAGCCAATGTGTATTACATACAATTTACTAAAAGGAGAAAAATAAATGAAAAAGCTACTATTACCGATTACAATCTTATTAATACTTATCCTAGGTGCTTGTAACAGTGAAAGCACGGATACAAAAACAAGTGAATCGAAAGAAGTGCCCACTACCATTACATACGAATCTGAAAATGGTCCAATAGAGGTCCCTGCAGACCCACAACGAGTAATTGTTCTTTCTACCTATGCAGGAAACGTTGCTGCACTAGATGTAAACTTAGTAGGTGTAGATTCCTGGTCAAAGGCTAACCCTGGCTATGATTCATTCCTTGCAGATGTAGAGGAAGTATCAGAAGAAAATTTAGAGAAAATTATTGAACTGAATCCAGATTTAATAATTGCTCTTTCTACCGTTCAAAACTTGGACAAAATAAAAGAGATTGCACCGACAGTAACATTCACTTATGGAAAAGCAGATTATTTAACGCAACATTTAGAAATTGGAAAACTACTGAATAAAGAACAAGAAGCACAAACATGGATTGATGATTTCAAAGAACGTTCAACAGCTGCCGGAGAGGAAATTAAAGCAGTAATTGGGGAAGATGCGACTGTTTCAGTGTTTGAAAACTTCGACAAACAATTATATGTCTTTGGAGATAATTGGGGTCGCGGAACAGAAGTTATTTATCAAGCAATGGGACTAAAAATGCCTGACAAAGTAAAAGAAATGGCTTTAGAGCCTGGATATTTTGCATTATCTTTAGAGGTTCTTCCTGAATTTGCTGGGGACTATGTGATTTTAAGTAAAGTAGCAGACCAAGATAACTCGTTCCAAGAAACAGATGTATTCAAAAATATCCCTGCAGTACAAAACGGGCAACTATTTGAAGCAAATGCAGAAGAATTTTACTTTAATGATCCTATTTCATTAGATTATCAATTGGAATTCTTTAAAGAAAATTTCTTAAACAGCTAGTAATAATAGTGGAGGAATTCTAATGGGATTCCTCCACTATTTTTGTAGAAAGGATAAGATAATGAAAACCTCTATTCATTTTAGTTATAAGTTTGTTATTGGCCTTATTTTGTTGGTTACAATGTTCTGTGTCTCGATGGTTTTTGGTGCAGCTTCGACCTCCTTACAAGATGTATGGCAAGCATTATTTACCCCTTTAAAAAGCGATGCTATCAATATATTGCGAGAGCTTAGATTACCGAGAGAAGTAGCTGCCATGTTGGTTGGTGCTGCCTTAGCAGTATCTGGTGCGATTATGCAAGGAATAACCCGTAATCCTCTTGCCGACCCTGGATTATTAGGGTTAACATCAGGAGCAAACGCCGCCCTTGCTATTAGCCTTGCGCTCATTCCCGGGATCAATTACTTCGGCATTACTATCGCATGTTTTATCGGTGCTGCAGTTGGTGCAGTAATGGTATTTGGCATTGGTTCTATGAACAAAGGGGGCTTTTCTCCACTCCGAATAGTTCTTGCTGGTGCTGCAGTCTCTGCCTTTTTGTATGCAATTGCTGACGGTGTTGGAATCTATTTTAATATTTCCAAAGATGTCTCTATGTGGACAGCTGGTGGATTAATAGGAACTTCCTGGAGTCAGCTCCAGATGATTACTCCTTTTATCCTAATCGGATTCATTGTAGCTCTTTTACTATCAAGACAGTTAACTATTCTAAGTTTGAATGAAGAAGTTGCCGTCGGACTGGGGCAAAAAACCACTCAAACAAAAACGATTTTATTTATAGTTGTTATTTTACTAGCCGGTGCATCGGTTGCACTAGTTGGAAATATGGCTTTTGTCGGCTTGATGGTTCCTCACATTGTCCGAGCAATTGTAGGAACCGATTACCGACTAATAATTCCTATGTCGGTGATAGCAGGAGCTATTCTTATGCTACTTGCTGATACAATTGGCCGAACAATTAACATTCCATATGAGACACCAGTTGCTGCAATCATAGCTATCATGGGATTACCTTTCTTTTTAGTAATTGTTCGTAAAGGAGGGCGGGTATTTCAATGATTCATCGTCAGCAAATTAAAAAACAGCGTATACTATTTATTGTTTTACTATCATTGATTGTTGTTACTGCTTTTATTAGTGCAGGAATTGGATATTCCACCCTATCCTTTAATCGTCTTTTACCAACTTTTTTAGGGCAAGGAACATTTAAAGAAGAATTTGTTTTGTTCTCTGTTCGCTTACCAAGAATTATTATTACAATTCTTGCGGGAATGGCATTAGCACTGTCTGGTGCTATTCTACAAAGTATTACGCGCAATGATTTGGCAGACCCAGGGATTATTGGGATCAATTCCGGAGCTGGAGTGGCGGTATCTATATTTTTCTTATTTATGCCTATTCAACCTGGTTCCTTTGTGTACCTACTACCACTAGTGGCATTTGTCGGTGCTTTGATTACTGCATTTTTCATCTATATCCTTTCTTACAGCCGAGGAGTTGGGCTACAGCCTGTTCGTTTAATTTTAGTTGGTGTTGGGTTCTCAATGGCTCTTTCAGGTTTGATGATTGTTTTGATATCATCTGCTGATCGTCAAAAGGTCGATTTCATCGCTAATTGGATGGCAGGGAACATTTGGGGGGCGGATTGGCCATTTATATTGGCTCTTTTACCTTGGTTGATTGTTCTTATCCCGTTCACATTATATAAGGCGAATAAATTAAATCTACTCAATTTAAATGAACCTGTAGCAATTGGAGTGGGAGTTGCAGTTGAGAAGGAGCGTATTATTCTCTTATTAGCTGCTGTCGCACTTGCAGCTTCTGCAGTATCTGTAACTGGGGGGATTGCCTTTATAGGCTTGATGGCCCCTCATATTGCTAAATCTTTAGTCGGACCGCACCATCAATTGTTCATCCCTATTTCTATCCTCATCGGTGGGTGGCTCTTACTTTTCGCCGATACAATCGGTCGCAACGTGATTGAGCCAAATGGTATTCCAGCGGGAGTTGTGGTTGCTTTAATAGGGGCACCTTACTTTATGTATTTATTGATGAGGAAGTAAACGCCCTGCCATTGAGCGAGAGTGCGAGAAAAAGATCTCATAGGAATAAAAGAGCATAACGACAAAATAGAAATCATAAATGGATGAATTTCCCTTTCCGCCAGTAAATCACTGTCTAGAGCAAGTAAACGAGTATTGAGCGGGAGTAAGTTATATATTAAAGCCGGTAAGCGTAGTTCTCTCTCGTATAGATGCCCCGCTCTCTCGTATAGCACGGCTTATTCTCGGATAGAGTGGATTCGCTCTCGTTTAGATGCTCCGCTCTCTCGTATAGGCGTAGTTCTCTCTCGTATAGCATGGCTTATTCTCGGATAGAGTGGATTCGCTCTTGTGTAGATGCTCCGCTCTCTCGTATAGGCGTAGTTCTCTCTCGTGTAGCCTGGCCATTCTCGGATAGAGTGGATTCGCTCTCGTTTAGATGCTCCGCTCTCTCGTATAGGCGTAGTTCTCTCTCGTATAGCCTGGCCATTCTCGTATAGAGTGGATTCGCTCTCGTGTAGATGCTCCGTTCTCTCGTATAGGCGTAGTTCTCTCTCGTATAGCATGGCTTATTCTCGGATAGAGTGGATTCGCTCTCGTGTAGATGCTCCGCTCTCTCGTGTAAGCGTAGTTCTCTCTCGTATAGCCCTAATGAACGCAAGTAACCAAGTTTGTAGCGCAAGTAAATAGATTTATTTCCGCCAACATAAAAATGGACTACGATTTTTTCGTAGTCCATTTTCTTATGATTGAAGGTGTTTCCACATTTTCTCTGGATAGTCTGTGAAAATAGCATCTACCCCAGCTTGTTTTAACAGATCCGCATATTTTTCTTCATTGACAGTAAAAACACGAATTTTTTTGCCACTTGCAATCGCCTCTGCCCCCATCCGCCTTAGGACTGTCGGGAAAAACGCATGCAGTGCATCTGCTCCAACTGTTTCGGCGTATTTGTGAGGCTCTATCATAACTTCCATAAAGAGAATCGCCGTTTCTATAGGCGGAGCCAATTGTTTAAAATTCCTAACCATCTCATGGTTAAACGAAGAGATCACGACACGTGTTTCTAATCGATAATCATTTAATATTTGCACTACTGCCTGCTCCATACCTTCATATGGAAATATGTCGGATTTTAACTCTAAATTTAGGTGATGCTGTGTATCTTTAAATACATATAGCACTTCCCTGAGCGTTGGAATTGTTTCCTGTTTAAATTTTGGAGAGTACCAAGAACCAAAGTCAAGTTTCTTCAATTCAGCTAACGTCATATCTTTGATAAAACCTGTTCCATTGGATGTGCGATCAATCATCTCATCATGAATAACTACCAATTCATGATCTTTCGTCATATGAACATCAAATTCCACACCATGGACAGGTAGTTTTGCAACTGCTTTAAAAGCTGCTATTGTATTTTCTGGATGCGTACCTGACGAGCCTCTATGGGCATAAATTTTCATTAAGCCAACCTCCTTGCACCATTATTAAGTATATTATACCTCTACATTTTCTATATATGAAAGCAGTGTACTAACAGTTTTTATTCGTCTGCTAAAATATCTTGTAAAAATTTCTCTCTATTTTGTAAAAAGTATTTGGTTATTTGATAATGATCCGTTTCCTCATAGTCTATCTCATTAATCTCCCCTTCATCAAAACTAAGAATGGTCGCCTCGGGATAACCTAATAGAATTGGAGAATGTGTGGCGATGATAAATTGACTATCATCCTCTTGTACTAAATCATGTAAAATTCTTAGAAATGCAAGTTGGCGCGAGGGCGATAAAGCAGCTTCCGGTTCATCTAATAAATATATACCTCTTCCTCTAAACCTATTGGAGAAAAGAGAGAAAAAAGCCTCTCCGTGAGACTGATGATGCAAGGACTTTCCACCGTAAGGACCAGTTCCCATAGTATCGATATGAGAGGCAAAATTATAAAATGATTCGGCACGCAGAAAGAAACCATTTGTTACTTTAGGAAGCCAGGACAGCCTTATATAATCTCCAAGTGCTGATTCCGATGCATTTACCTCGTAAAAGTTATTCTTTCCTCCTCCCGCTGTATTAAATTCACATTTATCCGCAATGGCTTCTAACAGAGTAGACTTTCCCGAACCATTTTCACCAACGAAAAAAGTAACTTTGCTGTGTATATCTATTTGATCTAAATTTTTAATAGATGGAATGGAGAACGGATACTGATTATATGACGGAATAAGATCTCGTTGAAGTTCAATTCTTTTTAAGAACATGTTATACCCCCATTCCATTCTTTATTTTACTGTTGTGACTCTCACAAATATTAAGAAGTTTTATATTTTTTTATATCTCATTAAATTACTTCCATTTACTGCAGTAGAAAAACCAAATTTCTCATAGTAGGGGACTAATTTATCTGGACAATAGAGTTCAACTCTCTCCACTTCTCGAATTAGTCGATGTTCTAAGATATGGTTTAATAGTAGAGTGCCTATACCCTTATTTCTATATCTTTTATTAGTGATTACATCAAATATAAATGCTCTGTATAGTGAGTCTGAAATAACCCTTGCAAACCCAATTAGTTCTTCCGTTTCAGTATTTATTAGCGCTACAACTAGGCTACTATTGTCTACCAACTTCCTAAGATCCGATTGCTTGCGTTTTTGTGTCCACCATTCTTCTTTAAATAGATTATGTAACAAATTTAATTGATTTTCATTTAATTCTTCTACTATTTGATAATCCATTTGCTTAATTCTCCTTAATATCCATATTGAGATGCTTCGTACAGTTATAGAGGGAACAATTCCAAACACCTTGTTTACTGTTAAGAATAGTTAGCGATGTATTTTCTAATTGTGTTTTTTGGAACTGCTCCGGTAGCAACCTTTGTAGAGTAAGCCCTATTAAAGCCCCATGACTTACTACCAATACTCGTTTGTCACTATATGTAGTAGTTAATTCTGTTAGAAATTCATGTCCTCTTTTAGATACATCTCCGTACTTTTCCATTCCAAGGTCCAATTCTCTCCAGTTACTTCCCCACCTTTTTAATCTTTCCTCTTCAGTTGTACCTTCGAGTTCTCCACAGTTTATTTCTCGTATTCTTTTATCAAAAATATCGGCAGATAGGTTTAGTTTAGCTGCGATTATTTGTCCTGTTTCTTTGGCACGTGATAAATCACTTGTCACAATAACATCCCATTCTCTTTCTAATACAAGTCTATTTGCCAAAGCAATTGCCTGCATTTTTCCGAGATCATTTAAAGGAATATCTGATATACCTTGTGATTTGCCAAGTATATTCCAATCCGTTATTCCATGCCTTACAAGTCCTATAGTGGTCATAATTCTTTATCCCCTTTTTTTAATGTGAAATCAGTCTCCTTGCAGGACTTTAGCTGCCAACTTAATGTTTCCTTTTAGATAAACTGGTAGAACTGCGTTATCTAAGATTTCCTGTGTCGACATCCAAAAAACCTCAGATACTTCATCCAGGCATTTAGCATAGGGCTCGCCAGATTGATGCTCGCATAGAAAAACAATGTCTACTACAGTTAAGCCTGTATCTGTTTCAAATAAAGAACTATTCACATACCTAAAATTTGAAACCTCTATGCCTACCTCTTCTGCAACTTCTCTTTTTAGAGTTTCTTCTAATATATTTGATGTTATCCCGTCTTTTTCTACCTTACCTCCAACAAGGGATAATAACCCTCCTGCGTGCTCTTCTTTTTCGCTCCTTCTTACTAACAGCCACTTATCATTTTTGTAAATTGCCCCTTCAACATTAACTATAAACATAAGCTTCCACCTCATTTTTAATATTCTATATAGTGAAAGTCTTATCCTCTATTTGTTGCTTATATCTTGATGAAAAAAAACAGCGAACAAATCAACATACAATTTGCTCGCCGCTTTTTAATAATTACTCGTTACCTTTTTACATAAAAATGGGTGTTACCCACTGTGGTAAATCCTGCTCTTTCATAAATGGAGAATGCCTGGTCATTATCTGTTTCTACATCTAAATAGACAGATGATTTCCCTATACGATTGGCTTCGTTTTTACTCCAGTTCAATAAGTAGGTTGCAACGCCTTTACCACGAGCATGTTCATGAACAGCGAGCCCTGTTATCCATAGCTTTTCGCCGTCATCTACTAAAATAAGCGTTCCAATTACTTCGCCTTGTAGCTTAGCAATCAGCAGTTGGCGATTTGGTGTTTGTGTATTAAACGTGATTAATTCTTTAGCGTCTTCATCCGTTTCATTAAATGCACTTGCTAAAATGCGAACGACTTCTGACTCCTCGTCGGTAAATTGCGAAACTGTCACTTCACTATTTAATTCCACTTCTGCCGCATCTGCTACCATCGATCTCTCCGCAAAATCAAACACATAACCAAATTTCCGAAGTAGCTGCCGACCCGCTTCTGAGCTATCTGGAAGTAAAGCTAAATCTGTAGCGGCCCCTCTTATTTCTAAATTCCTACGTAATTCAATGACTAGTCGTTCACCTATCCCTAATCTTCGAACAGTAGGTAGCACAACACTACACCACTCAAAATCCAGCGTTGCTATTCGGTCAATAGAGGTTAACACGCCTACTAATCGGTCATTTAAGTCATCATAGGCTATTATGCAAAAACCTTTTGTGTACGAAGTGGATAACTCCCCCACATTTAGTAGAGAAGTATAATCCACTTTATCCACTGCTTCTGCTTCTGCTACCAATTGCTTAATCTCTTCCATCGTCTCCTGGTCTAACGGAAAGGACACTGTCATTACAGATATATTCATTTTATTTCTCCTTAAATCTTTGAATTCGTTAACATACTATAATATCTGCCTTTCTTTTGCAACAGTTCTTCCTGTGGACCTGACTCAATTAGTTTCCCACCATCCATCACAAATATTAAATCTGCCTGGCGTATCGTATTTAATCGATGGGCTATGACGAAGCTTGTTCTGCCTTCCATCAACCGCTCAAGGGCTTCTTGGATTTTCATTTCTGTCACTGTATCTATACTGGACGTTGCTTCATCTAACAACAAAATTGCTGGATCTGCAACTAGTGCCCTAGCAATGGATAATAACTGCTTTTGTCCTTGGCTAATTTCTCCACCATCCGCTGATAGAATAGTATCGTAGGTATCTGGTAATTTCATGATAAAGTCATGTGCATTCGCTTCTTTTGCAGCGTGCAGTACCTCTTCATCTGTGGCATTTAGTTTGCCGTATCGGATATTTTCTCTTACCGACATTTCGAACAAAAATGGATCTTGTAAAACAAATGCCGTTTGACTACGCAGGGTATGTCTAGGCAACTGGTCTATAGGAATACCATCCACTAATATACGGCCGCCATTTACTTCATAAAAACGTGCAAGTAACTGCATAATGGTCGTTTTCCCAGCTCCTGTTGCACCAACTAGTGCAGCAGTTTTACCTGATTCTACATGAAAAGAGACGTCGGAAATCGTAGGAGACTCATCTTCTTTGTTGTAATAAAACGTTACATCTTCAAATGTCACATTACCTTGTAGCTTGTAATCTGTATGCTCCATGGCAGCATCTTCTTCAATAGGCTCATCCATAATAGCAAAAACACGTTCTGCCCCTGCAATTGCAGAAAGCACCGTATTGAATTGGTTAGCCAAATCATTTAATGGTCGAGTAAACTGCCTTGAATACTCTGTGAAAATAACGATTTCTCCTATTGTCACATGCCCATAATATGCTAATAATCCGCCCGCCGCTGCAACAAGCGTAAAGCTCGTATTATTTAATAAGTTCATCACTTTCGGTATGAAACCTGAGTAAGTTAATGCCCAAAATCCAGTTCTTTTTAAACGTTCACTTTTTACAGCAAACTCTTCTTGCATCCGACCTTCCTGAGAGAAGGCTTTTACAATTCGTTGACCAGAAATCGTTTCTTCAATCATTCCATTTAAATCGCCTACCGCTTTTTGCTGCTCCTTGAATAATTTAGAAGTTCTTCTCGTAATCCATCTCATTGCAAAATACATAAATGGAACAATAATAAGCGTGATTAAAGTCATTAATGGACTGAGTAAAAGCATAACAATAGTCGTTCCAACTAAAGTGAGAATACTTGAAAACACTTGGATAAAGGATGAATTTAATGTTTGGCTAACATTTTCAATATCATTCGTCATCCGACTCATTAACTCTCCATGTTGGCGTTTGTCAAAAAAGGATACAGGAAGCTTCTGTAAATGTTCAAATAATCCTGTACGTAATCTATAAATTGTTTGCTGAGAAATACCAATCATCCAATAACTTTGCAAGTAAGTAACAATCGAGAAAAATGAGTAAACGATGAGTAACACAACAATTATTTTGGAAAGGCCGACAAATATACTTTTGGAAATATGTTCATCTACAATAACCCCTATTAAATAGGGACCAACCAAAGCTAAAGCCGAACTAACAACTACCATCAAAAGTACGATGATTAATAGAAAACGTTGTTCGTCTACTAAGTCCCATATACGTTTTAGGACACCCTTCCAATCGGAGGCTTTATCGACTTTCTTTTTATGATCTTTCTTTAAATCTTCTTTAGTAATAATAGGCTCATACCCAAAAGGTTTACGAATGAAGTTCATCAGGCTCGCCCCCCTCTTGTTGTGATTCAGCTATAGCCTTATACAGAGTAGAGTCCTTCATCAGCTCATCATGCGTGCCATAGGCAGATACTTGACCTTCTTCTAACAATAAAATATGATCCGCACCCTTTGCAGTTCGGATTTTCTGAGTAATAACAAGCATCGTTGCATGTTCTACCTCTAATGCTTCCCATAAAGCGTTTTCTGTCGACACATCTAAAGCACTCGTACTATCATCCAGCAATAATATTTCCGGTTTTCTAACAAGTGCACGTGCAATAGAAAGTCTCTGTTTTTGACCACCAGATAGATTGACTCCTTTTTGACCAACTCTTGTATTATATTCGTCTGGAAATTGTTCGATAGAGTCATGGATTTGTGCCTGGTTAGCAGCTTCTCTCAACAACTCTTCCGTCGCCGACTGATCTCCCCAACTAAGGTTTTCCTCTATACTTCCCGTAAAAAGAATAGATTGTTGAGGAACAAGTCCAATGATCTTCCTTAACTCTTTAAGAGGCCATTCTTGGACATCCATTCCATCTATTAATATTGTTCCTTCTGTTGCATCGAAAAACCTTGGGATTAAATTAAGGAGAGTCGATTTACCGGAGCCGGTTGCTCCCATAATCGCAAGCTTAGATCCTGGTTGTACCTTAAAAGAAACACCTCTTAATACTGGCATACCAGTCGTAGGATAATGAAATGACACATGCTGAAACTCAATCTCTCCTATTCTAGGAGTTGTCCCCTCCGAGTCTGCGTCTGTATTAATATTTTCAATTCCCTCCTCTACAAGGAGCACTTCCTCCATACGTTCAGCAGATGCTTTTGCTCTAGAGAAGAAAATAATGATGAAAGCAAACATAGAAAACGCGCCTGTCATTCGCATCGCATAGTTGATAATAGCTACTAGTTCACCTAGTTCCACATCTCCTGTTTGAATTTCTTTTGCACCAAACCATAGAACTGCCATCAAGCTGACATTCATCACAAAAAGTAAGACGGGCAATATTAACTCCATGATTCGGTATGCTTTAACATTATCCATTTTTAGATCAGCCGCCACAGTTGCAAACCGACTAGATTCAAAACTTCCACGCAAATACGCTTTTATTAAACGTACTGCCTGTAAATTTTCTTGTATCTGTCTTGTGACCTGGTCCACCCTTTTTTGAACTTTCCCAAATAGTTTTAAACCACTTCGACTCATAAAATATAGAAATACTAGTAAAAAAGGAGCGCCAATTACTAAAAACATTGCTAAATATGGGTTCACAACAAAGGACATAATAATACTACCGACAACTAGTAGAGGTGCACGGAGCATAATACGTAATCCCATAAAAATTACGTTTTGCGTAATTGTCACATCGGTAGTTAAACGTGTGATTAAACTCGCCGTTGGAAACTTTAAAAAAGTAGCCATTGTAAAAGCCTGCACTTTTTTAAATAATGCCTGACGGATATCAAATCCATAACTTTGGACAATATGAGAGGCGATAAATGTATTAATAATTCCTGCTAAGAATGCCAAAAAGGAAATTCCAAGCATAATACTACCCCAAAAAATAATTACTTGTTGATCCCCTGCCAAAATCCCATCATCAATAATGACTTTGATGAGCAATGGCTGAACAAGCTCAACGGAAAGCTCTACTAACATGAACACTAAAGCAACAACAACCAACATTTTATATGGTGATAAATAAGATAAGATTGTCTTCAAGATTAAAACACCCCTAGATTCTTCGACACTCGAATTAATTCATTTAAAATCTATTATGCCACAAACTCTTCTGAACACATAGAAAAAGATGACTTAATATTGAGAAAGTCATCTTTTTCTTTTACGTAACCATTTAATTTCTCCTGCAATAGAAAGCCATGTGACAAATAAAAGCATAATAATTACTCCAATATATTGCCATACTCCAAGTATTTGATTGAACCAGAATACAGAAATAATCATCGCTGTTAGTGGCTCAATACTGGACAGTATACTTGTTTCCACTGCTGATATGTATTTCATACTCGACAAAAATAATATAAATGCAATCGTTCCAATTAATATAATTACTATGACGATTAAGTTAATAGGATAGACTGCAAGATGAATCCATTCATCTGTTTTCCATATTTGGGTAATTACCGCTAGTACTACCCCTCCTATTAACATTCCCCAACCGACAATAACAAGAACACCCCATTCTTTCATCAGCCGAGCTGGATAGACGGTATAGATAGAAAATGTTACTCCTACAGCCAAGCCCCAAAGTAACGCTTCCCTACTTATTAACAATCCACTAACATTTGCATTCGTTAACAATAAAAACAAACCGATTAATGTACCGATAATGCCTATAACCTGATATTTGGGTGGAAACATTTTGTTCTTCCAAGATAAAAATAAAATAATATAAACAGGTCCTAAAAATTGAAGTAATGTTGCAATCGTAGCATTACTCGCTTCAATTGCTGCAACAAATGTATATTGGACACCCAACATTCCTAGTACTCCGAAAACAATTAATTGTTTAAGCCAACTAATATCTTTCCAAATTAAAAAAATTTGCTTGCCAGTTATTAATAGAAACAACAAAATACATAATCCAGCTGTTATTAAGCGAACCGTTAGGAAAAAAGAAACTGATAGTCTAGTATTATTTAAAATCCATTCCATCATAGGTCCTGTTGCTCCCCATAAAATAGATCCCAGAACAATTAGCAATATACCTTTGGACCTTACATTTTCACCGTTTACCATTTTTATCCACCACTTTCAAAAGTACTTTTTACCCACCTATTTATATACCAATGAATATATGGTATTATAAAAGTGACTAATTTTTTGAAACTATATATAATAATCCTAGAATAATAAAGGGGAGGTTGAATATGTTTCTCAAAGATGAAGAATCTTTAAACATAATTAACACTGTTTTTAACCACTTGCCAACACCAAGTTTTATGACGGACAATGAAGGCAAGATTGTCTGGTGGAGTCAAGAGGCAGAAAAACAATTTGGTTACTCTATTGATGAAGTACAGGACATAAATTCACCACTTCTTACAGACTATTCACAAGGACATTTAAGGGTAAATTGGGAGATTATTTTACATACAGAAAACCCTTATGAGGTTAGTCCCATAGTTCTTTATACGAAAGATAAAAAAGCTATAAAAACTTCCATAATTGCAAAATCCTTTGAATCGCAGGATATGCGTTATGTATTCTTTCAGATTAAAACAGATACAAATGATTCAATGGAAAAATCATCTTTTCATGAGCTTCAGCTTATAAAAAAAGGATTATCAGAATCCTTTATGATGGTCTATATAGATCGTGAAGGGCTAATAATGCATGCGAACGATAAGTTTTTGAAACAAAGTACATGGACTCCTAAACGAATTATCGGCAAATCATTTTGGCAGTTGCTCCCTGATACCCCTGAACATATAGCAATAGGTAACAAGATTATTTCTAGGCTTAGAGACGGAAAGGTCTTTCGAGGAGCAGTTGAAAAAATCACAAAAGATGGTGCTAATTATTGGGTAAATATGTTAGCCATTCCAGTATCCAATACTCCAAATAATACACCTTACTTTTTATTATTGGAAGATGAAATTACAGAAAAAAAATTGATGCAGACCAAACTGGAACAGATAGCTTATGTAGACACAGAAACAGGTTTGTTAAGCAGACATCGTTTGGAAGAAGTAGTAAATGAATATATTGATGAAAAAAAATCATTTTCATTTGTTTTCATTAGTATCGATCAATTCTATACATTAAAAGAAATATTCAATGATCAATCGGAAGCAAGAATTTTAAATGAGTTTACGAAACGACTGAAAATCTACTTTGAAGATTCTATTATTGCTAGATCTGGTAGAGATGATTTTGCAATAGTAACGCCATTAAGTGATTGGTACATTCAAGGGTTCACCCATTATTTAAAGCAAAACCCAATTTACTTAGATAGCAAAATAATTCCAATTACTATTAGTGGAGCTATTACTAGATACCCTGAAGATCAGCAATCTTATCTCCATTTATTAAAAGCTACTACTAATACGATTCAAAAGGTTAAATTAGAGGGCGGTGGTACGATTACGACCCTTTCCAAATCCGACCATTCAAAACTTTCTCGCAAGATTCAGATTGAAAAGCGATTGCTAGAAGCATTGAACCAAAATGATTTACATGTCATGTTCTTGCCTCAAAAAGATGTGAAAACTGGTGTAATAACGTCCGTCGAGGCATTAGTAAGATGGGAAGATAGTGTTTTAGGTACTGTATCACCGGAGGAACTAATACCAATTGCTGAGGAAACAGGACTAATCAATGAAATTGGTCAGTTTATGCTGGAAAAATCTTGCGAACAAGCCGCGATTTGGCACCGAAAAGGCATGCCTATCAAAGTGAGCTTCAACTCATCTATTCGCGAGTTTAGAGATAAAAACATGGTGAAGACCATTCGAAAAGTGTTAGAAAAGTACAACTGCCCTCCAGAGCTAATCCAAATTGAGTTCACTGAGAAATTTGCACTCGAAGCAGAGGCGGAAAAATCAATTGTTCAGCAAATACAAAAGCTACAGCAAGATGGCATTGTCTTTGTACTAGATGATTTCGGAACAGGTTACGCCTCTTTGCGATATTTACAAATGCTTCCAATTGGCAAATTAAAGATAGATAAATCATTCATAAGTTCTGTAACTAAACATGAAAAACTAGAAAAGCTAGTTCAAGGTTTAGTACAATTTGGACAATCATTAGATATTCAAGTAGTTGCTGAAGGTGTAGAAACGGTTGAACAGTATGAACTACTTAAACGAGTGGGCTGTGATGCAGTTCAAGGCTATTACGTGAGCCTTCCGATTTCCGCTGAAGAAGTAGAGGAAATGTTATAATGCTATGAATCATTTATGGAGGTTGTCCCTAGGGCAGTCTCTTTTTTGAAGAATAAGATCTATCTAATAATACTGCTGATTTCCGTTTCAGGCGGACGCTTTCCGCGGGCGGTCCATGAGCCGCTGGAGTCGCCGTCTTGCACTCCAATAAATTAGATGAGTAGATATTAACTATGAAATTAAATGAGGGTACTTATTTTAAAAACGATAAATAAATAAAGGATATAAAATAGTTTCTAGTTATTGTAAAAGTGTTGATTACTAACATCTCTCGACAGAGGTTAATGGGATGTACGCCTCCAAGCATGTGGCGGTGCATATCTGATTAGAAAAAGTCTTGAAGTGAAGTGTTTTTTCCTATTTACTCGCTTTCGTGAGTAGTTTACTTGCGTTCACTTGGTATTTACTTGCTCCACTCCTTCACTTACTCGCTTACGTTGAATTTCACTATCCCAGAAATTTAATAAACCGTGATCAATGAAGAAATCTCTTTGCTCACGGTTTTGTTTTTAATTTCACAATTGCTTTAACCCATAGCTGTGTAATGATTTCAGCAAATACTAAGCCCATTGCAATAGAGCCTGAAATTAGTAGGGCTTGTGTGCCAAACTCAACCGCTGTAACATAATCTTTTTCCACAATGTTCCGCATAGCATTATAGGCAGAGCCTCCTGGAACTAATGGAATAATTCCTGAGACACTAAAAATAATCATCGGCATTTTAAATTTTTTAGACATTATATGTGATATGAATGCAACGGTAAAAGCTCCCGCAAATGAAGCAGCCACCTGGTCCTGATATAGTTGGTTTACATTCATATAAACAATCCAACCGATCATTCCTACCATTCCACAGTAAAAGAGGGATTTTTTCGGTGCGTTAAATATTACACCAAACGCAGTAGCTGCGATAAAACTTAAAATTCCTTGCGTAACATATATCAATCGAAATCCTCCCTACAGTGATAATATCAGCGCTACTCCGGCCCCAATCGCAAAAGCAGTAAGACTAGCTTCCGCGCCCTTTGAAAGACCTGATACAAAATGCCCAGCCATTAAATCCCGAACTGCATTTGTAATAAGTAAACCAGGAACAAGTGGCATAACAGAACCTATAATAATTTTATCTATCTCCATTCCAAAGCCATAAGCAACTGATAAGGTTGCGATGATTGTAACGAGCATGGCCGCCAAAAACTCGGCAAAAAACTTTACTCTAGTACGAACTTCTAACCGGTCAGCTATTGCGTACCCTACACCACCAGCGATAAAAGCAGTTGGTACCTCCATTATCCTTCCTCCAAATAATAATAGAAAAGCACCCGAGGCAATTGCAGCTGCAGCTACTTTTATCCAAAAAGGAAAAGTTTCATGATTATTTTCAACTTGTTTTAGCTCGTTGTATGCTTCTTCAATTGTAATATCACCAAAAGCTAATTTTCTAGATATATTATTTACTAAGGCAATTTTTCCTAAGTCGGTCGTTCTTGCATTTATTCGTACTAATCTTGTAGGAAGGCTTTTATTTCCACTAAAAATGATGCCAGTTGGAGTAACAAAGCTTTGTGATTGCGTAAGTTCCTGAGAAACAGCCATGCGATCCATCGTATCTTCTGTACGATACGTTTCAGCACCACTTTCCATCATTAAGCGCCCCGCAAGTAAACAACTTTCCACTACCAATTCATAATCTGCAGCCAATGAGGAACACCTTCTTTCTTCCATTTAAACTAATCTTATAGAACCAACTGTAAAAAGACAAATACTGTTCGGTATAAAATAAAGAAAGTAACACCCTTTAAATATCAAAACCTGTTTCTATCGTTTTCGAAGGGCTTTGGACAGATGTTTTACTATATGATTACCGTGTGAGTTTTTAGAGATGCTAGGTTGGTTGTGACCTTCGTCACAACCAACCTAGCATCTCTTTTTTCGGTAATCTTATGGCGTTTTTCTGTCCGTCGCCATTCTACAACTTCTAGAAACAGGTTAGTGCACTTTTTGTTAACTAAAGAAAAGCTAAATTCTTATATAAAGAAGAAGCTCACGAAGATGCAATTTCGTTCGCTATTCCGCTTCTGTAAAGCGTCCACTGAAATGGAAATCAGTAGTATTATTTAGTCATTCTTTAAAGTTCCAAGAACAAAGCGCTCACCAGACATTTTTATATATTTAAACCTAAAGAAAGTGGCTATGGTAGCCACTTTCGATTTAATACTTTACTAATCCAGTTTGTTTATAAGTATCGATATTATAACTTTTAATTTCTTTCATCGCAATTGTATATATTGTGTCTCCTGCGTAGACCATTCGTTGAATCGAGCTCTCCCATTCTTCATACGTTTGCCCAAGAGCTTTAGGTCGGAGTAGGTCCCCTTTTCTTTGAATTCCTTTTTCGACTGTTATTTCGTATATTAATGCTCCGTCCTGTTTGAAATCACTATATTCCTTCCCAGATAGTTTCTCGTAAATGGAGATTGGGAATCCATATAAGTGGTTCTCCTTGTGTTCAAAAAGTGCATGATGATCATATTGTACAGGAGAGTAAGTGCCTTGATCACCTATTATTTCCGTATCTTTTTCTTTTGGATTTGCTAAATCACTTACATCAAATAAGGAAATTTTCATCCCTTCTGTCATGATGAGCGGCTCTTTTCCACCACTTTGGGTATCAATTCTTGTTTCGTAGCCGAACCCAATGAGATGGTTTTCATCTAAAGGGTGTAGATAGTTACTAAAGCCTGGTATTTTTAATTCGCCTAATACTTTCGGTGAAGTAGGTGTAGCGACGTCGATTACGAATAATGGATCTGTCTCTTTGAAAGTTACCATATAAGCCTTGTCACCCATGAATCTTGCCGAATAAATTCTCTCGTCCTTTGCAAGTCCAGTGAGTGAGCCTACTAAATTCATGCCTTCATCTAATATAAATAAGTTATTTTCAGAAACTTCATTGTCATTCCAATTATTCCCCTTAGTTGTCACTGCTCGGAAATATCCAACATATTCATCCATAGAGAACTGGTTTAAAATATGCCCCTTTAATCGATTAGAGGCTACAAATTGGATTGCTGTTTTATCCAAAGCAAATTTGAACACTTCCGTATCCATTGAACCCGGATTCCACCCCATTTTGTTGGTTGAAGTCCCTTCTTCATAAACACTCGAAGTTAAATATAAGTTATTCTTCGACATATATAATTGCTCACTTCCGCCGAGGTACCCTTTCGTTACGACCTCATTTTTCTCCGGATTAGAAACGTCTAAGGCCGTGATAATGCTAAAAGTCGCTTCCTTGGAATTTGGTAAAATGGAGAGATCCTTGTAAGGTAAAGGCTCTACTGTTTCCCCTTTTTCTGAATCATAAGTGTACGGTCGTAACTCTGTATCTTTTTGTTCTTCCATCATCCAAAAATTTGGGTAGACATTTGTTATATAGTAGAGTGTACCCGCTGTTAGCCTAGCTCCAGCCATATTTCCTTCTGTCCCTACCTCTCTTTGTAATTTCGGGTTTTCCGGATTGGAAATGTCATAAAACAGTGCAGTTGTCATAGCCTCTATTGGCATATGCATTCGTGCTTCGTCATTACTACCTTTGTCATATTGTAATGTCTGATATACATTCTTTTGCGCCAAAACAATTAGTGTTTTGTCGGTTAGGAATAGCTGCATTGGATAATAATCCGGACCAAACCGAATCTTTGTTTCTTCTTTCATTTTCGTCGGATCTTCTATATTAATAATCGCTATATTATTTTCTGTTATGGAGTATATATGGGTGCCATTTGTTTGTACTATATCTGCTTCGTCTACCCCCTCCACTTGATTGTTTGTCGTAGAATGATCTCCACCACCTTTAGCGTCTGAAGATAATTCTGCTGATTCCTCCGCCGTATCCGTGAGGGTAACATTCTCATTTTGAATGTTTTGAAGCTTCTTTACCATGTCAAAATGGGCTTTTAGCTCCTTTTGCGATTGGACTGTTGGTAGCTCTTTATAAACGCGAAAAGGAAAATTAGTTTTTGTGATTCCAAGTTTGTCTTTTACATGCAAAGTGTATGAGCCCTCGTGCAAGCCCTCAATTTCTATGGATTTGCCGTTTGAAGTGAGCGAATAATTCGCATCTACCTTGTACCCTTGCTGATCTTCCACATACAAATCTCCATTTTCTAATGCATTGTTCTCAATAGCGGAAGAAAAAGATGCTTGAAAAACTTGACCCGATAGCACAACTGACTGGGCTGTCACAGATAATTTGGTGACATAGAATATACTAGCTACGCTTACAACTAAACCTAATATGATTAATGAAATAGTCCAACTTTTCACTATAAATCACCCTTCCTTTTTATCTTTGTTAATCCATTAGACTTTGTAAAAAGGAATAAGTTACATCTAAGGTAAGAAAATTCTGAAATTATCATTTATTGCACACAGTGATTTCCTAAGTTTGTTGTAAAAACAAAACGCAAGAATATTATTCACTTGCGTGAACAACATTCTTGCGTTTACAATTTTCTCCGCTCGGAAGCATCTTATGAGACAAACCTCATTCTTAATCTTCAAATGGCCACTTCGGCAGCATATTGCTTAGTATTTTATCTTCCCGGTAACCGAGGACATATTCCGCTTGCATGATTGTGTGAATCTCTCGTGTTCCTTCATATATAACTGGAGCTTTTGAATTTCTCAAATAGCGAGCTACTGGGTATTCATCGGAGTAGCCATATGCTCCATGTATTTGCACTGCATCATCTGCAGCTTTATTGGCAAAATCGCATGCCTGCCATTTAGCAAGAGATGTTTCTCTTGTATTGCGCACGCCTTTATTTTTCAGTTCACCTACTCGATATACGAGAAGACGACTCATTTGAAGTCCAGCTTCCATTTTGGCAATCATTTGTTGAACAAGCTGATGCCTTCCAATATCTTTTCCAAATGTTTGACGCTCGTTGCTATATTTCACACTAGATTCCAGGCAAGCTATCGATAGTCCAACTGCTCCAGCAGCTACTGTGAATCGCCCATTATCTAGGGCCGACATAGCAATTTTAAACCCTTCTCCTTCATTTCCGAGAAGATTCTCCTTGGGTACTCGCATATTATCAAAAAACAGTTCCCCTGTGTTTCCTGACTTAATGCCATATTTACCTTTGATAGCTTTAGATGAAAACCCTTCTAATGTACGCTCGACGATAAACGCACTAATACCATGATGCTTCTTGGATTTATCGGTATAAGCAAATACAATAAAATGATCTGCTACATCGCATAGCGAAATCCATGTCTTCTGTCCATTTAGGACATAGTCATCTCCATCAAGCACCGCTACTGTAGACATTGCTGCTACATCTGAACCTGCGCCCGGTTCTGTTAAGCCAAACGCTCCAATCTTTTCACCAATAGCCTGTGGCATTAAATATTTTGTCTTCTGCTCTTCTGATCCCCACTGCATTAAAGTCATGGAATTTAAACCAGTATGAACTGAAACTGCTGTCCGAAAGGCTGTATCTCCACGCTCCAATTCCTCACATACAATCGCAAGGGAATTATAATCCATTCCACTTCCACCATATTTTTCAGGTACACATACCCCCATCAACCCAAGGTCTGCAAGCCTTTTCCAAATGGCAGGATCAAATGCACCATCTGATTCCCATTTTGCAATATATGGGATTATTTCATTATCTACAAATTGCCTAATGGTTTTGCGCAATAGTACCTGTTCTTCAGAGAAGTCAAAGTTCAACTATACTCACCTCTTATAATGGATTCTCTTATTTCTACCCCTCTTGCTGCCATTTCGCGGATATACAATTCTCCTGGAACGATTAGCTCTGGTGGATATACTCCCCGATTATTAATGACCTCGTTTCCAATCATTTGTGCAACTACGGAAATAGTATTTGCTGTCGCTCTAGCCATTGCGGTTTCACCAGAAAGAGAGTCTTTTTTGGTCGCCATTTCATACGTATAATTGGTAGGGACTCCATCTTTTAGACCAGCTACAATTACTCTTAGTAATACTGCATCCTCTTTATCTCCAAGTAATAACTGGGGAGTCAGGACTTCCTTCAATACATCTCGAGCCTTTACCATATTGCCATTCACATTTACAATTGTTTTTTTATTCGTTAACCCTAAGTCTACGAGCAGTCTAAATTTATCTGCATGCCCTTTATATCGTATTGTTTTATATTCAAGTGTATCAACATTCGGAAAAGAGTTCGGAAGCGTTGAAGTACCACCAGCTGTATGAAATGCCTCTAGTTCGCCATACTCTTCAAAGGTAATTGGTTCAACTTCTGAAAGAGATGCTACTTCCTGAAGCTGTCCTTCTCTTATAACATGTGAAGCATCTGTATAATGATCGAATACTCCTTCTAATGAAAAGACGATATTGTAACCAAAAATCCCCTCGGGCTCAACAGGTATTCCCCCGACATATAGTCGAATAGCATCCACTTCGTCGAGTTTGGAAGCACCGTATCCAGCTAATATATTGATCATTCCTGGAGCGACACCTAAATCAGGAATTAGCGTAATGCCTTTAGCTTTAGCCTTTTCATGGAGCATCAATACGTTATCTGTAGCCCCTCCAATATGCCCTCCTAAATCGATAGAATGCACGCCGACTTCTACAGCGAGCCTAGCAATTTTTTCGTTGAACGTATAAAATAATGAGTTTATTACTACATCCGCTTCCTTCATTATTTTACGTATACTATCGTCCTCGTTAGCATCAAGTCTCAATACTTCAATTTTGGAGTTTTGCAATCTTTCCTTAAACATTTGTGCCTGACCTACATCTAAATCACATAATAAAACCTTTTCCACATTTGGACTTAACACTAAATCACGAGCTGCTTCTTTCCCCATTAACCCTGCACCTAATACAGCAATTATCATGTAATCATCTCCTAATTATACTGTGTCTATTTGTGCACGCTGTAATTTTCCACTGTAGTCTATATATATGCTTTTCCATTCTGTATACACATCTAAAGCTGCTACACCTGAATCACGATGTCCATTCCCTGTCCCTTTTGTTCCTCCAAAAGGCAGATGAATTTCTGCACCCGTTGTACCTGCGTTGATATAGACAATCCCAGTATCTAAATCACGCTGTGCTCTGAAAACTTTATTGACATCTCTTGAATAAATGGAGCTAGATAATCCAAACTTCACTCCATTATTTACTTCAATCGCTTCCTCTAGTGAACTCACTTCTATTAAAGAAACAACAGGACCAAAGATTTCCTCCTGTGCTATTCGCATATTTGGGGTCACATTTGTAAATAGCGTAGGGGCATAATAATTTCCTTTTGCTAACTCTGCCTCATTTAAAATGGTCCCTCCCGTTAAGAGAGTGGCCCCTTCGTCTTGTCCAATTTTTATATAGGAATGGATTTTTTCTAATGCTTTCTTATTAATAACTGGACCAATTTTGACCGTTTCATCTAAGCCATTACCAACCGTTAGTTTTTCCATTTGTTCTAGGAGCATTTTTTCTAAATCTCCTCTTACATCTTTATGCACAATAACTCTGCTACATGCCGTACATCTTTGTCCAGCAGTCCCAAAGGCACTCCATAAAATACCCTCCACTGCTAATGGTAGGTCTGCATCATCCATTACGATTACAGCATTTTTGCCACCCATTTCAAGGGAAATTTTCTTTAAATGACGACCACCAAGTTCCGCTACTTTACTTCCTGTATCTGTAGAGCCAGTGAATGAAATAACCTTCACATCTGGATGTTCAATCAAAGCCGTACCTACTTGAGCACCTGATCCAAATACGACATTAGCAACTCCAGGTGGTATTCCCGCTTCATCAAAGATCTTCGCCATTTCATATGCCATCATGGGAGTTTCTGTTGCCGGTTTCCAAATGAATGAATTTCCTGCAACAATAGCGGGGAATGATTTCCACGTAGCAATAGCAACTGGGAAGTTCCATGGTGTAATCAGCCCTACCACTCCTATAGGTGCGCGAACACTCATCGCAAACTTGTCCGCCAATTCAGATGGAGTTGTCTCGCCGAATAAACGACGTCCCTCACCTGCCATATAAAATGCCATATCAATGCCTTCCTGTACTTCTCCTCGACCTTCTTCAATCACTTTGCCCATTTCCTTTGTTAACACTTGGGCTAGATGCTCTTTCTTTTCTTTCATTATTCTTCCAATCTCATATAAATAATCGGCACGTTTCGGTGCAGGAACAAGTGCCCATTTCTTTTGAGCTTTCACTGCAGCTTCTACTGCAAGGTTTACATCTTCCTCTGTAGATAGCATGACCTCTGCCAGCTGTTCCCCATTCGCGGGATTTAACACTGGTGTATACTCGGCACTCTCAACTTCCTGCCAATTCCCATCAATAAAATTTGTTAGTTTCATTCTATTACCTCTTTTCAATTTAATATGTAAACGTTTTCATTACTTTTATATTCGATAATGGGTCTTAAAATCCCTTTAATATTTTTTTGATTAATAAAGGATGAAACTTTTTCATCTTCCTTTCGTATACATGGTAGAGAAAAATTTAAGGAGGAATTTGTTCATGAATAACCATGAAATTGACTACAAACTATACGGTGACGATATGCAATTTGTTGAAATCGAATTAGATCCAAAAGAAACAGTTGTTGCAGAAGCAGGCAGCTTAATGATGATGGAAGACGGCATTTCAATGGAAACTATTTTTGGAGATGGGTCCTCCGGTTCTGCTGGTAGTGGCGGCGGTCTTATGGGTAAATTAATGGGTGCAGGTAAACGTATGCTTACAGGCGAAAGTTTATTCATGACAACATTTACTAATGCCGGTAGTGGAAAAAAACATGTCTACTTCGCCTCCCCTTATCCAGGTAAAATTATTCCGATGGATTTAAGCCAATACCGTGGCAAAATTATTTGTCAAAAGGATGCATTCTTAGCAGCAGCTAAGGGCGTTACAATTGGCATTGAATTTCAGCGAAAGCTTGGAACTGGATTTTTTGGTGGTGAAGTTATGCTACCTTACTAATTTGTCCAATAATATTAATGAAAACAATTAATGATTACTCTTATAAATCTCCTTACCGTCCCTTAAAAAGTGTCCACTCCTAATATGTATTTCCTCTATAAAAGCAAAACATTTCTGATTACTAAACCCCATTATTATAGAAACAACTTTAGATATATATTCATTCAACACTATATGTTGTGATACAATCTAATAAGAACATACATTCCCTAGTATTCAACTAATGCTAGTTGATCAAATTAGTACCCTTTCTAAAACATGATAATAACTAGATTAATCAAAAAGGGATTTAAGCCTACTGAAGAACAAACAGTTATATATTTGATCACAATAAATATATAAATTCTAAATAATTCTATTGATTTTCTTATATTCCAGTTGAATATAAAATCTACACTCTTTATCCTGGTAACTTAGGAACCTTGATCTATTAAATTTAACATTAAAATAAAACTGGACTTTAATTTAGAGGAAATAACATCCTAATCATACTTAGGTCTAACAAGAGTTAAAGAAATAAAAATATTAAGGGAGAGTTTAATATATGGACAAAATTGTGGAATATAAAGGATACTTTGGAGTTAAATACGAAAGAATCCAAGGAAATAATTCATCTGAAGTTATGGTAGCTGCAATCCTAAAAAAATATAAAGAATTTACATATATGATGGTTATAGGTACCAATCAAAAGGTTTGCTATGACACTTATAAATATTTGAATTTAGAATTAGAAGATAAAGGATTTAGCCATAGAGAATTAGCCCTTCGTGCTTTGAAATTTCTATACTCATACTTAGAACTTTTCAACACTGATATTGGGTATTTAAATCCTGATGACAAAAATAAAATTATTACTTTCCTAAAAGGTGGTAAAGGAAATGGACAATATATAACCTACTGCTTAGAGACAGTTCGAAAAAATGATACTGTTAATGCATATTTAGGAGTGTATAGAAGTTTTTTTGATTTTTTGGGGATAACAGATAATATTTTTAAAGAAACAAAAGGATTATATAGAATTATAGATAGTGGAAATGCTTATTACTCTAAGAATAACTCACTACAAGTCCAAACATATTCCATGAACTTAAAGGAAATTAAAATAAATAAAGTTCCAAAATACATAAGTTACAAAGAATACTTGGATATTTTAAAAGTAATTAATGACAAATACACACTTAGAGAAAAAATTATTGTTAAATTGATGTATGAATATGGCCTTAGAATTGGCGAGGTTTTTGGATTAACAATAGAGGACATACAAGGAGAAGAAATAACAAAACAGAAGGACACATGTCGACTTATACTAAGAAATCGTTTTACAGATAAACCATGGCAGTACGCAAAAGGTTGTATGAAAATTACTTCACCGGACGAACACCTTAGTGATGGATACTCTGTGGAGGGGAATGGTTATCAAATTATTCCAATCTCACCTACTACATATTTTTTAATCCAAAAATATATTGATGAAACGACCTCTCCTTTTTCCATGAGTGATAAAGCATATGAAAACTACTCGAAGAAAAATATAGCAGATAAAGTTAGCAAAAATGATATTTATAGAAATTCATATGTTTTTATTAGCAAGAACTATACTCCAATTACTGGTGGAGCTTGGAATACCATTATTAAGAAGATTTTTCAAGAAGTCGGGCTTGAAATTGATAAAGGAAAAAAAATCAACAATCTAAACCATCGTTTTCGTCACGGTTTTGCAATGTTTAAAGTATTAAATGAAGGATTTGATGAGCTGAAATTAAGTTACGTATTACGACATGC
Organism: Psychrobacillus antarcticus; assembly: GCF_029533155.1. Taxonomy (GTDB): domain Bacteria; phylum Bacillota; class Bacilli; order Bacillales_A; family Planococcaceae; genus Psychrobacillus; species Psychrobacillus antarcticus. The sequence continues at coordinate 70,253 of NZ_JAIZDB010000007.1, read as the reverse complement.
AAATACAAGTAGTGTGAAGATATATTTTAACCCAACAGATACTGATTTGATTAATTTCGCAATTATGCAGGACAAACTCACTAAAAGGGGTTTAAATCTATGACTAAGCGTAAGGATGACAAATTAAGTAAGCAGGTAGTTACTGAATTTAAAGTTCATATAAATAACTATCTAAAAGATGAAGAGTTTAAGTCTTTGTACCTCGTTTTTTTCGAAGATATTTATTCACAACAAATTTTTAAAGCATCAGATCGTTTTACTGTTACTAAATATTTTAAAGACTATTTAATTACTATCTTCAAAAACCACTCTGTTAAATCCATTTCTTGGGAACAGTATTGTATAAGTATGAAGTGTATCCGTGTTCAAAAATGGGAAAATGAGAATTCGTATGGACAAAAGAGAATTCAAAAACTAGCACGGAAGATGTTATCTGATTTTTACAATTTCATATTAGAAAACGAATCGGATAACCCCAAAAACATTTCCGAAATAAAACCTTTTAAAGAATTCCTAATTTGGGAAGAAAGAAACTCCTCTAAGATGAACTACTTTCTAAGTGATAATATTTTAGATAAAATTGGAACTAACTTCCCTCTTGAAAGTTCACCAGAACAACTTCATTTAATAAAGTGTGATGAAAAAAGTTCTCCAGTGATACTTAACTTGAACATCAACATAGTTGAAATCAAGAACCTACTAATAGGTTTTTATAAAAATGTGTCTAATGGTAAAAAATACAACAGTATAAGACAGTTTATTTATTTATTTCGTTACAGTTTATTAGCAGTTGAAAAAGAACCTCAATCTATTACTGACTTTTCATTTGATGTCTTTAAAAAGCAATATAGATTTTATCAGAAAACAAATATTATAAATCCTAGTGTTTCAACGAAATTTTCTAACCACCTAATTCATTTTTATATATATCTCTGTAAGATTATAAAAGAGCAAAATATTCAACACAATATTTTTAATGGAACACCATATAACGCAAATACTTTAGGTAACATAGCTTTTGGTCCTCACTATGAAAAAGGTTATAGATTAATTACTTATAATCCTTTAGAAGTTGTACCATCGCAAAATAGGTGGTTATTAATACCTTCTGACAGTTATGCAAGTAGTAGAAAAAAAATGCCGTTTCGAATTGATTTCTTAAAAGTTAAAGACAAGTTTCTTCGGAATGATTTGAAAAGCTACATTTGGCATCAATCAAGCAAGTCGATAGACAGTGTGGCGACTGGTATGTATTCCATCATAGAATTCCTAAATTTCAGCTTTACCTACAATCTTTCAAACAAAAAACAGATTAACTATTTTACCGCAGACTTGTTAGAGCAATGGAGATTGTTTATAGGAAGTAAGCCAGCCACCACAGCAAATAATTATATTAAGGGTTGTAAAAGTTATTTGACATTCTATAGAGATAAATATCAAATCCCTCAATTATTAATTAACTCTCTCTCTCAAAGACCTATTGATTTTGATGGTGGTAACCCTATGACTAAACACGATATTACCTTGTTCGCAAAAAAATTTACAGAACTTAAGAATGAAGGTATTACAGGAGAACTTTGTTATATTATTTTTAATTTAGCTGCAACGTCCAAACTTCGCTTGGGAGAAATTTCAGCCTTGGAAAGATCTTGTATTATTGAAACTTCAGATGAAACAGGTATCATTCGCTATCACACAAAGACAACTGGAAATCAAAAAATGGATTTAATATTACCAATTGAAAAAATTAACCTTATAAAAGAAGCTATTAAAATAACAGAGAACATACAAAGTAAAGCCAATAAAGATATTGCAAAGTTTATTTTCCTAAAAGAAGATCAACATAGAAAAGATAGGATTATAGAATTTAGCGCTACTTTTGAGAAGAACTTTAGAAAGATTCAGAAGGAATTGAAAGAACAACTTGAAGGAAAATATCGCCCCTATGATCTACGTTCTACTTTTATAGATAATTTATATATTGAAGGTTTAACTGACAGGCTTCCTACTTCTCTAATCGCTGAACTTGCTGGCAATGGTGAACATACAGCTAGACGATATTATCGCAAGAAAACTGAAACTCAGGATTACGCTGAAATGTTTGCTGGTGTAACAATTTCAGGAGTTGATATCTATGGAAATTTTTTAATTGAAAAAGAAGTTGAAAAACTAAATCCAGTAGAAAATGGTCTTGGAGGATGTAAACTAAAAGGGTGTATCGATGACGAAGAAGAATATGAATGCCTTATCTGCCACCATTTTGCCACCACTACTAATCGAATAAATATTTTTAAAAAGAGAATTACAAAACTTAATAAATTAAAAGAAAGCACAGAAAGTCTCCAGGAGCAAAATAAAATTATCGCTTTAATCAAACTGCATACAGCTTATTATGTGAAATTGCTGGATAAAATTGGAGGAGAGGAAAATTAAACAGTTTTTTGAGTCATTAAATGAATTACCATCTTATGAAAATGTTTGCCAAGAACTTATCAACATAAAGCCTAAAAGTTTTATCAACTTTGCCGTGACTCCAAATATAGATTTTATAGATGATTTCTGGGATTTTAAAGAATTCAAAAGATTTTCTAGTGAGGCAGGATATTATAAGTTTGATTTTAATCAACTAGATACAACTTATAAAAATTATGCTAAATACATGGTTTTGAGAGAGTTGTTCAACAAACATAACCGCTTTAATACTGTTAAATCTAAATTTAGGGTTATAGTTAGCTTTATCACTTCCTTAACTAAGCATCATATATTTTACCCAGAACTTATTGATATTCCATTTCTTAAGGATTTTTTAGGCTCTTCATTGTCTGAGCGTTCTCTTACGGATAAGAAACATGCTATAAAGGTTTTTTTATCAGAAATAGAGCTCAGAGTACCTAAAATTAATTTCTCTGAGATCTACAAATACCTAGATATAATAAATAGAAGAAAAGTACGAGTTGAAAGAGAAAAAGGAAAACACAAACTTATCCCAATAAATCTTCATAACGGAATACTTTCTTTAGCTATAAAAGATATACGGAACGATAAATTGAATACTACTCAACGTGCTAGTGCTTGTATGATTGTTTTATTAGCAGAAACTGGTATGCGTATTGGAGAATTTCATATATTAGAAGTGAATAAGTTGGAAAAAATAAGTGTTAAAGGTGAAACAGATTTTCTACATTATCTTAACTTTAAAACATATAAGACAGTGAAAGAAAAGGATTACAAATGGACTAGAAGCTTTATTACTCAAAATGCATTCCTAGCTTATAAAACACTTACAGAAATATTTAAAAAAAACAGAAAGTCTACCTACTTATTTGTTAAGAAAGACGGGACAGAAGTATCAAGAACGTTCCTCCGCTACCTCCTAGTGGAATTCTTTTATCGTCACCAAGATGCATTAATGTTTGATAAAATAATTGATCAAGAGTTAAATCAATTTTCTATAACCAGTAAGAGAAAGTTTAATATATTGCGTTTTGTCCCAAATGATGAAATAGATAAAAAAATTTACTATGTTACTTTTCACCAATATAGAGTTACATTGGCAACGATTTTATACAATAAGGGTTATCAATTAGACTTTATCCGCCAACATATGAATCATTTAACTGAAGATATGACCAAACATTATATTAGACTAGAAGAGTTGAAAAAGTTTAATCTAAATGCAATTGAAACTTTGATGAAAAGATCGTCACAGGATGGTACAAAACTTATTACCGAAATAGATGAATCCTCAAGTAAATATTTACAAGAAGAACTAAAGTCACCGGAATATATAGAAGACTACGAAAATATAAACAATTTCATCAAAATGAATAAACTAAATATTTTCAAGGATATAAATGAAATAATCTCTCGTCTTTCTAGAACTGAAAATCAGATTGCAGATATGGAATTAGGTATATGCGGAATATCTTTCAATAAACTATGTGAACGAAATCAATATATAACTAGTATTAATGATGCTTATTATCTTGGAACTCAACTTCATACATTAGATGATTTACCCCATTCAGAAAAACGGTTCCAGGAAAAAATAAACATTATTATATATAATGAAAGCTTATATAAAAAGAATCTAAAATATCGTAATGAGTTTGAAAGAGAATTGAAAGGAATTAAAAAATACATCGAACGTAAGTTAGAACCAGAGTTAGAAATGCTAAAAGATGAAATAGCTGAAGTTGGTTTTGAGGAGACTAAGCATAAATACCCGAAGTTATCTGATATTATAACAAATATTAATGATATTGAGATGGAGATGAAAAAATGGCACAAGAAAACGTTGTAGCTTTAACTCAAGAACGTTTAAAACAATTTAATTTAGGAGAATTAAATAACTATAAGGAAAGCACTCAAGGGCATTTTATAGAGATTGAACGATTCTTTCAAATAACAGAAGAACGAATCATAAAATCCTTAGAAGAAATTAAATCTATAAACTTTAATATTCGAGGGGTGTGTAATGCGGTGAAAATATCCAAAAGTACAGTTTATAATAATCCAAATACACTACTTTTATATATTGAAAATCGTATAAGTAATATTGAAAAACAAGATTTGTTATCAAAAAATAAGCAAGGAAAAATACGAGAACGGATTACTGAACTTGAGAGGTTTCTAGATAAAGCAATTATAGACCAAATAGAATTTAATAATTTGAAGATACATAATGAACACTTACAGGCTGAAGTAAATCGACTTATGGTTAAGAATGAGTTATTGGGCATGGAACGAATAGAACTCGTGAAAAATTTAAATAATATTGAAGTAGAACTTAAGAAATTAAGAAATAAGAAAGGAAACCTAATCTCGCTTAATCTTGATTAATAACTAGTCACTTCAATATATCCACTCCATTTGTGGTTGAATAAATAGAGTGGATTTACCTAATTTCAGGACCTTTACTACATACAATTTTAATGGATTATTAATCAGTTAGCTCCGATAGTTAGACGTTTTAATTTATTATTAAAGAGTTCAAAGAACCAAGCATAGAATTTTTGCAACAGCAAAAATCTACTCTAACTATTCCAATTCATTTAAAACAAAATAATTAGGGTAATGTCGGCCTATTTTCAAACATGTAATAGGTGTCAAAGGAATGTTTGATTCCAGCTAAAAGCTGATCGCACATATCTTTGTTGAATATTCCTTTATTGAAATGAGAGACGCTGTTTCGCATCGCAAAAACAACCTTTAAGTAATTGGATTGACGTCTATCCATGAAAAATGGTTCTTTTTTTAATTGTCCAATGTAGTCACTCGCAGTAGAATTTTCATTGGTTTTGACGTCGGCTTCAGCCACATGCTTATTAATGGCCAAAAATAATAAATGTTCCAGTACACTGCCTAAACCAGCAGCACACACAAAAAACTTTTCATTCTCATACGCTTCCAAGCATTCTTCTAATTCAAGTTTAAATTGATCATCTTTGATTTCTTTTATCATTTCTATAAAATTGTACATTTCTTTATGAATTCGTAACTGATTAAATTTCATACTTTCAAAAGGGTTTGTTAATAGCGGTCTGAAATTTGATTGAAATTCGTTCTTGAATAGAAAACCTCCTACTTCACTAACTAAATGACCATCCGAAAATAGCCCCGCATTAATTATTTTTTCTGGTTCTATCTGGAGATATCCGATTCCTATTACTCCAGCTAAAAATGTACTTACATCTGCAATAATATATTCGTAAGGTATTTCTTGTTGTGTGAGATCATGCAATATAATTTTACCAGGTTGTTCAGTTTTGGAAAAAAAGGAAATATTTTTAACTGATTTGTCCTTTTCAAAATATACAATATGAATGTCTAGTTTTCTTGAAATCCATGAAAAATAATCGTTTATGCTGCTCGCTGGCGCTCCGAGTTTTTCTCTATTGTACATATAATCTTGATAAATAGACTCATATGCTTCTTGTCGTTGTTCAGGGGTTATTCGGCTTATTTTTTCGCTGTTCATTTCAAATTGAAAAACTGTAAATATTTCACCTTTTTCCATTTCACTGGACCTCTTTTCCTGTTTTTTCGAAAACTCCTATTTCTTCTATAAAAATTAATTATCCACTTTCTAACGGATACCCAGGAGTATGCTAATAAGCACTACCGTATGAAACCAATCTTCCGAAGTCATTTTAGCTTCTAATTCTGTAATTTCATTTTCACTTTTCAACCTAAAATAGACTACGAATTTCAAGAACCACCTGCATTCAATCTTTTCACAACCATCACTACTTATTTAAAACACCTTTTCATTTCAAGTAACTCTTTCTCTGACAAATAACGTGCCAAAAATTAAGCTATTACCTATCTGCTATATTACGTAAAGTCTTATCATAGTTTTCAAATAGGTCATTCATTCCATCTAAAAAATCTTGTTCTATCCCTTCTAAAACTTCATTATTCAGACGGTTATTTTTTTTAACCGATTTTCCATTCTCTTCTGATCTGAATTTAATCTTATCACCTTGTTGGATTTTTAAATGCGTTAATACTTCTTGCTGAAGCGTCATTCTTAGACTATTGCCTACTCTGGTTACATTTATTTTCACATCTATCACCACCAATTTTGTCTTTTTGAGAACCTCACTAATTTTACTAATGTAAAAAAAAATTTACTTGGAATATATTACCGGTATCTTACCTATCATTTATATATTACATTAAAAAACAGAAATATTTCTTTATATATTTTATAATTACCACCTTGAATCAATTTCATAATCCTGAGCCCTTGCGGCTCTAAGGGTAAAATGACAAAAAAATAGAGCACCTCCCCAAATTCTGTATAATGAGAGTTACTACACACACATTAACAGACTGGAGAAATGCTCTATGCCTATTATACGACAAGAAAGCCTGTTTGACATGCAAGTTTTATATGACTTGGAACCTACCCATCGTTTTAATTCTATTTTATCGGGTATCGATATCCATCCGATCCTCGATGTTGTGATGAAAAAGTCTCGTTTGGGGGCTCCACAAACACTTAATTATGCAGCGATGATTTACTCATTGGTCATACGAATCACCGAGCGCATCCCATTTATTAAGGATATGGTTATGCGGCTTCAAACTGATTTGCGATTCAAGATAGATTGTGGTTTCCTCGTGTCGGACATGATTCCATCAGAAGCTTCTTATTCACGGATGATTACGTTAATTAGTGAATCCGATGCGATGGAAATTGTTCAAGAACGTGTACTTCTACTGGCTATCTCTGAGGGCTTCGTCTCTGATGAAACGATCGCTATTGACGCAACCCACGTAGAGGCTCGTGATCGTGCACGTTTCAAGAAAGAACAAATAGAAAAAGCGCCGAAAAAACGTGGCCGTAAAAAGAAAGAAGAACGTGAAAAATGGCTTCTAGAAAAAGCGGAAAAAGAAGCAAATCTTCCGCTATATCAAAAGACGATCGCTGCACAATTGGATGTCTCTCTTTCAGAGCTTCGATCTTCTGTTCCCATACAACCCGAATGGGGTGTCAAAAAGAATAGTGAAGGAAAGAATGTCTTTTGGTATGGATTCAAATGTCATCTTGCCGTTGGAACGAAAAGTCAATATATCGTCCAATCCCTGTTTTCTTCGGGAAGTTTGAATGATGGAAAAGCGGCGATTCCCTTGTTAAAAGGCATTCAAGATCGTTTGCCTTCCTTGAAAATGGCCTATGCCACAATGGATGCCGGGTATGATTATGTTCCTATCTATCAACAGGTATATCGCATGAATGCACAATCCATCATTGCCTACAACAGAAAGAATGAACCAGAACCCATTGGCTTTGATAAATACTTCGCACCAACCTGTGTAAGGGAACATTCCTATCGATACGACAGCTTCGATTCTAAACATGAGACTTTAAAATATACACGCCCTCATGAATGTAGTAATTGTCCATTGGCTAACGACAGTTTATGTCAAAAGGTTTATAAAATGAAAGTTACAAAAGATCTTAGACGATACACGGCTCCAGCAAGAGGTTCAAAGAAATGGAACCAACTATATAAAGCACGAAGTGCCGTTGAACGTGTAAACGCCTATCTAAAAGGTTACTTTTTATTGAACCAGATTTACCATTGTACTGGAAAGAAAGCTAAACTTCATTTTGATCTTGTTCACATTGCATATAATGCATCCAAACTAGCAATTGATAGACTAAATATCCATCAACTATCTGCAGCATAATAAGTACTTTCATTCGTTTTTTTAAGAAATCATTCAATATTCTGCTCTTCCATGATTTTTTAAAAGTACGTATTATGAAATTGATTCCTTATAAAAAATATAAAATACAGGAACTAAATAATTTGTCAAATAGGAGTATTAAAAATGCAAACAACGAGAATCCAGTGGGTAGATATAAATAAAGTAATAACTAACCCTAAGAATCCACGTAAAGATCCAAGCTATAAAACTGCCGAAATGCAACGAATTCTTAAAACAAAAGGTTTTGAAGAAGCAATTGTAGCTTATAAAACAGGTCCGTTTTATTGTATTATTAGTGGCCATAGACGTTGGTGGGCTGCAAAACAAATAGGAGTGAAAGAAGTGCCTATTTATCTAGTAGATGAACCCAAAAATGCCTTAGAGGAATTAGAACGTTTAGGTTCTATACAAGGTAATCAGACAGACTGGTCATCCTATGAGTGGATGATTCACACAATGAATTTGTATGAGCATGGTATAAGGGTTGAAGAATTAGCATTAAAACTAGGAGAATCCCTTTCTACAGTTAAAAAACGTATATCTGTAGGTAGATTTTATCCAAAAACGGAAATTGAGACTCAATTAAGCACCAATACTTATAGTCTTAATATGCTTGATATTCTAAGACTTTGGTGTATTCGCGTTAAAAAACTTTATCCAGAAGTTTATAAGGATTTGCCTGAAACATATATCAGACAATCTATGTTAAAAAAGTTAGATAACAAATGCTTAAACAGTGACCTATTAAAAGGAGACTATTTAATAACTGCAGGATATACAAAAGTTGTTGAATTCATTACAGATCCAACCTTTAAATTAACCGATTTCGTTAGAGAAGTTAACTTATCGCAAGAATTCGAGAAATGTTTTAATCTGCAGGTTAACGTTACGAAAATAAAAAAAGCTTCAAAAAATGTAAATTTAATTAGCTACTTTCGTAAAAGTGATGCGAAAAAGATTTATGATGAGCTAGAAAGTTTGGAAACACAGCTATCAAATTTAATGGGAAAATTAAAAAGCTGAAATTAATACCTAGGAGCTAAAAGTATATGTCACGTTTAGAATTAGAATTAGTACTAACAACCAAAATATATCCGAATCCTCTTAATCCAAGAAAAGATTATACAGTAGAATCAGAAAAATTGCAGAAAATTATAGAAAAGCGTGGTTGGGAAACGGCTATTACTTGTTATAAACAAGCAGAAAAATATATTATACTTTCCGGACATAGAAGATGGTTTGCTGCAACACAAATGGGAGCAAAAAGTATTCCAGTTTATATAGTGACTCCCCCTGTTAGTATTGAAGAAGAATTGGACAGGCTTTCCTCTGCACAGAGAGGTAAGGAGGACTGGACTACTTACGAGTGGGGTAAATATATATTTGATTTGGCTTCAAATAGCGATGAGAATTGGACAATTAAAGAGTTAGCATATAAAACCGACAAAGGAGATAAACCTGTTAAAGAGGCTTTAAAGGTATTTAATTATTATCCTCATTCTCAAATTGAAAATAAACTACAAAAAAATAATCTTTCAATTACATTATTAGCAAGAATTATAGACTTTATAAACAAAATCAAGATTCATCATCCTGCGATCGTAAATGAATTATCTGAAGAAATGATTAGAGACAATCTACTTCATAAGGCTGAACATAAGAGGATATCGTCAACTCAATTAAGATCAGATAAATTATTAGAAGTAGCTCCAGAATCTGTCCTTAAAAGTTTCTTAAGAACTCCCAAAATGAAATATAGCGATGTATATTCATTGATAGAAGAAGATGATTTTACTATAGGTTCCAAGATACAACGAGAAATCAAAACTCTTCAATCACGAGCATTTGAAATTGCAAAAATGGATGTGAACAACACAGCAGATGCTAATTTACTATATAAAGAATTAGAAGGGTTAAGTATAAGTATTCAATTAAAAAAAGCGGAATTAGAAGAATATCTACAAAACTGAAACGTACAAGGTCTTGTAACTCTTAGTTTTTCCAGCAAAAATAACTTGAAAAGTACCCTCTATTTTCAATCTAATAGAGGGTACTATATTAATAAACTCATATTTTTTTTAGATTTCAGGTTATTTTCAAATGAATCTTTTCTCTTAGGTAGTAATATTCTATAGATTATATACTATTTCAATATGGTGGTTTCACTACATTTATAGCCCTATTTATATCGATAACTATTATTTTCAATTTTCGAAAAAACCTTATCATAAAAAAGATTTTTTTTAAAAAACAAGCGTATTTGAAGTCAAATATGCTCATTTATTATAAAATTAAAACTATTCTAATATTTCTAAGGCCGGTAAGTCATTGACTAGCTCAACTGTTTGAACTGATACATTAATAACAGAAAGCAATAAATTGAAAATATATTTTTCATCTTCAGAATACATATTCGGATCATCCGTAATACCTGAATTCTTGTCTATTTTAACTTGGTACTGTTCAATAATCCATTGAATTGCAGGCTTACCATTTACCATGTATTCATATGCTTTTTCAGGAATTTTTGTGATAGTAATATCATTATTATAAATAATAGTATCAATCATTCCTTTTTTAGGATGCTTCATTTTATTAACAACAAATGATGGATTATTTTTGTATTGTATATCAACCCCATCATACATCGCTGCATTTTCATAATTTAAATGTAAATCAATTAATTTCTTTCCAGTTTCAATAAATATCCCTTTATTTTTTACTATGGGGATTCTTGGTAATGCTTTTCCTAAATCATTTGCATATTTTTCTCTGTATTCATTTGAATGTAGTATACCGTAGACATAATTAAATACTTCTTCTGAAGTTAAATTCAGTTTCTTACAAATTTTATTTGAAATATTATAATTTAAGTCTCCGAAAATATCATCTTCTTTTACATACTTTAAAAACGCTTGACCTGAATCTTGCAAATGCAAATTAGGTACACTATCAGTAACTATTGTTGAGAAACCTCTACTAGCTCCATTACCTGTTATATAAATTATTTTATTGTTTTCCCCCAAGATATCTTTAAAACGACCTGGCCTTTCAATGACATTTTTGTCATAGAATAACCATTTTTTTGTGAATGGTCTATATAGACTCTTAGTTAAATTGCTAGAATCTACTGAAATTTCTTTTCCTTTTGCAAGTAGATTTGCAAGTCCTGTTGACCATTTAATGAAGTTACTATTTAGATTACGTGCATTTAATTTTTCTTTTGAATTTTTAATTGAAGATAATCTGCGTACTTCTTCATTGAAATTTTTAACCATTTGGAATGTATTCTGTTCAACCGAGGATTTATTAAATCCATAAACCCAAGTATCTCTGTTAGTACTTACACCAATAGCCTTATTATAAAAGTAGTCTCCATCAATAGATGGATAGTTTTCGTAATTTTGATCTCTTTGATTAATCCAATCATTGTTTGTATCAGGAATAATTGATTCCCAGTTTATATTTTTTATGGACTTAAAATCATTAATAATATTTAACTTTTGTTCACGCGACAAGTAATCCCCAATATCATGATATGAAATTTGATGCTTTTCTGAACCATCCTTTACTAGAAGTGTAATAGCTATAGGAGTTCGACTTCCTGAACCAAATATTTTTCCACCTTCTTTTCTTGATTGCTCACCTAGTGTTCTTTGGTCACCACGTAAATTAAATACATATATATAATTAAACTCTTCAAACCAACTTTTACGTAAGCCATCCGTGCTTTGACTATCAATAAAAGAGCCATTTGTTACAAAGCCAATAACACCCTTCTTATTTATGCGGTCACTTGACCACCTAAAAGCCTGAACGTACATGTCATATAGTGATTTCTTTAAATTAGCCTTACTATATTTAGAATAACTTTTATCAATTGAATTTTTGAGTATTGGGTAAGACACGTTTTGATTATCATCATTTGCATTATTTTGACCTACTGAATATGGTGGGTTCCCTATAATAGCAAAAATTGGTTCTTGTTGTTGTTTCTTTAGCCGGTCATTATTTTCATTGAATAATTCACTCATAAATGATTCCTTATATTCCGTACTTTCGAATGTATCAGTTAATACGATACCTTCAAATGGTATATAATTTCCTTCATAAATGCTATGGAACGTTTCTTCAATGTTAATTGCTGCAATATAGTAGCTTAATAGCACAATTTCATTTGCATGTATTTCTTGTGTGTATTTTCTCAATAAATCTTCTTTTGGTATTAATTCACTTTGAAGCAAACGAGTAACAAATGTACCAGTCCCCGTAAATGGATCAAGTACATGAACCCCTTCACTAGCTAAAGATTTACCAAAGTGTTTTTTTAGCACATCATCAACAGAATGAATAATGAAATCTACTACTTCTACCGGTGTAAAGACAATACCCAATCGTTCTGTTGTTTCTTTAAAGCCTACTTTAAAGAACTTATCGTATAGTTGGACTATAATATCTTGTTTTGCTTTTAAGTTGTCAATTCCTTCTGCTCTTAAACGTACACTATCATAAAAACCTTGTAGTTTTTCTTGTTCTTTCATTAGACCTTGTTCATCTAGTACATTTAAAATAGTTTCCATCGCTTTAGATACAGGATTATTATGCACGAAACTATATGAGTCAAATAAGGCTTCAAACACTGGTTTAGTAATCATATGTTGTGCTAACATTTCGATTGCTTGATTTTCTGAAATTGAATCATTGATGTTATAGCGTAAGCTCTTCAAGAATTTTTGAAATTCCATATAAGCATTGCTATTCGTATCATCTAACATTACCCTAATACGCAACATATGTTGTTGCGCTATTTCAGCTACATCTTTTGACCATTGTTCCCAATAGCGTACATTACCAACCTTTTTAACAATTTTTCCATAAATGGCTTTCTCTAATTCTGACCAATTCTCTTCTAGATTTAGGCTTAATTGTTCATCTTCTTGCTCAATAAATTCAAATTCACCACCTTCAGGTGAATCACCTACATCTATAATCTCAATTTGCTTTGGTTTATTTTTATTTAGTTCTAATTTATTTATTGTGGCATCAAAACGTTCATCCAAAGAGCGTAAAGCGTTTAATACTTCCCAGACTACACGATATTTATCATTATTATCTAATACTGAGTTTGCATCTTTTCCTGCAGGGATACCAATAGGTAAAATTACATATCCGTAATCTTTACCATCAACTTTTCTCATTACACGACCAACCGCTTGTGCAATATCAATTTTAGATTTTCTTGGTTTTAAGAACATTACAGCATCTAAATCTGGTACATCAACGCCTTCTGTTAAGAATCTAGCATTAGAAAGTATGCGACAAGTTTTATCAGGAATCTCGGATTTTAACCAAGAGATTTTTCTGTTTTTCTGCAAGGCATTCATTGAGCCATCAGCATGATCAATTTCAACTTCATAGATATCCTGATGCTCACCACTTTCATTGATATACATATCAACTACTTGTGAGAACATATCCGTTAGTTTTTTAGAATCATTGATTGTTCCAGTAAACGCAATTGCACGTTTCATTGGATCACCAAGTACCTCATTGGAGTTACTTTTTCTTTTTACTAGCCCATTCCAGCACCCAATAATTTTTGTTACATCATCGAATTTTAACTCTGAATCATTAGCAAACATTTGCTGGAATCTACGAGCTACTACTTCTTCATCAACAGCTAAAATCATTACTTTATAGTCTGTTAAAATACCTTTACGAATAGCATCCCCAAAACCAATTCGATACAATTCTTCACCATATAATGTTGAATCGTTCATATCAGCAATTACAACAGATAATTCATCTGCTTTTTGTTTTGCATTTTCACCGTAAACACGGGGAGTTGCTGTTTGATACAGTCGCTTGGCAGTTTTTATATTACTGTCACTGTGTACCTTCGTGAAGGCACTTTCTTCTTTACCCATGTCAGTAGATCCAGTTGTTCTATGCGCTTCGTCACAAACCACTAAATCAAATTCGTAGAAGCCATTCTTTTGAGCTTGAGTAATAACATCAATTGATTGATAAGTTGAAAATACCGTTAAGAAGTCACCTTTAGATGAATTATTTTCAATACGTGTTTGGTATTCTATTAATTTTTGTGCACTAGTGGTTGCAGGATAACCTAAATCGGTAGCTGTAATATCATCTATCTCATCTGCATTACTTGCTTTTGTTACTTTTTTATCTGAACAAACAGCAATAGAATCCATTGAATACCTAGTGTCTGCAGTCCACCCCCGAAGTGTTTGAGAAAGTAACTGAATACTAGGTACTAAGTATAAGACTCTAAAAATACCATCCTTTTTTTCAGCTAGTCTCTCAGCAATTGCTAGAGAGGTAAACGTTTTACCTGTTCCTGGTGCCATGATTAATTTACCACGATTAGCTGTTTTAAAAGCCTCTACCACAGCTTCAATAGCTGGTTTTTGATGAAGTCTAGGAGTTTTTTTATCGTGTAAAACCACTTCTTTTGGCTTTGTTAAAGAGTAACTAGACCAATCAATTTGACTTTCTTGTAAATGAGATAAAGATATACGAGCGATATCTTTGTCACGCTCATTAATTGCATCATCTGCGTTTTTGCTCCATTTATCAGTGGAGGTTATGATAATACCTTTTGCATAATATTTTTTTCCCACTTCATTTAAAAACGAGTCAATATGTTTCTTTTGAATAGTTGTATCATCTGAGTAAAACTTACATTGAATAGCTATTAAATCACCAGTATCTTTTTCTCGCGCCACTAAATCTACACCAGTATCTTTTTTAGGAATACCATATTCTTTTGGCACTTCATTTAGCATCCAAATCTCATCAAATAAACGAGCATACATGGGCTCGTTTTTTAAATAGGTACGAGAAAGTATTTCAAATAATGTTCCACGATCTCGTTGCGTACGATACTCTACATCAATATCAACTAATAATGAAACAAAACTTCTGTGATTTGTATTTTCCATACTGCATTACCTCTTATTTTCCTTTAATTTATATTCACTATTATATACTATTCAACTAACTGTATACTCTATTGCTTTTTTGAATTCAATTATTCAAAATAAAATCCCAAATAGAATTACAAATTAAATTTAAATCCATCTAACTGGAATCATCCTTTTATCTATATCTAGCAATAATATTAATTTTTATTAAGAATAGCGGAATAAGTTGCTCGTTTATCAGCAAAAGCCTTCTCGCCACCTTCTAAATGGACTAATATTAACCTCATTATTCGACTGTCACTTAAGTAACCAGCTTTTTTTATATAACCCGTGTTACCATCTGAATCTAAAACAATGACTTGTTCAGCGTCAGCATTTGTAACAATAGTGGAATTGTGGGTGACAATTATAACTTGCCTATGATTTTTAATTTTTCTAAGACTTGAAACTAGAGTGTTATATATGTATTGATTATCTAAATTATCTTCAGGTTGATCTATAATGAATGGCGTGAAATCGCCTGTGTATTTTCCGTATTCCATAATGAACGTTAATATTGCAACTACTTGTTGACCTAAGGAAAGATTTTCAATCTTTCTAAATTCTGGTTTTAACGTTTGAATAGACTCTTTTGAATTAACGTTGAAGTTTATTGAGAAATCATCCACAGATTTGATGAAAGCCTCAAGAGAAGCTATCACGCTATATTGTTCATTCTTAAAGACATCAAGAATCGGACCATATAGTTTTCCTAAAGGTACATCTTCTATATTTATAAATCCATTCTCTAAATCTCTAACAGTAAGCTCTTCAGTTGCATATTTTTTAATCGGTTCGATTGCATTTAGATTCAGAAATTGTCTCTTTATTAACATATCTAAGAAATCAATATAACCTACTTTTTCGATTAGAACTTCTATAAAAGTAAGTGCATCAATCCACTTCAATTTTGTTTTTGAAATATACTCTTCTAACTTAATACTTTTAAAAATTTCATGAACAAAAGTAGGGGTATCAGAAAGTTGCGGAGCAAATTCAATCTGTATTAAATCTTTATAAGAATTGTTAAATCCTTGAATTTTTTGTTTTGCTTCATTTTCAATAAGAGTTAGTTGGGGTCTTAAGTTAGTAATGAATATTTTTAAATTTTTTATAAAATCTTTAGAACTAGATTTTAATATTCGTTGAAACATTTTGTCTAAATAACTATTAGTTATTCCCGAGTGAATAACTTTCTTTATGAAATCTCCCAGACTTCTTTGTTGTACAAGGTTTACAATATGATTTATTGAATAATGTTTTTTATAAACACTTGATAGTATTTCTTCACAATCAAGTATATTTTTTAGCTCTATTGCTTGCGTTGGTGAGCTTATTTCAAATAAATCATACCAATCTTTAGAAAGCTGGATAATTGAATTTTGCCTAGGATGAATTTTAAAGGCGCTATCCGAAAAAAAATCATTTCTGGTTATATCCAAATGTTCATTTGTTTGTGGTACAAATCTAATTACATAGTCTTTATGATTAGCTCTAAACACTACATATATAAATTCATATAATGAAGTGAATTTAAGTTTAGCCAAAGAGTCTGTTTCTTGGGTAAATATTGTATCTAAAATATTGAAAATAGTGCTCTTACCTGTCCCTCTACCACCTATAATACAATTTAAGTCCTTTGAAAAATCTACTATGAAATTTTCATTGGGCCTTTTCCCCGTTAAGAAACTCTTGGCTGTAGGTTTTATATATAACCCTTTAATAAATATAGGAGTTGAAGTAGGTTTTTCATGATAAACACAAAAAGAATAATTTTTTAAAGCAATTTTCAAGGCATCGAAGGATATTTTGTCCATTTTTATCCACGTATTTTTTAAGCCCATTTCATTTAATAGATGAGCGTCACTTTCATATAGATAACATACATTGGAATCTTCGAACTCAAGTGAAGTCTTTCTCTTCCAACCCTCACCATTAAAACTTGTTATACCTAGAATATTACAAATTTCCGGATTAAATAATTTGTCTTTATACAATTTAGTACCAAGTCCATTGTATGTATTTATATGAGCAATATATCCTATACCATTATTCTCTCTGATTATATTTAATATTGTATAAGTATTTTCTACAGTTCCTGATTTCTCACTGTGAATAAGGCTATCCAATAAATCTTCTACAGTTTTTATATTTTCTTCATCAAATATTCCCACAACATGGTTACAATCAGAACAACTAATTTCAACGCCTAATAGTAGCTTTATTGCACTTTTTTGTATATTAAAATATTTAATACGTTTTTTATAAAATTGATCAAGTGCGTACTTTAATTTAGAAAAGCCTGAAATCGTATTATGATCAGTAATTATAGCAAGTTCTATATTTTCAGAATATAATTTATAAGCAATTAATTCATAAGATAAACGTTCCTTAAAATCTTCATATGGAGTACCCTCTATTTTTAGTATGTGCTCATACTCTTCTCCTGAATACTCTCCATTAAGAAACATGGTGAGAATTATCTCTTTTTGATTGACAGTTAGATAACCAATTGTAGATGCAAATTCAATGATTTCAGTTTCACTTAACTCGTTATAATATTTGTCATTGGAAATTAGTTTGTAATCGTATGAGGCCGGAGTATGGAAATGTATTTCAGCTTTTTTAACTTTTCCATATTTTTTTCTCATACTTTCAATTTTTGAATATACATCCATTACACCTATAGCAGATTTTTTTAATCTCACCAATTTTATACACCCACCTTAAATTAATTGTACCATGATTATTTACCTATAGTAGTTTGTTATTATTGAGAAAGTCCTAAGTAATAATACACTTTTAACTATGATGTGATAATAAATTTATTATAGGACTTTATAACAAAACAAATAGTACCACAAGCGTCCTTTTTATATGGAATAAAAAGGAATTTTTAGACTTAGGAATTTTAAATACTATCCATTTTTAAATTTGATTAGTGTCCAATTCACAAACTTGCAAGAACCTTGATTTTACAGTATTTACATGGGTGGACACTTTATAAGGTAGGATAAGTGCGGGTTTCATCATGCAAAAACTAGAAGGTGACGGTCTCGCTTTCATACATGCAGGAGGAACTATTCATAGAAAGTCTCTACAGCAAGGGGAAGTTTTACGTGTAGATACTGGGTGTCTCGTAGCAATGACTTCGGATGTAGATTACAATATCGAAATGGTCAAGGGAGTTAAAACAGCCCTATTTGGTGGAGAAGGATTATTCCTCGCTACCCTTCGTGGTCCCGGTACCGTATGGATTCAATCGCTGCCATTTAGTAGATTAGCTAGTAAAGTATTTGCTGCTGCCCCACAAAGATCAGGTGGCGGTTCAAAAGATGAAGGCAGTATAGCAGGCGGATTATTTGACCTACTTGGTGGGAAATAGATATTGATTTTAAATAATGACTTGCGTTTTAAGTCATTATTTTTTATTTGCCTGGATATCCTTTGATGTTGCGGATACAGAGTTTAATGTTGTGGGTATTCGCCTCAATGTTGCGCATGTGCAGTCTTATGTTCCGCGCAATCATATGAAAGTTGCACGTTTCTATATTGTTGCGAATACAGACCCAAATGTTGCACATATTCAACTAGAAGTTGCGGATACACAGTCCTATGTTGCATACAAATCTTAGAACTTTTAAATACGTTCTTCTAAATGTGATGTTTTAGTTATTCGTACTCCAGAATGATTAGAAAAAGAATAAACGCTCAGACAAAATTATGTCTGAGCGTTTTTTTAGTTATTTTGTACTTCTGGTACAACAGCTTCTGCTTGAGCTTTAGCATCTTGGGACTCGTGTAATTTCACCATCCCAAAACGTGCAATTGGTTGAATTACTAAGCTTTCTGCAATAAGAACAACTACGAAATTACGTGGCCAATTGTGTAACCAATTGCTGAAAATTTCAGGTGTAAACCCGTTCCCTACAATATCACCAATAAATGTCATAGCGACTGACATTCCTAATACAGTGAAAATAATACGGAATAAAATCTTGGCATTAAAACTGTCTGTTGGTTTAGTGAATTTTGCCACTAAAGCTTCTGCAATACGACCGAATATAGTTGGTTCAATAATCATGACGATAATCCAAATAATCGGTAAAACCTTCAGTATGTTTATAAATTGTATTGAGGTAAATTCTCCAGCAGCGATAATGACACTAAATGATGTCATAAATATTACGGTCAATGTAGAAATAATAGTTCCGTACAAAAGACCCTCTTTCCCGTTTCTTGGTAATCTTTTTTCTAAATGCATATCTTCATTTCCTTCCTTTCTGAAAGCTTCTTCTAGACCTTGATAATAGTTATTTGTTTCAAAAAACAGTGTCGGTTGTGTAATAGTTTATAACGTTATGGAGGGGAAAACGTTTGGAATGTCATCAATTCCTACTATTAACAGAGTCTACATAAACTACTGTATTTTTCTTATTTAAAATTTCTCCATGATATTTGGTAATAGTTTAGCAATTGTTTTTAAAGGATCAGTCGATTGTTGTGTTAAACATAGCATCATTGCCCCTTCAATCGACGCAGTCAATAATAACGACATGGCAGTAGCTGCTTCCTTCGAAAAACCATCCTCTAAAAGTTTAGTGCAGTAAATATGTTCAATGTTTTCATATAAATCACTGCAAGCTTTACGTACCTCTTCACTCATTGTAGCCATTTCACTAACAATGCTGCTAAATGTATATCCAGTAATGGTTCCGGTCTTTTCAAAACTATGAATCAACGTATCAATCATTGATATGATGGCATCCTTAGTTGAAAGATGCTTACTGAAAATAGTTTGGATATCTGTTGTAATATCTTCTTTTAGAGCAAGTAAACAAGTAACCAAAAGTTCATCTTTGCCATTTGGAAAGTGATGGTAAAGAGCTCCTTTTGTAACGTTACAAGCTTTTAAAATTTCATTGAGTCCTACAGTTTTATAGCCTTTTTGCTGAAAAAGGGTTGTAGCAGTTTCAATCAAGTGTGATTTAGTATCCATATTATTTTTTCCTCCCAACATACCAACTGGTCCGTTTGTTAGTATAACATTTTTTCCACTACATTGTAGTATTTTTTTAACTTAATTAAGTACGTTCTGAATTAATAAACGTGTAGGCCCTCTTTGAAGTCAAAACTTGTTTCAATCGTTTTCTAAGGACTTTGGACAGACATTTTGCTATATTATTACCGAGTGAATTTTTAGGGTCGCTGGTTGGTTGTGACGAACGTCACAACCAACCAGCGACCCTTTTTTCGGTAATCTAAATGATAATAAATATACTACTTTCTTTTAGAGGCAAGTGTTAAAAGCACCTGTTTCTTAAACAATTCCGCAGATTGTTTATGCGCCTCCCCTATTCCCTTCATATATTACAGGAAGGGACGCTGTACCTTGGGGTCCTACATTTAGGAACGGAGGTGTGGATGTTGGATTCTTCTACTGGTTTATGGGTCAGTTTACTAGGTATTGTTTTAGGGGTGCTTGGTTTCTTTTATGCTCCGCTTTGGTTAGGTGCTGGAGCAGTTCTTTTAGGAATAATTGCTTTGGGTTATTCTCAAAAGTTAGGCTGGGTATCTTTAATACTCGGTGCAATTATTTTAATATTGACACTTTATTAATATTATCTATTAAAATGCGCATTGTATTAATACCAACTACGTGTTAAGCTTATTTAAATTTAAACTCTTGATAATTTTATATATTTTTCTTATCCAGAGAGACGTAGGGATTGGCCCGTAGATGTCTCAGCAACCAGCCAAATCAAGGTATGGTGCTAATTCCAATGAACGTTTACGTTCTGAAGATAAGAAGACAAACTTCGATATTTACTGAGGCTTCTCTTCTTATTAGAGAAACCTCTTTTTTTTATTTTAATTGAAAAGGATGAATACTTATGTCAAAAAACAGTATTGAAACACAGTTAGTACAATTGGGAAATCATAGTGATGAGAAAACCGGCGCTATAAACCCGCCCATTTATTTATCCACAGCTTACAAACATAATGGGATTGGGCAATCTACAGGATATGACTATACTCGTACTAAAAATCCGACACGCGCTATTTTAGAAGAAGGAATTGCTAAGTTAGAAGGCGGCGATGCTGGCTTTGCCTGTAGTTCTGGTATGGCAGCAATACAATTGATTTTATCCCTTTTCCGTTCCGGTGATGAGATTATTGCTTCTGAAGATTTGTATGGCGGGACGTATCGATTATTTAACCAGTACGCAGATTCCTACAATATCCGTACTACATATGCAAAATTTGAATCAGCTGATGAAGTAACAGCTTTAATAACAGAAAATACAAAAGCACTATTTATCGAAACGCCCACTAATCCCTTGATGCAAGAAGTCGAAATACAACTATTTGCGGATGTAGCAAAAAAACATAATCTAATATTAATCGTAGACAATACATTCTTAACCCCTTATTTACAACGACCTATTGAATTGGGTGCCCATATTGTCATGCATAGTGGTACAAAATATATTGGAGGCCATAACGACGTACTTGCAGGACTTGTTGTCACAAAAGGTACTGAACTAAGCGACCAATTACTAACCAACCACAATGCTGCAGGCGCTGTCCTTTCTCCTTTCGATTCTTGGTTATTAATAAGAGGATTAAAAACACTTCACCTACGTATGAGACAGCATGATGCAAATGCCAAAAAGGTTGCAGCTTTTTTGAAGAATGAGTCTACCGTTAAGGATGTTTTGTATCCTGGTAAAGGTGGAATGATTTCCTTCCGTTTGCAAAAAAGCGAATGGGTTGCTCCTTTCCTAGAAAGACTTCAGCTAATTGTTTTTGCTGAAAGCCTTGGTGGGGTGGAAAGCTTCATCACATATCCTACTACTCAAACACATGCTGATATCCCTGAGGAAGAACGCAATGCACGTGGCGTTGACAGCAGCCTACTACGCTTTTCAGTGGGAATTGAAGAAGCAGATGATATAATCGCGGATTTGAAACAAGTATTCAATACTTTAGAAAATGAGGTGGCTAACTAATGAGTAGCTATAAAGAATCGCTAGAAACTACCCTAATCCTGGCATCTACTCGTGGAGATTCGGAGATAAAAACTGGAGCTGTCAATGTTCCTATCTATTTATCCTCCACTTTCCATCAAGAAAGCTTTGATAATTTTGGACCTTATGACTATAGCAGATCGGGAAATCCTACGAGAAATGCACTGGAAAAAACGATCGCAGAATTAGAGGGCGGTAGTAGAGGGCTGGCATTTGCCTCAGGAATTGCGGCTATTTCTTCTGCCTTTATGCTTTTGTCTTCTGGCGATCATATTGTCGTTACCGAAGATGTATACGGTGGTACCTTCCGTTTTGTTACAGAAGTCTTGCCTCGTTTTGGTATTGAGCATACTTTTGCAGATTTCACTAATATAGAAGCAATTGCCAACGCTATTCAGCCGAATACAAAATTAATTTATATCGAAACTCCCTCGAATCCATGCTTAGGTATTACAGATGTTACGGCTGTCGTAGAGCTTGCAAAATCCAATGATTGTTTAACCTTCTTAGACAATACTTTTATGACACCGATTTACCAGCGTCCACTAGATTTAGGAGTTGATATCGTCTTACATAGTGCCACAAAATTTTTATCTGGACATTCGGATGTTATTGCAGGACTTGCGGTTACAAAAGACGAGGATTTAGGTAAGCGTTTGGCTTTTATCCAAAACTCATTTGGTGCTATTTTAGGATCACAGGATTCATTTTCTTTAATCCAAGGAATAAAAACACTGAGTGTGCGTTTTGAGAAATCTGCACAGTCTACACAAAAAATTGCAAATTACTTAAGTGGACATGATTTAGTGGAAAAAGTCTTTTTCCCTGGTCTTCCTTCTCATCCAGGATATGAAATTCATAACAAGCAGTCGAGTAGTGCTGGAGCAGTCCTTTCCTTCCGTTTACCGACTAGATCCATTGCAAAGGCTTTTGTAGAAAACGTTAAAATTCCAGTATTTGCGGTAAGTCTGGGCGGAGTAGAATCCATTCTGTCACATCCAGCTCAAATGTCACATGCTGCGATGCCTAAAGCGGAACGAGAAAAACGTGGAATAACAGATGGTCTTTTACGTTTTTCGGTTGGATTAGAAAATGTGGATGATTTAATAGCTGACTTTGAACAAGCGTTAGCAATTGCATCGAAACAAATTGAGAAAGTTGGTATATAAAATGTCAAAACCATTAGTATTAAATACACCATTCAAAGCAGATCATGTAGGAAGCTTTTTACGACCAGCTCGCTTAAAAGAAGCTCGTCTACAATTTGAAAATAATGAATTGACAGCAGATCAATTAAAACAAATAGAAGATGAAGAAATTACGAAATTAGTAGCAAAACAAAAGGAAATTGGACTTCAAGCTGTTACAGACGGAGAGTTTAGACGTAAATGGTGGCATTTCGATTTCCTTGGTGGATTTGACGGCGTAGAATTTTATGAAACAGATAAAGGATTAGCATTTAAGGGCGTTCAAACAAAAGCCCACGGTATAAAAGTAACAGGGAAAATTGGTTTTAGCACGCATTATATGATTGAACACTTTAAGTTCCTTCAAAGTATCGCAGGTGATGCTGTTGCCAAATTCACAATACCTAGTCCAAATATGTTATTGTACCGAGCTACTATTGAAGATGGCGTTTATTCAAACCAAGAAGCATTGCTTAACGATTTAGTCGTTGCATACCAAGGTGTAATTCAAGCACTTTATGATGAAGGATGTCGATATCTTCAAATTGACGATACTTCATGGGCAACCACTTTTTCTGAAGAAGGAATTGCTTCATTAAAAGAAAAAGGTCTCGAATTGGATGAAGCATTGGCATTATCAGCACGCGCTATTAATGAGTCCATTGCAAAACGTCCTGAAGATTTATTAATTACGATGCATATTTGCCGAGGAAACTTCAAGTCTACGTATATTACTAGTGGAAGCTATGAGCTAGTTTCGGAAACTATTTTTGCTGGATTAGATGTAGATGGTTTATTCCTTGAGTTTGATGATGAACGTTCAGGAGGTTTCGAACCACTTCGTCATGTTAACCGTTCAGATTTATCTATCGTATTAGGATTAATCACCTCAAAACATGGGGATTTAGAAGATGCTGAGCTTATCAAAAATAGAATTACGGAAGCTACTAACTATGTACCCCTTAATCAGCTGTGTTTAAGTCCACAATGTGGATTCTCCTCTACCGAAGAGGGAAATCTTTTAACAGAGGAAGAACAATGGTCGAAGGTTCAGCATGTTATTGAAATAGCTAATGATGTTTGGAAATAAAACGATTCAAAATCTAAAAGTGTGCATCCAGATAATAATGGATGCACACTTTTTAAGTTGAATACTATGTTCATCTATAAACTCCCCCTCCTAAATGTAATGTTTTAGACATGCTGCACTGGGTAAATAAATAGCTGAGGTTAATAAACATGAAGGAGGAATTTAATATGGGGAACCAACAGTATGAGCACGCAACAGATGACGTAGTAGAAGAGACTGGAGCATACACATGTGAAGCTGGAATTACTAAAACTTTAAATAAGGGTGATAAATTCCCTTCTTGCCCAGAATCATCAGTAGTGACTTATTGGAAGCACGCAGAGGGTCATCATCATAATTCAGGCGAACCAGTAACGGAATCTGGTACTTATATCGATGAAGATGGCGATGAGCTAGAACTAGCAGAAGGCGGTACTTTCCCTAATTGCCCTAAAGCGGATACTCCTACACAATGGAGACATGCTGGTAATTAAGTGATTACACGAAACCTAATAAAGCCCGGCAAATGAGTAGCTAATTCATTTGCCGGGCTTTAACTATTCACTCTATAACCCTAAGTTCTTTGAAATAATAACCTTCATTATTTCATTGGTCCCAGCGTAAATAGATGCTACTGGAATGTCTCGATATCTTCTGGCAATTTTATATTCTTCCATATACCCATATCCTCCATGCAATTGCATGCATTCAATTGAAATCTCTCTTGCAGTTTCAGTCAGCCAATATTTCGCCATCGACACCTTAGTAACTACTTCTTTCCCTGCAATATGATCCTCAATTAGTGATTCTAAAAATGACTTTCCAAGTTCGACTTTTGTTGCCATCTCTGCTATTTTAAATTGTGTATTTTGAAAGGCTGCTATTGGTTTTCCAAAAGCTTTACGAGATTTCACATACTCCATTGTCATTTCTAGCATATCCTCCGAAGCAATTTGAGCAGAGATGGCTACTACTAATCTTTCCTGTTGTAGTTTCTCCATTAAGTAACTAAAGCCTTTGCCCTCTTCTCCGATTAAATTAGAAACGGGGATACGACAGTCCTCAAAGTATAATTCCGATGTATCCTGTGCATGTAATCCCACCTTGTCTAACTTACGCCCTTTCGAAAATCCAGGAATCCCCTCTTCCACCATCACTAAACTTATACCTTGATGCCTCGGTTCTGCTTTTGGGTTCGTTTTCACTACTACCAAAAATAGATTGCCGTTTATTCCATTAGTAATGAATGTCTTTTGCCCATTTAATACGTAATGATCTCCATTGCGTATTGCAGTTGTTTGTATATTTGCCAAATCTGAACCTGCTCCTGGTTCTGTCATAGCTACGCCAGAAATAAAGTCTGAAGTTATACACCCCGGTAGCCATCGTTTCTTTTGTTCCTTCGAACCAAAAGACTCTATATAAGGAACGACAATATCATTATGCAATCCAACCCCTACAAGACTTGAACCTACTCTTTCTAATTCCTCTGAAATAATGACACCAAAACTAAAGTCTAGACCGAGACCACCATACTCTTCCTCTACCTGTGGACATAAATAGCCCATCTCACCAAGTTTTTTCCAAAAATCCTTTGGAATAAGTCGATCCTTTTCCCATGAATCATAATGGGGCGTAGCTTCTTTTTGAAGAAAATTTCGTAAAGATTTTCGAAATATTACATGCTCCTCTGTCTCAAATCTATATCTTCCCATTACTAGACCCCCTATTCAATTCTTTCAATAATTGTGGCATTTGCCATGCCCATTCCTTCGCAAATAGCAAGAAGACCATAGCGGCCACCCGTGCGTTCTAATCTATGAAGTAGGGTTACTAATAACTTTGTTCCTGTAGCTCCTAATGGATGACCTAATGCTATTGCCCCTCCATCTGGATTTAACTTTTCTGGATTGGCACCTGTATCTTTAAGCCAAACTAATGGAACCTGTGCAAAGGCTTCATTGACTTCATAGGTGTCCATGTCTTCTATTGTAAGTCCTGCTTTTAAAAGTACTTTTTTCGTCGCTTCAATTGGACCAGTTAGCATAAGCGTCGGGTCAGATCCAGTAACACTGCGAGCTACTATACGAGCTTTTGGTTTTAGTCCTAACTCATCTGCCTTTTTACGAGACATTAAAAGAACTGCAGAAGCACCATCACTCATTTGACTAGCATTGCCAGCCGTAATGACACCATTTTCATCAAATACAGGTTTTAACCCACTTAATACTTCAACAGTAGAACCTGCACGAGGGCCTTCATCAATTGCAAAGCTTTTTACTGTACCATCTGCTTGTGGAACCTCTACTGGAACAATTTCTTTTTCGAAATGACCTTTCTCAATTGCTTCAAAGGCTTTTGTATGACTTTCAGAAGAATATCTATCCAGTTCTTCACGCGTTAAATTCCATTTCTTGACCATGCGCTCTGACGATAACCCTTGATTGATAATTTCATATTTCTCGGTTAGTTTTGGACTTAGCTTCGCATTTCCTACATTTGAAAACATCGGCTCACGCGTCATGCTTTCTACACCACCAGCAATGACTATATCCATATCGCCAGAGGCAATTGCTTGTGCAGCAAAATGGACTGCCTGTTGACTTGAACCACATTGACGATCAATGGTAACCCCAGGTACATGTATGGGGAATCCAGCAATCAATGCTGCAGTACGGGCGATATTTCCACCCTGTTCCCCTATTTGTGTAACACATCCTAAAATGACATCATCTATGTCCGCTTTATCCACACCAGCACGATTTACTAACTCGTCTAAAACTAACGCTGCCAGTTCGTCTGGTCGATATTCTGAAAGCGCCCCTTTTCTTCTTCCGATTGCTGTTCGTAACCCTTCTACTATTACAACCTCTGTCATATCATTTCCACCCTCCGCTTTTCTTTAGTCCAGTTTCTGCGCCTAGCCCATCGAGTAGGTGCTTTAACTTTTCTGTCTGTCCAGCTCCGGTCACCAGCCTCTCGAGTCGCTTCAGTATTTCGGAGGCCCACAGGAAGTGGGTCAGTCAGTCGTTGCGACACGATGTCGCGAACTTAGACTGACTTCCAAAGCTAGGCGCTTGCGCTTTTCTTGTTACCTCGGTTGCATTCGAATTGCTCCGTCTAATCGAATGACTTCCCCGTTGATATACTCATTTTCAATCATAAAAACTACTAATGAAGCAAATTCCTCTGGTCGCCCTAGTCGCTTTGGAAATTCCACTAATGACTCTAGCTTTTCTATTACTCTATAATCTATGCCAGCTGCCATAGGTGTATGGAATAATCCTGGAGCAATCGCATTAATACGAATTCCAAAAGAGGACAGATCCCTTGCAATAGGCAACGTCATCCCTACTATCCCTGCCTTACTAGCACTATAAGCTGCCTGCCCCATCTGACCCTCAAAAGCTGCAACTGAGGCCGTATTGATAATAACGCCTCGCTCACCGGATTCCGTAAGCAAATCATTTTTAGTCATTTCCGCAGCAGCTAATCTCAATGTGTTAAACGTTCCTATTAAGTTTATATCTATTACTTTCTTGAAATTTTCTAAAGGCATTGCTCCAGATTTTCCTACTGTTTTTTGTGCTGGAGCTATACCTGCACAATTCACACAAATACGTATTGCCCCAAACTTTTCTACTGTTTGCTGAATTGCACTAAGGACAGATTCTTCATCAGTCACATTAACTATTTCATACGATACATTTTCACCTAATTCCAGAGTGACCTTTTTAGCTAATGCTTCATTTAAATCAAAAATTACTACCCTAGCTCCTTTTTGTAATAAGTGCGAAACAGTTCCAAGTCCCAATCCAGATGCTCCACCTGTTACAATTGCCACTTTGTTATTAATATCCATTGTTCCACCCCAATCATTGACTGAAAATTTTTAATAGTTCATTTAAATTATAACGCAAAAAACCTAAGGGAAAAGTATTATTCTCTTAGATTTGAATAAGCTCATATTCTCTTGGGCACTCGCGCCTACTACTGCCTGGTTATATTCTGGAGTCACAAAAATATTCAAACAATATGATATAGTGAGTTAATAGAGTGAAGTGAACTATTAAATTATGATATTAGATTGAAGGTGTTGAATTGGAACTTGTATTAATTATATTGCCGGTTTTTATTATTTTCTTTATCGGATTTATAGGACAAAAATTTATTGGCTTCGATATTAAATCTATCTCTACAGCTGCGCTATATCTAATGTCCCCATTTTTAGCTTTCCGAACTTTTTATACTAATGCCTTAACGATGGAATATTTTTATATCGTCTTATTCTGTCTTATTTTGGCGTTTATTTTACTTATAATTACTTGGGTAACTTGAATTCTTATGAAATCATCACGCTCGGAACTTTCTGCGATGATTTTAGGTGGAATGTTTATGAATAGTGGAAATTACGGAGCTCCTGTTGTGTTATTTGCTTTAGGTGCTACTGGCTTTGATTATGCTGTAATCATCATGGTTTTACATGGTTTATTCATTAATACATTTGGTATATTTTTCGCATCTCTTGGTGGTGGCGAGAAAGCGACATGGCAGCAGTCAGTGCACAGAGTTATTAGGATGCCGCTCGTGTATGCAGCTGCAATCGGTATTTTCCTTCAACAAACCGGACTACCCTTACCACAGGCGGTATTGGATGGAGTTGGACTTGTTGCGGATGCATCTATACCAACAGTAATGCTCGTTCTCGGAATGCAATTAGCTGTCATTTCGCGAAATAGGGTTGCCTATCGATACGTTGCTGCAGTTTCTGTTATTCGGATAATTATATCCCCCCTTCTAGCTGTTGGAATTTTATATTTCTTGCCGGTTAATGATACTGTCAAACAAGTTGCGATTATTTTAGCGGCTATGCCAACTGCAGCTAATACAACGATGTTAGCATTGCAGTTTAATACAGAACCAGATCTTGTTTCGTTTACAACTCTAATTACAACGCTCATTAGCATCGTTTCTATTCCGTTAGTTTTATTTTTCTTAGGTGTGTAATAGAGTAATAAAAATTAACTTTCACACCAGCAAACTCTTATTAGTTTTTCATAGCTAATAAGAGTTTTTATATATACGCCAATACATTATAGAAAAAGACAACTTTATTAAGAATTAGACAAGTTCTGGCTTCATAGGTTAGGTAGAAGGAGTGATATCATTTGCAACATCCAAGTTATCGAGGAAGTTATAAGCCCTTTGTTTCGCCACGGGATCCCTGCCCTCCTATTACCGTAAAGTATTTTGTGTTGCCACCACAGATTTTCACAAATTTCCAGCAACCTGGTCTACCACAATTTTCTCCTGAGGAGGCACTAATTCATGGTTCGCTCTGGCCCCAATTTGTGGATGGATTCTTCAGAGAGGAAGGAATTTCATGAGTGTTTTTGATGAAAGAATGGCTCTATTAAAAAAAATACAGCAAACGGATTTTGTTGTTGTTGAATGGACATTATACACGGATACACACCCTGATGATGAAGATGCTTTGGATCAATGGAGAGAAGCGATTAAAGATGCTGCGGCTGCACGTAAACAATATGAAAATAAGTTTGGACCAATATCCCTAAAATCCACACCCTCTAAACAGGCACTAGAAGTTGGTTGGCGCTGGAACCAAGCCCCTTGGCCATGGCAATTATGAGGAAGGAGAAATTAGATGTGGGTTTATGAAAAGAAGTTGCTTTATCCTGTTGAAGTAACCACCTGTAATCCAATGCTCGCAAGATATATTATGGAGCAATACGGAGGTGCTGATGGTGAACTGGCAGCTGCACTCCGATATATGAACCAACGTTATACTGTTCCGGATAAAGTAATCGGATTACTTACGGATATTTCCACTGAGGAATTCTCACATCTTGAAATGTTGGCGACCATGATTTATAAATTGACGAAGGATGCTTCTCCTGAACAACTAGAAAAAGCAGGTTTAGGTGCACATTTTGTTAATCATGGCCATTCATTATTCTATGAGAATGCTGGGGGCGTTCCATTTACAGCTACGTATATACAATCTAAAGGTGATCCTATTGCCGACTTATATGAAGATATTGCTGCAGAAGAAAAAGCACGTGCAACCTACCAGTGGTTAATCGATATTTCAGATGATCCTGGTATCAATGATTCATTACGTTTTTTAAGAGAACGAGAAAACATTCATTCTCTTCGTTTCCGTGAGGCTGTTGAAATGCTTAAAGATGAAAGGGATAGGAAGAAGGTTTTTTAACCAAAAAACGCATGATCTTTTGGAATTTTACCAAAATGACCATGCGTTATTTTATTTTTTATCTTTTTCAAACATAACTATTAAAGCAGGCAATAAAATACCTCGTATTAAGAATGTATCCAAAATAATGCCGACCGCCACGATAAATCCGAAAACGAATAACAATTGGATCGGCTGAGTCATTAATACTGCGAAGGTCGCAGCTAAGAGAATACCTGCCGAAGAAATAACCCCACCCGTGTGAGAAACCGCAATTTCTACCGCCTTTTTCACAGGATGTTTTTCACGCTCTTCTAAATATCTTGATATAAGAATAATATTATAATCTATTCCGAGTGCTACTAGGAACACAAACGAATACAACGGAACACGATTACTAATCGTATCAATATCGAAGAATAAGTTAGTTAAGAACATACCTAATCCAAGCGCTGCCAAGAAGGACAATAGAATAGTCCCCATCATGTATATTGGCATTTTAATAGATTTCGTTAAAACGATTAATAAGATAAAAATTAATATTGTTTCCAGCACAATTATAAGGATAAGATCACGACTATTTACGGAACGATCATCCACTTGTGAGGCTGTTTCGCCTGCAAAGTATAAATTACCTTCTATATTGCTACTATTAATAATACTTTCTTCATCTTCAATCATTTTCTCCAGAGCATCCATCGACTTAGTTGAATATGGACTTTCCTCAAATGTTAATTGGAATTGTGCTGCAAGTCCATCTTCTGAAATCCCCGTAGCTCTAACAGTACTAACTAAATCTTGCTGTAATAACTGTTCGATTAGACTTGCTTGCGTCTCTTCCGTAATTTCACTTTCAGATTCAAACAAGACAGTGGTAGGAGCTAAATCCCCTTTTGCAAATTCATTTTCAATAATTTCATACCCTTCACGAGAAGGCATATCATCAGGGAATGACTTCATCGTATCAAATTCATAATTCAAATTGAATAGATTCAAGGCGGAAACAACTAAAATCACTAATATGGAAGCAGCAGCAATTTTAGGTTTATTGACAACAAACCTCGCAATTTTGTTCCATAATGAATTTGCTTTTACTTCTTTTTCCCCATATTTCGGTACACGTGGCCAGAAAGACTTGCGACCGAAAAGTGTAAATAATGCTGGGATTAATGTAACCGATGCAAACATAATAACAAGCATTGTTGTCCCGAATATTGGAGCAAAATTACGATAATCTCCAAATGATGCAAAGAAAAGTACGAGCATTGCAGCTAAAACTGTACCACCTGCGAAGAATACAGGAATTCCAGTTTCGCGCATTGCATATTTCATCGCATCGAATTTAGTTTCATAGTTCATTAACTCTTCCCTGTAACGAGAGAATACGAACAACGAATAGTCAATCGTTGCGGCAAACAGTAGGATAGACATAATGGATAAAGACTGACTAGCTAAATCTAAACCGTTACCTCCTAAAATTCCAAGCAATTGATTTACTACCTGATACACAAAAACTGCTGCTAAAAGGGGAATTAGCGCTAATAATGGAGAACGATAAATGACAATTAATAGAATTAAAATAATCCCCACTGTCGACAATATTAAAACAACATCAGCACGTTCAAATAAATTCGTCGTATCTACAGCAATTCCAGCCGGTCCCGTCATATAAACGGTTGAACCGGTTTCCTCCGTTACAATTTCACTCACCTGATCCAAGCTCTCTTCTAAATCAGAAGTTTCTAGAGAAGTGATAAAACTTAGCGGAATAACGGCTGTTTTCTTATCTTCTGAGAAAAAACCTTCTAGCGCTTGAGGTGGCAGTTTACTAAAAGGGAGCATTTCCTTTAAGCCGTTTATATCTGCTGCCGCTACTTTATCCAAGGCAGTTCCAAGCATTTTAACTTCTATCTCTTCCTTAGACTGAAGCACTAAAATTCCCGGCAAACTTTCCGCATCTTTAAAATGCTCATCAATATTTTCTTGAGCTATAA
The DNA here is from genome assembly GCF_029533155.1 of Psychrobacillus antarcticus. GTDB lineage: Bacteria > Bacillota > Bacilli > Bacillales_A > Planococcaceae > Psychrobacillus > Psychrobacillus antarcticus. The sequence continues at coordinate 37,549 of NZ_JAIZDB010000007.1, read as the reverse complement.
CTGATTGGGCATCCTCAGGTAACGAGGCTACACTTGAAACTTTATGATCACTTGATCCTGGTGCAAACACGGTAAGAATTACTGTTAGAGCTATCCAAATACCTAACGTTATCCACATACCTTTGCGAGTCGTAACAAAATCAGTTACTTTTGCTAGCATCTTTTTCAATAAGATCACTTCCTACTTTTATTTAATTCATGACACTAGTGTCACTTTGGACAAAAAAACATACCTGTCACTTACATTATGTGTAAAAGTGACGTGTATGTCAATTAAACTTTTTGAAACATTCCTTCACTTAAGATTTCTCTGATGGAAGCTATCCATTCATCATTAGGAATTCCAAAATGATTGGGAATAGCAATTGTTTGAAAAATCATCCCAAGAATTATAGCATCAGATAGATGACTTTTAATCACTTGCTCCTTCTTCCCCTGCTCGATTAATCCCTGAAATTGTTTGTACATGTCAATGTAATATGTATTTAACTTTGTCTGATTGGATTGGTCTCGATGGGAAGACTTTTTAGGAATTTGATTGATAATCTCCAATATCTGATGGATCTCACTATGCTTAAAAATAAAATCAATAACTAGAGAAAACTGAGTTTGAAAATCTCCACTTTTATCGAGCCCACTAAAACTTAGATTAAAGCGATTCATTTCATACACGAGAAATTCCGATATAAGATTGTCTTTGTTCTCATAATATTTATATATACTGCCACGAGAAACCTCCATCACTGAAGCTAACTTGCTAAATGTAAAGGAATCATAGCCGTCCTTAATTAGCAATAACTTCGTTGCTTTAAATAACTCGTCGTCTGTAAATTTACGCTCTCGTGCCACTTATCTCACCTCACTACCCAAATAGTATAGTACATAGATGAAAAAAGTTAAACAACACTTTAAAATCACCATAAAATAGTAGTGAAGGTATTATCATAATAAAACCGATGCTAAATAGTAGTAGAAATATTTAAATTTCCTTCATTTTGGTTTTTAATAATTCATTTGGACCTTTAAAGTTATAATTCTCCTCGCTTACACCCGGGTAACTTTGGTCAAGACAATCATCCTTATCCAAATCATCCCATACAAAATCGCTGTCTGGAAATTCTTCTGGGTTGGTAGAACCTGCATTCTTTAAGAGCTCCGCCAGTTCTTCTTTCGAAATAGCCATACTAGGTTTCTTTTCCTCCATATTATTTGCCTCCAAAAATTTTTATACTCTTTTAAAATGCGAAACGGTTTCATCGTCTGACCAAGCAAGGCGATATTTGAGCGTATAAAGAAAGCTTAGAATGATAAACGGCCCATCTGAATTGTATTCAAATTGCACTCCTCTTTTCTCCAATGTACGCATAAGCGGTTCAATTTTATCAAAATTTTGTTCCTGATAAATTTGATTAGCTTCTTTATACACTTCTTCCATGAAATTTAGAATTTGGTATTGTTCAAATACTTCACGTTCTTTCTCTCCACAATAATAGGGATTACTTAACATCACATCTACTATCTTATTAGTCACTTTATCTACGCCGACAAACAATTGATTTACTAAGAGCTCGTAGTCCTTAATAATACGGACTTCCTTGCGACGATTTTTCACTGCCTTTACAATACTCCGATGATACCAAGACTGATCTTTCTTAGGTCGATTAAATCTAAGCCAAACATCCTCTCCTTCTACCGATTGAGCAATAGTACTTAGATTATGCAATTTATCTGCCACAATTACATATAAATTATCAACTGTTTTCTCCGACATGCCATTAATTGTATGCTGTTTTCTCAATTCCCATGACAACCCCTTATCAGGTTCAGAAGCTTCCTTCACCAATTGAAGAATAGTATTGCCAAATACATTTAGCAACTCATCCTCTGTTGTATCCGTATCCTCCAGCGTATCATGTAATATTCCTGCAGCAACAACCTCATCCGATTGCCTTGCATCCTTCAAAATAAAACCTACACTAATTGGGTGCATAATATAAGGAATCGATGTTCCTTTCCTCATTTGTCCGGCATGTTTTATTACTGCAAACTCAATCGCTTTTTCTACTAGTTTACCCATCCTTATCAATCTCCTCATTTATGCTTCTACTAACTAATTCTATATTTCCTAGTGGGTTTCCTTCTAATGTTTATACTAAGAAAGACCAGGCACATGCCCAGTCATTTAAGTTCAAGACCTGTTTCTATCGTTTTCGAAGGGCTTTGGACAGACGTTTTGCTATATTATTACCGTGTGAATTTTAGGGATGTTGGTAGTCTTATGGCGTTTGCCTATCCGTCGCCCTCCTGCAACTCTTAGAAACAGGTTAGTGCATTTTTGGATAACTAGAGAAAAAATCCTATCCTATTTTGAGAAGAAGCTCACGAAGATGCAATTTCGTTCGCTATCTCGCCTCTTTATTTAGTGAACACTTAATATTTCTCTTATTTCCACTAGATGAAAGAATATCTACTTTTTTCAACCTTCGTTACAAAATAGTATTCCTAATTTAGCAGATGTTTTTATCACTATATTAACTTTGAGCACTATTATCACCTAAGCTATAGGCTATGCTAAATCTTAATATAGAGTACTACTCACTTAATTGATTGTAGTGAAATTTGTGGCGACTCCGGCGGGATGAGTGAGACTGATGAGATATCACAGCGACGCGCTAGCGACGGTGATACCTCATCACTCACCCCCTGGAGGCCAACAGGATGTTGGTCACAAAGGCGTTGCCACACGAGGTGGCGCTCTTAGCCTTTGTACCCCACCTGAAACGCAAATCATTAGTATTATTAATTCATTCTTTCACCCAAAAACACAGTTTACACGGTACAATTTATACTTTCTAATCTTTTAAGAAAAGCGCCACCAATGCTTTGTAGCAAAGGCGACGCTTTTCTATTAATGATTTGCAATAGTTGTTGCAATTCTATCAATTACTGGAATTGTACTCGATTTATTTTTTTCTGTTAACACAGTAAATATAAGTGTTTCTCCACTTTTAGTTTTTGCATATCCTGCTAGAGATTTAATATTTTCTAGACTGCCAGTTTTCGCAGTTACATTACCTTTAGCCGGAGCTGTTTTCAATCTATTTTTTAGAGTACCTCCAACAAGCCGGTCAGGTGAACCCGCCACAGGTAAACTCTTACTATATGTCGGGTACCATGGTTCTGAACGTACTAAATATAAAAGTTGCGAAAGTTGACTAGAAGTTGTTTTGTTCGAATATGACATTCCAGAGGCATCCTCAAATGTCCATTTGGAAACATCTAGTCCAATCGACAATGCGTATTCCTGCATGACAAGAAGTCCTGCATTCCAGCTTCCTTCATCATGTACTACTTTCCCCATTTCCTTCGCTAAAACTTCTGCATGAGTGTTATTGCTTAGTTTCATAAAGGGGATCATTAAATCCTTTAAATTCATTGATTTTCTAGACGTAAGAGCTTTTGCATTTTCTGGTGTCTTCGCTTGCACTATCTTAGAGCCTGTAGCAAATGTTATACCTTTTTCAGCTAATGACTTTTTAAATATATCTAGCGCATAAGCAGTTGGATCCGTAACAGAAATCCATTCTTTTATACCGGAAGTTCCGAATGGAGAATTGCCACTAATGATTACTTTATTAGTACCTACTTTACGAGTTATTTTTAATGTATTTTTAGATCCTTTAGGTACTGTTTTGGAGTTATTGATTACTTGTAAAACACTTGTAGCAGGTGTCAAAGTAACATTTGTTTTTCTTCCGTTATTACTTGGTGTTGCCGTCACAATGACCGAACCAGCATCATAATCTCCGTTTGGTGAAAGTGTTAATGCCGAGATTGGTGCAGCATAGTAATATGGCTCGTCCTCTGCTAAAATCCCAGCAGAAAGTCGAACTTTGTCATACCAAGTATCATCCCCAACTAAATTTCCACTAATATTTTTGATACCTTGTTTTGCCAATGATGTTGCAAAACTATCCAAATGTTGTTTTAGTAATGTTGGATCTCCCTGTCCTTTTAGATAGAGATTTCCTTTTAAAGTCCCTTTTTCCACTTTACCTTCTGATAAGACCGTTGTAGAGAAACGATGATTTTCACCAAGCGTTTCTAATGCAGCTGCTCCAGTTAATAATTTCATCGTAGAGGCAGGAGTAACCGCCTTGTCTGCATAATGTTCATACACAATTTCTCCGGTAGAAGCCTTCCTCACCGTGACACTTGTAGAAGCACTTTTCATTCGGCTATCCGCCATTATAGTATTGATGCTAGTTTTTAGGCTGCTGTAAGAAGAAGCTGCCTCAACAGTATTATGCTCACTTGTAGAAATAAATACAGAACTACTAATCATCACGATTGATACGACAGAAACTAATAGTTTTCTCCAAATCCCCACTATACTCCTCCTAATTCGTCTTTTAAGTTAATGTTAGTTTAACACGTAGTTGTCAGATAATAAGGAATTTTTTTATTTCCACAAGAAATTGGACCATATACCTAGTAGACATTTTTTAGATTTATCTATATACTAGCTTTAACTACTTTGTAAAGCAAGGTAGCATTTTTTTTAGGTCACTACTTTGTTTTACAAGATAGTGAAAGGGAGAAGAAACATGTCCATTAGAAGTCAACTACTTAAAGGAATTCTTGATGGCTGCGTCCTCGCCGTTATCAAAAAAGAAGCAGTATACGGTTATGAATTGTCTAAAAAGCTTCAAAAAGTCGGTTTAGAGGATGTGAGTGAAGGCACCATTTATCCTGTTTTATTGAGACTTCAAAAAAATAAACTTATTATCGGTGAAATGAGACCTTCCGAATCTGGACCTAACCGCAAGTATTATTCATTAACTTCTGCTGGAAAAGAAGCTCTTGAAATAATTTCGGTAGAGTGGAATCAGTTAGCGGTACCTATTAATGCTTTATTATCGAAAGGAGATGAAACGGTTGAAAGCGAGTGAGTTAATCAAACAAAACAATCAAAAAAGAGCGTTACTGACGGAGGAAAACGAGAAATATTACACGAATTTATTACTTTATATTCGAACTAAGCTAACCTTATCAGAGCAGCAATCAGAAGAAGTTTTGATGGAAATGTTAGATCATCTTTCGGAAGGTCAACAGGATGGTAAAACAGCGCGAGAAATCTTTGGCAATGATCCTACGGGTTATGCAGATGAGATTATTAGTCATTTACCACGTGAAAATAAACGCGAGAGTTTCCTATTCGTAAGTGAAATCGTTATAAACTTATTTGGTTGGTTTTTAATAATGAGAAGCATAATTATTCCAATAATAGGTAGTAAAGCTTCCGAAGAAGTATCTATCATTTCTTCCCTACTTCTCATCCTATTAATAATGGTAATGACTGCTTTAGGTGTTAGAGGAATATTTGGTTTAATAAGTCAAAGTTCTTTTGATGAAAAGGCTTCTGATAAAAAGGCGATGATTAAGGCTGGTTTATATGGAGCTGGCGGATTTTCAGTTATTGCGATTTTTAGTTTTTTGGCAAAGGAAATCGGTCCAACCTTTACATTACCATGGCAAATTTCTTTTGGTTTAGGTGCTATATTATTACTGATATCTTGGCTAATGAAAAAGTTCAGATTGCGATAACAAGGACAGATGGAGAAATGCACACCTTCTCCATCTGCCCTTAATCCTTATTCATTTACTTGAATTGGCGATAATACAGTTGTTTCATCTATATAAATAAAGGCATCATATCTGCTCCCGATTTTAGAAGGCACATAATTTCCATAAGCTTCGAAGTCTGGATTATACACGACACCAATAGCCCGATGCCCCACCCAATCATTAAAGAATATTCGATTCTCATCGTCAAAAAGCAAAATCTTATCAGAGGCTTCCACACGATGTAACATTTCTTCCCAGGAGTCTTTTCTTGCAGGTGGCACTGTCATCTTTTTAGGAATTGTTCCCCACTCATCAGCCGCAATAACCACCCCTTTATGTGTACCAAATCCGACCGAAAACACATTTTCTGCCTTGTTCTGTAGACGAAGAATTTCCCCCACATTTGTCAGACCTTCTTCTTTCATATCCGTCGCAGATGCATCTCCAATATGGGTATTATGTGCCCAAACTATTATTTTCGCATCTTTACCATGATAATCCATTATTTCATTAATCACTTCGACCATATGTTCATCACGAACATTCCATGAAAGTTCATCACTCCGAACCATCGCTCGGTAGTATTCCTCCGCATTTTGAGCAACCAAAGAATTTATCTTTAAATTTAAATCTGCTTCCTGATTATTTTCATACTGCTTTACATTTATACGAATGGAAGAAACTAACTTCGCCACTTCCTCTACACAAGCATCTGAAATGTGAATGGCAGAAAAAGCATACGTTTCGGGATGACGATTAAAAGGCTCAAAACAGGAAATTGCTTTTTTCGCAAATGCCATATCAGTTCCTTCCGGATTCGTTTTACGCAAATAGCTTACGACCTCATCAAGAGATTCCCATAAACTATACACATCGACTCCATAAAATCCTATTTTCCTGTTATCTTCTAATTGCTTATTATGTTTTTCTAACCACTCAACCAATTCGGAAATCTCTTCATTAGCCCACATCCATGTCGGCCAGCGTTCGAACGCATTTAATACCTTATGTTTGTTAACCTCTGGATCGTATCCTTTTATAAATCTATTTACTCGCTGAGTGGATGGCCAATCCCCTTCTACCGCAATTAAAGTAAATCCCTTTTCTTGAATTATACGTTTAGATAACTCAGCTCGAACTTTATAAAATTCTGATGTCCCATGACTAGCTTCTCCTAGCAAAACAATCTTCGCATCCCCAATCGCGTTTAAAAGAGGAGTTAAATCATCTGGAGTATTAAATGGCAGTGCAAACTTTTTAATAGCTTCTGTAAGAGATTTCATCGTTAACACTCCTTTTCATTTAAAGTCTGTGTGTTTCCCATTTACTTATACTATTTTTCAATACTTAATGGAAAATTATGATATGATAGTAAAAATTAAATGCAATGAAGAGAAGAGTAAGTAATCGATTTCTTAACAGAGAGCCCTATTAGCTGCAAATGGGTAGGATTGAAGTTACTGAAACAAGCCTCTGAGCTTCACATAGGACTTGTACAGAACAAGGTATTATGTGACAGTCGCTCCTGTTATAGAGCTAGGGTATAAGCATGTTTACATGCCGTACTTGAAAAGGCCACTAATGGTGACGTTAGGGCAAACTAGGGTGGCACCACGACATATTTTTCTCGTCCCTAAGACAACAGTCTTGGGGGTGGGATTTTTTTATTGGCCAAATTAATATGTCGGGGGTTATCGTATGAATTCATTCAAATGGAAGTTTCCTATTTTATTTTTGTGCTCCGTTGGAATTGCCAATATCGGAGGATGGATATACTTATTAGCGATCAACTTAATGATATTAGAAATAACAGAATCTGCTCTAGCAGTTGCATTATTATATATTATCAAACCTATCACCCAATTATTAGTTGGACCTTGGGCTGGTAGTATCATTGATCGAGCCTCTACTAAGCATATTATGGTCTATTTAGACATAATTAGAGCAATACTAATCTTCTTCATCCCTTTTTCTGATTCCATTACGTTCATTTATATACTAGTGTTTTTCATCCAAATGGCTGGGGCAATATTTGAGCCAGCATCCTTTACGTATATGACACTTTTGCTACCTGTAAATATAAGAAATCGATTTAACGCAATTCTTAGCTTTGTCCATTCGGGTGCATTTGTAACTGGCCCATTAATTGCAGGTGTTTTATTTATGATTGGGTCTCTTAAGGAAGTACTATTTGTAAACGTCGTTATTTTTCTAGTATGCGCTGCTCTTACACTTCTACTACCTAGGAAAATGTCTCAATCCACTTTTGAGAATTCAAGAATAACTTGGTTGAACATCCGAAATGATTGGAGTATAGTTGTACATTTTAGTAAAAAAGTTATTCCTTTTTTCATCTTATATATGATGTTCCAAATGATAATGCTATTAACTGCCGCATTAGATTCCATGGAAGTGACCTTTGCCAAGAAGGTCCTTAATCTATCCAATACCGCCTATGGATCTCTTGTCACTCTTGCAGGAATTGGATTTCTATTGGGTGCCATCTGCACAAATATATTAGTAAGATTCGCTCCAGCTAAACAGTTAATGAGTCTCGGGACAATTTTTGTCTCTGTTGGTTATGTTATTTACAGTTTTTCTACAGCTTATTTGTTAGCTAGTATAGGATTTTTTGTTCTTTCATTTTTTCTATCCATTTCAAATACTGGTTTTATGACATACATTCAATCCAATATCCCTGCCGATATGATGGGGAGAATATCAAGCCTTTATGAGATGCTATCGAGTTGTGTACAAATAATAGTTATTCTTTTTATGGGAATTGCTTCTCAATGGTTTTCTATCAAAGAGGTAGTCATTGATGGTTCTATTCTAATGTTCTGTGTAGCGCTCGGATTAACTTTACTTTCATCTAAAAAGTCAAACAGGAAATTCGTCTAATAGAATGCAACTTTTTGGGTCTTCACATCATTCAATTGAATATCTTTATAAATTGAAGCCTTAAGAGTTTTTTAGTAACCTCAAACCATGGTACGATTGGATAATAAAAATAAGAAGGTCCAGGTGACACCAACATATGAAGAAGATAATTCAACATCTTACGAAAAGGCAATGGATTATATGGAGCAGCTTGCTGTTAATTTTAGGTTTCGTCTTATTAAACAAAGATATTGTTATGCCCTTACTGTCTGGGGATATAGATGAGGTCCAACTCTTTTTAGAGAGAAATATTGGCTATGCGCTATTTTTTATGGCCTTAGTTATGCTCATTCAAAATTCATTTACTATATTTCCACTTATTATAGTTATTACGATTAATATCACCTTATTTGGATTTATAAACGGCTTTTTATGGAGTTGGTTTACGAGTGTTATTGCTTCTATTATTGTGCTATATGGCGTGCGCTATGTTTTCCAGGAAATTATTATCGAAAAGTTCAATAAAGGTTTAATTGAAAAGGTAGATGCAAATGGTTTTGCATATGTTCTTCAGGGTAGACTTTTCCCCTTTATCCCAACTAGTCTGATTAATATTTTGTCTGGTCTTAGCACTATACGTGTCGTACCTTTCACTATAGCTACCGCAATTGGAAATTTCCTATATTTCTTTGTTCTTGCACTAATTCCAGCGGGAATATTATCATCTGATGTAGAAGAATATGTCATTTTCGGCGTTATTTTTGCGACAATTCTTATTTATTATTTAATGAAATATGTTAAGCACAAAAAGAAACCTATAAAAAAAGTAGAATCGTTAGATTAAGCCGTAAGAGTGATTATTTTTGAATAAAGATATTCAGGGAACGAACATTAGGTAAAATTTAAGACTTGTCTCTTCCAAGTAGATACAAATTGGAAGAGATTTTTTATTTACTTGCTTTCCTACTGGATATACTTGCGCTACTAAATCAGTTACTTGCCTTCCAAGTCTATTTACTCGCTCTTCGCCCTTATTTACTTGCTCTGAGTTGCCATTTACTTTCGGAACGGATTTTTTTTACAAATTAATACATAAAAAGGACATCCATCGAGGGATATCCTTTTCACGCATGAATCATTTATAAAATTCTGTCGGTATCGCACCGATATTTCTGCGGTGATACAGTAAAGGCTCTTTTGCTGCATTTTGTATGTGGAGCACTTCACCAATCATAATCGTATGATCGCCTGCTTCTACTTTTTTAAATACTTTACATTCTAATGTTGCTAACGAGTTTGACAGCACAGGTAAATCAAACTCCGATTTGTTCCATTCACACTGTGCAAATCGATCCTCTACTTTACTAGCGAATAAATTACACATATCCGCTTGGTCTGCAGCTAAAATATTTACCGTGAACTTATCTACTTTTAAAAACTCTTCGTATGAGTATACTCTCTTATCGATAGACCATAATATTAACAATGGATCTAAAGAAACAGAAGCGAATGAGTTTACAGTCATTCCCATAGGTTTACCATCACTATTAAAAGCTGTAACGACAGTAACTCCCGTAGGATAATTTCCCATTGCCGCTTTAAAGCTGGCTACTTGATCTAATTTATTTTCCATCTAGAAAACATCCATTCTCTTTTTCTTTTAAGCATATCAAAACGCCACCCTTCTTTCACACATTTGGATTCAATCGAACCTATTTTGTTTAAATTCACTCCAACGGGGTATATATAAATTAGAACACATTACTAATTAAATGGAGGAATTATTATGACAGTCAAACTAACAGTAGAAAATGCAGTTCAAGCAAAACAAGAAATTGAAAAACTTGAAACACAAGGATACGTTCGAGACAATATTCATATTTTCGCCCATTTTAAACAAAGAGCAAACAATATCAATGACGCGCTCGACACTTCTGAGGTCGGTATGAAAGAACAAGGATTTTTACAATCATTTAAAAACATGTTTACTTCTCGTGGAGACGAGCTTCGCAACAAAATGGAAGCTGCTGGTATTTCTAAACAAGAGGCTGAGGCTGCTGAAAAAGAACTAGACGAAGGTAAATTAGTAATTATTGCTCATAATTAAATAATCGAAGTATATCCCATTCCCTCATAGGAATGGGATTTTTAATTATTTTATTCTTTAATAGGCGTTCTGGTGATGAACACTTGTAAATGGATCAAAGTAAAATTCACAAAGTTTCACTCTTTCCTTTTAAAAGCCCTCTCATGCTGAAGTAACCATTCTTTTCTCCACAAACCACCTGCATAGCCTGTTAGTCTTCCATTTGATCCAATAATTCGATGGCATGGAATGATAATACTTAATCTATTTTTGCCATTGGCGGTTCCTACCGCTCTAACTGCTTTTTCATTTTTAATGGCAGTAGCGATATCTTTATAGGACCCAGTTTCAGCGTATGGAATAGTTGTCAAAGCGTTCCATACCTTTTTTTGAAATTCTGTACCCTCAAAGTTATAAGGTAATGAAAATACATGACGCTCCCCCTTAAAGTATTCGTCCAGTTGATTAGAACAATCCATTAAATTCTGTGGGGTTTCAGAGTTTACTGTATTACTCATTTCATCCCCCTCAACAAACATAATAGAACTAACTACTTCCTCTGTTCCCATTATTTCTATTACGCCAATTGGAGATTTGTAATCTAATTTATTCATATAAAGACCTCCATAGATAAAAGGTGGCATACGCTTGCCAACCTTCCCAATTTGTTGCCATTTCTTTAATTTCCTCTATTGTCGGTTTACGCTCTAGCCCTAATTGAGCCTTTAAAGCATTATGCAGACCGACATCTGTTATCAGAAAGGCATCTGGGTAGTGTAAACATTTCATCAGTACATAGTCCGCTGTCCATGGTCCTACTCCCCTTATCCCCAGTAAAGACTTTTGTGCTTGCAGATACGTTGGTTCTTGCAGCAACATTTCTTTTGTTAATTCTCCATTTCTCATAGCCTCGGCAACTCCAATTACATATTCAGCCTTCCTAACAGTAAATTGTAGTGTTATTAAATCCTCTACCCCTAGTGTCGCTATTCTTTCATATGTTGGATATAGCCAAAAAGTGTTCCCTTCAAAAGTAAGGCACTCTCCGAAGTGTTCAACAAAACGTTGCTTTAGTTTGTACGCAAAAGTCAGATTTATTTGCTGCCCCATTATTGCCCAAGTCAACGCCTCAAATAAGTCTGGTATACACATCATCCGTAACCCGTAATATCTCTTGTGGATTTGTTGCAATATCTTATCTTGTTTAGCTACCTCATAAAAAATGCTCAAGTCTTGATCCAAATCAAACCATTCCCAAATATACGCTACTATTTCTTCATCACTGGTCATAGACAATGGGCGAATGGGAAAATCTACATGAATTACATGTTGAACGAACCCAATTCTACACAAGATTAATTCTACATTTACATTAATCAGCTTATATAATAAACCATCTCTAATTTGATGTAACACTTCTTCTTGGGACCTCCCTAAGAACACTAGGCATTCATCAAAATTGAATTCCTTCGGTGGATATATCTCAATAAACGATCCGTGATTGCTCCATTGCATTACAGTAGCTCCTTTTTCGCAAGAATACGATATTCACTTGGTGAACAATTCTTCAAACGACGAAACGCCTTATAAAAACTTGAAGGACTTTGAAATCCGACTTTATAGCAAATCTCAAGATTTGATAGATTTGCAGTGAAAAGAAGATAAGCTGCTTTATCAATTCTTATTTTCTCCAAATAAATACGCGGAGTTTCTAACGTTTCCCGCTTAAACAAACGCTCCAGATAAAAAGGACTTACACCGACGTGATTCGCAATGTCCTGTAATACCAACTTCTCTTTATAATGATTAATTAAGAAGGCAGTTACATTTCTGACTATTTCAGTACGCGGGGAATGGTCAACTTCTGGCTGACATCTTTTACATGCACGAAAACCAGCACCCTCAACTTTATTGATGTCATAATAGAAATCTACATTTATTTTTTTGGGTTTTCTAGATTTGCACGATGGCCGACAGTATATTTTAGTGGTTTTTACTGCCGTAAAAAATAATCCATCATACTTTTGATCCCAAGCCATGACCTTATCCCACATTTCATCAAAAGAAAGATTGAGTGTATCCTCCATTGCATTCCACACCTTTCTAGGTTAGTAATCGTATAACAATGAAGTATCTTGTAGCTCCATTAATTGTGCAGCATTGCTGTCTAAAAAGGAAATGATTTTATCAGATAGGGCATTACCAAAGCTAAAACGTTGCACTCCCAATTCCTGCAGTATATGACAATTTGTAAGTCCTGGTAAAGACAATACATTAATTGGGGCGTGTATGGCCATTGTGATTTCTTTTATCTCGTCATAGTCGATCATTCCAGGTACAAATATTCCACTAGCTCCGCTCTCAACATAGGCCTTTGCACGATTTACTGTTTCATAAAAAGGGTTTTCTGTTCGAAAGTATGTATCGGTTCTAGCATTAATATAAAAACCGTGATAGCCATGATTATCTAATGCCATTCTGATTGCTGATAAAAGATTACAATGTTCTTTCATTGTTCTGAGCCCCATTTGTTTCTTGAGTGAATCCTCAATATTGATGCCAGCAACCCCAACATCTGCCGTCCTTAAAACATTTTCAATAATTGTTTCCTTATCTTCTCCATAGCCTGCCTCAATATCTGCAGTAACAGGTACTTTCACATTTGCTGTAATCGTTTTAATAACTCCAAGATGTCTTTCAAAATCAATTAATTCTCCGTCAGAATATCCAAACGAGTTCGCAATTCCCCGACTTGTTGTACCAATTGCTTTAAAGCCTACCTTTTCTAAAGTTAAAGCGGATAACAAATCCCATGCATTACCTAAAAATAATATTTCTTTTGATGAATGTAATTTATTGAATTCCTGAATGATATTCATTCTAACTCCTCCTAATGGTTGGTTACATCCATTTTACAAGGAGTCTGCACCTACTTCGTCCTCATTCTTGCGCTTATGGTCGACAAAGTAAAAAAATGCCAGGACCCATACGATTCTAAATTCGATAGGTACCGGCATTTATATTTTAGTTCTCATTCTTTTGCAAATGCAGTCTTTCTATAACATTCTGTTCTCCCTTAGCCCTTCGTTGTGCAACATCCGTGAAAATATTCGAATATATCAGAATAGCATTACATTATTAGTTATCATTCAATAGCGTTTGACTAATCAGATAACCTTTTAATAGAACTAATCAATCATTTCATAAGCCTCTTATTTGTAAGTTGGATTGTTCATTTAACCGCTTCTTCTTAAAAATTCCGGTAAATTGATGACCTTAATCAAAATATCATCAAGAGACTTTAAATGAACCAATTATTCTAGGGGAGTAACTTCAATTTCACTTAGACTTGAATCCTACTTTCTATGAAAAAGTCCTAATATTAATTGGGATCCACTTGAAATCTGCTACAATATAATAAGAAGAACGAATGTTTTATTAGAGGTGAAATGATGAAGCCAGTAATTTTAGCAGAAAAGCCTAGTCAGGCAAAAGCATACGCGGATGCTTTTAAAGTAAAACGTCACGAAGGATATTTAGAGATTAACCCATGTCCTATTTTTCCAGAGGGTGCTTTTATTACATGGGGAATTGGGCATCTCGTAGAATTAAAAGAACCAAAAGCATATGATCCAAAATGGGATAAATGGTCATTAGCTAGTTTGCCCATTTTGCCAGAAAGCTATGAATTTCAAATTGCCAAAGGAAAATTTAAGCAGTTCTCCGTCGTGAAAAAATTGCTTAAATCTACGGATATGGTTATTAATGCATGTGACGTAGACCGCGAAGGATCAAATATCTTCTATAGTATATATAATCAAAGCGGAGCACGCGGTCAAACGATCAAACGCTTATGGATCAATTCCTTAGAGGTTGATGAAGTACTGAAAGGCTTTAGTAATTTACAGGATAATCGTAAGGATCTTTTATTGTATGACGAAGCCAAGGCTCGTCAGATCAGTGACTGGTTAGTAGGCATGAATGGTTCCAGATTGTATTCACTTTTGTTGCAAGGACAAGGTATTAAAGAAGTATTTCCTATAGGACGAGTTCAATCTCCGACTATATTCTTGATTTACCAGCGTCAAAGAGAGATCGAGCAATTTGTTTCAGAGCCCTTTTATGAAATTGAGGCTACTTTCCGAGCAGAAAAAGGGGAATACAAAGGAAAAGCAAAAGCGAAGGAACCGAAAAGAGAATTAATTCAAGCGCTCCTTTCTCAACATTATATTCAGCCTAATTCGCCGGGTGTTATTACTTCAGTAGAAAAAGTAGACAAACGGACACCGCCCCCCCAGCTCCATTCTTTGTCGACATTGCAAGCAACTGCCAATCGATTATGGAAAACGAGCCCAGCAGATGTGCTAAAAACGATGCAGGGGCTTTATGAGAAAAAATTAGTTTCTTACCCAAGAACAGATGCAAGACATATTACACCAAACGAGTTTTCCTATATAGCGGCTCAGGTTTCGGATTATCAGCAAATTATTGGTCACCCTTTTGAAGTTGCTTCACTTGCTCCGAAAAAACGATATGTTGATAGCACGAAAGTACAGGAGCATTATGCCATCATTCCGACGAAGAAGCTCCCAACACCTGCTAAATTAGGTGGACTTTCCAGTCTCGAGCGAAATCTGTATGAAGAAGTCCTACGAACCACACTGTCAATGTTCCATACTGACTATTTATATACAGAGACAAAAGTGACAACAGATGTGAATGGTCTAGCCTTTTTCACTACCGGAAAAACGGAGCGAGATCAGGGATGGAAGGCATTATTTGCCCGCTCATCTAAGGAGAAAGAAGAACAGCCGCTCCCTCCCTTACAGGAACAGGAAAAGGTAGAGAGTGATATTGGTATTAAAGAAGGTAAAACATTACCTCCGAAGCCATATACAGAAGGACAGCTCATCGCCATGATGAAAACGTGTGGAAAGACTGTGGAAGACAAACTGGAAACAGAAATTTTAAAAGAAGTAGAAGGTCTTGGTACCGAAGCCACTCGAAGCGGAATTATCGAAACGATCAAACGACATGGCTATATTAGCGTAACGAAAAATATCGTTTCCATAACCGATAAGGGACGGGTCCTCTGTCAGGCAATTGAGGGCAATCTTCTCGCTAGTCCATCTATGACAGCTAAATGGGAAACCTATTTACGAAAAATCGGTAACGGAGAAGGCTCGATGGATCGGTTCCTAGGCAGTATCGCTAAGTTTATCCATAGCTTGATAGACGAGGTCCCAAACCAATTAAAAACGAAACAGATTAGTATAAAGCTAGCACCTCGACCATCAAAATATGATTCTAAATTCAATAGAGACCCTATTGTAACTTGTCCGAAGTGTCAAAAAGGGTCCATCATTGCCCACAAGAACTTTTATGGTTGCACCGAATATAAAAGTGGTTGTACTCAGACATTTAACGGTTACTTTTTAAAGAAAAAAATTACACCTAGCCAAATAAAGCTCCTTTGTACAAAAGGGAAAACAAATATGATTAAAGGATTCGAATCTGAAAGCGGTCAAAAGTTTGATGCCAGCTTAGCATTTGTTGAAGGTAAGATAAAACTAGAATTTAACAAAGAGTAATTCTTTCTAGTCGATAGATTATTTGTGATGGTTGAGCGATTACTCGTGGTGATGGGTCGATTTTATCAGCAGGCAATCTATATCGAAAAGGCCGATCTCCATAATGGAGATCAGCCTTTATTTTATTCAAATGGATATGCATGAACGATTGTCCCATTGCGACCTATTGTAGTCACTGCTTGGGACAATGAATTTAATATTGCCTCTTCTGTTACCTCAGCTGCTCCTTGGAATAAGTCGTTCATAACGGGATGATCATCTCTTAATTGCTGCCTTGTCTCCACACTTGCTTCCGAACTATGTTGTATTTTATGAGCAGTTGAAAAAGCGATGACAACATCCCCACTTCCATTGCTAAAATGACTACCAGTTCTTGCGAGACCTACCCCGCATCTTTTCGCAAGTCGAGTAAGCTGTCTATTACTTAATGGTGCATCAGTTGCCAAAACAATCATAATAGATCCATCTGCGGGCTTTGGAAAGTTAGGAACATTTCCTTTTTCATTCAGAACATACCTGGCAGCTTGGAATTCCTCTTTTCTACCAAAGTTACTAAGCACCATACACCCGACAATATAGACTGAATCACTAGTGTGAATAATACGGGAAGAGGATCCTATCCCCCCTTTATATCCAAAGCAAATCATGCCTTTACCTGCACCAACTGCTCCTTCTGGTGAAGTTTCAGACGAAGCACTTTGAATACACTCAATCGCATGCTTCGGTTGGACCGGGAACTTTCGAATTGAATTTAGCCGACTATCATTGCACTCCCCAACTACTATATTAATGGTCCCTGTAGAATCTCCAATTTCAGGATTTCTTTCTAACATATACTCGAGAGTCCCTTGAGAAACTGCGGGAATACCAAATGTATTCGTCAGCATGATTGGAGATTCAATTAGCCCTAGTTCATTTACTTGTACAAGACCCGTCGTTTTTCCGAAACCATTTAGAACGTAACTTGCTCCAACTACTTTCTGTTGAAACAAATTACCCCCATGTGGCAAGATCGCTGTTACTCCAGTACAAGCATGCTCTTCTCCTCCAAGTGAGCTATCTAATGTAATATGTCCCACTTTCACACCTTCTACATCTGTTATGCAGTTCTTATTCCCAACTGGAAATCTTCCTATTGTCGTTCCTCGTTGTCTAATTTTTTTTTGCTTCACGTTTTCTATCCCCTTATTTTAGAAACTTCTTTCCATTTATGAATAAAAGATTCTTCGCAAAATTCTTGTTTTTCTCCATACAAACGCAGAACGTCTTTTATTTCTTCCGCTAAGTATTTTTCATTCCGATTGTTCGCAAGACATGGATATCCTGAACCTCTTTGTAAATAATCAGAACTACCGACTAAGTACCATCTTTCTTCTTCTAATAATTCTCCATTCACATAAATTGCATGAATATTCTTTCCATCGTGTTCTATTTGAATTCCTGATACATGTAGCCTCCCTACAAATCTCCCTCTAAACCCTGGACCTCTTCCTTCTGCCAAGCAAATTTGGGTATCTAACGATTGCTCCAATGCTACTTTTATATACTTACCTTGAATCTCAAAGGATGTTGGATTTAATGGGGAAGGACATATTTCAATTAGCTTTTTTTGTGTCATTTCATGAAATATACCAGCATTACAAATACCACTATTGATAAGTCCAATTTCTGTACCTAACATATCCTTTAAACCGTCCGCTATTAAATTGGATATTGGATTCTCTTCTACTACGTCATGCCACAAAGTATGTTCCAGTGGATACATAGGTTTACTTAAGACTTCTATAGCTCTATCTTTATTTAACTTTAAAATGGAATCTATCTGCTCATTCTCTTGTATATCTTTTGTTGAAATAGTCTCTGAATGTATTAGCTTTGCTTTTCCATCTAGTATTTCTAATTCCAAAATACCTACATGCTCTCCATAATTACCTGCACTATTCATAATCGTCTTATCAATAATCTTTGCTTGCTCAAACAATTTATGGTCGTGGGCAGAAATAATAATGTCGATCTCTTTTATCTCTTCAGCAAGAGGTTCATCTGCAAAGGTTCCTACATGACTAAGTAATATACAAATGTCATACTGCCCTTTATTTTTCCGGATTTCAGCTTTAATAGCATTTGTATAATCAGTAATATGAATCCCTAATCCCTCACTGAATACCCCCATATCGGGAGAAGATCCAGTAATAAGAATTCGAAGTCCGTTTTTTTTAAAAATAATACTAGGTTTTACTCCATTAATATTGGAACGATCTTTCTTAAACAAATTGTTACTAATAAAAGGAATAGGGCTGTTACTCGCCATGTACTCTAGAGTATCTATTCCATTGAACATCTCATTGTTACCTATCGTAATAGCATCGTAACTACCAGCTGACAATAACTCGATAGCTGCCATACCTTTAGTACCTTGGAGCTCAATGCTTTTAAAATCAGCAAAATCTCCGCCATCTAAAACAATTGTATTTTCATCTTTATGTTGATTTATTAACGTAACTACCTTTTTATAGTTTTCGAAATTACTATGTACATCATTAGTATGAATAATTTTAAGTCTCATTTATACACCCCTACTCATATTTTACTTACTAATTATACCATATTCTAATTTTTCTAATTATTTATTTTTACCAAAATAGATTATTCCGGAGAGTTTAGGGAATGAAATAATAAATAGATCGAGGAGGTTGTAAAATGGAATTACTACAAGTTAATGGTCGGATAAACAAAAAGAAATTAGCACTTAGTATTCTTATACCTGTAGTTGGCGGCTCTATCACAGGCTGGATTGCCAATAAAAATGCACAAGAAAAATATAAAAAACTAAAACAGCCTTCATTTTCACCCCCTGGAGCAGTCTTTCCAATTGTATGGACCGCTCTTTATGCGACAATGGGAATTGCTAAATATCGTGTAGACCAAAAGCTGAAAGAAATGACAACGAACTCCTCACCAGCTATCCCCTTATACGACTTACAATTAGGTTTAAATTTTTTATGGTCTTTTCTATTTTTCCGTTGGGGATTACGTGGAACCGCACTTGTAGAAATTAGCCTTATGCTAGCATCCATTGCGTTAACTGCATATGAGTTTCAGAAATTGGACAATACTGCAGGAGTTATAATGATGCCGTATGTGGCATGGGTTACATTTGCACTTGGTCTGAATTATTCCGTATGGAAATTGAATAAATAAATTCTTTAGTATGCATGAAGTCCATGTATGGGTCCCCGCTAAAGTCAGGACCCTACTCTTCTTCCCTCCATATTTTTTTCTTCCACATTCTCCTTCTTTCTTCTGTTTTTATCTCGCTCATCTTACTTAAGATACTCTTATTGATTTCTATTTTTATTCTGTATTACTTAAACAGTCTAAGAACTAATAGGATAAATTTTAATTCTACATTAAATAATAGAAGAAATTTTCACAATAATCTAGCTTGTAAATTCACCTGTGAAAGAATTACAAATGATAGTAATTAATGTATTATATGATTATTATAGGAATTAAACTAAATAGGAGGAGAGTCCAATTTATCTTCAACATACTATTGGAAAAAAGGTTAAGGAAGCTAGATTAAACAAGACTTTAACTCAACAAGAACTAGCGGAAAGATGCAGTCTTACGAAAAGCCATATTTCAAAAATAGAAAATGGACAAGCCGCCCCTGCTGTGGCAACTCTATCTAAAATAGCACAAGAGCTAGATACTCCCTTGTCTTGGTTTTTGGAGTCCAATCTACTCAATAAATTATCCATAGTGAAAAGCAAGGACAAAAAATTAAAAATTGGAAATAAAGACATTGGTTATACTTATGAAGCTCTCGCAAATCGTCCTCGCTTTAGTAAAGTAGAACCAGTAATAGTCACCGTCCTACCTGAAGCTGAATATGTAACGCCATTTACCCATAGTGAAGACGAGTTTATTTATATTCTAAACGGATCGATCAACCTTTATTATGATGGGGAGTTACATTACTTAGAACAGGGTGATAGTGCTTATTTCGAAGGAAACACTCCTCATATTTTTCTTTCGGCAGATAAGAACAAGGAAGCAAAAGTGCTGACATTTTTTATACAAAATACCCCCCTTTAATTTAAGGAACTAACCGTATTTTTACCTTTCACATATTTACTAATCCTCATTAATAATTATTTCTCTATTTTTTGAATTTACTTCGATTTCTGAATAAATTTTAGATTTGGTATTTACAAATAATAATTATTAATGTATTTTTGTGTAATAGCATTCAACTTTGTTGAATACTACTACACAAAAATAAGGGGTGTATGTCATGTCAAACACAAGAGTTCCAGGATTTTATCGTTTATCACCTAAAGAAAGATTTGATATTGTTACGGAAGGTCGCAATTTAACAGATGATCAGTTAAAGCATTTATCTGGGGAGAATCCACTTTCGATGGATTTAGCAGACTCAATGATAGAAAACGTAATTGGACAAATAGGAATTCCACTTGGGATTGCAACCAACTTTAAAATTAATGGAAAAGATATGTTTATCCCAATGGCTACGGAAGAACCTTCTGTTGTAGCTGCTGCTAGTAATGCAGCAAAAGCTAGTTATGAACATGGTGGTTTTTTCACGTCAATGAGTGGAACAATCATGCGTGGTCAAATTCAGGTATTAAGTGTGGCAGATCCTTATGCTGCAAAAGCCAAAATATTTGAACATAAAGAAGAAATTTTAGCTTATTGTAATTTGCAAGATCCAACATTGGTTTCATTAGGTGGAGGGGCTAAGGAAATAGAAGTTCATATTATTCCAACTAACTCTCAAATAATGTTAGTAATTCATCTAATTGTAGATACCAAAGATGCAATGGGTGCAAATGCTGTTAACACAATGGCAGAAGCAGTCTCTCCAACTATTGAGACAATTACTGGTGGTAAAGTTGTATTAAAAATAATATCTAATTTAGCAGACCTTAGACTTGTTCGCGCAAGAGCAATTTTTTCAACAGAGGCACTTGGTGGCAAAGAGGTTGTCGATAACATTGTAAGCGCTTTCGAATTTGCGGATTATGATCCTTATCGAGCAACTACCCACAATAAAGGAATAATGAATGGAATTTCTGCTGTAGTCTTGGCAACTGGAAACGATACTCGTGCAGTAGAAGCCGGAGCACATGCCTATGCTTCTATATCTGGACAATATAAATCTTTAACAAAATGGGAAATAAATGCGGATGGCAACTTATCCGGTTCTATTGAATTACCAATGGCTGTTGGGATTGTTGGTGGAGCAACGAAAACACATCCGGTTGCACAAGCTGCCCTTAAAGTAATGGGAGCTAGCTCTGCTGAAGAACTTGCAGGTTGTATAGCAGCTGCAGGACTAGCACAGAATGCTGCAGCATTACGGGCCTTATCTGCTGAAGGCATTCAAAAAGGTCACATGTCTTTACATGCTAGAAACTTAGCAGTAATGGCTGGCGCAAAAAAATCAGATATAGATAGAATCGTCGCACAAGCTGTAAAAGAGAAAGACCTTAGATATGACCGTATCTTAGAAATAACTAAAGCAACTCAAAGAGGTGAATAGGATGGCAAATAACCATAAATCACCAACTAATGATTTCAATAAAAAAACAAAAACATATTTAGAAATACTTGGAGATACAATTCTACCAAATCAATTACTTTTCGCGGTTTTAATAAGCGTAGGCATTAGTTTAGGAGGTTACAATATCGGTCTTTGGTTACTCCCTTCTATCGCTAGTGAAAGTATGGTAGCTTCTTACTCATTGCTTATTGGGATTTTAGGTAGTGTTGTCTCTTTAGTATTTTGTTCCATTCTTTTTAAACCAAAAAGAATACTAGTTGAAGAAGAAACCTCTTCTGAAAGTATGAGACAAGTTTTTAAAGATTTACAATTAGATCCTCTGGAAGAATTAGAACTAATTGAAAATGATCCAATCACTAAGAAAGAATTGGAAGAATTCGGAGTTTTAAATAGTTTTCTTGCACTTAGAGAGGAGCAGAAGAAATGAGTTTACTAATTACAGCTATTTTATTTGCATTACTTGGTGCAATTGTCTTCTCTTTAATAGGATTAATATCTGGTACTGATGAGACAGCTATTATGGTCCCACTTACTTTGTTAGTAATCCTTCTTGGTGCACCTCCAGCTGCCGTTTTTTCATTTTTTATGGCAGCAGTTCTAGCAAAACATCTTACACATGCCGTACCAACTGCATTAATGGGTATACCCGGTGATACTACAGCTGTTCCATTAATAGATCATGCGAATACTTTAAGAAGAATGGGTATGCCACATATAGCGCTTAGGAAAATGATTTCAGGTGGAATTATTGGTGCATTTATCGCTTTACCAACTGCTGTTCTATTAGGCCAGTTTTTGGGTCAATTCGCTGACTTCTTCAAGTCATCAACAGGAATAATTTTTACACTAGCCGCTATTTTAATTGCCTTTTTCTCTAAAGGTAAATGGGTAAGTGTTTTAATGATTATTCCATTTGCTTTCTTTATTAAAAGTTTAGATTTAGTGAGTTTTAGTATACTCGATAAGCATTTATCTATCAGTTTCTTTTTAGGAATTGCTATAGGTCCGATTTTTTGTGATCTATTATTCGCGACTTCCTCTAGTGCTAGAAAGACTATTGAAAGAGATAAACCTAAAGAATATCATCTGGCTCCTGAAACAAAAACGTGGAAAGGATACTTTCCGAACCCTTTTAAAATTTTAACTGGAAGACAACAAGTATTCACTTCCATTACAACTTTTATTTCTTCTCTTACTTTTGTTTTTAGTCCTGTAGGAATGACTTCCCTAATGGGTGAAATTGTCGGTTCCCGTACAAAAGGTGCCTATAAGAAGTCTACTACTAGTTTAGCAGTAATGAATGGGGTAACAGAGTCTACGTATATCGCAGAAGTAATCATCCCATTAATAGCTTTTGGGATTCCACTAAGTCCTGTTGCTCTTGGTCCAGGGTCACCATTATTTAACGCACCACCAGTATTCACTGTCGACCCTATAAATAATTTGCATACCTACCTAACTTCATGGGAATTTTTCCTTTACGGTGCAATTGGACTCATTATTGCTTCGTTAATCGCCTATCCTTTTTCTATGAACTATGCAAGAAAGGCTTCTGTACTAGTGATGAAGCTTGTAAGTCAAGAAGCTATTGTTGCTATGTTCATTGGACTTGCTTGTTTACTTGCCTTCCACGAAGCACAACTTGTTGGTATTGTACTTACGTTCACAGTGGCAGCAGTTGGTGGTCTTCTAAATCGCATTCTTGGAATTGGGGCTGGTGTACAATTTATGATTTTCTATGCTTCAACTTGGATTATGACGACCCTCTTCGGAATATAAATAAAAGGAGATTTTTAATATGACAATACAAAATTCCCCTAAAAATGTAAGCATTAGAGAAGTAGGACCACGCGATGGATTACAAAATGAAACTACATTTATTCCAACAGACGATAAAATACAATGGATAGATCACTTATCTAATACAGGGTTAAATTATATAGAGGTAACTTCTTTTGTAAATCCGACTTGGATCCCAGCACTTTCGGATGCAGATTATGTAGCAAAACATATTAAGAAAAATCCAGACGTCACTTATGCTGCCCTTGTTCCAAATACAAAAGGGTTATTCCGAGCATTAGAAAGTGGTATTGATGAAATCGCTGTTTTCATCTCTGCTAGTGAGACTCATAATAAGGAAAATATTAATAAAACTATTTCAGAAACAGAGATTGTCTTATCTGAAGTTGTTAAAGAAAGTATTTCGATTAATAAAACGGTTCGAGGATATATTTCAACAGTTTTCGGTTGCCCTTTTGAAGGAAATATAGAAATTGATCAAGTAATTCGATTAGCAGATTCCTTGTTTGAAATGGGCATAAATGAATTATCATTAGGTGACACTATCGGGATTGCTAATCCCGTTCAAGTGAAGCAAGTTTTAGAGCAACTTCTTAAACGATACCCCGCGGAAAATATTGCAATGCATTTTCACAATACCCGTGGAACTGCTTTAGCAAATGCACTGGCTTCATTGGAGATGGGTATTTCAAAATTCGATAGCTCTCTGGGTGGTTTGGGCGGATGTCCATACGCTCCAGGAGCATCTGGCAACTTGGCAACTGATGACTTAAACTACATGCTCACAAATATGGGTATAAAAACAAATATAGATCCAGTCAAACTCAATACAGCCGCACTGTATATACAAGATAAACTACAAAAACCTTTAGATAGTTATAGCGTGAAATATTATGAATCTCAACATAAGTAATTAAGAAAGAAAATAAATTAACAAATTTAAAAAATCAAGAATCAGCAGTCTGATTCTTGATTTTTTATGCTAACTTATCTACCTACTTCCCACCTGTTTTTACTGAAATATTTAAACTTTTAATAATCCCATATAATCCTGTCATATTCATTTGCTATTATCTATCCGAAATATAATTTTTTTATAGTTACCTCTGTGCATATTATTCTATTTGATTTCGGTTATCTATTAAAAAGAAAAGCCCCGCGGAGATATTCTCTCCACGAGGCTATTTGTATCCAACAACATAATTGTCAGAATGGGATTTTAACTTCCCAGGTGACTGGTACCTAATACTAAAGCTTAAATTGCAGTACTAATCCGTTTAATTTTTCAGCAAGTTCGGCTAGTTGTTTTGAGCTGCCTGCTACTTCTTCCATCGAACTGCTTGTTTGTTGCGAGGATGCAGAAGTTTGCTCTACTGCTGCAGATGATTCTTCAGAGATTGCTGCAATTTCCTCAACAGATCCACGCATTTCCTGACTGTTTGCTGCGATGTTGGATAAGTTCTCTGTGACGGTTTGAATGAGATTAATCATTTCTGTCACAGCACTGCTGATTCCATTGAATGTCTCCATCGTGACATTTATTTGATCCGTTCCTTTTTCCACTTCTTCATAACCTTCTAGCAATGATCTTGCTACAGAACTTGATTCATTTTGGATATTCGTCACAATGTCTGTAATATCAGTTATAGAAACAGTTACCTGTTCTGCAAGTTTTTTCACTTCCTCTGCTACAACAGCAAAACCTTTACCATGTTCACCTGCTCTAGCCGCTTCAATTGCTGCATTTAAGGCCAACAAATTTGTTTGATTGGCGATTTCCTTTATCACGACAACCAATTTGGATATTTCTTGGGACTCGGTATCCAATCCTTGGATTTTCTTAACAGCTTCTTGCACAATTTGGTCAATTTTAACCATTTGTTCATTTGAAGATTTCATTAATTGACTACCCTCTGAGGTCATCGCAAGTACTTCACTTGAAGAAAGTTGAATATTCACACCTTTTTCATTGGCTTCTGCCACTTTACGTGTAAAGGATTCCATAATTACTGCCAATTCGGTCGCACTCTTAGCCTCTCCCTCTATACCCATAGCTAGTTCTTGCATTGTAACAGCAATCTGATGGGAAGCTGCATTTACCTCATCAGAAGACTGGATTAACTCTTCACTTTGCCCCGTTACGGATTCAGAAACAATATTGATTTCATTTAATAACTGACGCATATTATTACTCATCTCATTTGTAGCATGTATAAGTTGACCCACTTCGTCTTTAGACTCTGTTTCAATAGACTTTCCACTTAAATCGCCTTGCGCAATCCTATTCATCCGTTCCATTACCACTTTTACCGGTTTGGTTATCGTATTGGCAGTTAAAACAGCTATGGCTATGCTAAATAAAATGACTACTATGGTAACGATTGTTACGATCCGTAGCGTAGCTTCCCCTCCAGCTATTATATCTTGCTCCGTTTTCTTGATAGTCTCTTCACTATTTTTCGCCACTTCCTCATAGTCAGCCATTATTTGACGTACTGCATCAGCGGACGCTTCTAAATTTCGTAGTGCTGCTTCTTTGTTTCCTCTGTCATATTCATCAAAGACCTTAGTATCAATCATCTTCCGCCAAGCGACCGTCTCCTCAATCAGCTGGTCAAATGCTTCAGAATCATGTATGCCCCTAATGACCCCTTCATACTGCTTCCCTTGTTCTGTATATGCATCGAAGCGATCTCTGAAGTCCCCACCGAATAATACATAACCACGGGCAGTCGATATCCGATTTGCCATTGTTAACGCCATCTGCTCATTGGCAATTAATAACGGCAGCTCTTTTTCTACAATATTTTTTGCTTCATTATTGCCCTTCATGATCACAGAAATATTATAAACACCCAACAGGATGACTACAAAAATAACTAGTGTAAACGCAAATAGCAACTTACTTTTGATACTTTTAAAATTCACCAATCTCTTCCATTCCTCTCAAGTAATCTTCTCATATAAAACCTTTAATATCCTTTATAGTTATCGGTTAAATTATCTCGGTTTCAAGTATCTCACGGAAAACAAATAATTGTGTTTTTTCAGTTTCTTGTAAAATAAATCACTTACAATAAATCCTATCAGATTTATCCAAATGCCAAATTTTAGGTGGGTGTTTTGGTACTTTACTTATAAGAATAGTGAGTTGTATGCAATTGTTAAAATCGCTTCTGGTGCAGGGGTGTTTATAATACTAAATTATACATTTTAACAGAACTTTAGATTCAATAGAAAATAGTTAATTTTTATTAGGAAGTAATTAACTCTACCTACTTCTCACCTGTTTTTATTGGAATATTTTAATTTTTACAAATCTAACACAATCCTGTCATTTTCTTTTGCTATAATCTATCCGAAATACAAATTTGTTGAAGGAGTAGATAAAATGTCGAAAAAGAGTATTTGGAATCATGCTTATAATAAGGTAATCACTTCCTTTATATTAGTAGTTTCCATGTTTGTACCGTTTATAGTTGCACCTAGTGTTCAAGCAGCTGAACCAATTAGTGTGTCAGAAGCAATTACAAATAACACAGGTACGGCAACTGTACAAGGTTACATCGTTGGAACTGCTAACTCTGGAACTTCCTACAAGCAGGAAGCCCCTTTTACAGCAGCTACAAATATCGGTTTAGCAGATTCACCTAATGAAACAAATCCATCCAACATTTTACCAGTTCAATTACCAACCGGGGCCATTCGAACTGCACTGAATTTAAAAGACAATCCAGAAAATTTCAAAGCAGAAGTAACGGTGACAGGCTCATTAGAGGCATACTTCTCTGTTCCTGGTCTTAAAAGCCCTTCTGCTCACACGATAATTTCTGATGGAGATACTCCTCCTGAAGCTCCTGAAGCAGAATTGATGCAAAATATTGCTGCAGCACGAGCTGTAACGGATCCAACCAAATTAATCAAAATTACAGGTACTGTAACAACTGGCACTGGATACTGGGGTGGTAATGCATTCTATCTTCAAGATAGTTCAGGCGGTATTTATGCATTCACACCTTCTGCAGATGTAAATCCAGGTGATGTCGTGGAACTGGAAGGTAAAGTTAGTTCATACAGTGGCGAATTACAAATTCAACCTACTAAAATAACAAAAATCTCTTCTGACAATGGACTACCTCTTCAGCAAATCATTACTCCAGCTGGAGTAAATGATGAAGCTCAAGGTGAACGAGTAACTATAAATAATGTAGCGATTACCAATTTAACTAAAATAAACGACTTTGGAACATTCGAATTCACAGCAACACATGAAAATGGAGAGTCCGTTGTCATTCGAAATGACAATCGGAATGGTCTAGATTATGATACATTCACACAACGATATAAAGAGGGTGACTTAGTTCATGTCTCCGGTATCGCTTCCATCTTCAACACGACATACCAAGTAAAAACACTTAGTTTAGATAGCTTTGAATTAGTCAATAAACCTGCTGTCTACACGGATATCTACCCGGGGACTGTAACAGAAGGAACTGAAATTTCCTTAATCTCTCCTATTGAAAATGCTGCAATCTATTACACATTAGATGGCTCAACACCTTCTACAAATAGCACGTTATACACTGCACCAATTACCTTATCAAAAAATACTACGATTAAAGCAATCGCTATTAGTGATGCTACGTCTGACGTATTTACTTTTACATACAATGTTTTAAAAACGAGTAATCTAACGATCCGTGATATTCAAGGACAAACACACTTCTCAGAATATGAAGGTGCAGTAGTTCAAGAGATAACTGGTGTTGTTACTCACCTTTACAATTCAGCAAACTTCGTTATTCAAGATGTTAATCCGGATGAAGACAATACAACATCTGAAGCAATAATCGTCAACAAAGCTTCTAATGGATTGGCAATTGGAGACTTAGTTACAGTAGCTGGTACCGTGGAGGAATGGTACTACGAGGGTTACTCAGATATGAGAGTAAATGATCTTTCTATTACTAGAATTCGTGCAACATCTGCTACTAAATCTGGCACTGCAGAACTACCTGCACCATTAGTAATTGGAGAAGATATTTTCCCTCCAACTGAGATCATTGATAATGATGGTTTAACGATATTTGATCCATTAGAAGATGGAATTGACTTTTGGGAGTCTGTCGAATTAATGCGTATTGCTGTACCTAATGCAAGAGTCATTGGGCCACAAGCATATGGAGAAATACCTGTAATCGCAGGGAACTCCACTAATACACAGTTCAATGTACTAGGCGGAATTAATATTTCTTCGAATGACTATAATCCTGAAAAAATATTAGTATTAACAGGAAATGAAAAATATGATGCAAAATCAGGCGATTATTATACAGGTGACATTGTTGGGGTGATGGGCTTCGGCTTTGGTAACTTCAAGCTATGGACAGAGGAATCTACTCTTCCAACAATTACTCGTATTGAAAAACCAACTGTAGTGAGGGATATCGTACCTACAGAGAATAAATTAACTGTAGCAGCATACAATGTTGAAAATTTCTCAACAAACACTGAAAACACGCCCGATGAAAAAGTTGCAAAAATTGCAAAGTCTTTCGTGGAGAATATGAAATCACCAGATATTATTACGCTTGTAGAAGTGCAAGATAATGATGGGCCTACTGCATCTGGAAATACTGATGCTTCAGCTAGCTATGAACGGTTAATCGCTGCAATTGTGGCTGCTGGTGGACCAACATACGCTTGGACTGACATTGCACCAGAATATGATCAAGATGGGGGACAACCAGGTGGGAACATTCGTGTTGGTTACCTTTATAACCCTGATCGTGTATCCCTAACAGAAGGAACAAAAGGCAGTTCGACGGATAAAGTTGCGTGGGATGAAAATGGAAATCTTACTTTGAACCCTGGTAGAGTTCTTGATTTACCACAAGGGAATACTCGTAAGCCATTAGCTGCACAATTTGAGTTCCAAGGAGAAAAAGTAGTCGTAATTGGCGCACATTTAAATTCCAAAGGTGGGGATCAGCCTTTATTCGGTAAAAACCAACCTCCATTCCTTGGCTCAGAAACAGAAAGAATTGAACTTGCAACGATGATTAACAACTTCATCCAAGCAGGCCTTGAAAAGGACTCAGATTTAAATGTAATCGTTGCTGGAGATATGAATGATTTTGAATTCACTCCGACTCTTGCAGCACTTAAAGGTGGAATTTTAACGAATATGGTGGAAAAAGTACCAGCTGGCGATCGTTTCTCATATTACTACCAAGGCAATAACCAGGTACTTGACCATATTCTAGTAACAAATAATTTAGCAAATAAAACTGTGGTGGATATGATTCATATTAACGCTAATTATATGGATATTCACGGTCGTGCATCTGACCATGATCCTATCCTGATTCAAGTAGATTTGAGCGAACCAGAAACTAAAACACTTGCAGCTGATAAAACAGCATTTGAGTTAGAAATAGGTCAACAGTCTAACATTAAACTTATCGAAACATCTACAAAGCAGGATGGCACTACTACAACAAAAAATATTACTTCAGAAGCAATTTACAGTAACTTCGATAGTAAGATTATTTCTGTAGATAAAGGGGTAATAATTGCCAAGTCAGCTGGAACAACTAATATTACAGCTGCGTACGGTGATAACTCTGTAACCATTACTGTAACTGTCCAGTCTGATAAAGATGGCGAAGCTGTTATTACGGAAGATGAAGTAGACACTTCTAAGAAGGTAATTACAGTAGACGGCTCTGTGATGCATAATGCCGGAGATGTTAATATCCGTTTTACAAAAGAAGCTACAAGCAAGATTAATGCTGCAAATAAAGATGTAGTAATCGAGCTGATTAATGGAACATTCTTGATAACCGCTAAAAATTTCGATGTACTTGCGGCAAGTGGACAGTTTACCTTGCACCTGGATTATCATATTCCTCCAGGGTTATTGAAAGAAAAGAACAAGCACAAGATTAAAGACGAGTTGAAATTAAAAGATATGACTTTCCTTGATAGTAATAACAAACCAATCACAACAGGTTTTTCCGACTACTTTATCATCACTACAGAAGGCAATAAAGTAACAACAGAAGAAGCTTCCTACGATCAAAAGTCGAAGAAATGGAAATTCAAAAAATTAAGTAACTAATGCAGAAAAACGAGGGTCGTGACTAGCGTCATGACTCTCGTTTTTTATATCATTTTAATATTTTCCATGACTCGGTAACTCAATTGAGTTAAACTCAGTGACTAATGAATGTAGGTTACTCCCCCTCCTCTCCTCTAAATAATGAAATCTTCCTCAAGACTATTTAAAATGAATGCCGAACTAATCTTAAAAAGTCTTGCTCCCCAACGATTTCCATTGGATGCCCTTGTTGAATCATGCCTTCTACCTTTTGCATTTTGGTACTTTTAATGCCCTGTAGATATTTAGCTAAATCATTATCTCCCACTACTAAGTAATTGGTTTGATGGTCGACTGCTCCTTTGCAAACTGCTCCACAATTCACTGCCAGTTGTGCTGCTTTTGATCTTGTCATAGAAAGCATTCTTCCTGTGAAAACAATTTGAGCTCCGTAAAATGGATGCTTGGAATTTAGCTCTGACCTTTCCGGTTCTAAAAATTCGATAGTTAAATCTGCTTTATCTCTGCGCTGGGATGGTAATTGCTTCTTAGGTTGAATCGAAGAGTTCATTTTTACATTATGTAGTTTTGCCAGTTGTTGAACTGAATTTGTTTGGGTTTTCTTCATCGCTTCAATTGTAATAATAGCAGCGGCACGCGCATCCTCTAAAGCATCATGATGTCTTAAGCTAATACCTAAGTAGTTCGCTACAGTTGATAATTTATGATTATATAGTTGAGGCCAAACTTTTTTGGCAATTCGAAAAGAGCACCCATATTCAAAGTTTGGAGAAGGCTCATGAAATTGACGTAATGATTCCTGTAAAACACCCATGTCAAAACTAGCATTATGAGCAATGACCACTTGATTTTCTATAAGACTTTTCATCTCTGGCCAAAATTCTTCAAAGGTTGGTGCACCATGTACCATATATTCGGTAATTCCATGAATTTTTGTATTATAATAATAAAATTCACTTAAAGGATTTATCAAGGATTGTATTTCTCTATATATTTTCCCATTCTTAACCTGCACGATTCCAACTGAACAAACACTAGAACGAAGGCTATTAGCCGTTTCAAAATCGATAGCTACAAAGTCCACTTTTCCGTCTCCTCATTTTGTTAGATTGACTCTCATTATCTCATAATAGAATACAAAGAAGAACCTCTCCAATTAGAGAGGTTCTATAATTTAATAAAATTAGTAAAGTCTATTAGTTGGAGGTATATCATCTAGTTTCTTTTGATGTTCCAATTTTTCTTCATATTGATCATGAGAAAGTCTTTCCTCTTCTTCTTCTTCCGCTACCATTTCACTCCCAAATGCTGCCGGACCTAGATTAGGATCGGCTCCCGGAGAATGAGCGCCATACGATTTTTCTTCTACTGTAATACTCTCACCAATCGTAGGACGAGACTCCCTAACTTCTCTATCTTCCTGCATAGAATGTCCCATATGATTCTCTTCTCTAGCTAAATGTGGGTCAGTTGCAAAAGTCTCCCCACGCTCAAAGCGATCCTGCGGTTCATCAAAGCGACCATCTGTTTCATTTACAAACTCATTATTAGATGGTGTGAACCCCTGCTCTTTAGCATAATTGCTAATTGGTTCTTCGTTTTCTATAAAACGATTTTGTACGACATCTGTACCAACTGTATCTGTATACTCATGCTCAAATTCATCTGCATGTGTACCGTACATTGGTTCATCGTTAACCGTGAGAACATCTGTGTAGAGAACAATACTTCCCCTTGCTACTTCCTCCGCATATCTTGTTCTTTCCTCTTCACTTAAATCTAATTTACGTAGTCCTTCTGCTATAGCATCTTCACCCGTAAACCAAGATTTGAACTTATCCATAAATGTTCCAGTCTCATGTGTAGAAACTTCTGAATGACGATTAAGGGTATTTAAGTGTGCAGTTTCAGTTGAAATTACATGTATATCACTTTCTGCATAACCCTGATTTTGTAGGCCTTCCAATTTTTCATACATCTCTTCTTCCGTACGAGCAATTTCAATTCGTCTATTCGATTCAATGTTCATGGTGTTGCCTCCTCAAAATTTAGTCTTATTTCATACGTACCCCCCTCGAGATAGAACCTAAACACGATGTAGCAATTGTTAATCACTTTGTAATGAAAACGTAATTATTCTAATACAAACGGTTATTTGGGAAAAGTTAAGAAAAACCGGACAAAAATCAAAACCTGTTTCTATCATTTTCGAAAGGATTTGGACAGACGTTTTGCTAAAGCCTGATTTAAAAAGCACATAAAAAATAAGTTGAATATGTTTCCAAGCTCATTTTATTTTGATGGCCTATTTTATGACTGATGACAAAACAACTTCAAATGATAATGTTGCAAGCCGATATAAGTAAGAACAGATATTAGGGGGATCCATTTTGAAACCAAGAAAATTAAGTTCGAAAATTATTCTTTTCTTTGGAATAGCGATACTAGCACTACTTATTTTATTTCTTGCTTTTCTATACTTCACAACAAAATCTGCAGTTGAACAAACCATTCGGTCTCAAGGTATCCAGACTGCACAACTTATTGCAGAGGATGTTGACAAAGATAGCTACAAAGAGTTTATTACGAATAAAAGCGAATCACCTGACTATTGGACAATCAGAAACAATTTAAATGATTATCGTGATAAAACTGGTGCTATGTATGTTTATACGCTTGAAGCAACCGATTCAAAATTAGAAATTCTAATTGATGGAATGGCCGAGGGCGATGAAATGGCTGCTCCAATTGGAACAGAAACTACTGGTACAACTGTTGCAGATATTGAAAACGTATTAATAGGAAAAACAGATAGTACTTCTTTAATTGACGATCCTGATTATGGTCAATATTTATCTGCCTTTGCACCAATTACAAATGAAGATGGTGAAGTTTTAGGTATCCTAGGTGTTGATATTGCTGCTACTAATGTAGGAGCAATTCAAAACGGAGTAATTAAATCAATTTTACCTTTTATATCCGCTATCCTTTTAGTAATTATGGCCGGAATACTAGTTGTTGTTTATTTTTATATTAAAAAAAGATTAGCTCCAATTTCTACTTTAACAAAATCAGTTCAATTACTCGCTGACGGAAAAATTAATGCTGCGGCAGACGAAGTTCGCCTGATTCAATCGTCTGGTAATGATGAAATTCACTTACTGACGCATCACTATTTATTAGCTATGAATCAATTGGATGGCCTTTTAAAACAAACAAAAGAGTCTACTCTTTCAGTGTTATCTGAAGCAAAAAGGTTAGACGAAATTATCGAGACTGTTAAATCTGCAAACAACGAAATTACAACGAATATTTACTCCATTGCAAAAGGTAGCGAGCATCAAAAGCATTCAAATGATGAAGCTGTTCAAGCAATGGAAGAAATGACAATCGGTATTCAACGTATTGCTGACTCCTCTACGACAGTTGCTGAATCTTCTAACGAAATGATGGATTTAGTTCAAAAGAGCAATGACCAGTCTAATTCAGTCATAAAACAAATTGAAGAAGTAGAGAGTTCAGTTATTTCTACGGAAAAATTAATCAACAAATTGGCTAGTGGGTACTCCGATATTGAAGAAACCATCCGTGTGATTTCAGACATCACCGATCAAACGAATTTGTTAGCATTAAATGCATCAATTGAAGCCGCTAGAGCTGGGGAGTTCGGAAAAGGTTTCGCAGTTGTCGCTAATGAAGTGAAAAAATTGGCTGAACAATCACGAACTTCAGCAGAAACAGTCTCAGCACATATTTTAAGTTTTAAAAATGTAACCGTTGAAGCTTTGATAGAGATGGAAAAATCCGTATCTTTAGTAAAAGCGGGCACCGAGTCTGTTGAGGGTATCGGTCACTCATTATCTAAAGTCTTAACATCTGTAAACCATGTAAATACTGAAATTCAAGATGTCTCAGCAGTAACAGAAGAGCTTTCGGCCAGTTCAGAAGAGTTATTAGCTTCAACTGAAGTCATTAAATCTTTAGTTGATCAAGCGGTAATTTCAACTAAGGAAGTTGCAGTTTCTACGGACCAACAAGTTGATTCCGTTCAAACACTTGAGCAAACGATGGATAATTTACGTAAAACATCATTAGAACTTGAAAAATCCATTCAACAGTTCAGCTAATATATATGCTTATTACGGTTACGAGGCACAAATGGTTTTATTCTAGAAATAATATACCTGAACAAATAGAGAGGTTAATTCTGAGTAGAATTGACCTCATTACTTCTTTTAGTATTGAACGATGATGACCTTTATCTTTAACATAGCCTTCTTTAAAAAAAGCCTCAAGAAACGATTTTCATCGTATCTCAAGGCTTTTATCTTTTATTTTCTATCAGTAAATTCTTGGTTATCCCCGTCAGAAAATTCTACTTCTAAATCGAATTCTGTATATTCTTCTACTCCAAATGCTTGAGTAACCTTTTCAATTACTTCTTCTTTACTCATATCTTTTGTTAGGCCAATTTTTTTAAAGATTGGTTCCAACTCTACATAAGCATCATTGCCAGAAAGGTTTTTGGACTCTATTTGGTTAACGTATTCCGCCTCTGTTTCTGATATATCAATATCAAAAGAGGCTTCAATTGCATCCTTTTGATCGGCTGTATCCACATCCAAGTCAAATGATTGAAAACCAAATTC
Organism: Psychrobacillus antarcticus; assembly: GCF_029533155.1. Taxonomy (GTDB): domain Bacteria; phylum Bacillota; class Bacilli; order Bacillales_A; family Planococcaceae; genus Psychrobacillus; species Psychrobacillus antarcticus. The sequence goes on along the minus strand of NZ_JAIZDB010000007.1, from coordinate 2,202 downwards.
ACTTTGGGCAGTATCTTTATCTGGGGCATCACTCACTTCTTCTTTATCCCCACAAGCCCCTAATAATAAGAAAGACATCATAACACTACCGATTAACGGATATTTTTTTATTTTCATACTGACTGAAACACTCCTCTTTTTAATATTAATCTAATCCTAAAAATTATCGCCATTATTCATGGAAAATAAACAACTCTCGAAAAAATTATCCTGGAAAACGTTTCTCACTCGCAGATGTTGACTTAGTACCTCGCTTATCTTTCTCATCTTTCACCTTTTCATTTAACTCTTCTACCGGGATTGCATCTACCGTCTTCATATCTTCATCCATGTCAAAGATACTTTCTTTCTCCGTATTTAATAAATCGGGATTATCCATAATACGTCCAGCAATATCTTGTTTATCTTTAACTTCTGAATGCTTTTTCATCATTACTTCCACTCCTCTTTAATCTGTTTTAAATTGTTTATCCTTATTTTGAATCACTAAACCTCCGCCAATCGATTATTTAATATCAATATATGTAGGAATACAATATATACAAAACAAATGAGAGGAGGAAAATAATATATAAATAAAAACAAAATGGCAATTACTACACTTGGACTTTGGGCTGCATTTTTAATGAGAAATAAAGGTTCTCGCAATAAAATAGCAAAACAATTTGAAATTTTTACTAATACTCCTATTTGAGGCACAAAAAAAGAGAACACATCTAGATGCTGTCCACTTTTATAGTACAAAAGCGCAAACGCTTGCTGCGACGATCCTTACATTGGAGTCTGGTCAGAGTTTCATTTGTATAAGTTTATCCAGTTGGCTAAATTTTATAATTTAAACAATAAAAAGAGTAGAGAACATGACTGATGAACTGAGCCCTATAAAGTAGACAACTTAATAAAAAGAGAGTTTGTAGTTTAGACTGCGATGAGATGGTTTCGGTATGCTTCCGGAGCCATCTTTTTTAAATCCCATTGCTTTCGTTCTGAGTTGTAATAATCTATATAATTTCCTATCATCTGTTTCAATTCTTCTAAGTTTTGCGCGTCTTTATAATCCACTTCATCTTTTAAATGACCAAAAAACGATTCCATTGGTGCGTTGTCTAAACAGTTACCACGGCGTGACATAGACTGCGTAAGACCTATTTTCGTTACGCGTTCTTGATAATCTGGATGTGTATAATGAAAACCTTGATCTGAATGAATCATAGCTTCTGGATGGATGTTACCCGCTAATGCTTCTTCAAGCTTTTGTATGGTGCGCTCGACAATCCCCATCTTCAAGCTCGTTGAAAGTTCATACGCCAAAATTTCACGTGTAGCCACATCTTTTACACAAGATAAATAAGCCATTTGCCCACTTTTGTGTGGTAAATATGTAATATCTGTTAAAAGAACTTTCCCTGGTTCATCTTGTTTAAATTGACGATTTAGTATATTCGGGACCGATTTATGAGCTTTGGTTGCTTTTGCCAAATGGCGATACGGATTCGCACGGCGTACTTTGGCAAAGAAATTATATTTGCGCATAATGCGAAGAATTTTCTTATGATTAATCGGGACTTCTAACAGCTCTGCTAGTTCCATATAAAGCATACGATAACCGGACTTTCCACGGTGGGCATCATACACGCACTTCACCAACAAATAGTCTTGATAATCTTGTTCCTCTGAAATCGCGCGCTTTTCCGTTGTTTGAAGCCATTTATAATAGCCACTGCGACTAACACTAGTCAGTTCACATAAATAGCTTATTTTATCCTGAAGTTGATATTGGCGAATCACTTCGTTGATTACTTGGTATTTTACGTGTGGTGCTAAAATCGTTTCTTCTTCGCCTGCCTTTCCAGTTCGTCGAGCTTTTTTAGTAGCGTTAATTCAGCTTCTAAATATTTAATACGAGCTTCTGCTTTTTCTAATTTTTTATCCGCTGATAGATTCTCCAGCTTTGGACGCCCAGTGCTTGCTTTTCCTCGACGTTCCTCTAAAAAACCCTGTTCTCCTGTTGTATGAAAGGTTTTGCGCCAACGATTCAGTGCACTTTGAGCTTTCCTTAATCCGATGATATCTAAGTCGAAACCATTCTCTTCAAAAATCTGTTTAGGACCTTTTCCTGCCTGACTTTCCTTTACCGCACGAATTTTAAATTCCGCTGTATATTGAATAGCTCGATCAGATACGGATCCGACATTCAGATTG
>NZ_JAIZDB010000069.1 GCF_029533155.1 Psychrobacillus antarcticus | reverse complement strand
ATTTTCAGAAACAGCGACTATTTATGGTACTTCACCATCCACGATTGTCCGACGTTTTGATCGTCTATCATTGAGTGAAATTCAGAAAGTAAAAGAACTTCCAAAAGTGATTGCCATTGATGAATATAAAGGCGATACACGTGAAGGGAAATATCAACTCATTATCGCTAATGGAGAAACCAAAGAGCCAATTGATATTTTACCAAATCGCTATAAAAAAACGATAAAGCACTATCTTCAACAACATGGAGCAAATGTAGAAATTGTCATCATGGACATGAGTCCATCTTTTAAAGCTGCAGTTACAAGTGCTCTTGGTAAGCCTGTCATTGTGGCAGATCGTTTTCATTTTGTTCGTTATATTTACTGGGCATTAGATGGTGTACGGAGAAGAATCCAATCTACTTGGAATGATTATGACCGAAAAAAGTGTAAGAAAATGCGGTACGTATTCCACCGGAATTCCAAGAAATTAACAGAGGAAGACCGTTGGTATTTAGATCGTTATCTCTCTATGTCTGAAGAATTAAAGCAGGCCTATGAATTGAAGGAAGCCTTTCAACTATGGTTTACTCAAGCAAAAGAGAATGGTCCAGAGGAAATCCTCCAGACCAAAGAAACATTATATGCTTTTTATGAGCATGTAAAACAAGTGGATATTC
>NZ_JAIZDB010000068.1 GCF_029533155.1 Psychrobacillus antarcticus | reverse complement strand
TCGGATTGTAGGCTGCAACTCGCCTACATGAAGCCGGAATCGCTAGTAATCGTGGATCAGCATGCCACGGTGAATACGTTCCCGGGCCTTGTACACACCGCCCGTCACACCACGAGAGTTTGTAACACCCGAAGTCGGTGGGGTAACCCTTACGGGAGCCAGCCGCCGAAGGTGGGACAGATGATTGGGGTGAAGTCGTAACAAGGTAGCCGTATCGGAAGGTGCGGCTGGATCACCTCCTTTCTAAGGATAATATCGGAATACGAATTTTTATTCGTATCTTAACGTTTTGCAGTTCAGTTTTGAATGTTCATATTAATATATGGAAATTCAAAGAGGGCCTATAGCTCAGCTGGTTAGAGCGCACGCCTGATAAGCGTGAGGTCGATGGTTCGAGTCCATTTAGGCCCACCATACCCTTTTTTGTTTTTGGGGCCTTAGCTCAGCTGGGAGAGCGCCTGCCTTGCACGCAGGAGGTCAGCGGTTCGATCCCGCTAGGCTCCACCAAAGTTTATAACTTGTTCTTTGAAAACTGGATAAAACGACATTGAAACAATAAACAACAAGAAATTCTGTTGTGATTATTTACGTAGTCACAACGTGTAAGACTTTTTAACTTTTAGGTTAAGTTAATAAGGGCGCACGGTGAATGCCTTGGCACTAGGAGTCGACGAAGGACGGCACTAACACCGATATGCTTCGGGGAGCTGTAAGTGAGCTTTGATCCGGAGATTTCCGAATGGGGAAACCCACTGTTCGTAATGGAGCAGTACATTTGCGTGAATACATAGCGCATCTGAGACACACCCAGGGAACTGAAACATCTAAGTACCTGGAGGAAGAGAAAGAAAATTCGATTCCCTGAGTAGCGGCGAGCGAAACGGGAATAGCCCAAACCAAAAGGCTTGCCTTTTGGGGTTGTAGGACACTCTACATAGAGTTACAAAGGAATGAGTTAGACGAAGCGATCTGGAAAGGTCCGCAGGATAGGGTAAAAGCCCC
>NZ_JAIZDB010000067.1 GCF_029533155.1 Psychrobacillus antarcticus | reverse complement strand
AGAAACTAAAGAAACTAAAGAAACTAAAGAAACTAAAGAAACTAAAGAAACTAAAGAAACTAAAGAAACTAAAGAAACTAAAGAAACTAAAGAAACTAAAGAAACTAAAGAAACTAAAGAAACTAAAGAAACTAAAGAAACTAAAGAAAAACAGAAAACAGAGGAACTTCTTAATGAGGAACCGGTACAAACTCAACCGCCAGAGATAGTAAATCCAAATGCAACAAAAAAACAACCAGAAAACAAACTAACAGAGAAGTCAAATGGAAACAAAGCTGCAAATACTAATGAAAACAAAAAAATAATTCAAAAAGAAAACAACAACTCTAATAACGCCAACTTAAACAAAGACAAAAACGATAGAAACTCAAACAACTCAAATAAAGACAATAAGTCTAACAATAAAGGCAAGCCCGAAAAAGATAATAAATCCACTAATGATAACAACAATTAAACAAATAAACCCTGAAAGAGCGTGCAAATAACGCTCTTTTTTTATATTTATTTGTCAATAAAGGGCGGTTTGTATCACTAATAGTCAGAATAGTCAAACGTCTTGTAGATTTTTTTTTTTTATACTGCTATACTATCTGGAAAATAGTAACAAAGAACCTTTTGTGGAGGAGGTATTTTATGAACTCGGATATTTTTGGGAGAAATTATACCTACAATAATATTTGTTTTGGCTTATTTATGGTTGTATCGATCTATT
>NZ_JAIZDB010000066.1 GCF_029533155.1 Psychrobacillus antarcticus | reverse complement strand
CTTGACATCCCGCTGACCGGCCTAGAGATAGGCTTTTCCCTTCGGGGACAGCGGTGACAGGTGGTGCATGGTTGTCGTCAGCTCGTGTCGTGAGATGTTGGGTTAAGTCCCGCAACGAGCGCAACCCTTGATCTTAGTTGCCAGCATTCAGTTGGGCACTCTAAGGTGACTGCCGGTGATAAACCGGAGGAAGGTGGGGATGACGTCAAATCATCATGCCCCTTATGACCTGGGCTACACACGTGCTACAATGGACGGTACAGAGGGTCGCAACCCCGCGAGGGTGAGCAAATCCCATAAAACCGTTCTCAGTTCGGATTGTAGGCTGCAACTCGCCTACATGAAGCCGGAATCGCTAGTAATCGTGGATCAGCATGCCACGGTGAATACGTTCCCGGGCCTTGTACACACCGCCCGTCACACCACGAGAGTTTGTAACACCCGAAGTCGGTGGGGTAACCCGTAAGGGAGCCAGCCGCCGAAGGTGGGACAGATGATTGGGGTGAAGTCGTAACAAGGTAGCCGTATCGGAAGGTGCGGCTGGATCACCTCCTTTCTAAGGATAATATCGGAATACGCAGGAAGTAGGATCTTCTACTAAGTTCGCCACGTCTTGTGGCAACGTAGAAGTCAGCACATCCTGTGCAAGTCTTAACGTTTTGCAGTTCAGTTTTGAATGTTCATATTATATATGGAAATTCAAAGAGGGCCTATAGCTCAGCTGGTTAGAGCGCACGCCTGATAAGCGTGAGGTCGATGGTTCGAGTCCATTTAGGCCCACCATACCCTTTTAGATTTCGGGGGCCTTAGCTCAGCTGGGAGAGCGCCTGCCTTGCACGCAGGAGGTCAGCGGTTCGATCCCGCTAGGCTCCACCAAAGTTTATAATTTGTTCTTTGAAAACTGGATAAAACGACATTGAAACAATAAACAACAAGAAATTCTGTTGTGATTATTTACGTAATCACGACGTGTAAGACTTTTTAACTTTTAGGTTAAGTTAATAAGGGCGCACGGTGAATGCCTTGGCACTAGGAGTCGACGAAGGACGGCACTAACACCGATATGCTTCGGGGAGCTGTAAGTGAGCTTTGATCCGGAGATTTCCGAATGGGGAAACCCACTGTTCGTAATGGAGCAGTACATTTGCGTGAATACATAGCGCATCTGAGACACACCCAGGGAACTGAAACATCTAAGTACCTGGAGGAAGAGAAAGAAAAATCGATTCCCTGAGTAGCGGCGAGCGAAACGGGAATAGCCCAAACCAAAAGGCTTGCCTTTTGGGGTTGTAGGACACTCTACATAGAGTTACAAAGGAATGAGTTAGACGAAGCGATCTGGAAAGGTCCGCAGGATAGGGTAAAAGCCCC
>NZ_JAIZDB010000065.1 GCF_029533155.1 Psychrobacillus antarcticus | reverse complement strand
CCTACATTCACACCTTACTGCTTGGACATGCATAACCAACAGCATGCTTACCCTATCCTTCTGCGTCCCCCCATTACTCAAACGGTGGTTTGGTGGTACAGGAATATCAACCTGTTATCCATCGCCTACGCCTATCGGCCTCGGCTTAGGTCCCGACTAACCCTGAGCGGACGAGCCTTCCTCAGGAAACCTTAGTCATACGGTGGACGGGATTCTCACCCGTCTTTCGCTACTCATACCGGCATTCTCACTTCTAAGCGCTCCACCAGTCCTTCCGGTCTGACTTCAACGCCCTTAGAACGCTCTCCTACCACTGATACCATAGGTATCAATCCACAGCTTCGGTGATTTGTTTAGCCCCGATACATTTTCGGCGCAGCGTCACTCGACCAGTGAGCTATTACGCACTCTTTAAATGATGGCTGCTTCTAAGCCAACATCCTGGTTGTCTAAGCAACGCCACATCCTTTTCCACTTAACAAATACTTTGGGACCTTAGCTGGTGGTCTGGGCTGTTTCCCTCTTGACTACGGATCTTATCACTCGCAGTCTGACTCCCAAACATAAATCATTGGCATTCGGAGTTTGTCTGAATTCGGTAACCCGGGATGGGCCCCTAGTCCAAACAGTGCTCTACCTCCAAGATTCTAACGTTTGAGGCTAGCCCTAAAGCTATTTCGGAGAGAACCAGCTATCTCCAGGTTCGATTGGAATTTCTCCGCTACCCACACCTCATCCCCGCACTTTTCAACGTGCGTGGGTTCGGACCTCCAGTAAGTGTTACCTTACCTTCATCCTGGACATGGGTAGATCACCTGGTTTCGGGTCTACGACCACATACTCATTCGCCCTATTCAGACTCGCTTTCGCTGCGGCTCCGTCTTCTCGACTTAACCTTGCATGGGATCGTAACTCGCCGGTTCATTCTACAAAAGGCACGCTATCACCCATTAACGGGCTCTAACTACTTGTAGGCACACGGTTTCAGGATCTATTTCACTCCCCTTCCGGGGTGCTTTTCACCTTTCCCTCACGGTACTGGTTCACTATCGGTCACTAGGTAGTATTTAGCCTTGGGAGATGGTCCTCCCAGATTCCGACGGAATTTCACGTGTTCCGCCGTACTCAGGATACACTCAAGAGAGAATGGGTTTTAGACTACGGGGCTTTTACCCTATCCTGCGGACCTTTCCAGATCGCTTCGTCTAACTCATTCCTTTGTAACTCTATGTAGAGTGTCCTACAACCCCAAAAGGCAAGCCTTTTGGTTTGGGCTATTCCCGTTTCGCTCGCCGCTACTCAGGGAATCGA
>NZ_JAIZDB010000064.1 GCF_029533155.1 Psychrobacillus antarcticus | reverse complement strand
GTTCGTCCTGAGCCAGGATCAAACTCTCCATAATAGTTGACTTCCGATTTGCGAAGCATTTCGAAAGGCAACAAATTAGAACTAGTTTAAAAGCTCATTTGTTTTGCTGGCATCATCATTAAATGATGTCAAAAATTGTTTTGCTATCATACTAACTAGGTTAGCTGACAACTGTATTTCTTAACGTTTTGCATGTTCAGTTTTCAATGTTCATGTTGTTATAAGTTGTCGTCTTGTTTCAGCGACCTTTGTATCTTAACACCCTTTTATTAACTTCGTCAACACCTATTTGTAAAGATATTGTATAGATTATGATAACATTTTATTCAGACAAATACAACAATTAATTAGAGTTGGTTTAACCCCTCTAAAACACTCACTTTACGTCAATGAATTGAATTTTTTACTGAACATAATTTGTTCTATGCTTCTTATTGAATTAATACTTTTAGAGCCTCTTTTAATTAAGTATATGCTTTCTAATCTATTTCGTCATGAACTTTATGGCGAATTAAGTTTTATTATAACCTCTCAAATTAAATAACTTCTTTTCAAATCTAATGAAATGAAATAACTATATAGAAGAAACTAAGAAAAACCGGGCAAAAAAAACGCCCGGTCTTCTAAAAAGAATAATGTAGATATGAAATTGATTTCCGCTCCGAGCGGACGCGTTCCGCGGGCACGGCTTCAGCCGGTTCCCTCGCTTACGCTCAGTCCAGGGTCTTCAGCTCGCGCTGTTCCCACTGGAGTCGCCGCTCTGCGCTCCAATCAATTAAATCCACTTTATATAAGCGGATAACTGGCTATAAAACCACTTAAATATACAATATAGATGTTTCATCTTAAAATATGTTGTAACCGTCAAGTGAAAACATACAGTTTTTGCTCGTTTGAAATGAACACTTTTGCTTAAAATACATGCTGCCTGTTTTTCATGCGATAGCTATCGCCCTCCATGTGAATAACCTCCACACGGTGTAATAAACGATCTAAAATGGC
>NZ_JAIZDB010000063.1 GCF_029533155.1 Psychrobacillus antarcticus | reverse complement strand
CATCCTGTAGTGACAGCCGAAACCGTCTTTTAACATCTCCCCATGAGAGGAAATGGATTATTCGGTATTAGCCCCGGTTTCCCGGAGTTATCCCAATCTACAGGGCAGGTTGCCCACGTGTTACTCACCCGTCCGCCGCTAAATCAGAAAAAGCAAGCTTCTTCGTCATTCGCTCGACTTGCATGTATTAGGCATGCCGCCAGCGTTCGTCCTGAGCCAGGATCAAACTCTCCATAATAGTTGACTTCCGATTTGCGAAGCATTTCGAAAGGCAACAAATTAGAACTAGTTTAAAAGCTCATTTGTTTTGCTGGCATCATCATTAAATGATGTCAAAAATTGTTTTGCTATCAAACTAACTAAGTTAGTTATCAAGCTGTATGTCTTAACGTTTTGCATGTTCAGTTTTCAATGTTCATGGTGGAGCCTAGCGGGATCGAACCGCTGACCTCCTGCGTGCAAGGCAGGCGCTCTCCCAGCTGAGCTAAGGCCCCGAAAATAATAACTGGTCGGGAAGACAGGATTCGAACCTGCGACCCCTTGGTCCCAAACCAAGTGCTCTACCAAGCTGAGCTACTTCCCGTTATATGGTGCGCTCGGCAGGACTCGAACCTGCAACCTCTTGATTCGTAGTCAAGTGCTCTATCCAATTGAGCTACGAGCGCATATGTTTTTTCTAAAAAGTGGTGCCGAGGACCGGAATCGAACCGGTACGATAGTCACCTATCGCAGGATTTTAAGTCCTGTGCGTCTGCCAGTTCCGCCACCCCGGCACTTAAGTGAATCTTTGGAGCGGAAGACGAGGTTCGAACTCGCGACCCCCACCTTGGCAAGGTGGTGTTCTACCACTGAACTACTTCCGCTCGGTTATTAAATTAAATTAGATGGTGCGGGTGAAGGGAGTCGAACCCCCACGCCTTGCGGCGCTAGATCCTAAGTCTAGTGCGTCTGCCAGTTCCGCCACACCCGCGAATATAAAATCACTTTGAAAAGTGATGAGCCATGTAGGATTCGAACCTACGACCCTCTGATTAAAAGTCAGATGCTCTACCAACTGAGCTAATGGCTCGAAAAATGGTGCCGGAGAAAGGACTTGAACCCTCAACCTACTGATTACAAGTCAGTTGCTCTACCAGTTGAGCTACTCCGGCAGGAGTAAAATATATGGTGGAGGATGACGGGCTCGAACCGCCGACCCTCTGCTTGTAAGGCAGATGCTCTCCCAGCTGAGCTAATCCTCCATGGGATATATAATTTTATTGCAAGCCCAGCGATGTCCTACTCTCACAGGGGGAAACCCCCAACTACCATCGGCGCTGAAGAGCTTAACTTCCGTGTTCGGTATGGGAACGGGTGTGGCCTCTTCGCCATCATCACTAGACTTGAATACTTTTGAAAGACAAGCTTTATTATAACAACTCTGTAGAATATTACAAGAGTTATTTATAAAAAATTATTCTTTCAAAACTGGATAAACGACATTGTTACGTTAATCAAATTTGGTTAAGTCCTCGATCGATTAGTATTCGTCAGCTGCACGTGTCGCCACGCTTCCACCCCGAACCTATCT
>NZ_JAIZDB010000062.1 GCF_029533155.1 Psychrobacillus antarcticus | reverse complement strand
CCCAATCTACAGGGCAGGTTGCCCACGTGTTACTCACCCGTCCGCCGCTAAATCAGAAGAAGCAAGCTTCTTCGTCATTCGCTCGACTTGCATGTATTAGGCATGCCGCCAGCGTTCGTCCTGAGCCAGGATCAAACTCTCCATAATAGAGAACTTAAAAAGCTCAATTTGTTTTGCTGGCATCATCATTAAATGATGTCAAAAATTGTTTTGCTATCAAACTAACTAGGTTAGCTGAAAGCTGTATTTCTTAACGTTTTGCATGTTCAGTTTTCAATGTTCATGTTGTTATAGTGTCGTTTTGACAACTTACATATCATATCAAATCCTGATATCTTTGTCAACAACTTTTTTTAATTTGTTTTTCGTGTAAGTCACTAATGAAAATGACAACTTGATAACTATACTACTTATCATTCTCATTGGCAAGTGTTTTTCTGAACTTTTTTTAAACTTCGTATTTAACTATAAAGATAGCTGTTTTACAAGCTCATGATGCTATATCTTTAGATAACTACATCCTACAACTCCAGTAGAAATAGTTCCCCCTATTTAATTAACAAACTATAAATACCGCACATCATAAATCAAGAGTCATATAAATACATTGTAAGATCTTCGAGTATAAACTATATAATAGAACGAGAAACCACTTTTTCACACACCTTCTTATAGAATAAGGCTGCCTTCGGCTTTTTTCACTATTGCTCTGTTAGATTATTGTTGGTATAACCAATACTTAAAACGAAGTAGATCCTTTTTTGCATAGAAAACCTTTCAATTGTGTGAATCCATGAAATTATTAATCCAACCCACAATCTAATTTTTACTCTAAATTAGTCTCTGAACGTAAAATAACAATGTTATCGTAATTTTTTTCTTACACAAAAAAGTCGCTACCGATATAATTTGGTAATGACTTTTTCAATTGGTGCCCAGCGACGGTCGTTACTGGATAGTATGATAGCCCATAAGAATGTCCATATAGCCCTTAAATTTATTAAAATAGCCTTATAAGTGGCTTCAATTCATCCATAAATTACTTTAAAGCCCATAAATAAAACAATATAGCCCCTAAAATTGCAGATATCGCCCATAACTTATTATTTCAAGTTACAAAAAAGTCGTTACCGATTTAACTCGGTAACAACTTTTCTTTTGGTGCCTAGCGACGTCCTACTCTCACAGGGGGAAACCCCCAACTACCATCGGCGCTGAAGAGCTTAACTTCCGTGTTCGGTATGGGAACGGGTGTGGCCTCTTCGCCATCATCACTAGACTTATTCGGCTTCCAATACATTACGCATTGCGTTGTATGTTGAAACCCTCATTAGAGTGCTTGTTCACTCAAAACTGGATAAACGACATTGTTACGTTAAACAAATTTGGTTAAGTCCTCGATCGATTAGTATTCGTCAGCTGCACGTGTCACCACGCTTCCACCCCGAACCTATCTACCTCATCGTCTTTGAGGGATCTTACTTACTTGCGTAATGGGAAATCTCATCTTGAGGGGGGCTTCGTGCTTAGATGCTTTCAGCACTTATCCCGTCCACACATAGCTACCCAGCGATGCTCTT
>NZ_JAIZDB010000061.1 GCF_029533155.1 Psychrobacillus antarcticus | reverse complement strand
GCTGTTGATGTTCGTTAAAAAGTATTTTACTCATAATGTTTTCTCCCGTTCAAAGTTTGTAAATTTTAGTATAACGGGGTTTTGAAAAAGAAAAAACCCTGAATAGCTACACTTTTTATAAAGTGTCTACTATTCGGGGTTCAGTTCATAATGAACTTTCGAACTCTCTTTTTTTATTTATATTTGATTAATGAACTATTTACCAAGCTATATTCAGCAAAATCTTCAGCGATATAAATGGGAAAACTATAGTTTTCGACCTGGGTAAGCATATTGTTTAAGTCGGATGGCAGGAACCTTGCACTAATGTGATTAACAACCAAATGCTTAGCATTCGCTTTTTTACAAACCTCCGCTGCATCCACTATTGTTGAATGTCCGTAAAGGCGTGCAAGCTCAGAAGTTTCAATGTCAAAAGTTCCTTCATGAACGACTATATCTGCATCTTCACTTAACAGTATCGAGTTTTCACAGTATTTTGTGTCTCCAAGTATCGTTACTTTAAAACCTTCTGTAGGTTCTCCAGTTACATCCTCACTCCTTACTACTAATCCATTTGGAAGCACTATATCTTGTCCTTCCTTCAACTGTCTTAATAATGGACCTCTTGGAACACCTAAAGCATCTGTTTTTTCGATATAAAGTTCAGGGGGAAGGGCTTTTTGTTTAACAGTATAGCCGAAACAGGGCATGACATGTTCTAATAGTTTTGCTTCCACTATAAATTGTTCATCTTCAAATATAATACCTTCTTCAATCTCGATAATTGAAAGTGGATACTTCACATGAGTATTGGATATAGCAAGTGTTACTTCAATCCAATTCTTCAACCCTGCCGGTCCATAGATTGTAAGTGGCTCTTCGCCACCTAAAAAAGAACGCGATCCTAACAGGCCGGGAAGTCCATATATATGATCTCCATGCAAATGTGTGATAAATAGTTTTTCTAGTTTACGAGGTTTTAGTGTTGTATGCAAAATTTGATGCTGAGTGGCTTCTCCACAATCGAACATCCAAAAAGAACTTCGCTCATCTAATAGTTTCAATACTGTCGATGTCGTATTACGCTGTTTAGACGGCATTCCCGCTCCAGTTCCTAAAAATAATAATTGCATATTTACTCACTTCCTTAAATTTAATGGACATATTGTAATTATAAAAACAAATAATAACATAAACTTAATGTTTTCTTAAACTATATAGTTAGTCTAACTCTAAATTTCATGTATGTAAAAAGTAAAACTGCAAACAATAATTAAACAACTTAAAGGGGCATCCAAACTTATGAAATTAGAGACATTGCTAAAGCCTTTAGGCATTCACATAAGTCAAGAAGACGAGTCCATTGAAATAAATGGCTTGGCTTTTGACTCTTCTAACATAAAGCCAAATTATTTATTTGTTGCGATACCAGGAACCCAAACAGATGGGCATATGTATATAGAAGATGCTATATTAAATGGCGCGTGTGTTGTCATTGGCGAAGAAAAACTTACTACTATTGGCGTACCCTATTTTAGGGTAGCCAATTCACGAAAAACAATAGGATTATTAGCAAATATATTTTATGTGAATCCTACTCAACATAAAATTATGATTGGAATTACGGGTACGAATGGAAAAACGACTACTTCCTATATGCTCAAACATATTTTGGAATCAGCAGGAATTTCATGTTCATTATTTGGCAGTGTTTCTACGATAATAAATGGAATAGAAAACAAATCTACTCATACAACTGTCGATGCAGTAACAGTAAATCAGCTTCTAGCAATGTGTAACGATCAAGTTGTCATAATGGAGGTTTCTTCTCATGGTTTAATACAATATCGTGTTGAAGGTATGCAATTTGATTATTGTATTTTCACTAATTTAGAACCTGAGCATCTAGACTACCATAAAACTAT
>NZ_JAIZDB010000060.1 GCF_029533155.1 Psychrobacillus antarcticus | reverse complement strand
GGAAGGTCGTCTAGACCTTTAACTTCAAAATCCATTTCAACATTTAACGATATGTACATCTTAATCACCTCAAAATTATTATAAAGAAGTGATCATTTTTGTCCATATTTATTCAAGCAACTTTGTACATATTTAAATTAACATTTGTAGCCAAAGGCTTAACCTACTGTAGAAAAGGTTACCGATTCATTGGATTATCGAAGGTCGTACACAGAGCCTTGTCTAACAAGCGACTAAGGCAAAGGGGAATCCCCTTTGCCTTAGACCATTATCTAAAAGTACACACTGAAATATAAATTGAACCGCCGTATACGGAACCGTACGTACGGTGGTGTGAGAGGGGCGGAAAGTTATTAACTTTCCCTTCTACTCGATTATTGTAAAAAGTAAGAAGGTACGAAGGATTTACGAAATTAAAAGCAATTCTGAAAACTAATAACCCGTTCAGTTGAGTGGTACAAAACTTAAAATTAAACACATAAACGGACTGTTAATTAACATACAATTAACAGTCCGTTTTTCATTGGTATATAGCGATTTTCACTGAATTAAATACCCTTACAACTAATAGCAACTAAATCATCCAAGTAACAAAGGTTATTGTTACTTGGAAAAACAATGCTAATTAGCTTGTTAATTGTTATGGTAAAAAATATGTCAAAAAGTACAATTCAAGATTCAAGTTATACTCTTACACCATATTAATTTGAAGATTATTCGGAATATTTTAAAAACGGCTGTATAGTATAAGGTAGATGTTAAATTTTGTCTTTTTCAACTATTGATGGCTTATCAAGAGGGGTTTGAGGATACTTACGTCCCACCACCCCCAACCTTTTGGAAAAAATATGGCTATTATATAGCAGTTGCACCTTTTCTTTTATGGGGTATTTATTTTGCAGTAATAATTATATTTGCGGTGTTCTTGTCGGTTATGCAGTGGTTACGGAATGTTAAGGAGTTTTTTCACCGGTAGGGGAATATTAAATTATTTGGCTATGTTAAAGTTATTGGTTGATTTTTGAAAAAAACACAGACGCAAGGGCTTTAATTCAAGGACATTCAGACATCCGCACATCACAATAAACAACAAAGTGTATTACCCGAAGGAGAACCTACGTAATTGGTTATTGAATTTAGCTGAGTGAATTCACTTTGTTCAACGAAGGAATGTTCTAGTGGAAATTGAAAAACAAAACACAATGAGTTGGAGATATATTTTCCAACTCTTTTTATGGTTTTTTTATTAATAGCATACTGTAACAGCTATTTTCAATTATAATAGGGCACAGAATAATCAGTTTAATTGGAACTTATTTTAGATACAATCGTATTAGGGATAAAAGACAAAGGAGGAAAAAGAATGAAAAATTTTGAAAAAGAGTATCCCATATTGAAAGAAGAGCGTAGACGAAAAGAAAGTAAAGACAGGAATATAGAATCACTTATTTATTTAGGTGTCGGGCTTTTAGGAATAGCCATTGGCGTATTATATTTTATCTGAAGCACTCATTAGAAGAAAGGCTTAGCCATAGAAGACCCTCCCTTTATTCGATAACAATATGGAGTTACTCATAATTTATAGTCTAGACTATTTCTAGTTCTTACGGATAGCTAATTCGCTACCCTACACAGGCAGTTATTAAAATAAAAATGCTCATATATTAATACAATGACAAAAAGGAGCTAATTAGATGAACATGCTGCAGAGAAGTGTTAATGAATTCCTGGCAACAGAAGTTAAGGAAGCTTCCAAAGAGCTTCTTTTTTAAAAGATAAGAAAGTATATAAAAATGTACCGTGTACACTGGATTCATGGGACTTGAAAGAATGAATAATACTGCTGATTTCCGTTTCAGGTGGACGCGTTCCGCGGGGTGAGCGATGAGCCATCACCGTCGCTTGCGCGTCGCTGTGATGTCTCATCTGTCTCCCTCATCCCGCTGGAGTCGCCACCTTTCACTCCAATCAAT
>NZ_JAIZDB010000006.1 GCF_029533155.1 Psychrobacillus antarcticus | reverse complement strand
CATGGTTGACCTTGATGCCATGGTTGACCTTGATGCCATGGTTGACCTTGATGCCATGGTTGACCTTGATGCCATGGTTGACCTTGATGCCATGGTTGACCTTGATGCCATGGTTGACCTTGATGCCATGGTTGACCTTGGTGCCATGGTTGACCTTGATGCCAGGGCTGACCCTGATGCCAGGGCTGACCTAATGGGTTGACCATTTGAATTCACTCCCTATTTTAATAATCTAAATACCATATGATGGATTTACTTTAAGATAGGGGTTATTAGCCCTTACTTAGGAAATTAGATATCCTAAATTAGTCCAAATGTAACGTTGAAGCGGAACGTTTAACTTTATAGAACCAGTTATAAATCTTCATGTAATTTACGATAGTGAACCAAAAGTAGTTTATGAATATACAGTTGAAGATATAGTGATAAGGAAAGTAAGAATGTGGGCTGTATCAGGCACATCGGTAGAAAAAAGTGGAATTGAACCACAACATGCAGAGTAATGAAAAGAGTATGTGAAACACTTCACTTAAACTAACTGGTGCTTGTGCGGCCGAGCCTAGGTCGTATCATATAGCGGGTGGGATTCCCGTCGAGAAAGAACTAGCCATTCACTCGTAGCGAGTCTTGGAGGGCTAATGGTAACATTAGCCTTTAAGCGTAGACAGTTAGGTGGCGGGCCGAAAGCCAAATGGTTGAAGGGATTGAGCTCCATAATGTTAGTAAATTGAGAGGGCTGATGCTTTAAGCACGGCAGAAAGCTACATTTTATCCATCGTTAAAGGCAAGAAGGATAAAACCTCTCTGGAGTCAGAGACCTTGGCACGTCACACATCGATATGATACGGCAACTCGGGAGGCCCTACCGGTCTTTTCTTCTTATAGAAGAGTATGGTGTACAAGCGATAATAAGCGAGGAAACCAAATGCCGTTGTAGGGAGTCGGATAGCACCGTAGTACCAATGAAGTTGGGTAATGCCGATGGAGGAAAGGCTGCTACCAAATGATCACTCTTAATAGGGATACATTTACTACACACAGCGGTAGAAATAATAAATGTAAACTAAACTATTGAGGATAGCAGAATCACTATTTTGTGAATGATGATTTGGAGGAGCCGTGTGCGTAAATAGCGCAAGCACGGTTCTGTGAGGGGGGAGGAACACAATCTACCGTAAGGTAGAGAGGTTCCCTTCTACTAGACTAGTTAAAGATTCGCAATCCGAAATAATTAATATTATTACTGCGTATTTTAAAGTTAAAACCATAACATTGGGTTACTAACTATAATGTAAAAACCTTAAGTTTCGATTAGATGGGTTACCAACTATAATGTAAATTAAAATATTTCGAAAAATCCGTATTTCGTTGCTGTTATTGAATTTTGGAGTTACCAACTATAATGTAACTGGACAGTTGTTCAAAGACAAAAAAGTTGTGAACTGACCTATTGAATTTGACAAAAAATCTATCCTGCTTAGACACGATCCAATTTAATTGGGTCGTGTCTTTTTTGGTTATAATAGCAAAGTCGTCAACTGACAAAAGAATCTACCGTGAATGACAACAAAGTCGGGTAATAAAGAATTTGTGCTTTGAAATATAGCTAAAAGAAAAAGCATGGTTTAAACATCCAACCCGTTCAGTCGAGTAGTACAAAATACTCAAATAACAACCCAATTATCGAAATAAAAACACAATATTTTTACGGACCTCTAAGTTTACTGACAATTCGAGGAAATTGAATAACAATATGGTAAGATATTAATATAGTAAAAAAGATTGTGAAGGTGGTCACTTAAACTAAGGCCGCAGTTTAGTAGAATAACAACAAGAATTTAAATGAACGAAAAAGAACGTATGTTCACATTTCGTTCGTTAGTGTATATTTTTAAATACATAATATTAATATTTATTGGGTAGGAGGAAGCAATATGAAGAAAATACTAGAGGAATTTGAAGAAACAATTGATGCCATTAAGAAATTAAAAGCTGTACAAGAATCTAAGTTAAATGAACCGATTAGTAAAGGAAAATGGTCAATTAGAGAAATTATAGGACATTTTTATTATTGGGATAAGTATAATCTTGAAAAAATGGTTCCAATAATGGCTAACGGAGTAAACTTGCCACAGTTTCCAAACCATGACCAACATAATAAGGAAGCAATATCATATCTGAGAGACAACACAGTAGAATCTATTATAGATGCTTTCATAGAAACACGAAAGGAACTTATTGATAGTGTTTCAAAAGTAGAAGAAGATGTTAGATTTACAGTGGGAAAAGGTAAACGACAGTTCTCCGGTGAAAGTTTTATAAAAATCTTTTTAAAACATGATATTCACCATTTGCAACAAATAAATAGTAAATTGAATAATTAGATTGCTACTTGTTTTAATTCTTATTGCACTAACTAGTTGCGTTAGTTGAGTATGCAATGGGGAACGAGGGACAGGCACATCGGTCCACTCTTGATATTAAGTAGCGGGTCGTGGTGTCCCTATGTCCCAGATTTATTTAGGGTAAAGTAAAACATATTACAGACGATGTGAGAGAAGGGGAAAAAAAATGTGATTATAAAAATAACATTATTGTTTATTACAGTAACAATGCTAATGGTTCCTGTAATGGGAAATGGAGTAGTAAAGGCACAAGAAATAAATGATTTAACTGATACGGAAGAAAAGTAAATAGAAAAAGTCATAACTTTGCTACGGGGGTACTTATGAAAACTCACTATTATTTAGGTTGGTTTAACAATTTTTTTCCAGAGAATCTGGGTAGGGTGTTACAGGAGGATATAATTGATAGAAAATCGCTTGCTATGATTAGCTCGAATCCATCTATCTATGAAGATGATGGTGCTACTGAACGCTCGTGGCTCGATCAGGCTGGCATTATGTTTGATGAGTATCATTTAATTAATTACCGCGTACAGAAGGAAGATGCCCAAACGATAATTCAAAATGCTTCCGTCATTTTCTTGTTGGGTGGCAATATTCTTAATCTAAATGGTTTTTTGATGGAATATGAATTATCGGATTCGATTAAAAAAAGCAACGCCGTTGTGATGGGAGCAAGCGCTGGTGCTATCAACATGTCCGCTAAATGGTTATGCTCGAAAAACTTTGGAGATGAAGTTGAAATGAGCTCTGTTTACTACGGAATCGGTCTTGACAATTTTTCCGTCCTGTCTCATTTTGATCTTGAAAATAACATTGCGCTGGTTCAAAGCGAACTATCTCTCCTATCGGAAGAAATAAATATTTATGCATCGAACAAAGATTGTGCTCTACGTGTAAAGGGAGACAAAATCAACGTTCTAGGCAATGTTTTTTTAATTTCCCATTCAAAGATTCAGAAATTGGATGAGACGCTCTAGTTGTAGTGAATGGCTATGGTTTAATTGGATTAATTTCTTTATGCAAGGCCTCTATTTTAAACTTAGTGAAGGATAACCAGGTAAAATAGGATTGTCCGGAAAGCATAGGTGTGCAGAATGGTCTACTGCAATCGGGCGCGGGTGTTGGGTATGTGTCTCTTTTTTCTTCTTGTACTTGGATTAGCTTAATGGCTAATCCTTTTTTATTGAAATAAGGTGTTTACCTTTTTGAACGTCAATCGTTATCTAAGTAGGAGGGGGATTATGGATGAAGAATTAGGTCTTTATTTAGAAAGGAAATTAAAAGGCGTCTATTATGTCTTGCTGAAAATGGGAGCAAAAAAAGAAGATGCCGAAGATATTTTACAGGAGACAGCATATCGTTTTGTTCAGCTATTAGATGGTGTTGATGAACGGTATATGAATGCATGGCTTTATCGAGTAGCTATCAATTAATTTTATGATGGCTTGAAGAAACAGAAGACAATGGTTCGTTATCTAGCGCTTTTTGAAACTGAGGATTTACTTGATTTATATACTCCCGAGCAATCCTTGATTGATGGAGAGTTTGAAAAACAAATGAAAATAGCCATGTCTAAACTAAGACCAAAAGATACTGAAATTCTGTAAGAAATATGTACTGTTGTTCAACTTAAATAATGCTGGTGAAAGTGATTGTTCAACTAAAGTAAGCATTTAGTGGAAGAAGGAACTTTGAACATTCATGGAGAAGTAAATAACCAGAGGCGGGTGGAATCAGTGAAAAATGGTCGTGATGGTGGATTTAATTATTGGAAAATGAATTATAGAACGAGGCTTCTTCGAACTTTATGGATGGTTCCTGTTGTTTTATTTTTATCTATTCAACTACTTGTAATGGATATTCCTCCAAAATCTAGCGTATTTTTGTTGGTGCTTTTACTAGTTACCCTAGTAGTTCAATTAATATATACTTATTTTAAGTGGAAAAGTGAAAGACAAACGGAAACTCATTAAGATTTATAAATAGATGGGTGTTTCTGTGTTAAACAGAGATATTTTTTTTACTATCGCGGTTGGATAGTTCAGTAAGAAAATTTTTGGGGGAACATCAAAAATTGGAGATAATTTAGTGGGAAGAAAATATAATTTGTGGTCATTCATTTTATGTTTGTTATTACTAGTGCTTTCTTTACAATCGTTATATGCGTCATATAACCAAACTTGGCAAGTGGCTCCACCTGCTTTAACTTTATGGTTACTCACTGTTATTGCTTTCGTTACGGGTATTATTGGATTTAAAGACGAGAGTAGTAGGCGAGCGAGATGGAGAAGTTGGCTTACGGTGCTAATTGCATTCCCCCTTTCGGCAATTTTTCTATTAGGGGTAGCGGTAAATACATTTGCGAGAGAACCCATTGAAACAGCACAATCACCTGACTCTAAAATCATCGTCGACTTTTATACATTAAACGGTGGGGCGGCTACCTCCATTAGTGTAACAGGAATTGTAAATGGTCCCCTTTGGTTTAAAAAGAGGATTTATTACGAAGACCCTATGCATATGGTTGATGTGGAATGGGAAAATAACCATACTATTGTAATTAACAATCACCCTTTGAACTTAGATAAAGGGGGAATTTTTTCGGATTAAAATTTTTTTATAACTGACGCTTTACTTCAAGAAGCTGTAGTACCTTTTTTATTGAACTAAAGGTGCCAGTTAGTTTAAGAGAAGATGAATATCAATCAGAGTCGTTGGGGAGGGGGGGATAAAGTGAGGAATTTCATAACTTTTATATGTTTATCTTCCATAGTATTATGGGGATGTGAAAATCAGAATGGAAAACCCGATCACCCAGTAATAGAGGAATCAATTGTCTCAATAAGTAACGTACAGAATTCTGATGAAGAAGTTATGCATTTTTATGTATCCGTCGAAGATTACGGTTTGGGTCCAGAACAGGAATTTGGTATTCGAATTCTTATTAAAGACCCTTATATTAGTGAATTGATTAAGACTGTAACGTTGGAATCCTCTGATACGTGGAAAACCATTCCTGAAGGTTCAGGGGAACTGTTAGTAGTTTCATATACAGATTTTAAAGTGATTGAAGGTAAATATTCCGTGGAGGAAGTAAAAAATCTTGTTGAAAATGAACAAGCAATAATTGTAGAAATCTATAATGATAACGAAATAATAACTCAAAGTGAAATTACTACATTCGAAGACCGAAGAGACAAATAGAAATACTTGTTCTTTAACTAAAGGAAGTGGATTAGTTGAAGAACTGAAAATATTTCGATAGTCGATTAGTAAAAAAAGGGCAGGTGGTTTACATGAACAAAACATCGCTATATGCATATATTCTATTTAGTGGAAATGATGATTTCCCATTCGATGTTGTTACAGATAGACTAAACCTGCAACCTACGAAAACTTGTAAAGTAGGAGAACGAGTGAAGCCTAACCATCCAATAAATCAGTTAGTACATTCAAATACTGGTTGGTATTTTGAAATAGAAACGAAAGAATCACTTGATACAGAAGATGTATTACGTCCGCTTTTAGAAGTATTTCAAACAAAGACAGATACAATTAATCAGTTAAAAGAGGAACTTAATTTAGATGTTCATCTAGAGTTAGTTATACAGATTTACGATGGATATACTCCAGCATTAGTGATTTACCCTGAATTTAGTAAGTTCGCTGCAAAAATAGATGCTTTTTTAGACGTTGATATGTATGTGTTTTCTGTTGATGAACCTAATGTATAAACGGACTGTTTTTAATTACATGTCCACATATATTAAACATTCATAATGATGCAATTCTGGTTCAACTCACGAAAAAATACAAAAGGGGGGATTAGATATGATTGGCTTGCTTAATCTTGATAGCCTCGTGCTTGGACTAATTGTTTGGATACTTCCTATTGTCACTTACATGCGATATAAGAAGCATGACCATGGGAATTGGGTGGTACTTTCCATTACGAGCATCAGTGCTTGTGCTATCTCGCTATGTTTCCAGATCTTTTATACCTATCATATTAAATGGAATTACTATGATTATGTATCGTGACAGAAAAGCAAAGTAGGGACCAAGCAATCTATTCAGTACCCAACTTTGTTGTAACTGAACAATATATGTTAAATGACAAAAATTCTATCCCTCTATGACACGATCCAATATTGGGGAGTGCTTTTTTTATTTTTAAGAAAACATAGTGTTTCTTGAAGGCAAAGAAATATAAGTTTTTTTAATAGAAATTCAATTTGCTTAATAATAATGTCTATAATCGGCATAATAAAAAATATTAATATAGTTGCATTCTATATATAAGCGGATTATTATATAAGTGAATAGTTATATATTGATGGTCTACAGATGCAAGGAGGTGCCTTTATGGAATTATCTACAATTGAAATAGAAAAAGCTGCAACAATATTGAAGTTGTTAGGTGACAAAACAAGACTAACCATGGTCAAAATGTTAGATACGAACGATTATTGCGTTTGTGAATTTGTTGAAATTTTTAAAGTAAGTCAGCCTGCCATTAGCCAGCACGTAAGGAAATTAAAAGACGCTGGATTGGTATGTGAAACAAGAAGAGGTCAATGGATTATCTATTCATTAAACAAGGAAAATGAAGTTCTTCCACTTGTCGCGAGCTTGATTGATCATCTTCAGAACCAAGATTTTAAACTACAAGAATTAGAAAAGCAGGGATTACGTATCTCATGTAAATGATGGAGGTTAGTATATTGTTACCAGTTATTTTAGCGGCATTGATTTTTTTATTAACGCTGATCTTCGTTATATGGCAGCCAAGAGGTTTGAATATCGGGTGGTCTGCTTGTGGTGGAGCAATTATAGCGTTGTTAGTAGGGGTTGTGGACTTTGGTGATGTCTTAGCAGTAGTAGATATTACTTGGAATGCAACGTTGTCTTTTATTGCAATTATTCTTATTTCCTTAATTTTAGATGAGATTGGTTTATTTGAATGGGCAGCGTTACATATGGCAAGGGCTGCGAAAAGTAATGGGATTAAGATGTTCATTTATGTAAGTGTGTTGGGAGCTGTTGTTGCTGCCTTTTTTGCCAATGATGGAGCAGCGTTAATATTAACCCCAATTGTATTAGCGATGGTTCGAATTTTAAATTTCAATGAGAAAATGATCTTCCCATTTATTATGGCGAGCGGATTTATTGCAGATACAACTTCGCTACCATTTGTTGTTAGTAACCTTGTTAACATTGTATCAGCGGATTTCTTTCATATTGGTTTCGTGGAATATGCTTCCAGAATGATTATTCCTAACCTATTTTCTTTAATTGCAACAATTAGCGTATTATTATTTTATTTTAGAAAGAGCATTCCAAGGACATATGATTTATCAAAACTTAGAGAACCAAAAGAAGCTATTAAAGATTTAAAAATGTTCCATCTCTCTTGGTATGTACTAGCCATATTAGTTATTGGTTATTTTAGTAGTGAATTCATAAATGTTCCTGTTTCCTTCATTGCTGGAATTGTAGCGATTTTCTTTATCGTAATGGCAAGAAGAAGTAACGCTGTCGATACAAGAACAGTTATTAAAGGAGCACCATGGAATATTGTGTTTTTCTCTATCGGTATGTATGTGGTTGTTTACGGACTAGGGAATGCTGGACTTACAAGCGTATTAGCGGGCGTTATTGAGGTAGCGGCAGAGCAAGGGTTATTCGTAGCGACGATGTCGATGGGCTTTATTGCAGCCTTCCTGTCATCCTTAATGAATAACATGCCAACCGTTATGATCGATGCATTAGCGATAGCGGAGACGAATACTTCTGGTACCATTCGCGAAGCACTTATTTATGCTAACGTGATTGGTTCTGACTTAGGACCAAAAATCACTCCAATAGGCTCACTTGCAACATTAGTATGGCTCCATGTTTTGTCGCAAAAAGGTGTGAAGATTTCATGGGGTACTTATTTTAAAACAGGTATTGTCTTAACAATCCCTATTCTATTCATAACATTATTAGGTCTATATATTTCAATAAAATTGTTCTAATATGAGCAGCAAACCAAAGGAGATTACTAATTATGACAAAAAAAACACTATACTTTTTATGTACAGGAAATTCATGCAGAAGCCAAATGGCAGAAGGCTTGGGGAAAAAATATTTAGGTGATGAGTGGGAAGTTCTTAGTGCGGGTATTGAAGCACATGGTTTAAACCCGAATGCTGTCAAAGCAATGAATGAGATTGGGATCGATATTTCTAATCAGACTTCAGATATCATTGATGTGGAAACGTTAAATAATGCGGAGTTTGTAGTAACTCTTTGTGGGGATGCTGCGGATAAATGTCCAATGACACCACCCCATGTGAAACGTGATCACTGGGGATTTGACGATCCTGCAAAAGCGGTGGGAACGGATGAAGAGAAGTGGGCTACCTTCCAACGAGTTCGTGATGAAGTTGGAGAAAAAATCAAGCATTTTGCTGAAATAGGCGAATAGTGATAGGCAATAATTATAATCCTAAAATGTAAAATCAGACTCAATCACAATGAAGTCTTTAAATGATAGAAGTTTTGTTCTATCAGTAATAAAAAAGAGCTTGAATCTTCAAGTTCTTTTTTATTTGATTAGAATTAAAAATAGAGCCTCTTCATAAATACCTGAGAAAAGCCATATAGAATAGAAGAATAAAGAAAAATATCATAAGGATGGTTTAGTGTCTTTCACATGGGTCGTTGGTTATTTGTGTACTGTAGTTGGATTTAGTATAGGTGGGATTATAGCCTGGTGCATTAAGCGTTTTCAGAAAAAAACAGATGTCATTTACAGTGTTTGTGTGGGGCTAACCCTTGGTGTATTAAGTTTTGAGATTGCACCAGGGGCAATAGAAATAGGAAATTGGATTACTTTCATCCTTGGTTTTTTTGTAGGGATATTATTATTTGAAGCTGCCCACAAAATATTGAAAGTTTTATTTGGAACATCCACAATTCAGGGGAAGAGTTTTTCTTTACAAACGGGCATATTATTATTTCTCAGCATTGCATTTCACAATTTACCGATAGGGATAGTATTGGGTGGTACGCAAGATAAATCATTAGAATTTTCAATGCTTCAAGCCATTCTTCTTCATAATGTTCCGGAAGGCATCATAGCATACTCTCTTTTGTTTGTGGTGATTCATGGTATATGGTCATGGTTATTTTTCTCTTTAATAATTGCAGCTCCGGTAGGATTTGGAGCTTACTTCGGCAGTACATTAGGAACGGGCAGTCCTCTATTTTGGTCGTTTTCAATTAGTTTAGCTGTAGGTACAATTTATATGATCATTGTGAAGGAAGTAATTATGGAAGCAATTCAGGATACTTCACGTGTATTAATAATTTCTATTATTAGCTTTGCGTGCATTGGATTCTACTTTTTTCTTTTATAACCTTTAGTTGAAGAGATTATACTATTTAATGCTTTGCATGATCAATCGCCTGATGCAACAGATTCATAATGTGGTCATCATCGCTTGAGTAGTACAAGGTTGTTCCCTCACGTCGAAACTTTACTAATCGTAAATTTTTCAAAAAGCGGAGCTGATGAGATACCGTAGACTGTCCTAAATTTAGTTCCTCGGCAATATCATTCACGGAATGCTCTTTACAGCAAAGTAAATTTAATATACGGATACGTGTCGGATCACTTAAAGCTTTGAATGTCTGTGATACGACAAATAGTGTTTCTTCATCTAACTCATGTGTGTTTGTTTGTACCTCATTGGTCATTCTATTTCCTCCTATTAATGATTGTGGTGTGCATGTGCATCTGGTGGATTTGCTTTTACTGTACATAAAATGGAATTATCATGCTTATGGGCAGCAGTTTCTAATTGAATCGTCACATGTTGAATACTTTTATGTTCTAAATCATGTTCGATTTTACGAAGTAGTTTTTCACTTTCTGCAATTGTCATTTTTTCTTCCACGACCACATGGCAGGAAAGTGCATTTAGACCACTTGTAATAGACCAAATGTGTAAATCATGAACGCCTAGGATTTCCTTTTCCTGTTTAATTGTTTGAACGATTTCGTCTACATTTATATTTTGAGGTGTTCCCTCCATTAATACATGTAGGGAAGCTTTCGTCACATAGTAACCACTGCGTAAAACTAGTACAGCGACAAGGACACTTGCTAATGGATCGGGCCAACCCCATTCAAAGAAGATGATTAATAAGGCTGCAATAATAGCACCAACTGATCCTAGCATATCGCTGATCACATGAAGAAATGCCCCACGCATATTTAAATTACCTTTCGTATCACTGCCTCGCATCATAATCCAAGCAACAAGAATATTTACAGCTAACCCAATACTACTAATAACGAGCATCCCGGTTGTTGCTACTGCTGGTGGATTAGTAAAACGTTGAAATGCCTCATAAAAAATATAGAGTGCAATTAATATCAGCGTTACCCCGTTGAATACCGCTGCTAAAATTTCAAAACGTTTATAGCCATAGGTCTTACTGGCATTTGCTGCTTTTTCACTAAACGTAAATGCTAATAGGGCAATCCCTAGTGATACGGCATCACTTAGCATATGTCCGGCATCTGAAAGAAGGGCTAGACTGTTTGTCATAAATCCGCCTATTACTTCTACAATCATATAGCTGGTAATAATTAAAAATGAAATCAGTAACACTCTTTTATTGGCCCCATGTGTATGGTTATGATTATCCGCCATATGAATCCCACCCTTAATTTTAAGTTTTTATAAAAACGGTATATGATAATATATTCATATACACAGATTACGTTCTTTTTAATACTTTGTCAATTATATTCACTACTTAGCACATTGAATTTTTGTTATTTATAAGGACAACCTATTAAAAGGAGGTGCGAGGAATGGCGATTCGGATTTTAATACTTTTACTATTAGTTAGTTTTAATTTTTCAATGCCGGCTACTGCTGAAGTTCAACTTAAAGCTGCCTTTATACGAGACCATCAGCTTTGGATGAAAGAAGGCATTAAGGAAACGCAACTTACAACAGATCGGTATGTTTCCACTCCAAAGTGGTCAAAAGATGGTCAGTTTATTGCTTATTTAGCAGGCGAGAAGAATGACGATAACACATATTTGTATATATATGATTTGAAGAAAAAGGAAAACTATCAACCATATCCATCCATTGAAACAAGAGAATATAAATGGTCACCTATTTCAAATCAGCTAGCTTACACTTCGAGGGGTGTCCTAAACGTTACAAAAACAAAAAATGGACGACCACAAGGCTTTGAGAATGTTGCGCTAGGTGTTAGTGACTTCGAATGGTTTCCAAACGGAAAAGAGTTTATCGTTTCATCTCAATCCAATTTGCTTCCTACTGGATGGGAGCCAGTCCAACTTTTCAAAGTTCCAGTAGATGCAAACCTTAATACAAATAAAATAAAGCCTTTTTATACCATTCAGACAAATATGGCAGACTTATTTGCTATTGATGCTGAATACTTTAAATGGAGTGCTGATGGTAAATGGGTTAGCTTTCTAGCAACGCCAACTGCATCTTGGTCCAATGATAGTAATACATTAAGTGTGCTCTCATCTGTAGGAGACCAATTTCAAGTTATAGGAAAAATGCTTTGGTTTGAAAAATGGATAAAATGGGCTCCTAGAAAAAATCAACTAGCCTTCATATCTGGTGAGGGAAGGTTTCAGGTTGAAAACAAAAATACCGCTGTTGCTAATATTCCTTCGATACAGAATCGTAAGGAATACACACCTAAAGGATATGTGGATCTTGACTTAGAATGGCTTTCTCCAGATGAAATAATTGTTGCGCGAGCAAAAGAAAATAAAGAGTGGAAGTTGGGTCCTGTCCCAACTATGTTTACTACTCTATACATCATTAATATTAAATCGCGAGAACAAACGCAGCTTACCTTTCCAAAGAAAAATGAATTAGATCATACACCCCAAGTGGTTGGTTCAACGATAACTTGGTATAGAGAGGCTGAAAGCGAAGTTCAAGGAGATGTGTGGGTTAAAGAGGGAATGAATGATCAAGAACATCAATGGTTAAAAAATGTAGACTCTCCACCGACTTTTTACAATGAAAAAACTGATACAACCAGAACTGAAAAAAACGTCGTGGGGTATCAGTATAAAACCAGTTTGAATTAATCATTATTCAAACTGGTTTCTTGTTATTTAGCTTGGGAATGTTAATCGGTTACTTAAAAAACTGAAATTATTTTATCCAATATTCCAGTAATATCAAGGAATACGATGATAATTACCAATGGAATGATGAATTTCATTATAAAAAACCAAATATTAAATGCAGTAGCACCTAAACGAGAATGCATTAGTAGTTCCTGTCGCAAAGTGCTTTTCTCTATCTTAAGTGGGACGAAAATAGATATTAAAAGTACACCTAACGGCATTAAAATATTACTTACTAAGTAATCAGCTGAATCAAATAAGCTTTTTGAGAAAATTAGAACATCAGCAAAAATACTATAGGATAATGCGGAAGGGATTCCTACTAAAAATATTAAAAACCCAATAACATACGCATATTTTGTTCGCTTTTCGACTTTTCCTTTAACAATAGAGGCCACAATTATTTCTAGCATAGAAAAGGCCGAAGTTAATGTGGCAAATAAAAATAATGCTAAAAAGCCTATTAAGAAGACTTCTCCAAAAACAATTTGATCAAATACAGCTGGCAAAACAACGAATAGCAAACCAGGTCCTTCAGCTGGTTCTAAGCCTAGTGAAAACACAGCTGGGAAGATGGCTAATCCTGCCAATAACGCGATCACTAAATTCATTGTAACAATTGAAATAGCTGGTTGTATTAAGCTTTCTTTTTTAGAAAGGTAAGAACTATAAGTAACCATAACGGACACGCCGACACTTAAAGAGAAAAAAGCTTGACCCATCGCAAAAAGGACACTTTGTGATGTGATATGAGAGAAATCGGGTGCTAGAAAGAATTTCACACCCTCCATAGCATTTTCCAATGTAAGGGAGCGGATGATCAGAACGATAAATAGTCCGAACAAAGCTGGCATTAAAATCTTATTTACCTTTTCAATTCCATTTTGAATTCCCTTAGCTACGACCAACACTGTAACAGCTAGGAATATAAACTGGGCAACAATAACGAGAAGAGGATTTCCAATCGTCGTGTTAAAGACAGCCCCATAATCCGCCCCCTCACTAATTACTCCACCAAACAGACCTTTAGCAAAATATATGATAATCCAACCACCAATTACACTATAAAAAGATAATAGAAGAAAACTGGTAAATACCCCTAATCGTCCAATCCAATGCCAATTAGTATTAGGAGCAAGACTACGATACGCACTAATCGCTTCTTTTTGCGTACTTCTACCAATCACAAACTCCGCTAGTAATAACGGAAAGCCCATAAACAGAGTAAATAATATAAAAAGAAGAAAGAATGCTCCACCACCACTTATCCCAGTTACATAAGGGAGCTTCCATATTGCCCCTACTCCAATAGCTGACCCCGCAGCAGATAAGATAAAACCAATCTTTGATGACCATTGCTCATTTGTTTGCAAGCTAACCAATCCAATCCATTTTTAGTATGTCTAAGTTGTGAAAAGACAAAAAAGCCACGTCTCTATCTTTTACGATAGGGACGTGACTATGCACGCGGTACCACCCTAATTGGAAACAAATCCATGTTTCCCACTTGGTTAAAATAACGGTTTAATCCGTTTTATACTACATTCTCAAAAATCTAGTATAAAAAAGCTCCAAGAATGAAATTCACCTAATCTTTGTATCAGTTTTCACCCACCACTGATTCTCTACTCACAGGGAGACCGGCTTAATAAAGTTCTTTTCGTCGCTCGTTTAATATAAATAATATTAAACGAAATTATAGTATGATACCAGCTATAGGTCAACCTTTTATTTTAAAGTAAATATTTACCAATGAATAAACTTTACAACTTTTCTATTCCCAGTAGTTGTTCTTTCATCTCTAAGCCACCTCTGTACCCGGTCAATTTACCGCTTTTTGAAATGACACGATGACAAGGAACGGTTATTAAGACCGGATTGGCACCAATAGCAGTCCCGACAGCACGAACCGCATTTGGTTTTTGAATCTGTTCGGCAATATCCGTGTACGAAACCGTTTGCCCATACGGAATTTTCTGCAACACTTTCCAGACAGCTTGTTGAAACGCTGTACCATGAAGATCCATTGGCAGGGTGAATTCTTTGCGTCGCCCTTCCAGGTAGTCCATCAGTTCTGTTATATACGACTCCAAAGCATTCTCATCTTCAGAAAGTTCATAAGCAGGTAGTCGTTTCTTCACCCAATTAGCAAGTTCTTCGAATGGCGCATGCTGTGAGCCAACATAACAAAGACCTTCTGTGGTTGCTGCAATATACATGGTCCATGGTCCGCGATTTAACTGCATCCAATAAACAACTTGTTTTTTATTTTTCTCCATTTTTTTGCGCCTCCAATTGGTTCTTTTCTTTATTTATAACATAGGTATGATAGAGAAGAAAGGAGTTGTAAAGATGGAACCAATCATTCATGGTATCCTCTTGGCATTTGGGCTTATACTGCCTCTAGGTGTACAAAATGTTTTTGTCTTTTCCCAAGGTGTTACTCAACCAACTCTGTTTAGAGCACTCCCAGCTGTTGTAACCGCAGCAATTTGTGACACTGTATTAATCGTACTATCCATTTTAGGATTATCATTAATCGTTTTGCAATTTGAGTGGCTAAGAATTATTTTGTTAGTTGCAGGGATCCTGTTTCTTTTATATATGGGAAAAGTGATTTGGTCTTCGGAAGCAGTGAACATATCAGGAAAAGAAGCATTAACTGTGAAGAAGCAAATTGTTTTTGCACTATCTGTATCCTTCCTTAATCCACATGCATTATTAGATACAATCGGTGTGATTGGGACAAGTGCTATAAAGTATAGTGGACAACCACTGCTATTATTTACCGTTGCTTGTGTCTTTATATCTTGGATTTGGTTTATCGGCTTGGCGGTTTTAGGTGCAACAATGAAAAAAATTAATGTATCAAATCAACTCTTCATTTTATTTAATAAATGTTCGGCAATTTTCATTTGGGGAACTGCTATTTATTTATTAGTAAGCTTGTATTCATCTTAATGTTATTTGTTAATGCAGTTTTTTTTCAACAGCATGAAACTATTATCTAATCTCTTCTTTATTTTTCAAGAAAGCATAGCCCGCTAAAGAAGTAACGCAGATAATTGCTCCAATGATTAAGTACATAGTTCGAATCGCTAAAAATTGAACACTTACAGTGGCAAATAGAATTCCGAGTGGGAGCATTAATCGCATGATCAATAGACGCACCGATGTAACTTTTCCCATGAGTTGATTTGGAATTCGTTGTTGAATTAGTGTGATGTTATAAATATTGAAAACAGCAATAACGATTCCTGCAATGGCTTCCGTTACTAGGGCTAATGAATACCATGGAGTAAATGCTAGCGATAAATAAGTACAACCGCCGAAAAATAGGGTACTAAATAATACACCAAGCCCATTCAGCCCCTTGAGCTTGGAGCTAAGTAAAGCACCGATTGTGTAGCCAACAGGGAAACCTGCCATAAACAATCCATAAGCTACAGTTGGTTGCTCTAACACCGTTGTGATATAAGGAAGTGTAGTCACAATCGTTACCCCAACCCCAAATTGCACAAAGCCGAAGAAAACACCTAACCAAACAATTAGTGGCTGCTCAAAATATGAATTCAATCCCTCCTTAAATTCTTGTATCCAAGGTTTTCGTAACTCTTGTTTTACATGCCTTTCGTTTATCTGTGCCAAGTTATATGTACTTAATAAAAATGCAATCGAGATAATGACTAACAGCCAGTTCACCTCGATGAAATCTACTAAGACTCCAGCGCTAATTGGTCCCATTACTGCCATCACTTGACGAACACTCTCTAGTGATGCATTTGCTTTTCCTAGAAATTCTTTCTCGACAATCGTCGGTAAAATGGATTGATTGGCAGGGGTGAATATAGGCATGATCAATCCGACAATAACTTGAACGATATAAATGAGTGAAATGGAGAACCAATCGGAGAACAAGGTAATTGCTAAAAGCAACGCGAGAATGGCTCGGATTAACTGGCACCAAATCATCGTATTCTTACGACTCCACCGGTCGATATATGGTCCTATAAATAGCTGCATAAAGAAAGATGGTACGTAATAAATTAACCACACTAATCCAAGTGCAGTTGCAGAGCCAGTATGCTCATAGACTAGTATAGAATTGCAAAAGGTGAAAAATGCACCACCAAGTTCAGAGGTAGTACTACTTAACCAAATAGATCGAAAGCTTTTGTTTGAAATCACATCGTCACATCCTTTAACTTTTACTATCTTCTACAGTACTTGTCCTTTCTCCTTTTCAGGTTTCGATTAATTTCAAAATGCAAAGTTGCAAAATTGTAATGCAAACGTCATCTAAAGAGAAGGCTCAAAATAACGATTGCTTCTATAATAAAGTCAGTAGCAAGGAAGTTTTAAAAATGATAAAGGAGCGAATCAAAATGAAAAAATTAGTAATGGTATGTCTAACTGCCTTTTTAATATCAACTGTGTTAACAGGGTGCGGTATGTTCGAAAAAGCAAATGGAGTAATTCTATATGGGGAAGAACAACAAATCCTGGATTCTTTAGAGCGAGAGAAGGATGAATTAGTAAAGGAAGATCATTACAAAATTAAAATTGTGGAAAATGATGGGCAACGAATCCTCGTCTTAAAAGACGAAACAGCTCAATCACTTGTAAAGAAAAAATTAATAAGAGAAATAACAAATCAAGAAAAAGCTAAAACAGAAGTAATTTCATCTCTTCCGAAAGTAGCTGTAGGCGAGGGACTGCTTTTTGCAAAGAAAGAGCCGGCAGCACTTAACCTAGAGGGTATGGAGTTAAAAGTAGAATATGAGGGGAACAATGTTATTGGTATAGGAAGAGCATATGCTGACATGTTCCTAATCGTAAATGATGCTGATTGGGATTCGATCAAAGGAACAGAAAAAATGATGGCTTTACTTGAGTATGACAAAGATCCTAGTGCAGACGGATTAGATGACTATGGTGAAGAGGAAAGAACATTGGTGACATTTGAATAATAAGTTAAGTAGGGGATGTCTATCATAGGCAACCCTATTTTTCTTTTCATTAATAGGTACTTTAAAAAAGGGAATATCTACCTGAATGTAGTATATATACTAATAACTATTTAGGGGGAGTTTCATATGTATCACTATTTTGACGGGCTTGTTATTAGAGAGGGAAAAAAGGGTATTCCTGCCGAATATGTAGAAGAACTTTTTAAAGATGCTGGATGGAGTAAGCATACGCCAAATTGGCAGAAAGAAAAGTTTACGCTTATATTTGAAAATTCCACGTGGGCATATACTGTTTGGGATGAGGAGAAGATGATTGCAATGGTCAGAGTCATTTCCGATCAAATAATGGCAGCAAATATAATGGACTTAGTGGTTCAATCGGAGTATCGGGGAAAAGGTATTGGCCAAAAGTTAGTGGAATTATGTGTGCAAAGGCTTCCACACGGAGATTGGTTCGCGCATACATCCGCAAATAATTTTAGTTTTTATGAGAAATGTGGTTTCGAGGTGAAGGATTTATCCCAACATGGGACTTGTACTTTTTATGGGTACATACAGGCGAGAAAAGATGGACATAGATGATTGTAAACTTTTAGTTGAGGAGATTGGTAAAAGTGAGTGAGCGATGGGAAAAAAAGAAAGAAGTTAGGCGGGAACGAAGAAGGTATAATGACCATTACACATTTGGAGATTTTATTTTTGATGTTTTCTTTTGGATACCAGAATTGCTCTTCCTTCCTTTCCGAATGCTTTTCTGGTTGGTGAGAGGTGTAGGAAGAGTTTTAGGTAGTCTGTTCGATGGTATATAATAGGAGTTAATGTAAGGAGTGATTTATATGTGGAATTATGTAGCATTTGAAGAGTTAAGTGCTTTGGAATTACAACGTATTTATAAAGTAAGAGTGGCAGTTTTTGTAGTGGAGCAGAATTGCCCTTATCCGGAAGTAGACGACATAGATCTTATTAGCACGCATATTTTTAGAGAAGAAAATAATGAAGTAAGTGCGTACATGCGAGTGATTCCAAAAGAAGATATTATTCATATCGGTAGGGTCTTAGTGGCCAGGAACCATCGGAAATCTGGTTTAGGTAGAGAGCTTGTAGCTAGGGGACTGGAGTATATCGAAACTATTTATCCGGGTATGGCTATTTATGCACAGGCTCAAGCTCACTTGGAGAATTTCTATGGGTCCTTTGGTTTTGAAACGGTGTCGGAAGTATATTTGGAGGACAATATTCCTCATATTGATATGGTGATTCCAGCTAGGGAAATAGAATAGAAATTCTACATAAGTAAAACGGCTCCTTTCTAATTAGGGACCGTTTTTTATTAATGGAAATTGTCGAATCGCAAGTTCCACTGCGGCAAATCGCAAGTTCCCGACGGAGAATCGCAAGTTCGAGCTCCCAAATCGCAAGATCCATTTCGGGAATCGCAAGTCAACCTGTTCATTGTTGTAGTTTTTTTGTTTTATGAAGAGTATGGGCTGTTCCCCATTCATGCATGGCTACCAAAATCGGTTCTAAACTTTTTCCATACTCACTAATGGAATATTCCACTTTTGGCGGGACTTGAGCGTAGACTTTACGTGTAATAATATCTTCTTCCTCTAACTCTCGAAGTTGTTTTGTTAGCATTTTTTGAGTTATGCCGGGTACACTTCGTTTTAAATCACTGAATCTTTTTGTACCTTCCTGTAAAAGAATCAATAAAATAATTGGTTTCCATTTTCCTACTAGAATACCTAAAGCGTCGTCGACCTTGCAAAGCTCTGGTTGCATATCTATCCCCATAATGTAATCTCCTTCCATTAGTATCATTTAGTATACTATACCACTTTTTTGTGCGTACTTACTTAAATTGAATTCCAATACTATACTACTATATGAGAAGTAATAATATTATGGAGATTCTTTAAAATAGAAGGGTGAGGTAAATGGAAAAATATCGTATCGATCAAAGTAAAGGAATGGAATTTGGATTATATACATTAGGGGATCATATGCCGAATCCACACACAGGAGAACGTATTTCTGCAGCGCAGCGGTTAAATGAAATTATAGAATTGGCGAAGTTAGCAGAGCAGGCAGGAATTGATTTCTTCAGTGTTGGAGAAAGTCATCAGGAATATTTTGCAACACAAGCCCATACGGTTGTTTTGGCAGCAATTGCACAAGCAACTAATACGATAAAAATTGCGAGTTCTTCATCGATCATAAGTACGTCAGATCCAGTGCGCGTCTATGAAGATTTTGCCACAATAGATTTGCTGTCCAAAGGTCGTGCAGAAATTGTAGCTGGACGAGCATCTAGAATAGGTCTCTTTGAATTATTGGGATACGATATTCGCTATTATGAGGAGTTATACGAAGAAAAGTTCGAGTTATTATTGAAGATCAACCAAGAAAATATCGTCAACTGGAGCGGGCAATTCCGAGCACCATTGAAAGATGCAAGCGTCATACCCCGTCCACAAGAAGGCTCTTTACCTATTTGGCGTGCGGTCGGTGGCCATGCAGCAAGTGCGATTAAGGCAGGTAATGCTGGCGTACCAATGTTCTTAGCTACATTAGGTGGGCCAGCATCCTCTTTCAAACACTCCATTGATGCTTACCGGGATGCTGCTAAAAATAGCGGCTATAATCCTACTGAGCTTCCAGTTGCAACAGCTGGTTTTTTCTATGCGGCCGAAACTACGCAACAGGCACAAAACGAATACTACCCTTATATTAATGAAGGGATGAAATTATCCAATGGCGGTGGTTACCCAAGAGATGCATTTTATTCAGGAGCGGACCCGCACAATGTCATGAATATCGGAAGCCCACAGGAGATCATTGAAAAAATTCTTTATCAGCATGAATTATTTGGGCATCAACGATATATAGGACAAATGGATTTTGGCGGCGTGCCATTCGACAAACTGATGAATAATATTGAACTTATCGGCAATGAAATTTTACCTGCTATAAAAAAATACACTGCTAAATAGTCTTCTTAATAATGAAAATGACCACCTTGATGCGATTAGACAATCGTTTCAAGGTGTTTTTAATGTTTATTATTATTTATTATTTAATCTCGTCGGCTAATGCTTGAAGCTTTTGCTTGTCTAATATTTTGTAACCCATATTCATTTTTTCGATAACACCCGCTTCAGATAATTGGGCGAATGTATGAAGTAAATGGCGATAGGATACGCCAAAATAATCGCTAATTTCTGTGTGCTTTTCTTTGTATATATTTTGGTGTGAGGACAAGAGTATGAATTCTGCTAGTTTGTTTTCTAATGGATACGCTTGATGCTTTGTATATTTGGCGGAATGTACTGTTGATTTATTGCTCAAAAATACGCATAAATATCTTAGAAAGTGAGCATCTGCTAATAATTTTTCTTTGCATTGTTCTATTGCAATTGCAATGCAAATGGATTTGGAACTAGTTTGAATGCTTTTCGAATATCTTTCTTCATTTAAAAGCTCGATTTCTCCCATAAATATTGGAGGAGTTAAAAAGTTTATTAACGAAATCTTACCGTTTTTGTGAGTGACATATAACTTTGCCTTGCCTTCCACCATATAAAAAAGGTACTCAGGCTTATTTCCTTCTTGAATAATAAAATCGCCTTTTTCGAATTCAAAAACCTCTACATACGGAGAAATATCAAAGGAGAATAATGATTGAATGGTATAGTTATCCATATAATATCCTCGTTGTGGGCCTTTAATCTTCTTCAAATTTTTGCATTCTCCTTTAAAAACATGAGATATCTCCTATTATTATAGTTTGACTCATGTTATTATTCAATCTAGTAAATGGAGGGATTAGAGGATGGTAAACAATCA
Source organism: Psychrobacillus antarcticus (assembly GCF_029533155.1). Lineage (GTDB taxonomy): Bacteria > Bacillota > Bacilli > Bacillales_A > Planococcaceae > Psychrobacillus > Psychrobacillus antarcticus. The sequence goes on along the minus strand of NZ_JAIZDB010000006.1, from coordinate 247,548 downwards.
ACGCTGGCTTTCGCAGAGCTTTTTTGTCTTCTTTTTTACATGGGGAATCTTTTTACCATACTGGACAGGTTGGTTAGTGCAAGCAAAGAATTTAACTGTAGCTGATGCAAGTATGATTATGGCATTTGGATTAGTTGCGCGTGCGGTAGCAACCATGTTTGTATTTCCTTTCATGTCTAAATATATGAGTAACAAAAAAATAATTATTACCTTTACTATATTGGCCCTACTTGCAGCTATTCTTTATATTCCAGCAACTTCTAGTATGTCATTGCTACTGATCACGTTATTATTTAGCTTAGTATATCCGACATTGATGCCGGCTATTGAAAGTGGGGCTTCAACCCTTGTCCGACAAGGAAAGGTCCATTACGGTAAAAGTCGTTCTTATGGATCGATTGGATTTGTTATTGCGGTTCTTATTATAAGTATGTTAACAGGAGTTTGGGGAGAGCAAGCCATTCTTTGGAGTATGATTGTAGGATTATTATTCTTATTGGTCAAGCAGTTCATGCCGACACCACCAGCATTACTTACAACGCCCTCTGCAGTAGATAGAAAACAGAAGCTTTCGATGAAAGAACTTTGGAAAGTAAAAACATTTCCGGTTGTGCTCATTGTCGTTTTTTTACTTCAAGGTGCGCATGCAGCTTATTATAATTACGGATATATTTATTTGCAGGAATTAGGTGTTAATCCTTTCTATATTGGTATGATTATTAATATTGCGGTCATATTTGAGATTTTGTATTTCATGAAAGCAGATAGCTTTTTGTCTAAATGGAGGCCATCCTCGTTATTATTGGTAGCAGGGGCCGGGTCAACCCTCCGCTGGGGTATAATTTATTTATTCCCTAACGTCGGAATGTTCATTATTTCTCAGGCACTGCATGCACTTTCTTTTGGAGTTGCACATATCGCTTTTATTCGTTATTTAACAATGTCATTACCGAAGGAGCAAATTGCCAATGCGCAAGGTGTTTATTCGGGTTTAGCTTTAAGTTTAAGCACAGCTATTCTAACTTTTTTGGGGGGATATCTATATGAAATCCAACCAGGTTTATCTTTTTTAGGGATGATTTTATGTACTATTCCGGCAATCATCATTATTTTTGCAACACGGGGAAGATTAAACTACTAAACTAAATGGAATTGTGAAAAGTTAGTGACACTAATATCGTAGTTGTATTCGTTTCGAATTCAAAGTAATTGAAAGTAGTATAATATGTTGTTATGATTACCAATGTAATAAAAACATTGGAGGAATTATTAATGAATATTTTAGTAGTTAAAGCAAACAACCGCCCTTCTGCAGAAGGTATTTCTAGCAGAATGTACGATACATTTATGGAAAACTTAGAAGAAGCAAACGTAACAACTTATGATGTGTTTGCAGAAGACATGCCTTTTATTGGACAAGACCTTTTTAATGCATTCGGTAAATTAGCAGATGGATTAGAGTTAACAGAATTAGAAGCTCGTTTAGTAGCTGCTAAACAAAAAGCAATGGACGCAATAACTGCTGCTGATGTAGTAGTATTTGCATTCCCACTTTGGAATTTAACAATTCCAGCACCGTTACAAGTGTTTATCGATTATATTTACCAAGCTGGGTTCTCTTTCAAATATGACGAAAATGGTCAAGCAGTTCAATTATTAACGGACAAAAAAGCAGTTATTTTAAATGCTCGTGGTGGTATTTATTCTTCACCAGAAGCAGCACCAATGGAAATGGCAGTTAACTACATGAAAAATGTATTAGGTGGCGTTTTCGGTATGCAAATTGCTGACGAAGTTATCATTGAAGGACATGCTGCAGCACCAGATCAGACAGAAGCAATTGTTGCAGAAGGCTTAGAAAAAGTAAAAGCAGTTGCTGCAAAACTTTCTAAACAATTAGTTTAATAATTTATTAATAGGCGTTCATGGAGTCTTTCACGAGACTTTATGAACGTTATTAATAACAATAAGAAAAGCGATATTTCCATTTTACATTTCATGGAGATATCGCTTTTTTTATTAAAACATCGGGAATACATAGGAGATTAAGAACCAAAGAACACCAAAGAATATGATTAAATATGCGGCATATTTGATGAAAGTGGCTCCAACCATACCTGAATCGCTTCTCTCTTCACGATGCACTTCTACACGTTTTTCTTCTTCCATTTAATTTCACTCCTACCGTTATAGTCTTAAAGAATAGATACCCATAGGAATAATGTGGTAAACATCTAAATACAAATACATCCAGTAAGAGGTTGAATGAAGACAATCAATACATTAGAATGGAGACTAATAAGTGAATGGAGGGATAATGTATGGCAGCTTTACCAAATTGCCCAAAATGTAATTCAGAATATACATATGAAGATGGAAGTAAATTTGTTTGCCCAGAATGTGCACATGAATGGTCACAACAGGTAGTAAGTGATAGTAATGAGGAACAACAAATTGTAAAAGACTCAAATGGAAATGTCTTAAATGACGGGGATGCTGTAACAGTCATTAAAGACTTAAAGGTAAAGGGAAGTTCTTCTACATTAAAACAAGGCACAAAGGTAAAAAGTATCCGTATAGTAGAAGGAGATCATAATATCGATTGTAAAATTGATGGGTTCGGTGCGATGAAACTAAAATCGGAATTTGTGAAAAAGATATAAATAAAGAATTGTAGGTATAAACATATGATTAAAAACACATTTGGACAATTAAGAATTGCAGGTATTTTAGATGGGATATCCTTGGTAGTCCTTCTGTTTATTGCCATGCCCCTGAAGTATTGGATGGATATACCAATAGCAGTTTCAATAGCTGGCTCAATACATGGTTTTATTTTTGTTTCGTATGTGCTTGTCATTTTATATGCCCAAATTCGATTAAGGTGGAATATTATATGGTCTTTGCTAGCTTTGGCGGTTGCATTTATCCCTTTCGGTAACTTTATTTATGACTGGCAATTAAAGAAGATGGCAGTTCGTTTTCAAAACTAATAATCAAGTAATTTTAAAAGACTTAAGTCCGATTACATATGGACTTAAGTCTTTTAATTTTTAGGTTTAATACCTAGTCAAATTCAAAAGAAAAAGTAATTTAGATTAAATGATTCTAAAGTCTTGGTTCTGTATTATTGAAAAAAGTGTAATAAGTAATGTATATATAAATACAATATGATACATATGAGCTTATTGTGATTCTTATTATTATTTTTACTAAAATGTAGCTTGATTTTAATAATTTTCCATATATCATTTTTAGAGTATTCATTGTATTTTTTTTAGATTGATTCTTCAAATTATAAAATCTTTAGGAGGTAATGTTTTTGAAAAAGGTATTGTCAATTGCAACAGCAGCAGCTATGGCTATTAACATTGCAAGTGTTCCATTTAATGTGTTAGCCCAAGAGCTACCAGTTCAAAGTGTAGTGAATACAACAATAGAAGGGAAGGTTAACGCAACAGCAAAAGTATCAAAATTAACAGCATATGGAACAAAGTTTGAAGCGGCATATGATAAAGTTTACAGAATGCCTAATTCGAATGTAAAAGAGATTACTACAAATGCAGGAAGCTATTCAGGGACGAAGCTAGAATACATATTAGATGATCAGCCGAACACACATTGGGAAACGAATAAAAGCAATAGTGATACGTTTACAAATGAGCTGATATTTGAATTAGAGGAAGCGGAAGTACTAGATAGAATAGGTTTTTTAGCAAGATCAGTAAATCAAAAAGGCTTTCCAGAAGAATTTGAGATTTATGCATCTGAGACAAGTGATGGCGAAACATTCCAACTAGTTGCTAGTGGAACGGCAGTAAAAACTAGTGATTTTGTAGAATTTAAATTCGAGCCAACAAATTTTAAAAGAATAAAGTTTAGGTTTAAAAAAGCTTATACAGATAGACCATTTGCAGCAGAAGTTAGATTCTATAAAGAAGACGCTTTAGCAGATCAAATGGCTAGATTATTTACGGATAGCAGTAAAAACCAAGTATCCGCAGATTTCAATACGGTAGAAAAGTTAAATCAGTTCGAAGACGATGTCAAATCTCATCCTTTATATGAACAGTTTAAAGAAGGTATAGAAAATGCTAAATATGTATTAAACACACAAAAGATAGAAGCAACTACAGCAGCTACCCAAACATTCAGTCATTATGCGAATACAAAGTACTCCGAGCTTTTTAGAATGGACTACGATAATATCCAAAGTATTCAAAACAATGCAGGTCATTATAGCAGCTCTGTAATCGGAAACGCTGTTGATGGTAAGTTAGATACATATTGGGAAACAAATAAAGGTAATACATCTACATTCTCAAATGAAGTAGAAGTAACATTTAAAGAGTTAGTTACATTAGATCGTGTTATGTATGGAGCGAGAGCATCTGATCGTAAAGGGTTCGCGGAGGAATTCGAAATATATGCTTCTCCAACCTCACAAGGCGATACATATCAGCTGTTGGCAACTGGTCAACACCACATGGAAGCTGGCTTAATAGAAGCTAAATTTGAACCTACTACATTTAAGCGTATTAAGTTCAAGTTCAAAAAATCAAATCAAAACTGGGCAACATTATCAGAATTAGCTTTCTATAAAGAAGATGTGGTCCAAAATAAGGTAAACAGTATTTTCACTGATGAGACAAAGAGTGCCGTTACGAACGAATACCTTACGTTAAATCAAATCAGTAAACTAGAAGAAGAAGCAAATTCACATCCTTTATATGAAACTTACAAAGAAAGTTTTGAGCTAGCTAAAAAGATTGTAAATGGCGAGTTATCTACTGGAGGAAGAATAATCGAAGCAGAACAGCACGGTAATATGGTCAGTCATGCTCAACAGAAATTGAAAATGACCTATGGATCAAATAATCAGCCAACAGGAATCGCAGCTAAAGCTGGTGAAAAAATTACTGTATATGTCGACGCAGATGCTAGTGGACCATTACCGCAATTAGTCTTCTCACAACAGGAAGGTAGCTGGAATGCGTGGGCAAGCTCTGTCAATTTAAAACCAGGTAAAAATGAATTTACTGTTCCAACCATATACACAGGAAATGTTACGCAGGGAGGGCCAGTCTATATCGTAAATCCCTATACACCTGAACAACAAAAGAAAGCACCAGTCATAAGAATTGAAGGGGGAGAAAGATTCCCTATTTTCACAAAGGAGACAAACCCAGAAGAATTTAAATCATTTTTAACGAACTATAATAATCGGTTAAGTTTGGACGTAGCGGCACATCCAGATGTAAAAGAACGTGATTTAATCGATGTAGTAGAAATCGTGAGTGATCGTATAATCTTTACCGGTACAGCTTTAGAGGCTTATAACCAATACATTACGAAAAATATGGACCCGATGAAAACAGTAAATGGTTATGATTCCTGGATTAGTAAGGTGTTTGACTTCTCTGGATTGGATGGAATCAGTGAAACTCATGACCCAAAATACATTAGAGAAAACATACGGTTGATGCAACCATATGGCGCAATGTATGCCGCTGGGAACCATACAGGTATACAAAGAGGTACTGTTCCTTTCATGTTTAGTGACTTTAGTACAACATATCCCGGCTGGGGATTAACGCACGAAATTGGCCATCGGATGGCTGTTGGTGTAAGGGAATATGGCGAAGTGACAAATAATATGGTATCCATGGCTATGTCCGTAACTTATAATTCTATCGACAACCGAATTCCATTTGAAAAAATGTATAGTTATTTAGTAGAAGAAAACAAGTCTGTTATGGACAATCTATCTTTACAAGAAAGACTTGGTGCGTTTTGGCAACTTGAATTAGCTTATCCTGGCTATTGGGCCGAATTAAATAAATACTATCGCGATAGATCAGTATCCCTAACGAACGGTGATCATTCGAAACAACAGTACTTAATTCAATTTTCTTCTGAAGTATTAAATATGGATTTAAGTAGTTATTTTGCGAGACATGGTTTTACGGTAAGCGATGAAACAAAAGAAGAAGTAAGTCAATATCCTGCTCCTAAAAAAATCTGGTATTTAAATAATAGTGTACTAGGCTATGAAGGTGATGGCTTTACTGCAGATGCTTCAGTCAATGTGAACATCACTCGTAACGAAGCAAACAAAACGAATACGTTAATACTTGGTATAGAAACAACAAATAAAAATAATTTACTAGGATACGAAATTATTCGCAACGGAACATTGATAGGTTTTACTTCTAATACAATGTTTATCGATCAAAACGTCCAGGTGAACGAAAACTATATCTATGAAGTAATTGCATATGATAAAAAACTAAATAGCTTAAAAAGTGTGGAAATAAAGACATTTAAACCTACTATTTCCGTCGAAGATCAGTTGACAATTAAAATAAATCAACCATTTGATCCAATGGATTATGTAAAAGTAGTTGACTATCAAGGAAATAATATTACAGAAGATGTTACGATTAAATCAAATGTGAATGTAACTAAAAAAGGGAATTATGAGATTGTTTATACAGTGAACAATAACGACGTTACTGAAACAAAAACGACTCAAGTTACAGTAACCAGTGATTTCGAGTATGCTTCTGATATAAACCCTGTTTCCACGAGCATAGCTTGGGGAGGGTATCAGAAAGACAAATCGCCTTCTGGTGGAACGATTGGACTTCTTCGACAAGGGCTAGAAACAACATATGCTAAAGGAATCGGCGCACATGCTAAGTCAGAAGTGGTGTATAATATCGACGGAAAAGGCTTTGATTTCTTTGAAAGTTATATTGGCATCGATCAAGCCGTTAGGGGACAAAGTTCATCATCTGCGAGATTTGAAGTGTGGGTTGACGGAGAAAATAAATATGTGAGTAATGTGGTTGGATCAACTACAGGAAGTGAATTTGTTAAAATTCCAATAGCCGGTGGAAAAGAAGTAAAACTTATAACAACTGATGCCGGAACTAATGGGAATACTGCTGATCATACAGTATGGGCAGATGCTAAGTTTACAAAAAGCTCTAGCGAACCAGTAATTACCGTTCAATCTAAAGCAACCCAAGTTGGACAACCAATTGATGTTAAAGGGAAATACTCAGCTACAGATACGGAAGATGGCGACTTAACATCTCAAGTAGAAGTAACAGGTGTTGATAATGTAAACTTTAACAAAGCTGGTCACTATGAGCTTTTCTACACTGTAACAGATAGTGACGGGAATACAGTTACAGAAAAAAGAACAATCGCTGTAGTAAATATGGAAGATTACGAGTACCTTTCCAATTATGATTGGAAGTCGACTCAAAACAGCTATACAACACCTATAAAAGATAAAGCAACTAGTAAAAATAGTTTAAGATTAACAAACGAGGACGGTAGTGAAGTAGTCTATGAAAAAGGTATTGGGGCACATTCTAATTCGACAATCGTTTATGATTTAAAAGATAAAGATGCATCTTACTTTTCTTCATTTGTTGGGGTAGATCGTCAAATGTACAACAGCATAGGCTCTGTTGTATTCCAAGTATACGTAGATGGTGTAAAGCAATTCGATAGTGGGTTAATGACATCTAAAGTTCCTCAAAAATTCATTGAAGTGAATCTTGCTGGAGCAAAGGAATTAAAATTAGTCGTCACTGATGGCGGTAATGGAAATGGTTCTGACCATGCAACATGGGGAAATGCTAAATTACATTATGCAAATGCTGATAGAGTATATACGGCTGATTTAGTATCTGTCTTGGAAGCTGCTGAGGCAATGGTGATAGGTGAATATACGGAGGCTAGCGTGAGAGATCTCCAAACAGCTATAGAAAAAGCGAAAAAAGTATTAGCAAATACAAATGCTATACAAATTGAAGTAGATGAAGCATTAGAAGTATTAGAAGTAGCAAAAGCAGGTTTAATAAAAGTCGATTTAACTCAAGTGATCACCATTAAAGAAAACTATTTAAGTAATTCCATTAAAAGTGTATTAGGGTTAAAAGGCGATATCACGCTTGGTGACATGTATAAACTCACAAACCTAACAATCGAATCTCAAAGAGTGCGTTCTCTAGAAGGATTAGAATACGCTAAAAATCTAGAAAGTTTAAGTATTAAAGGAAATGAAATAACTGATTTCTCTCCATTAAAAGAGTTGAGTAATTTAACTAAATTGATTGTTGATACACAATTTGTCGAAATGGGAGCAATAAAAGGTTCAGTCGTAGAAGTGGAAAATATAGTAATAGGGTTAAATGGTAAGAAGGTTAAGCCCTATTTAGTTGCGTATAGCCACACGATTAACCAAGAAATGAAAGAAGTAGACGTAAATGGATTGGATGATCATCCAGAAGAATTTATAGTAGACCTTTCAAATGAAGAAAAAGGACTATATTGGTTGGCGTTTTCTTATGAAATTGAAGGAAACACTGTCATATTACGCTACCTGGTCAACAATAAATAAAAATTTGTACTAAAACTATAGAAGTCCAGTTGCCGATATAAACGGAAGCTGGACTTTTAGCTTTAGTATAAGGAATGATTAAAAAATTCTTCAAGTACAGGCTTATATTTAGCATAATTGACATTTGCCAAGCCCTGTCTACATTTAACTGGGATGCATTGCTTTTAGCACCAGTGGTTTTTCTTAGTCAATGGCCAATTCTGCTAAATACTCCCCGGCTACAAGCATTCTAGAGCCATACCAAAACATTTCGCCATCAACTAATTTTATTTCTGTATGGGGAAGAAATGATTGGAACTCAGTTAGATGTTTTTGCTGGAATGGAAATGGTTCAGAAGCAAGGAATAGTTTATCAAGTTTAGCGTTCGCTAACTGTTCTCTTGTTATAACGGGATATCTCGAGTCTTCGTGAGTAAAAGGATTTTGAAAGCCCATAGTATGTAGCACATCACATATATAAGTTGCACCACCAACGACCATATAAGGCTTTCGCCAAATAACATAAGCCGCTTTTCCGTTTTCTTTACCTGTTATGGATTGGAAGGATTTTTGGCAGGAAGTTAAAAGGAGGTGTGCAGTCTCCGTATTTTTTGTCACCTCTCCTAATGTAGTGATGAGTCTATAGGCATCTTGTATGGACTTTACTTCAAGGACAAAAACGGGTGCTATTTTTTCTAGTTCCTCTACTATTTCTTTGGTATTTTCCTCTTTCTCTGCAAAAATAAGATCTGGCTGTAGCTCTTTTATCTTGTCAAGATTGACTTCCTTTGTACCACCCACAACCGGGACTTTTTCAACTGTCCCTTTTGGAAAAATGCAATATTTAGTTCGACCAACTATTTCTTTTTCTAAGCCTAGAGAGAAAAGTGTTTCTGTAATGGCTGGACATATCGAAATAATCCGTTTAGGTGACGGAGGAATAGTCACTTTTCTACCAAGGTGGTCTATTGCTTCATACATCATAATGTTCCTCCTAATTATTCTTCTATATTATAAGTTCGTTGTAAGAGAAGAGTTCTCCTTTACGTTTAAATAAATTAAAATAATTAAAAGAAAAATACCAAGGAGTTTCATTGAACGCCCTTGGTATTGATACTCATTTAGTTATTTTTCTTCCTATACTCATTAAGTTTCTTTTTTCCCTCTGTTTTTCTTTCTTCTAATGCTTTTGTATTGATCATTGTTTTTCCTAAAGTAAGTAGTGTTATAAACATGACTCCTGTACCTACAACCAAGTAAAGCATTGTGAATATTTTACCTAAATTGGTAACAGGAGATAAATTTGTATTTACGCCCGTTGGTATAAGGCTTACAACACAGAAGTATATAGCGTCAATGACACCCCAGCCCTCTTTTTTTGTGTAGAAGAGTGTACCAGAAAGAATGATGAGAAATAACGTGGTAAAGAGTGACAAGAACATAGGGTTTTTGAAACCCTTCACTAAAGCTTCAAGAAACCTTTTTACGGTTAAAATAAAGGACAGCATACTGAATTCACCTACATATTTGATTGTTATTTTAGTAGTATATCAATAAATGTCCTGCTCTACTTAGAAAAAATGTGTAGATACGAATTATATTGTAATGCTTGACACAATTTGGATTAATTGTTGTGTGTAAAGCTGTCCCATTCTTCTCTTAATATCCCCATACGAATTGAATCATAGTAATTCCCGTTAAAGTAACGTACTTTTCGGATACGAGCTTCCATTGACATTCCTAGTTTTTCACCGACTCGAATCATTCGATGATTACCTGACCAAGTTGTATAGCCAACTCGGACAAGGGGGAGTGTAGTAAATAAGTGATTCATCCAAAGGTTTAAAGCCCGTGTCCCTAATCCTTTTCCCCAAGTTCCTGCTTCATGAAATCCAATGCCCATTTCCAACCAGTTGGAAGGTTCATGCTCCCAATAGTATGAAACAATTCCTCTCAACACACCGTCAACTTCGATTCCCCAGAAATTTTCTCGATCAATATATGAATCTGCCTTCTCCATAAATTTATCATATGGTACTGATTTATATTCATAGTAAGGGGCATCCCATTTTTTCCACTCTGGTTTTTCATCCTTGCACATTAACTCCCATAGTCTAGTTAAGTCCTCACTCTTTATAGGTCTGATAACTAATTCATTGTCTTGGTACAAAATTATTCCTCTTTTCATCCTGATGTATTATATAGGTATATTGGATTGAAAAGAGAAAGTGAATAACCCTTTACTTCTCAATCACCTGTAGAATGTTCTTCATTATAATCACTCCTCAAAATTTACTTAAATCTAATTATATACAATTGTTCTGAAAATTCATATATTCAACAGGAGTAAAAGTAGAAATGGCGAATTTATAACAGAGGGGGCGAAGAGTAGATGATTGAAAAGAAAATATACTTAATTCGACATTGTAAAGCAACAGGGCAAGAGCCACTAGCAGAGTTAACAAATGAAGGAAGAGAGAAGGCTTTAGAACTCGTCTCTATATTAGAGAAATTACACGTAGATCATATTATTTCGAGTCCATATAAAAGAGCGTTGCAAACTGTTGAACCTTTTTCGGAAAGTAAAGGAATTCCCATTACCATTGATGAAAATTTGCAAGAACGAGTACTTAGTGCTGATCCTATGGAGGATTGGTTGGAACAATTGGAAAAAACATTTATTGAGAGAGACTTAACATTTTCAGGAGGAGAGTCTAGTAATGATGCATTAATACGTATACGAAAAGTCTTGGAGGAGGTATTTGAGAAAAAGCAGATGCAGCATGTAGGAATTGTTTCTCACGGGAATATCTTGTCTCTACTCATTAATCACTATGATTCAACTTTTGGGTTTGCCGGGTGGCAACAGATGAAAAATCCAGATATTTTTGTACTAGAGAAAGTGAAGGGCGTTATATACATAAACAAAATGGATCATTAAAAAAATCCTGCTTAAATAACGACAGGATTTAAGGCTATATTATGATTCTTTCGTGCTTGATGGAATTCGGTTGCCGCTCATTTGCCGTTCTTGTTCTTGCTCAGCAATAATATCGTTATCTTCAGCGTTGTCCCGTGTAACTTTTTGTGTGAGAATTGCTCCAACTGCAACCAAAATCATGACTGCGATATAATATCCTTTTTCATTAAGCTGCAAATTATCTGCATTATAAAGCCCAATGCTGAACATGATAACACCTGCAAATAACGTGAAATATGCCAATACCGTAAATGCCATCGTATTTCGTCTGCGATACCTTTTTTGATTCATGACATGCACCCCTTTAGACTCGTTCTACTAGCTATTGTATGAATAATATTCTAACAGAAATGAATGATAATAGGAAATATTCGAAAGTGTAAGATAATTATAGGGTCTGGAGGTGGCAAAGTGTTTTCATCTAAAAAGGTATTTCTTTTTTTCAACTTCCGCGGTTCATGTAGTAGCCAAAATACTCTTATCACGGAAGAGTTGGAAAAAGTGACTATTCAATGCATGGGTTCAGAAGAATTACAGGAAGTAACTGATGAAAAAATGCTGAAGGGAATTCTGAAGGAAATAAACAATAGTCGGAGAGAAGGTACGGAAGGTTTGATAATGGCAAATTATTAAAGAAGGGCTTTTATATACATTCCGATATTCCGAATTTTTATAGCAAATAAAGGTGGGAGAGTATGATTCATAAAAGTGATTTGAGTATTAGATTAATGAGCGAAAGAGATTATCCTTACATGGCGAAATGGCTAAATAATGACTTAGTTCTAGAGTTTTATGGTCCGAGGCTAACATTAGAACAAGTCATTGCCAAATATGGTCCAAAACTTAATAAGGAGCATTACGTGAAGGTTTGTATCGTGGAATATCGTGGAGCACCGATTGGTTTTATATAATATTATGAAATTCCAAAAGAACAACTAAAGGTATACGGGTATCCTGTGGAAGAGTCTATCTATGGAATCGACCAATTTATCGGAGAAACCGGGTTATGGGGAAAAGGGATCGGGACTCAGATGATTAGTGGTTTGTTAAAGTATTTGAATTCCAGACTAGGCGTCAATAAAGTGATGCTGGATGTTAATGGCACTAACTTACAGGCTATAAAATGCTATGAAAAATGTGGGTTTCGAGTTGTAAAAGGTTTAGAAGATAATCACCTTTTAATGGAATGGGGGAAATCTTGAAAATAGATGATTTAAAGAAAAAGCTCGTGTCACTTCAGTCATTCATTTATTTTGATGAAAACAATTTTCTTCGGGAAAAGTGCTCCAATGAGGATGCATTACAAAGGGTAATTATCAATTTTGAAAGAGCAATTTTCGAATGTAAGAATTGGTCTAAAACGGAGGAGTTAATATTTCTATACGGCACTATAGGAAACTTGTACAGGATCAAAGGCGAAGCGAAATCAGCGATTGAAGCTCTTACTAAAGCAGTTGAATTAAGTGAAGGAAATAAACAGATAGTTAATCTTATTCGATTGGGGGAGGCTTTGAAATATGCGGAGCAACACCAACAGGCATTGAGTACATTTAATGCTGTGATAGATCAATGTGCTATAGAAGAACATTCACAGCTTTTAGACTTTGCTTTTCAGCATAAAGGAAAATGCCTTTTAGAGCTAGAAGAAATGAGTGCGGCAAATGAGTGTTTCCGAAAAGCAATGGATCTGAGGGTGCGAAAAGGAGATGAATCACTTATCAATTCGACGCAAAGGGCATTAGAACTTATTAAACTTCATGGGGGATTAGAATGAACTTAAACAAATTAGAGCAGGCAGAAATACAAACATTAGCCTCTAGATTAAATGTAATTCAATCCATCGAAGGAAATCCAATGGGGGTCCACGAATTAGTGAAGGGCACAACCCGTGCTTTTGCTGTTAAACATATTCCAGGTCCAGCCTTTAATACCGTTCGAGGATTGAATGAACAGGATCTCTCACATATAGAAGAAATCTTTCGTTTCTATGAGAATCTTTCAATTAATTTTCGTGTCGAGATTACTCCTCCGAACAGTTCAGAAGTATTATTTAGAAAACTAGCTGAACTAGGGTTTTATCAATCTGGCTTTCATGCATCTTTTATAGGAGAAGTAGAAGACCTAAAGGCGAGCATACCACCCTCTGTGGAAATTCGTTCTCTAAAGAAAGATGAATTTGATTTATTTGCTTCAATTTACGTGGCTGCATTTGGACTTCCCGCCTTTATTCAAGATGGGATCAAGCAAAACAATGAAGTTCTATTTGAAGTTCCGGGCTGGGAATTTTTCGTTGCATACAAGCAGGAGGTTCCGGTAGGTATTGCGGTTCTATATGTGCAGGGAGAGCTTGCAACTTTAGCAGCAGCTGCAACTTTACCTGCTTATCGGAATATGGGAGTACAGTCTGAATTGCTTCAAAAACGTGTTGAAATCGCTATGAAAAAAGGAGTGAGGCACCTAACTAGTGAGGCTGCATACGGAAGTGGAAGTCATCGGAATATGGAACGAGCAGGACTTAAACTGGCTTATACAAAAGCGATATGGACCAAATTTTAATGGGATATTACATTTTTATAGAAGGAAACTTTATCTAGTGAACATGATATGCATCGATAATATTTAAAAAAGTGGAATTGAAATTATTTTCTATGGGTTTTACTTATAATTGAGTCGTTGGTAAATTGTGGTCTTAAACTGGAAGGTTGTTATATGGAGATTGAATAAATAGAATTGTAATTAAATAGGTATAAGGAAATGCACCTTGCAACTTTGGTGCATTTTTTTAATGCCTGTTAAGTAAATAGTATCAATTGTTATAATATTTTGAATTAAAAAAGTGCTTATGTGTAACTTTATGCCCCTATAATAAGTCAAAACTACAGAAGTTATGACTTTGTTTGTAGAAAAAGTAGAAGTTATGAAGAATCCGTTGTCCGCAAATTTAGCAAAAGTATAATTATGTTAATCTTCTGTCACTAACTAATTAACTATCGATGAGAAGTGAAAGGAAAAATATTCTAAGGAACTACAAGGAGGTAATTTTTTGTAGCATTATGGGTATAAGAAATCAGGTAAATGGATATAGTGGTTGTGGGCAGCGCGAAAGGGGTTGTAAACAATGAAAAAAGTTGTAGGAATTATTTTAGTGTTTTGTATTCTACTAGGATCCAGTACCATTTACGCCAGTGGCTTGCCACGAACCTCCCTTTCTAAATGGTATGGTCAATCGTTCCAGAAGGAAAGTGAAGGAAAAGCTAGTTTAGCTAAAGTAGAAAAAACCTTTGAAGATGTAAATACTTTCATAATGAAAACATTTGAAAGTTATCAAACTACAATTCAAGAGGCAATTGAAAAGCAGATAAAAGACTCAAAGGCTAGTATCGAAGAGTATCAACAGGAAACTAAAAGCCAGTTGGACGAAGTAGTTACTGAGCTAAAGGAAGAAAAAATCGATGATTACATTGACAATGAAGCAATTGAAAAAGAAACTGATCAGGACATCGATGAAGTGTTAACAGAAGTATTTGGTAAGTAGGACTCATTCATAAAAAACTATAATTCTAAGGGGATATTCATATGTTGAAAACAGTTAAAGGTAAAGTAATCGCAGGAACGGTAGCAGTAACATTATTTGCAGGTTCAGGAGTAGCATTTGGAGCATCTGATGCAGGAACAAAAATAAAAGCTTGGTATGACGTACAATTTGGAAAATCTTCCGCAACGGTTGAAACCAACTATACAGGATATCAAAAAGACAAGTTTGAGGGATTTGACCAACATGTTGTGAGCCTTAAAGGGGATGCTACCAAGAAGCTTAATGCGGAAGGAGCAACTCAAATTAATGAAAAAGGAAATAATATTGATACTCAAAAGAAAGAGCATATAGATGCAATTAATAAAGAAAAAGCAAATATAGAAGGTTATATGGCTACCCAATTTAGTAAGATATCTGCAGATGCGAGTGCTAAGATTAATGGAGCTGCCGATGAGGCATGGAAACATGCAGATGCAGAAATGCTGAAACATACCGATGCTGCTGGATCAGAAGCGCGTAAAGTATTAAAAAAAGAATTAGATGATAAGACTGCTGTTGCTGTAGGTGAGTTGAAAAAAGCAATTGAGGATGCGAAAAATAAACTTCAAACTGAGCTAGATTCTAATGCAACTAAAACGACTAAAGAACTTACAGGTTTAATTGATACAAGAATAAATGGTCTTATTAAAGATATTAATAATAGAACAAACAAACATCTTGCTTTACAATACGGCTTTATTAAGAACGAAGCTGACAAATTAGAAAAAAATGCTAAAGACGAGATGAAAAAGATAGTAGATGGTATTTAATAACCATGAACAAAACTCAATAAGAACCTCACTCTGGGGTTCTTATTCTTCGAATTGGAGGAATCAGAATGCTAAGTAGAGTTGAGAAATATAAAAAAACGCAATCTTTAAAAAAAGTAATGATTATAGTTGTAGCTCTATTACTAAGTATCACTCTAGGAAGTGGCGTAAAAACTGCTTTAGCTGACGTAGATGTTCAACAACTAATGGCGAAATGGTTTTCTAAAAAACAAGATGAGTCCATAAAAGAAATAGATCAAGCTATTAATACCGAAAGAAAAGCTTTGATGGGACAATTGAAAGGGCAATTAAATGCGGAGATGCAATTAGCTGAAAAACAATTGGCTGAATTTACAGCAACTCAAAAACAAACTCGCATTACAGCGTTACAAGAATATGCTAATAACATAAAAGCAGGTATGACCATTGATAGTAGTGAGCAACAAGCTGCGGTTATGAAAAACATAGATATCATTTTAGAAAATGCAAAAGCTCAATTGGATGGCCAAGCTGCTCAGTTAAAGTTGGTACCAGTCCCAATGCCTGCAACTACACCTGTACCTTCCCAAATAGTGCTTCCAGAAACAACTCCTGCCGATGAAGTACAATCAACGCCAGCACCTAAGACAGAAGTGATTCCGGAAACAGAAAAAGCTCCTGAAAATGAAGTTAAAGCTTCATCTGTGCAAGAAGAGCCTGTTGCAGCACCTCCTATAGAAGTAGACATTTACTCGGTAACAGATTGGTTTGTAATGCCTAACACTTCTAATCTACAAATAGAAGAAGTGGCAATCACAGATGATGTATTTTCTATTAATACCTCTTTCTCGGATATTCTGATGGACTCTAAAGCTAGAGGAATATTGAATAGTATTTTACCGGGTCTTGAAAAACATCCACAGTTTCATCAAATTCAATATAAAACAATTGATGAGATGTCACGAGTGGCACCGGGGCAATTTACGGAAGCTGTTTTATATTTATTAAATAAATCTTTAAGCGCAGTAAAAAAATAAAAAAATACCAGGTAAATTAACAACTAACATTGTTGATTTACCTGGTATTTATTTTTTAGGAGTAAAAATAATTACTTTACAAAGTAAATTAATTGCTTTTAGGAGTAATTTAATTTACTATTAAAAGTAACGAAGGAGGGGTAGTATGGAAGATATACGATTGAATGTTGCATTATTAAGAAGGAAGGTGCCCAATTTGACGACAGCTGCGAAATCTATAGGGATTAGACCGGCGACTGTCTCGAATTTATGTACTGGAAAAATTGATTTGGGAAAAGCGGAGGTTAGGACCCTTGTAGGTCTAGCTTCTTTAGCTAATTGTACAGTGGATGAATTAATCATACGGGGGGAGAAGCTGAATATGATTGAAACAAAAATTAAAGCATTAGATTTTTTTGCACCATTAGTGAAAGAGGGGACTACGGGTTTAGTTGCACGACCTGGAATGGGGCAGTTAGTTATTCTTGCAGAACTTATGCACAGGTTTAAGGATAGTATTTATACGACGGTATTTTTATTTCCTCAAAAACGTAGAGATGAACTTGAAACAGATGGTATTACTGGGTTTGCGAATTATTTAACAGAATCCATCGAAGAGACATTTTCAAAGTTATCCGAAATTTCTGGGGATATCCTGTTGATAACAGATAAGAGTTATGTAGTTTCTGGTCAGTTATTAGATCTCCAGGAAAAAATGATTACTGAGGGAATTAAAAACGTCACCACTATACTATTGGACCTTTCTGGAGAAGTCGTGGATGAGGATATTCCTTTTGGTCCGTTAGAAACTGTTTGGCAATTGGATGCAGACCTTGCAGCGCGTCATTTATATCCTGCAATTCAACCTATATACTCTACTTCTTCCCTTTTAGAAGGAGTGGACGTGGATCAACGTCACTTTAACTTAAGGCAGCGAGCGCAGAAATTACTTAGACGGTATAAAGAGCTTCGGTCATTGGTTGTTGTCCACGGATTAGATAAAATTCGAAGTAATGAATTGGAAACTTACGAACGTGGAGAAAGATTAGAAGCCTATTTTACACAACCTTTTTATGTTGCTGAGTCCATTACAGGCCAAGCCGGACAAGAGGTTTCACTATCCCAAACACTACAAGATGTCGAATATATTTTAGATGGCAAGGCGGATGAACAATCAGTAGATAACTTGAAATACGTTGGAAGCATAGTTTAATCCAAATCGAAGGAAAACAACTGAAACTATTTCGGTTGTTTTTTTATTAAGTATATTTATATCGTGGTTATATCGCTGTTTAAATCCTTTCTCAAAAGGAGAAGCTGACTTAGAAAGGGTGTTATTAATGACGACTTCCATGTATGCTTCCACTGATTATAAGCAAAACCCACATAAAAGAGCATATGCCAAACAGAATATGTGGACTGGCATTTTGTTTGGACTTGGAATTGTGGCATTTATAGACGAAGTAGCTTTCCATCAGCTTCTTCACTGGCATCACTTTTACGATAAATCAACAACTGATATTGGACTTGTATCGGATGGGCTTTTTCATGCGTTTAGCTTTATAGCTACGATTGGAGCATCATTTCTACTAGCAGACCTTCATAGACGGCATGCATTTTGGTTGAAAAGATGGGTCGGTGGAATCCTTTTGGGTGCAGGTGTTTTTCAACTGTATGACGGAATCATTCAACATAAATGGATGCGTTTACATCAAATCCGTTACGGTGTTGACATTCTCCCATATGATTTAGGGTGGAATATTTTAGCTGCTTTAATGATTCTGGTTGGAGCTATTTTGATCTATCAGACAAACCATGAACGAGGGGGCTGACTTTCAGGTGCATACTCACGACCACTATTCAGCAGCTAGTCTCCAGATTTTAATAGCGTTTCCCTTTATATTGTTATTCGTTTTTTATCTAGTGGCAGTAGGTCTGTCCAATCGAAAGAAAAGGTCATGGCCAGTGTACCGAATTGTTGTGTGGAGCTTCGGAATCCTATGTGCAATACTTTCGCTAATTGGTCCTATTTCAAATTTAGCGCACACGAATTTTTCTGCTCATATGATTGGCCATGTATTACTGGGAATGGTCGCGCCGCTTTTAATGGCATTAGGTGCCCCAATAACGCTTTTATTGCGAACGATTAATGTACATATCGCAAGGAGGCTAACTGCAATTTTACGTAGTCGTCCTCTTCATTTTGTTCAGCACCCTATTATTGCATCCCTATTAAATGTTGGTGGCTTGTGGATGCTTTACACAACCGATTTGTTTCCTATGATGCACGAAAATATGCTCCTATATGTAATTATTCATGTC
The DNA here is from genome assembly GCF_029533155.1 of Psychrobacillus antarcticus. GTDB lineage: Bacteria > Bacillota > Bacilli > Bacillales_A > Planococcaceae > Psychrobacillus > Psychrobacillus antarcticus. The sequence goes on along the minus strand of NZ_JAIZDB010000006.1, from coordinate 228,509 downwards.
CATATTTTCCTAGCTGGGTATGTATTTACAATTTCCATCATTTATGTTGATTTGACACCTATAAGAAAAAGTTATTTATATCGTTCAGTTGTCTTTCTTTTTGCTTTAGCAGGTCATTCGGTCTTATCTAAATATATTTATGCTAATCCTCCAATTGGGGTTGCAAAAGATCAAGCAGAACTAGGTAGCATGATTATGTACTACGGTGGGGACACTGTGGAAGTAGGGCTAGTTTCAATACTGTTTTATCAATGGTACAAAAAAAGTAGCCCTATATTCATTAATGGAAAGGAAGCGTTTACTATAAATAATGATAAAAAATTTACTGTAGTTGGAACAGATATTGAGGAAGTTAAACGATTAAATGCAAATGCAGGCATGAGTTATCGTGAACTAAATGAATGGTTTGCAAGACAACAGTCTAAAGCACAAACTTCAACTAAAAAAAGATAAATCTTTATAGGAAGGGGTTGAAAACGCATATATATGAAAGCTTTTTTAATGAAGTTTGTCATGATAACTGCGGTGTTATGGGTTGCTTTAAGTGTTTTTTATGATGTATCTATTTCAGACATGCTCATTACTAGTGTGGTTCTTACGGTAGTGGGATATGTAGGAGATGTCTTTTTATTACCTAAAATAGGGAATGTGTGGGCAACAATAAGTGATTTTGTCATTGCTCTTGTGGTTATTTGCTTTTTGGGATCTTATATATACAAGCAACCGGTAGCTCTAGGGGCAGCCGCTTTTAGCTCTGCATTGTTATTGATGGTAGGAGAATTCTTTTTACACCGATATATGCACATCGAACCGAGTCAATCTATCCCCGATAAAAATGCAAGGTATTATTACAATCGAACGAACCTGCAAGCTGAATTTGCAAAAGAGGTGGATATCAATTCTCTAACTAATCAGGGAAAAGAGAAAAACATTAATAAAAAGTTAAAAGATTAAGTATATAATTCACCATTTGAACCATTCTAATATGGTCAAGGAGGTGAGCAGTCATGGGAAACAATAATAACCGAAATAATAATAACAACAATAATAACCGCAATAACAACAACCAAAATAATCCAGCTGAGTTCGGTGAGGATTTCAACTTTGACAATTTAAACAAGCAAAACCAAAACGAACAAAACAAAAAAAACAACCAAAACGAACGAAATAATAACCGAAACAACAATAACAACAACAATAATAACCTTAAGTAATAATTAGCTTCTAATACAGTCATTCCTAAAGTCCAGTCCACTTTAGGAATGACTGTATTTTTGGGTTTATGAATCGTACAAATAAGGTAAATAAGAATAATACATAAAGTAGGTGAATGCAATGGATAGTTTAGTGATTCGGCCTTTGGTTGTGACTGATGCATATATGACCTATCTATTTCCATTTTCTTTTCGAGAGAAAGATCGGAAAGAACTTATGGAAGAGCTAGAAAAGCATCAATTCACCTTTTTCACTTTAGACAAAGAAGAACTACAAGACAAATATTATGGAGATAATATAAAAATCGCACATGAGGAATTAGATCAGTTCTTTTTGCCGTTCATTGAGGATAAATTATTCCCTATTCATACAAATAATAGAGGGTTTTTGCGTTATTCCAAAGTAGTAGAAGAATTCTTTACATATGAAGTGAATGACCATAAACTCAACTTTATCATTAACAGTGTGGATATTACTTTATGTCCTTTTGGAATAGGTATTATCACCATACGTGCTGCAATGGATCAAGATCAGGAGACATTGACGAACATATTAGACCACATCGCTCATTTTCGAGTGCTCGAGCCTAAGCTTGCTTTCGATAAAGGTTCTAAAATTCACCATAAAAATATAGTGTTCGAAACCACAAACGAGCTCGTGTTTGATTTTTTATGTAAGCCTTTAAAACCGTTTATCATCCACGATGAAAAGTTAGCTGGTTATTATGGGAGTCTTCCTTATTTTGAAGATGAGCGAATGCATAGTTCTCTATATTTAATTGCCAATGAAAAATCTGAAATTACAGATGATCATTTGTTTCGTTTGGCGCATTTAGATGGAAAGGATACAAATGGAAAGGAATTTATCTCCAGCTCTAATTCCGATTTTGTAAAGCGATATGTTCAAAGACGTATTCATGATCGTTGGGCACCGTATACATATACCATTTCATCAGAGCATACGCAGGCAACTCTTACTAATAAGAAAAAAGATAAATTAAAGGAAGAGACTTCTCAATTTATGAGTGTGCATTATTATAATTTAATGCTTCATTATTACTATAAAATTATGCTGTTAAAGGTTTCTTATGAGCATAGTGAAGTTAGTTGGGCGAAGGATAAAAGATATGTGGAGGAGTTAATAGAACTCATATCAAAATTCTATTCACGCTATTATTTTGAAGAGGTTTCTGCTAGAGCGGAAGGAAAAGAGCTAACGCAGCAGTTACGAGAAGTATTCCGTCTACAAGATCTTTTCAATGAAGTGAACCAAACTGTAAATGACCTATACCGTGCTCAAGACAACCAATCGAACAAACGACATAATTCATTGTTATTTATGCTTACTATTTTTACGGTGGTTTCTGGTATTTATGGGATGAACCTGGTTATTGACGATTGGAAGGGGAAAACAGATTGGGCTAAGGTGCCTGGATATTCCTTTTTTGAATGGATAGCACTTATTACAGCGTTAACGGGAATAGCACTAGCTATTGCTTTAATCGGTTACACAGGTGGTAAAAGAACTTATGATAGATATAGAAAGTGGAAAAGAGATCAGTCCTAAAACTTCTTATCAATAGATGAGAAGTTATTTGTATTTCCAATTTTAAGCTATATCCAGTATATTAAGATTAGTTTATAAGCTAGAAAATTAATAGAACGGGGTAAATAAGTGAATCAAGCAAATACATCCAAATCAATTGTATTACCATTAATCATTTCCATTATAGCGATTTCGTTTGCGGCCATTTTTGTGAAGTGGTCTCATGCACCCGCTACTATATTAAGCATGTATCGAATGATTTTAGCAACCCTGTTATTACTGCCAGTCGTGTGGTTTAAACGGGCAGAGTTTAAAAAAATTGCAAACAAAGAATGGCTACTGCTATTTGTCGCAGGTCTATTTTTAGCACTGCATTTTGCCCTCTGGTTTGGTTCTTTAAAATTGACAACAGTTGCCAGTTCAACAATCATTCTTGCACTCCAACCTATAATCGCCTTAATTGGTGGTGTCATTTTATTTAAAGAGAGAACAACAAAATCGGCACTGATGACAATGGGTATTGCAGTTATAGGAGCAGTGATGGTTGGATGGGGAGATTTTGGATTGAGTAGAAATGCAATTCTTGGAGATATTCTTTCATTTCTCAGTGTTATTGCGGTTGTCGGTTATTTATTAATTGGGCAAAAAGCGGTGAGAAAGGTTTCACATTGGATTTATAGTTTCACTGTTTTTGGGTTTGCCGCCATCGCACTCGTTGTTTATAATTTGCTGACAGGCGTTGCAATGGGAGGGTATGATTCAAAAGAATGGGGAATTTTTGTGTTGTTAGCAATTGTGCCGACAATTTCTCACTTGATTAACAATTGGTTGATGAATTATGTAACTGCCACAACGATATCTATGAGTATTTTAGGAGAGCCGGTAGGGGCAACTATCCTTGCTGCTATTTTCTTAGGAGAGCGACTGGTAGGCTGGCAAATTGTTGGAGGAATTCTAGTGCTCGTTGGAGTGTTTTTATTTATCCTGCAGCAAATGAAAAGGTATCCTAAAAGTAAAATACAAAAAAACTAGACAATACTAACGAGTCTAGTTTTTGACATTCCTATTTTCCGGGAAGTATTAATTGGACGAAACCCATTAAAACATGAAAGAGTAGTGAAAATTCGTTTCCCGGGAAATAATTTAGTCGGTTTATGTAATATTTTTTACAGGAGGGATGAAATTGGCTATCTATACATACGAACAACCTATTAATATTGCGGAGACTCCGAAAACCTATGTTTTTAACGAGGAAGCGGAAATTGTTTATATATTTCAACGGTATTATTCCAATAGTATTAAGAAGCGATTAGATAAAACGTTGGATTATCGCTACTTTGTTTGGTATAACGTTTACAATACAAATGATGAGTTACTATGCAGGTGTAAAAAAGTATCCCGTAAAGGAAAAGTGTATTTTGAAGCTTTTGACTATGTTGATGAGAAGAAATACATAGTTGCGTATGACAAGTGGAAAGAGCTCGTTCCAGATTTACTCATTTCAGATGGTTATTTACAGATTAAATTGGAAAAAGAAATGGAAGATTGGTCTAAATATGTCTATATGGACAACGAAATTGCAAGGTGGAAAGCAGATCTTGCTGAGGTGTTTAAAATTCAACTTGAAGTGAATGATAATTCTCCTATAAATAATGTAGCATTTTTTATCGCAATTAGTCAGTGTGCGTTGTTTATAGGGTCTTAAGTAAAAAGTGTGTATGGTTTTCTATTGAAAATTACATACACTTTTTTATAGATAAGCAAGTATATAAAAATACAGCATGAACTCTGTTTTTCCAGAACTTTAAGGAATGGATAAATACTGCCAGTGATTTCCGTTCCAGGTGGGGTACAAAGGCTAAGTGCGCCGCGTCTCAAAGGGAAGGCAATCTAAGTTCGCCGCGTCCTGCGGCAACGATTGCATAACCCACATCCTGTGGGCCTCCGCGGGGTGAGTGATGAGCTATCACCGTTGCTAGCGCGTCGCTGTGATATCTCATCTGTCTCACTCATCCCGCAGAAGTCGCCACCTTACACTCCAATCAATTAAGTGAGTAGTACTAAACTTTAAGATATTGCATAGACTTTCGCTTAGATTATAAGAGTAATCCAAGTTAATGTAGGGATAAAACTGTCCGCTTGGTTAGGGATACTATTTTATTAGAAAAGAAAAAAAGTGGATTTACTTTGATAGGAATCACTGTCATTCTTACTAATTTCAAGATAAAACACATATATTTAGGTAGTTTTATAGCGAATTATCCAATCATATAAAGTGGGTCTAGTTGATTGGAGCGCAGAGCGGCGTCTCCAGTGGGAATAGCGCGGGCTGAAGCCGTGCCCTCGGAAAGCGTCCGATCGGAGCGGAAATCAATGGCATATCTACATTATTATTTTTAAAGGAGCGGACGTCCTTTTCCCCGACTTTTCTAATGCTTATCATTTTACATCGTGTGCGATATAGTTTATTCTATTAATTAGATCGTACACGATTAAAACGGTAGGGGGGATTATATTATGAAAACGTTATACGAAACAACAATTGTAAACACAGGTGGGCGACAAGGTGAGGGACATTCATTAGACAATATATTTTATTTGGACATTGCTAAACCACAAGCATTAGGTGGAGAAGCAACTACTGCATCAAACCCAGAACAGCTTTTCGCTGCAGGCTACAGCTCTTGCTTTAATAGTGCATTGGAACTTGTGTTGGAACATGATAAAGTAAAAGTAGAGAAAAGCGAAGTTACTGCTACTATTTCATTGATCACCGACAAAGAAAACGGTGGGGTGAAATTAGCTGCTAAGCTAGAAGTCGAGATTTTCGGAATAGACGATGATTTAAAAGAAAAATATGTACAAAAGGCGCATGAATATTGCCCTTATTCTAAAGCAGTTAAGAACTCAATAGATGTAGAAATAATCGTAAAATAAATTAATTTTTAGGTGTGATTTTTATGAACAATCCTTCCAAATTGGAACAACAGCTATGCTTTGAGGTTTACAAGGCGTCTAGTAATTTTTCCAAGTTGTATGCACGAACTTTGGAGCCATTCCATTTAACATTCTCGCAATATCTAGTATTACTTACGCTATGGGAACAGAATAACTTGTTGGTAAAGGACATCGGAAACAAATTAGGACTTGGTATTGGAACGTTAAATCCTATTATCAACCGGATGATCGGCAATGGGTGGCTTAACAAACAACAATCTGATAAAGATAAACGAGCATTCGTTATTTCTTTGACCGAAAAGGCTATAAAAGAAGAGAAACTAATCGAACAAGCAATTATCAATAAAATTACAAGCTGCAATTATTTAGATATAAACTCAGAGACTTTAATGGCCAATTTAAAAGAGTTAAACCTATTTCTAAATGAACTGGAGGAATGAGAAGTATGAGTATTTATGATATTAAAGTGAAAAAATCCGATGGCCAAGAATACGAATTAAATGAGTATAAGGGAAAGCCGATGCTTATCGTAAACACAGCAACTAAATGTGGACTAAGCGGTCAATTTGATGGTCTTGAAAAAATATATAGCGAGTATAAAGAAGATGGTCTTGTTGTATTAGGTTTCCCTTCGAACCAATTTAAACAAGAGTTAAGTAACGCAGAAGAGGCCGAGCAAGCATGTCGAATGAGCTATGGGGTAACCTTCCCTATGCATGAAATGACTAAGCTGAATGGCAAAGAGGCACACCCACTTTTCCAATATTTAACTACGAACAGTAAAGGCATCTTATCGAAAAGTATTAAATGGAATTTCACTAAATTTCTTGTCGATAAAAACGGTAAAATTATAAAAAGATATGCACCAACTGATAGCCCGGAATCGATAAAAGAAGACATCGCAAAAGTCGTTTCTGAATAAACCACAAAATCCTGCTAGACTCCATTTAACTTTTTATGTTTAAACAGTATAGAAAAAAGGAATAATAGGTAAAAAGATGAAATGGGGAGAAATAATGGGGAAATTAGCGGAAAAGGAACAAATACTTCTCGCGTATTATGTTTGTAACTTCTTAGAGAAAAATGATGAAAATGCAAATGAGCTAGGGGAAGTTTTAACAACAGCACTAGGAGATAATTTGACTAGCATTCAAAGGATACTAAACGAACAGGGCTTGTTGAGTGACCATGACCGAATGATTACTAATGAAGGAATATTGTATATAGATAATGTATTACACATTCAATCCGATGCTGTGGAGCGAAACAAGCTAGCATATGTGAAGGATAACCTTATGACATATGAAATAGAGTTATCTATTCCAGAGATCAAGGAATACATTCATAAGCATGTAGAAATAGAATAGCATAAAGTGCACGTTTGACTGCCGCTCCAATAGTCAAACGTGTTTTCATTTCCCTATTAACCTATAGGAAAAATACATTTTCTATGGTAAGATTCTTCTTATTGAAAATATCATGATAAAGAAGGAATTACAGTGATAGTCACTAAAAAAAACAATTTAGGCGAAAAGTTAAATTTGTTCACATTGACTTGGCCCATATTTTTAGAAGTATTTTTGTTTATGTTAATGGGGATTGCGGATACATTTATGCTCAGTGCGCTTTCAGATGATGCGGTATCAGGAGTAGGAGCGGCAAATCAGTATATTCATATAGCTATCTTAGTTTTAGAAGTTGTCGGAAATGGAGCAGCAATTGTCGTCTCTCAGTATCTAGGTTCGAAACGATTTGAAGAGGCATCGAAGATTTCAGGTTTAGCAGTGACATTAAACTTATGTGTGGGAGTCGTCCTAAGTATTGGGTTTATTCTCTTCTCAAAGCGTATGATGATTGCTATGAATCTGCAAGGAGATGTGTTAGTTCATGCGCATCAATATTTGACGATTGTCGGCGGGGCTATTTTTTTACAGGCGATTATTAATGCACTGGCAGCTATTATCCGTGTACACGGGTATACAAAACAGACAATGTTTGTTTCGCTTGGGATGAATATTTTCCACGTAATTGGGAACTATGCGTTGATTTTTGGGAAATTTGGATTTCCAGAGTTAGGGGTTCAAGGTGCAGCTATTTCATCCGTTCTAAGTCGTTTTATAGCAATGCTAGTATTCTTCTGGCTGCTTTATCAGGTGATGGAGTATCGTGTGAAGGTTCATTATTACTTTACTCTAACTAAAGAATATGTGACAAAGATTTTACGGATTGGTCTTCCTTCTGCATTTGAACAGATTTTATACCAAGGCTGTCAAATCGTATTCTTATACTATGTTACCTATTTAGGAGCTGAATCATTGGCGGCAAGGCAATACGCTGTGAATATATCGATGTTCACTTACTTATTTGCTATTGCAATTGGAATGGGAACTGCTATTATTGTCGGACGATTTGTAGGGGCAAATGAAAAAGACGAAGCATATAAATCGGTATGGTTTAGTCTGAAGTGGGCTATAATTTTTACGGTAACAATGGTAACGGTCGTAATAATTCTACGTTATCCTTTAATGGGACTATTCACAGACAATAAGGAAATTATTGAGATAGGTGCATCTGTATTATTACTAAGTTTTCTATTAGAAACCGGACGTACGTTAAATATTGTCATTATCAATTCCTTACGCGCTGCAGGGGATGCAACTTTCCCGGTATTTATAGGAGCCTTGTCTATGGTATTGATGAGTTTGCCTTTAGGATACTTTTTGGTTTTTGTACTGGATTTAGGTTTAGTTGGTGTTTGGCTAGCAATAGCTGCAGATGAATGGACTCGCGCTACAATTATGTTCTTCAGATGGAAAAGTAGGCGCTGGGAAAGGTTTGCACTTGTACATCCTACTGGTAAGGAAGATGGACTAAGAGATAACTAGGCAGATTCCTGTCTAGTTCACTTTTGGTCTTTTTTTTACTCGCAAAGCTTGGTCGTGTATGTTTAAATATAAATAATAAACTACTTAAGTTAAATGAGGTGAATGAACATGGGGAAGGAACAGTTATCATTGATGAAAGCGCTTACGAATTCTGAAATAGAAAATGAAAAAAGCCGAAATCAGTTAACAGCGACAGAATCCGAATATAGATCTTTGTTCGATAATAATCCTGATGCTATATTTAAGCTTGATTTGGAAGGATATATTATTAGTGGAAATCTAGCGTTGCAACAATTGAGTGGTTATTCTGTGGAGGAACTGATAGGCAACATCTTTATCGACTTTGTAGAACCAAAAGACCAAGAAGATGCAAAAGAATGTTTTACGCTAGCGTTGAGTGGGGAACTGAGAGATTATCGTTTTAATTTTTTGGACAAATTAGGGTCTCCGATTGGATGCCTAGTGAAGCTAACTCCCATTATGTTAAAAGGAAGTCGAACAGGTATTTTCGTTGTGATAAAAGATATGAGAGAACTAGATAAACTTGCTAGTAAATATATTGATAGTGAAGAAAAATTTCAAATTATAGCAGAAAATATACAAGACGTAATTTTTTTAATGAATGATAAGCAGGAGTACTTATATGTTTCACCTTCTAGTAAAGAAATATTTGAATATGACAACCAACAAGTTGGGGAGAAGCACTCTTTTTATAATATACATCCGGATGACATAGCGAATTTGGAAAAACTTTTCAACGAATCAATTCATAACAAAAATCCATACAAAGTCCAGCTAAAAGCAATGCATTTAAAGAAAGGGTGGATTTGGACGGAAATAAATGGCACTCCAGTATTCTCTGAAAACGGAAAGTTTAAATATATGCTATTAATTGCACGTGATATTTCGTTACAAAAAGAGAATGAAGAAAAATTACAATATTTTGCCTACCATGATTCTTTAACAGGGCTACCTAACAGACGTTTTTTCAAAAGTAGACTTCAGGAAGTTATAGAACTAGAAGAAAAAACAGGTGAAGTCTTTGCAGTTATCCTTATTGACATTGATGAATTTAAACAAATCAACGATAATTTTGGACATGAAACTGGAGACGATGTTATTCAAGAATTGGCTAATAGGTTGAGTAGCGCATTAGATCCTCTAGACTTTGTAGCAAGGCTAGGGGGAGATGAGTTTATCGCTTTAATAGCGAATATTCATAAGGAAGATCAGATCGTGGAAAAAGCAGAAGGTATTCAGCAAGCGATCATTGCTCCATGGTCAATCAATGGTCACGTATTGAATATTACTGCGAGTATTGGGATTGCGTTATCCTCTTTAAACGGATCTACAACTACATCAGTTTTTAGAGAAGCTGACAGGGCTATGTATGATGCTAAAAATGCTGGTAAAAATCTAGTCGGTTTTAATCGCTCCAATTAAAAAGCAGTCTTTAGTCCAGAAATAGACTAGAGATTGCTTTTTAACTATAATATTTAGCAAATAGTAAGTACTTTTAACTTCTTCAATTGTTCCACTGCTTGTCGCAATACATCAATATCCTGTACTAATGCAACGCGAACATAACCTGCTCCAGCGGATCCGAAAACGGTTCCTGGTACCATCACTACACCGGTTTGATCAATTACTTCAAAGACGAAATCCTTGTCATTCATCTCATATGGATATTTTGCCCAAACAAACATTCCACCAGTAGAAGGAGCAACTTTCCAGCCAAGATCAGTTAATGCATTTTTGAGGAAATCGTGTCTTTCTGAAAATACCTTGCGTAAATGATCTGTTATTTCCTCTGCATGGTTTAAGGCAACAATACCAGCTTCTTGAATCGGACCGTAAATCCCAAAATCTAAATTAGACTTTAGCTGCTTCATAATATCGATCATCTCTGCATTTCCAGCAATATAAGCAATTCGTGTACCAGCTAGGCTAAAGGATTTTGATAAAGAGTTAATCTCCATCCCTACTTCTAAGGCTCCTGGTGTAGATAGGAAGCTACTTGGTGAATCTCCGGTAAAATAGAATTCTGAATAAGCCGCATCGTGTAGAATAATTACATTGTATTTATTGGCAAAGGCAACGACTTTTTCAAAGAAAATAGGATCAGGCATAGCCGGAACTGGGTTTCCAGGTAAATTTAATATCATTAGTTTTGCCTTCATCGCAATTTCTTCGGGTATTGCATCTAAATCAGGTAAAAACCTGTTTTCTTCTAATAACTCCATATAATAGGGTGCAGCACCAGCAAGTTTTATACCTGCATCATAGGCTACATAACCCGGATTTGTTGTAAGGATAATATCACCTACATCACAAAAGGCAATTGGAAGATGGACAAGTCCTTCTTGTGAACCCATCGTTTGAACAATCTGTGTCTTTGGATCCAATACAACATTGGAGCGACGTTTATAATAATCTGCAACGGCCTCATTAAAGCGTGTAGTTCCCGAAAGCATATAACCATATGTATCAGTTGCATAGCTTAAATCTGACAATACTTTTCTTACACGTTCATCTGGTGGAAGGTCAGGACTACCTAAGCTTAAGTCATATAATTCAAAGCCTTGAGCTTGCTTGACAGCTGCAGCGGCTTTCAAATCACCAAAAATCGCTTTTTCAAATAAGGACATTTTTGTAGATGGTTGAACTTTCAATACGAGCACTCCTAACGCAAATGAAATTTTATGTTTTATGATATCATAATTTTTAATAAAATTGTGAGAAAACATGTATACAATATATCACAAATGACGGAAAACAAAAAAACCTACGAGTTTAAACATAAATTCGTAGGGTTCAAATTATATTAATTTTTTGAAGGTTTTTCCTTCAATTCTAGTACACCATCAGTCATTTCATAAACTTTGTCACAATACTCAATTAGGCGAGTATCATGGGTCACGACGATTGTTGTAGTTTTATTTTGTTTCGTTTCTTTTTTTAATAGTTCCATTACTTCATAAGCTTTCTCAGAATCTAACGAAGCAGTAGGCTCATCTGCTAGGAGTATGGAAGGTTTGCTATATAAGGCTTTAGCGATTGCAACACGTTGGCGTTCCCCACCAGATAAATCAGCAGGGTATTTTTTTCGTAAATCTTTAATGCCAAGATTTTCGTATAAAGCATTCAATTCATCTTTTGTCATATTATCTTTTTTTACATTATCTAATAGTTTCATTTGATTATCGACATTTAAAAAAGGTATAAGATTTGATGCTTGCAAGATAAATCCAATTTCTTTTAGTCTAATTTTTGATCGTTGTTTTTCATTTAAATCAGCAAGATCCTGATTATTTACTAAAATACCACCACTTGTAGGAGTTTGTAGTCCTCCTGCAATCGTTAAAAAAGTACTTTTACCTGATCCTGAAGGACCAATGACTGCTATTAACTCGCCGGCCTCAGCGGAAAAGTTTGTTTCTTTTAAAGCGTCCACTTGTTTATGTCCAGTGCCGAACGATTTTTTTACGTTATTAAGTTCTAAAATAGCCAAATTATTAACCTCCTATCGCTTTAAGCGGATCAATTTTTACGATTGTTAACACCGAGAATACAGCTCCAAGGATAGCAACGATTATTAGGATAACCCCGTAAATAATCATAGTTGGAATATCAAAGGATACAGGAACTGCAGCTGGTAAGAATGCACCTGAAATGAGTGTTAGAGCAAAACCAACAACTACCCCAATGAATGCCAATAAAAATGTTTGTGCAATTACGGAACGAGATAAATAGCCGTTAGAAATACCTTGTGCTTTCATAACTCCGAACATACTAATCTTTTGAACTGTTAATACATATAGAAAGATTGCTACAATGACAGAAGAAATAGCAAACAAGAAATAGATCATAAAGTTCAATGTTAAGGCTTGCTCTGTATATCCTGGTAGGTTTTCTATAAATGTTTCTACTTCAATTACTTCCAAATCTTCATTGGAGGTAGTGATAGAAGACAAGTCATCTCCACGAATAACAATCCCATTTATTTGTGTTTCATCTTCTGCGACACCTTCGCCAAACTTAACTTTTTGGAAAGTAGCTAATTCGCCGTAAAGAACTGGAGCAGCGTTGAAACGTGCACTATCTGTAAAACCTACAATCGTTAATTTTTCTTCAGTAGAAGATAGTTCAAGTTCGTCGCCTAGTTCAAATCCATCTTCTTTTAGGGTATCGCTTGCAATTACTTCATTGATTCCTGCAAATTTTTCTCCTTCTGTTACATCAGGCATGATAAATTCCTCGGGATCTATACCAAATAAAGAAATATTTTGTTTGGCATCGCCATTTGTGGCAATTGCATTTAATTGTCCTAGAATAGCAGTTTCGTTGTCTTTAAAAGCATCAACTTCCTCATTGGTAAGAGAAGATTGCGGTAAACTTTTATCTGATTCTTCGGTTAGAACAATTGCAGTTGCATCCCATTTGTCTACCGCTTCTCTATTTAAGCTAGCTAATCCTGTTGCTAACCCTGATAAGAAAAATACTAAATAGGATACTAACATCAGTACTCCCATGATTAATGTAAAGCGAAGCTTATTCTTTTTAATTTCATTCCATGCTAAAAACATAAGGTCACATCCTGTTAGTGAATTTGATAATAGAAGCATAACATAAAAAAATCCTGTCGTCTAATGTTTGTATAATCTTTATTAAATTAATTATACAAAATAAAAAATAACCTCATTATGCACGAGGTTATCTGCTCGAGTGCTTGTTTGACAATAAAACACCCAGAATGAAACCATACAAAAGATGTCCTATTATCCAATAAACTAGTGATGGAATACTAGTAATGGGTGGAGTTCTATCTGATAAAAGAGTTGTTGGAAAGTAGAGAGCCCCAATGATGAAGCAAGTTAGCATACATATGGCGATAATTTTAATGTTAGATATTATTTGAAGCTGTTGTATTATCAGTACTAAAATTACGGCAAGTGCTATGGACACTATTAAATGAAATAGAACTTCCACTATTTCTGGAAATTTAAACCCTTTTAATATTGGTAAATAATCAACGTTCAAAAGTAATGTATAGACCTTATAGCCAGTCCCGAGTTGAATAGCTTTGAAAAATAAAGTTAATGCTAAGCCTGTAATAATCCCATCTAGTGTAACTTTTAAGAAAAATTTATCGTTTAACTTCACTTTTTATCACATCCTATCAAAAAAATCTAAACCATCTTCGTCAAATGATTGTATAATGTTCGTATGTTGAATGTTATACTATTTTTAAATATAATGTAGCATACCAACATTATTAATGGATATTAATTAGTGTCAATGAGAGGGGGTAACGTATATGAGTCAAACACGTAGTACTGGAATATTTACGATTCAGCAGGTTTCAGATGTCACTGGTTTGTCTAAACAAGTTATCCGTAAATGGGAAGAACGTTATGAAATTGTACAACCTGAACGATTAGAAAATGGATATAGAGTATATAGAGAAAAGGATGTAAATGCACTATTAAAAGTAAAGACACTTTCAGAAAAAGGGTTTTCTATTAAACAAGCGGTAGAAATGATAAAAAAAGAACCTGAAAATGTAGAATCTTTTTTTATAGCAGATCAACCGGAATTCAGAAATTTTAACGATTATGTGATTCAGTTACTCGAAAAGGGCAGTCATTGTGACGAGGTTGAACTAAACCTCATATTACAGCAAGCCTACCATCAATTAGGGTTAGAAGTATTTATAAGTAAAGTGATTATTCCTTTCCTGCATGAAGTAGGGGGCAGATGGGAAAGAGATGAGTGGGATGAGTACCAAGAGGCAGTATCTAGTATGAGTGTTCGTGACTACTTGATACAAATAAGAAAAACGTTTCAGATAAGGGATGATGCGCCGTTAGTTATTGGTGCTTGTTTACCGGATGAACATCATGAGCTACCCATGCATATCGTATTGCTTCAGTTCATGCTGAGGGGTTGGAAAACTGTGTTAATAGGTGCTTCGCCAGCTCCAGGTGCAATAGAATCACTAGTCCAAAAGTTAAAGCCTAAAATAGTGTTGCTGTCAGCGTCAACCACACTGCCTTTTGAAAAGGATTCTAAACTAATCCGGCGACTCGATCAATTTGCAAGTGAACAGGAACAAACTACATTCTATTTAGGTGGTATGGGTTCACATCTGTATTTAAAAGAAAAGAAACTAAAATCCATTCACATAAGCAAAGATTTGGAACAAATTATCAATACAAAATGACAAAAGCTATTAGCTCTTAATGGAGAGCTAATAGCTTTTTTGAGGATTAAAAAAGTATATAAAAATACAGTATGAACACTGGTTTTACAGAACTCTAAAAAATGAATCATCCTATTGATTTCCGTGGGCACGGCTTCAATCTCCTCGGGCTAACAGGATGTTGGTCACGAAGGCGTTGCGATCGCGATGTGGCGCTCTTAGCCTTTGTCCCTTTCAAAGGTTCCTGCGGGGCTTCAAGGACCGGGCATCTTTTTGTCCGGTTTTTTGTTGCATTGAAAAGTATGGTCATTAGACTCATTTATGTTTTGAAAAATTTTTAGAACTAACTCCGTATCAACTGATTAGAAATAGATAGATTTGTATATCCTTTTGTAAGAAGTTCCTAGTAAGAACATTATCTTGAAGGAGTCAATGCAAATGACAGAAAAACCAAAAAACTATTCAAGAAGAGACTTTCTTAAAACGACAGGAATTGCAACTGGTGCATTAATAGGTGGCGGGTTAATAGGTGGGTTAGTTGGGTTAAATGTCGATAAGGATGATCAGCATGTATCTGATACAGGCAATACTAATCATGAAATGGGCACTAATGGGGGATTTCAGTTCTTTCAAAATCAAAGAGAATTTAATGTAATCTCGAATGCAACGGAACGTATCTTTCCAAAGGATGATATAGGGCCGGGGGCAATAGAATTAGGCGTCCCTTATTTTATTGATCGCCAGCTGGCGGGACAATATGGAAGTAATACGAAAGAATACATGCAAGGACCGTTTGCTGTAGGTGCTAAAACTCAAGGTTATCAGAGTCGATTGACAAGAGCGTCTATTTTTAGACAGGGAATTGCCGTATTGGATGAAGAAGCGAACAAACGATTTAAAAAAGGGTTTTCTAGTATAGAAGCAGAGCAAATGGATGAAATATTAACAGCTTTTCAAAATGATGAAATTCCCATGACAGGAGTTACTTCCGCATTTTTCTTCCGTCTAATTCGCACGGCGACATTGGAGGGTGCTTATGCAGATCCAATGTATGGTGGAAATCGAAATATGGATGGCTGGAAGATGAAAGAGTTTCCTGGTCACCAAATGTCCTATATTAACGTAATTGATAAGGAAAAGTTCCAAAAAATTGAGCCACAACCACTTGGTGGAATGTAAAGGAAAGTAGAGGGATAAAATTTATGGCTACAACATTAGCAAAAGTTGACGTGGTTGTCGTTGGTTTGGGTTGGACCGGAGGAATCATCGCAGCTGAATGTGCAAAAGCTGGTTTGAAGGTAATTGGTTTAGAAAGAGGAAGGAAACGCGGTACAGAGGACTTTCAGCAAATACATGACGAATATCGATATGCTATTCGTTACGAATTAATGCAGGACGTAGCAAAAGAGACGATTACCATTCGAAATAATCGAAAAATGCCTGCATTACCTATGAGACAGATGAGCTCATTCCTACTCGGTGATGGGCTTGGGGGTTCGGGAACACATTGGAATGGACATACATGGAGATTTTATCCATATGATTTTCAAATTAAAACGATGACAGATGAAAAATATGGTCCCAATAAATTATCTAGTGATTATTTACTTCAAGACTGGGGCGTTACCTATGATGAATTGGAACCTTATTTCTATAAATATGATCAGACCGCTGGAATTTCTGGGGAAGATAAAAATCCTTTTTGGGGGAAGAGAGCGCAGGATTTCCCTACTCCTCCTATGAAAAGAACTCCTATTTTGAAGAAATTTGAAGGCGCAACTAAATCACTAGGATATTCGCCTTTTATGCTCCCATCTGCTAATTTATCAGAACCCTACACAAATCCCGATGGAGAAGTCATAAATGCTTGTCAATACTGTGGTTTTTGTGAACGATTTGGCTGTGAATATGGAGCAAAAACATCGCCCGAAATAACCGTTATTCCGACCGCAACCAAAACCGGTAATTTTGAGACAAAGTTTCATGCAAATGTTGTAGAGGTCATAAAAAGTGGAAATAAGGTGTCTGGTGTAAAGTATTTGGACACTGAGTCTGGAGAAGAGTTTATCCAAGAAGCTGAAGTAGTTGTTTTAGCAAGCTACGTTATGAATAACGCCAAGTTACTTATGGTATCTAATATTGGTGAACAATATGACCCAGAAACTGGAAAGGGTACGCTTGGTAAAAATTATTGTTATCAAATATTACCTGGTGCAAATGGATACTTTGAAGAACAAATGAACACCTTTATGGGGGCTGGAGCCCTTGGAATGACAATTGATGACTTTAACGCAGATAATTTTGATCATAGCGACTTAGATTTTATACATGGTGGTAGTATTTCCATAACTCAAACTGGATATAGACCTATTGAAACAAATCCAATACAACAAGGGACACCAACTTGGGGAGCAGAGTTTAAGAAAAATTCTATCTACAATTATACACGGTCTTTATCAATCGGAACTCAGGGTGCATCGATGCCCCATAAGGAGAACTATCTATCCCTAGACACTAAATATAAGGATGTCTATGGTCTTCCACTCTTACAAATGACCTATAATTTTACAGATCAGGATAGAGCATTGCATAAGTTTATTACAGAAAAAACTGTAAATATCATGAAGGAAATGGGAGCAAAAACGGTAGAAGGAAAAGCGCCAATAACTGATTATGATATTGTAGGTTATCAGACGACTCATAATACGGGTGGGACTATTATGGGGGCTAGTCCAGAAAATAGTGTAGTAAATCCATTTTTACAACATTGGGATGCAGAGAACTTGTTTGTAATAGGGGCAGGGAATTTTCCACATAATGGCGGTTACAATCCTACTGGAACGGTAGCAGCTCTAGCCTATCGCAGTGCTGAAGGGATTATTAAATATAGTAAATCGGGAGGTTCACTCGTTTAATATGTATTGAGCTTAAGTGTGATTAAAATGTCAGAATTCCATAATATAAAGAAACCAACTATTATTTCTAAAGTAGTTGGTTTTTTGAACGGAAGTTTATTTTTCATAGAGAGCCTGTTCTTTTTTCAAATCATTAATTTTCCGTATATACGACAGGAGAATCGGTATGAAGAGAACAAAGATGATAAAGTTTACAATAGATAGATACATATTATATTGCGATAAAGTAACATTAAACAATGCAATGAAAAGGTTTACCACTCCAACAGTACCCAATAAATAAGTGACTCTCTTATAATGACCAATTATAGAATCGAAATCCGAATAAATTTCAAACGGACCTTCTGTTGATTTTTTTCGGAAAAATGCCCAGTTCATGTAGGTATCCACACATTCGACTCCGTAATCTTCCATAAAGGCTAAGTAATCTCTAGATTGTTCATCTGTTGGCTCGCCTTTCAATAATTCGAGCCTGTAGATATATTCTCCTGGAGGTCCTTCCTCGAAAGTATAGCGTCCAAATTTATAACTGCTGAGATTTAGTCCCTCGGCAGCCATTTTGTTCAGCCATTGCTCTTCTTTTTCATAATTGATGAAAAGTCTTAGTTTCGTTATCTCCAACCTACTCACCCCTTGTTATGTGTTTGCCATTCTTCACGAGCTCTTGCAACCGTTCCATTTCATTCTGCACGACTTGTTTACCGATGAGTGTCACTTCATATTCCTTTTTTCGGCTGTCTGCTTCTGTTTCAACGGCTTGAATCCATCTTTTTTCTAGCATCGTCTTAATAGCTCCATATAAAGTTCCAGGCCCCAAATTCATCCGTCCATTGCTGATTTCTTTTGTAAATTGCATAATCGCATATCCATGCATTGGTGTATGAAGTGCCAACAGGATATAATAAACGGCCTCTGTTAAAGGTTGGTGTTCGCTGCTCTCAGCCAAAATATATTTCTCCTTTCAAAACATATCACCTTACGTTATATCGTTATCCGATATATAATTATTTAAAATATATCAGCAACCGATATACTTGTCAAATTTCTATGTATCCCCAATTAGCCTATTTATTTGCGATATTAATCCAGTTAATTTTGTAATAAAAAAAATGATTTTATTACAAATAGGAGAGTTTATGGTATGATTGAAATAATAACCAGGTACTAATAACAGGTATAATATATGACGATAATAATTTGGAGGGACTTATGAGAGACTTAATTCAATTAAAGGATAAAAATATTGTTGTTATGGGTGTTGCAAATGAGCGTAGCCTTGCATGGGGAGTAGCGAAATCACTATTTGAAGTGGGTGCAAATGTCATCTTTACATACCGTAAAGAACGTTCGCTAGGAAAAATAGAAAAGTTATTAAAAGATAATAATTTAGAGGCAAAACTAATAGTAGAATGTGATGTAAATAGTGATGATAGTATGAAGACTGCGTTCCAAAAAATTGGACAAGATGTTGGAGTGATTCATGGCTTAGTTCACTCTGTTGCTTTTGCACATGCAGAAGATTTAAAAGGTGATTTTTTACAAACTTCAAGAGAAGGCTATGCTTTTGCCCAAGATACAAGTGCTTATTCGCTTATTGCTGCGGCTAGAGAAGCAACCCCTCTTATGACCGAAGGCGGATCTATTGTAACAATGACCTATTTAGGGGCTGAACGTGTACTAGAGGGATATAATGTAATGGGGATCGCTAAAGCATCTCTAGAAGCATCTGTTAAGTATTTAGCTTTGGACTTAGGGAAAAATAATGTTCGCATAAATGCTGTTTCTGCTGGAGCAGTAAGAACACTTGCGGCTAAAGGAATATCTTCTTTCAATACAATTTTGCACCAAATTGAAGAAAAGTCCCCATTAAAACGTAATGTGACTCAGCAAGAAGTTGGCGATATGACGGTTGCGCTATTAAGTAATTTATCCAGTGGTGTAACAGGTGAGGTCATCTTCGTGGATTCTGGCTATAATATTATGGGCTAAATTGATATTCATAAAAAAGCGACGGAAAATGATTTTCATTTTCCGTCGCTTTTTATTTTCCTAAATATAAAATGTGTAATCCTCTGGTAACACGCGTTTTAAGAACTTCTTTGTGCGCTCTTCTTTTGGACTTACGAAAATATCATGTGGGGTACCTTCTTCGACTACCACTCCGCCATCCATAAAGATAACTCGATTAGCGACATCCTTTGCAAAGGACATTTCATGTGTAACTACTAACATAGTAGTACCTTCATTGGCAATATTTTTCATGACTGTTAGTACTTCACCAACTAATTCTGGGTCTAATGCAGAGGTTGGTTCATCAAATAGAATAATATCGGGGTTTAACGCTACTGCTCGTGCAATTCCAACACGTTGTTGCTGACCCCCCGAAAGCAGACTCGGATAGGAATCATATTTGTCCGATAAACCTACTTTGTCTAGTGCTTTTTTACCAATATTATTAGCCTCCGCTTTAGGTATTTTACGACCAATGATGAGACCCTCCGTGACGTTTTCTATCGCTGTTTTATTATTAAATAAATTATAATTTTGAAATACGAAAGCTGTTTTTTGTCGGATGGTATGGATATCTTTTTTAGATGCGTCATGCAAATCTACTTGTAAATCGCCAAAAGTTGCTTTGCCACTATCAGCTGTTTCTAAGAAATTGATGCAGCGTAGTAGTGTCGTTTTCCCAGAACCACTAGGACCCAGAATGACTACTACATCTCCTTTATCAATAGAAAGGTCGACTCCCTTTAATATCTCATTTTTTCCAAATGATTTATGAATATCCTTGATCTTTAACATTCGATAATCCTCCTTAAGCGCTCACATATTTGTATCTGCGTAGGCGTTTTTCATATAATTTGAATCCGTATTCGACAAGGCTACACAGAATAATATATACAAGGAAAATATCTATATAAGCTTCCACATAGTTATACCCTACGTTTGCTGCTACTTTCGCCTTCAATGTGATTTCCTGTAAGGACATAGCATATCCGAGTGATGTAGCTTTTATTAGATTCACGGTAGCTGTACAAATATTAGGCATTGCCACGACTAGCGCCTGAGGTATAACGATTCGACGGTATGCTTGGAAATTCGAAAGACCAACTGATTGAGCTGCCTCGAGTTGTCCTTTGTTGACGGTGCTTAGAGCCGATCTAAATACTTCTATTAATATAGCAGTAGTGCTGAAAGAGAATACGATAAAAGCGTACCAAATAGGGTTGATATTATAGACATTTATATTGATATTATATTTTTCGAAAAATAGGGAAAGTATTAAGGGTACGCTTGCATAAACGATGAAAATTTGTATAATAATCGGTGTCCCTCTTACAAAGGAAACATATATTCTGGAGAACCAGTTTAATATGGGTACTTGATTGATGCGTGTTAAAGCCAATAAAAAGCCTAATGGTAGCGCAAAAAGCAAAGCTACAATTGTAACGAGAAGCGTAATAGGCACACCGGATAATGCGATGAAAAATGTATCGATTAAAAACGTATAATTTAAACCTTCCGACATTATTTACACTCCTCAATTCGTGTTAATTGTTTGCTTTCCTTTGCTAAAGACTTTTTCAAGCTTTCCAAAGAATTTTTCTATTAGTATGGATATAACCCAATAAACAACTGCAAGAGCGATGAAGATTTCTAAGGCATGCGTATTGTAGTTTGCTGCAATGATTAAATTGGCTTTACCAACAATATCGATTAAGCCAATCGTGTAAGCAAGAGAACCTTCTTGAAGTAATGCGATAAGGCCATTTCCGAAGTTAGGAAGACCGACAACAAGTGCTTGTGGGAAAATAATTCGTCTATATGCTTGAAGGGGGCTTAAACCAACGCTAACAGCCGCTTCAAATTGCCCTTTTTCAATGGACTCATAGGCAGATCTAATAACCTCTGACATAATAGCCGCGAATTGTAGGGTAAACGTAATAACTACAAACACTGCTGTATTTAAATCATGTAAATATAACCCGAAATTATCGGCTAAGGCAGGTACACCGTAATACACTAAAAACAATAGCACGATTGATGGAGTACATCTTAAAACCGTTGTATAGAAATTGGCTATTTTTTGAGCAACTTTACTCTTTCCAAGTTTCATAACCGCAAGTATTAACCCGAAGAAAGTGCCGAAAATAATGGATAAGCCCGCAACCATGAAAGTTACTCTTAAAAATGGAAGTAATACCGGTAATGAATTCCAAATGTATGATATATCAAAGTACTTTTCCATTTACGCATTATTCCCCCTATAAAATTTTGAAAGGCTGCCAGCGCATCCTACGCTAGACAGCCTTGATAGGAATTCGGTATTCGGTATTATCTTTCTACATTCCCTAACACTTCAAAAAGATCGCGACTGTAGAATTCAGTGCTAAGTTCGTTTGTTTTCTTTTCTTCATGTAATTGTTTAATAGCTTTGTCATATGCGTCTGCAAATTCTTGCTCTTTTTTATTGAATAAAGGCCATGTTTTAATGACTGCAAATTCATTGTAAACAACTTCATCTTTTAAGTTGTAATAAGGACCAGTTTCATCTAATACTTGTTTTTGGAATGGTCCTTCAATAATTACTCCACCATCAACGCGACCTTCATTTACCCATTGGACTACGTCAACTGTAAATGCATCTCCAGCGTCTAGTTTAACTGGATTATCGGGGTTTGCTTTGTTATATTCATCGATAACTGTATACTGTGCATTGTTTGCTGCGATTGGTGCTAAAGAGTACCCAGCAGTAGCGAAGTCCTCTAATGATTTTATATGCTCATTCTCTTTTTTCAATACGAGACCTGCACTACTTAAACCTAGGAATTCCTTAGGGAAAATAAACTTCTCTGTGCGTTCCTCTGTCCAAAATGCATTTTTCACACCAACTTGGAACTTGCCTTGCTCTACACCGATCAATAGATCATCACTTGTAGTTCCGACATATTCAAATTCGTATTCTGGAAGTAGTTCATCTACTAGTTTCATAACTTCCACATCATATCCAGTGGCATTTCCGCTGTCATCTAACCAAGAAATGGGTTTAGATGCCATGTCATATGCTACTTTTACTTTGCGAACATCTCCATCTCCACCTTCTGATGAAGTGGAAGCGCCTTCCGAACCACATGCCGCTAAAATTGTAATAGATGCTAACCCAACTGCCGCTAATTTAAAATACTTATTCATAATTTATTCTCCTTATCGTTTCACTAAGTTTTTATTTTTATCCCGCTTTAACGGGCAGTAAGACTATCGTTTCAAGACACAAAAGTAAAAATACGTAAATGGAAGATCGACTGCCCGTAAAAGCCCGAATGGTTCAACTAATAATCAGCGTGGGTCTGCTGATTGAAGTTTCACTTTTTCCTCTTCTAACGCTGAAAGTGCTAGTTTTTTAATCGTCATATCATCCATAGGAGGGTTATGAAGTCCTGCCCGGACATCTCTATAATAACGTTGTAGTGGATTTGTTCTTTGTAAGCTTTTCGCTCCAACTAAACGCATCGCTTTATCGACAATAGTAATTGCTGAATTAGTAACGATATGCTTCGCTACGCTTACTTCGTTGGATAATAGTTCTTTAGAAGAATCATTGTCATAGGCAGAAGCAACTCCGTAAATGACTAGTCTAGACTTCGTAAGCTCTAAATCTATTTCTCCAATCAGCTGCTGTACATTTGGTAATTGTGCTATAGGTCCATTTAGGCTATTCGGTGAATGTGTATTGGCAAAATGTACTGCGTAATCTCTTGCGGCCTGTGCGATTCCAAGGTAGGTTGCTGGTATATGTAAGAGCCAACCATTAATCTTCCCGCCACTAGCGAATTGAGGGAGCTCTACCAAATACGATTCATGTACAACTACATTATTTAGTATTAAGTCATCACTACTAGTTCCACGCATGGATACAACATCCCAGGTTTCTTCTATAGAAAGACCTTCTGTATCACGTGGAATGAGGAAGAAGCCAATTCTTTCTTTCTCTTCAATCCATGCAGATGTTAAAAAGTAGGAAAGTACGGGAGAGGCGGTTGTGAATATCTTCCGACCATTTAAAACCCATGTATCTCCATTCTTTATAGCAGTAGTTCCAGGTCTACCTCCACGCGTAGGGCTTCCAGTTTGAGCTTCACTGACAGACCGATTTACAAGTGCACCATTTAAAACCTCTGCCGCGAAAAAGTCTAATTTCTCCTTCGTCCAAAGCTTATTTTCGAATAACTCACCAACAACACCTAAGCTCCACCCAACGGATAACGCAGTATTTGCATCAAAGCTGGCAAGTGTTTCTTGTAAAAGAACCATATCGTAGACAGAAAACCCATCACCGCCATATGATTCGGGAAGCGTAAGGCTTGCATAACCAAGTTGGATTAAATCTTCCACGTTTTCTTTCGGGAAAATAGATTGCTCATCAATTTCGGCAGATTTACTTTTGAATCTATCTTCTAACTCATATAACCGATCAATCCATTGCTGCTGTTTTTCTGTTTTGATATATAAATTATTCACAAATGTCGTCTCCTTCAATTTAAGTTATTCCAATAAGTTAAGTTGGTATTTAAGGTAAATAAAAAACCCTTTCGAGAAAAAAATAAGTAGTTTTATGTTCACTTATCTCTCAAGTATCTTGCTGGAAGTAGCGCCAAACCTTCATATTGGGTGTTTCTGAAGCATCAACGGATCAGTCCCTCAGCATCTCTTAATAAGTAGTATGGAGTTATTTAAATAATCGTACTACTTCATCTAGATGAAGTCAATAGTAATTCATATTGTTTTAATAGGAATTAAAATTGTATTTTATTTATAGGTTTTTGGAAAATCATTTTGGGTATTAACAATATTGTATATATAAATAGAGGAGGAGTTTGTTTGGATAAGAAAGTAACTGGAAATAGCAAAGATGAACAATTAGAAGAATTCCGTGTGGACGATCAAGGACAAGCAATGACTACAAATCAAGGGTTAAAAGTATCCGAGGATGAATTCTCTCTGAAAGCAGGAGAACGAGGCCCTACTTTGCTAGAAGATTTCCATTTTCGTGAAAAAATGACGCATTTTGATCATGAACGTATTCCAGAACGTGTAGTACATGCTAGAGGTTATGGTGCTCACGGAGAATTTGAAGTATATGAGTCAGCAAGTGAGTTTACGAAAGCGAAATTTCTACAAACACCTGGCACCAAGACGCCTGTTTTTGTAAGGTTTTCTACTGTAGCGGGTTCGCGTGGTTCTGGGGAATTAGCACGAGATGCACGAGGATTTGCAACGAAGTTTTATACGGAAGAAGGAAATTATGATTTAGTAGCAAATAATATTCCTGTCTTTTTCATTCAAGATGCTATTAAGTTTCCGGACTTGGTGCATGCTTTAAAACCAGAGCCACATAATGAAATTCCGCAAGCAGCTACTGCTCATGATACGTTTTGGGATTTTGTTGCCAACAATCAGGAGACAGCACATATGATAATGTGGGCTATGTCTGACCGTGCAATTCCACGTAGCTTCCGTATGATGGAAGGGTTCGGTGTAAATACATTCCGTTTCATTAACGAGGCTGGCAAATCCCATTTTGTGAAATTCCATTGGAAACCGTTACTTGGTACCCATTCAGTTGTATGGGATGAAGCGCAAAAAATAAATGGGAAAGATCCAGATTTCCATCGTCGTGACTTATATGATGCGATTGATAATGGTGATTTTCCAGAGTATGAATTTGGAGTCCAACTAATTGCAGAGGAAGATGAATTTAAATTTGATTTTGATATTTTAGATCCTACTAAACTTTGGCCAGAGGAAGAAATTCCAGTTAAAATATTCGGGAAGATGACGTTAAATCGCAACGTAGATAATGTATTTGCCGAAACCGAGCAAGTAGCATTCCATCCAGGAAGCGTTGTGCCAGGAATAGACTTCTCAAATGATCCTCTACTTCAAGGGCGATTATTCTCCTATACAGATACACAATTAATACGTCTTGGAGGACCTAATTTCCATGAGCTTCCGATAAACAGACCAGTTTGCCCATTCCATAACAATCAACGTGACGGGTATGGTAGACAATCGATTAATGTAGGCAGAGTGAGTTATCATAAAAACTCTCTTGCGGGGAATACCCCAACACCTGTTAGTGAAGCAGAAGGTGGGTATACGCATTTCCAGGAAAAAATAGATGCTCGAAAAGTTCGGGCGCGAAGTGAGAGCTTTAAAGACCATTTCTCCCAAGCTACATTATTCTGGAATAGTATGAGTAGCCCAGAAAAAGAACATATTGTCAGTGCATTTAGCTTCGAACTTGGTAAATGTAAAGAACTCACTGTTCGTCAACAAGTACTAGAGATGTTCACACAAGTAGATTTGGATTTAGCGAGTAAGGTAGCGGAAAACTTAGGACTTGTAGTTCAAGGAGTAAGTACTGCCACTAATACTAAGTCTTCTCCAGCACTTAGTCAGTTGAATACTGTTATGAAACCACAAACACGAAAAATTGCTGTTTTAGTTGGAGAAGGATTTGAAGAGGATTTAGCTGAGATTCTTGCAGACTTAAAAGCAGGTGGAACAATGCCAGAAATAGTGAGTGATCATCATGGATCAGTAATTGGAGCGGATGGAACGATGCTACCAGTTGACCATACTTTCCTAACCGCGGATTCTGTATTATTTGATGCAGTATATGTAGCAAGCTCACATGGTAAAACGGCCATGTTTGAAAAAGAGGCATCTTATTTCATTAAGGAAGCTTATGCACATTTCAAACCGATTGGTGCTACATTTAGTGGAGAGCAACTAGTTGATAATCTGCACTTCACTGGTCAAGCTGGTGTTCTTTCTAAAGAAACTGGTAAAAGCTTTGTAGACAGTTTCTTGAATGCCATTGCTGCACATCGTTTCTGGAACCGAGCAGTATAAACAAATTATTTTGGGCAAGTCCTATTAGGGCATGCTTTTTTATATAGAATAAGATAGTGAAGGAAATAAAAGAAAATTTTAAGCGTATAACAAACATAACTATTCACTAATACTTGAAGGGAAGTTATCGTTGAATATAGAAAGAGTAATAAGGAAAGTCAAAGGAGGAAACTTCATGCACTACGTAATAATCGGTGGAGACGCTGCAGGGATGAGTGCGGCAATGGAAATTGTACGTAATGATCCGGATGCTAGAATTACGACATTGGAAAAAGGACATATTTATTCCTATGGACAGTGTGGTTTGCCCTATGTAGTAGGTAAACAAGTAGCATCTTCGACAGACGTTATAGCACGAAGTGTAGAAATGTTCCGTAGTAAATACGGTATTGATGCAAAAACTGGATATGAAGTGACACATGTAGATCCTAACAATAAAACAGTGTCAGGGAACATTCTGCAAACGAGAGATAATTTTATATTAAATTATGACCGTTTACTTATTGCAACTGGTGCTACCCCGGTTATCCCTGATTTGGATGGAAATCATTTGTTAGGTATTCATACGATTAAAACGATTCCAAATACAGAGGCGATAATTGCCGATTTAGAAAATGTTCAACAGGTTACTATAATTGGCGGAGGATATATCGGATTAGAAATGGCTGAAAACTTTGTGAGTATTGGAAAAAAAGTACGCATTATCCAAAGAGGAGATCAGCTTGCAGGTATATTTGATCAAGATATAGCATGTTTTATACATGAGCATGCAAAGGAACATCATGTGGAAGTGATATTAAATGAAGAGGTTCAATCTTTCACGGGAGATACGCGAGTAAACAATGTGAAGACAGATAAAGGAAGTTACCCAACCGACTTAGTTTTAATAGCCGTAGGAGTTAAACCTACAACGGGATTTTTAGAGGGGACTAGCATACAATTGCATCAGAATGGAGCAATTGTAGTAAATGATCATTTAGAAACGAATTTGGACAATATTTACGCGGCAGGAGATTGTGCCACTCATTTTCATCGTATTAAACAACTGAATGATTATATTCCTTTAGGAACAACTGCTAATAAACAAGGGCGAATGGCTGGATTAAATATGCTAGGTCAACCTACTGAGTTTAAAGGAATCGTTGGCACATCCATCATGAAATTTTTTGATTTGGCTCTCGGAAGAACTGGTTTGTCTGAGAAAGAAGCGAAACAGCTTGGTATTTCCTATGATGTGCATACTCAGGAAGCGACAGACATCGCAGGTTATTATCCTGGCAAAGAAACGATGCATATGAAGCTGATTTATCGTAAGGATAACCAACAACTCATAGGTGGTCAGATTATTGGAGGAAATGGTGTAGATAAAAGGATTGATGTATTAGCAACTGCACTCTATCACTATATGACCTTTTCCGAGTTATTGGATCTTGATCTCGCATATGCCCCTCCGTTTAATGGAGTTTGGGATCCCCTGCAACAAATGGCGAAGCGCATCACTACGGAAAAATAAAAAATTAATGTTTGACTATTTGAAGTTTGTTGCATATACTAAGAAAAATAAAAGTAACAAGCGAAGAAAAGGATATGAATCATTTATAATTTTCTTATTAGAGAATGGGGTCACCGACTGAAAGCCCTTAAAGGAAAACGAATGGTTTACCACCTTGGAGCAATTATGGGGAACGCCTTTTGGTAACTAACCATAATCGGGAAACCGTTATCTTATAAGAGCGCAACGTTTTTGTGTTGCAAATTAGGGTGGAACCACGACCACACTCGTCCCTTTACCGGGATGGGTGTGGTCTTTTTGTATATAAATTTAATATTCAAGCGAAGAAAAGGATATGAATTGTTTTTCACTTTCTTATCAGAGAATGGGGTCGCCGACTGAAAGCCCTTAAAGAAATGCAAATGATTTACCACCTTGGAGCAATTATGGGGAACACATTTATGTAATTATCCATAATCGGGAAACCGTTATCTTGTATGAGCGCAACAGATTTTTTTGTGTTGCAAATTAGGGTGGAACCACGACCACACTCGTCCCTTTACTGGGATGGGTGTGGTCTTTTTTGTTAGGAAAAAAATTAGTAAATGGAGGAATTAATATGTCAGTGAAAGCGGAAGAAAGAGTAAGTCATCAAAATTTAGGGCAACAATTAGAATTGTTTATGTCGATGGAGGAAGCACCAGGAATGCCGTTTTATCTACCAAAAGGAATGATATTGCGAAATGAACTTGAAAACCTATGGAGAGTAAAGCATCATCGAGCAGGATACCAAGAGATTAAAACTCCCATTATGATGAAACAGGAGCTCTGGGAAAAGTCAGGGCATTGGGATCACTACCATGAAAATATGTATTTTGCAGATGTGGATGATCAAAAATATGCAATTAAACCAATGAATTGTCCTGGGGCCGTTTTAATTTTTAATAGTAAACGAAGAAGCTACCGAGAGCTACCGATTCGATATGCCGAGCTAGGGTTAGTTCATCGTCATGAGCTTTCTGGATCGTTGAATGGATTATTACGAGTTAGAGCATTCACTCAAGATGATGCCCATCTATTTGTTTTGGAGGAGCAGATTGAAAGTGAAATAGCGAAGGTGCTAGATCTTGTAGATGAATTTTACTCAGAATTTGGCTTTATCTATAAAGTAGAGCTATCAACTCGTCCAGAAAACTATATGGGGTCAGTAGACATTTGGGATAAAGCGGAGCAAGCGCTTGAAACAGTTCTTCAGCAAAAGCAGGTTGAATACCAGATAAATGAGGGAGATGGAGCATTTTATGGTCCAAAAATTGATTTTCATATATTAGATGCCTCGGGGCGTAGTTGGCAATGTGGAACTGTTCAGTTGGACTTTCAAATGCCTGAAAAGTTTGGCTGTAAGTATATCGATGAGGACAATCAATTACGACAACCGATTATGATTCATCGGGCGATTTACGGATCCATCGAACGATTCATAGCCATTCTTTTAGAGCATTTTCAAGGTAGCTTTCCGCTGTGGTTATCCCCAATTCAAGTCAAAATATTGCCAATTGCCGATGCGCATAAAGAGTATGCAGAGAACGTAAAGTGGCAACTTGAGCAAGAAGGGTATCGAGTCGAGATAGATAACCGGGTAGAGAAAATTGGGTTAAAAATTCGTGAAGCTGCAATGCAAAAACATCCGTATATGCTCATTATTGGGGATAATGAAATGGAAAATAGTGCAGTTTCTGTTCGACAACATAAAGTAGGTGTTTTGGGAGATATGAGTGTTTCAGCATTTATAGAGAAGTTAAAAGAGGACAAGAAAGAGTGAAATATTAAATGTTGTCATTCTAAAAGGATTTTCGGCTACATGTAACGAATGAAACTCTATGGAGGTCATATAATGGCAAAATGGATGTTATTGTTTGCGGGATTCGCTATTATCGCTGGAAATGCATGGGGAATATATTCAATGTATCAGCCGAGGGTGGGTCCAATTGGAAATGGAGAAATTGCCAATTATGTCTGGGTCAGTATTATTTTCAGTATATTAGCTGGTGTAATAGCAATTGCTCAATTTGTAGCTTTACTTATCCATGATAATCATAAAAAAAGATTTCCAACATTAGAAACAGAACGATTTATATTGCGCCCAATTGAAATTAGTGATGCAAAAGAGGTTTTTCATTACTTTTCAAAGGATGAGGTTACGAAGTATTATGATTTGGACACATTTAAAGACGTTAAAGAAGCAAAGGTATTAATAGGGAATTGGCAAAAGAAATATCTAAAAAAAGAGGGGATTCGCTGGGGAATTGCTACGAAGGAAGAGAATAAGATTATCGGTAGTTGTGGATATCACAATTGGGAAAAGAAACATTATAAAGCAGAGATTGGTTTTGAAGTGGCACCAGAGTTTTGGCGTAAAGGCATTATGATAGAGGTGTTACAGCCCATTTTAGGTTACGGTTTCGAGTTAATGGATTTAAATCGTATTGAAGCTCTCTTTGCTCCTGATAATAGAGCATCTAAAAAAACGCTAGAAAAAGCTGGTTTTGTTTATGAAGGAACTTTTCGAAAATCTGCGTTTGAAAAAGGACGCTTTTGTGATGAGGCAATTTGCTCCTTATTAAAAAAAGAGTTTGTGCAGTAGCACAAACTCATTAATATCTAACCCAGCTAAGTCCAGTTGTTCCTTCTCCGGCATGTACGCCCACACATGCACTAAGAGGAAGAACAATCACTTTTAGTTTAGGGAATTCCTGTAGCAATTCTTCTTTCCACGTTCTAGCATCAGTCGTATTATTGCAGTTAATAACGGCAACCTCTGGAACCTTGGATATTTTCATATCATTGCGCAGCAAGTTCATTACATATGTCTTGGCTCTCTTATTTGCACGAACCTTTTCTTTCATCACTACTTTTGCGTTATCGAAAGAAATGACAACTTTTATGTTTAGAAGATTACTTAGAAAAGCTTGGGTGCCTGATACACGACCACTTTTATGAAGTTGAGTTAAGCTAGATGGTATAAAGGATAATTCGGAGTTATTAGTCATATTTTCAATATGAGCAACAACTTTCTCTACGTCGTGATTTGCTTCTATCATTTGCTTGCCGACTTCTAACATTTTGACCATTGGATAAGATCCTATTTTAGAGTCAATCGAATACACTTTAAAATTTGCCATTTTCGAAGCAGTTTGTGAGCTATTATAGGTTCCTGATAACTCACTGGATACGTGAACAGCAACGGCACAGTCGTATCCTTTTGCTTTTAACTCTTCATATAATTGCACCATCTCACCGATTGGAGGCTGTGAAGTTTTTGGATGAACTGTTGCCGTGCGTAGCTTGTCATAAAATTCTTCATGTGTCATATCAATTGTTTCTTTAAAAGCACCATCTTCAAATACGATATTTAAGGGAAGGACATATATATTATGTTTTTCAATGAAAGTTGGATCCAATAAAGCGGCAGTATCAGTAATCCAAGCGACTTTTTTGTCCATAATTTTAGGGCTCCTTTTTGTATTTCTCTTAGCGCTACTGTACAGCAGACTTAATACTAGCAATAGTGTTAGATGTCATGTTTTGTCGATATTTCGGAATCTAGTTCATATTTTGAACATAATTAGTTAGGAGAGTAGATTATGATGAGAAGAAGAGTGAGGAGGTATTAGATTGGAATTTAGAAGATTAGTAGCTGAAGATGCGAGTGCATATTGGGAGTTAAGATTAGAAGCATTGCAAAATAGTCCAGAAGCTTTTGGTACTAGCTACGAAGAAGCAATTCAAAGGGACAATCCAATTGAACGAGTAAAAGGAAATTTAAAAGTAAAAGGGAATTATACGTTTGGGGCATTCGATCAATATAAATTAATCGGAATGGTCACTCTTACACAGGAGAGTAGCTTGAAGATGAAGCATCGTGCCAACATCTTCGCAATGTATGTTAGTCTAGCTGGCAGAGGAAAAGGTATAGGTAAGTCCTTAATGGAATTGGCGATTGACCAAGCGAAAGATAGTCACGAAATTGAAAAGATAAATCTCTGCGTAGTATCAAGTAATGATATAGCAAAGAATTTGTATCATAAATTAGGATTTGTTGTATTTGGAACAGAAGAGATGGCATTAAAAGTTGGGGATACTTATTACGAAGAACATCATATGTCGTTAATTTTGAAATGAGCATGAGGAGGAATTGAAATAAATACACATATTATCGAAGAAATTGTAAATTGCATGCCGAAGAATGAATTTGATTCAACTATTCAGACAGTACAAACGGAGCATCGACTAAAGTTAGTAGATTTTTGGAATATTAAAGCTGGGACCAAAGTGTTGGAGATTGGCTGTGGGCAAGGAGACACAACCGCAGTTTTGGCTCACATAGTTGGAGAGACAGGATTTGTTCATGGAATAGATATAGCTCCTCCTGACTATGGTAGCCCAGTTACTCTTGGAGATTCCATTAACTTTTTGAAGAACTCATCCTTGGGAAATCGTATTAAGGTAGACTTTGAAATGGATATACTTAGTGCTGAAGTCGATTTCCCAGAAAAATATTTTGATTATATTGTACTGTCTCATTGTTCTTGGTACTTAAAATCACCGGAGGAATTCCTTGAAATATTAAAGAAAATCAAAAAATGGACAAACATATTATGTTTTGCTGAATGGGACACGAGAGTTCAGACAGATGAGCAACTCCCTCATTTCTTATCGGTACTCATTCAAGCCCAGTATGAATGTTTTGCAGAAAGTAGTCTATCCAATGTTCGAACATTATTTACACCAAAAGACATTCAACAAATTGCAGGAAATGCTAGTTGGGAAATAATATCGGAAAAAACGATCGACTCTACTCATCTTCAAGATGGCAAATGGGAAATAGACGCTACATTAACTGATTACAAAGAGTTAATTGAATCAGATAGCCACTTACCAGCTAAATATAAAGCTTTAATACAATCAGAAATGTATCTATTAGAAGACGTAAGAAATCAAAGTAAAGTCCCATCGATGAACACGTATGCATTTATAGCAAAGGCTGGAGAATAATATGAAACAATTAACAGAAGAAATTAAGGAATTCCGAGATGAACGAGGTTGGGGAGGAAATCATGATGCTCGTAGCCTAGCTATTTCAATTTCTTTAGAAGCAAGTGAACTTTTAGAGCATTTTCAATGGGCTAGTGCAGAGGATGCGATAAAAAAAGACAAACAAGCAATTGCTGACGAAGCAGCGGATGTATTCATTTATCTCCTCCAATTTGCTGATGTTCTTGGGATTGACTTGAAAGAAGCGGCACAGCAAAAAATGAAGAAAAATGCATTGAAATATCCCAAGGAGTGATAGGGTGTGGCAAGGAGATATCCCTTTAGTATACATATTATTTTCAAGAAAAAAACGTTGGCCTTTTATCGGTCAACGTTTTTTCTATGCTTAAACCATTGAATAAAGGACATGAACAATAGTGCAGCAATTGCCCCAGATGTATCTAATAGTACATCTTGGAAAGAAGCCGTACGACCACTTGTCAAAGATTGTCTAAATTCATCGGCAATAGCGAGAAGCATAGTGATCACGACCGCTGTAACCTTCCGATACTTAAATCTAGGTAATGCAATATAAATCGCTAAAGCAATGATTCCAAAATAAATGAAATGGGTTCCTTTTCGTATTAAAAACTCTACAAAAGCATAATATCCACGCTCTTCCACAGAAACAAGAATACCCCAGTATGGAACTTGAAAAAGGCTGAGAAAAGATTCGAATGGTTTGTTTGGGAGCCAATCCTTTAAGATATCCTGCATAGATTGTTGTTCAGCTGTTTGCCCTGATGCTAAAAATACAACAACAAGTAATAGTAAAAGAGGTATAAGTTTTTTCATATACTGAGATTAGCATAAAAATGACGAATTTTCATGCAGTGGGAAAACTATTGTACTTGTTAGAGTGATGGCGATGGTAATCTCCTACTAGATGGTGGACAAGCTTTAATGCCAATAGGAAATTATGGATTCAGTCAAAAAAATGGTTGGGTTCAAGATAAGTTTGGTATTTCGTGGCAACTTAATTTAAAATAATACTGCGGTTATATATGAAAGCCCAAGGGACATCGTGCACCTCGGGTTTTACTGTTATTTAATTGGTATCCAAATTTCTGAGTAATAATTTTCGCTAGAAGGATTGTCATCGAAATATACTTCCAGTTCCGGTGTTCCTGCAGGTTCATACGGATTGGACGGAAACCACTCGGCATATATTTGTTTCCATGTATTCTGCATAGCATTTGGCATCGGGCCATGTACCTCGAACACTACCCACTTAGATGCAGGGATTGTAATAGCTGCTAAGTTTTCTGGGACTTCGCCTACATGATCAGCTGCTATCCAATACTCAATTAAGCTGTTTTCTTGATATGCCGCATCTGCAACGCAAACCCCGAGTACCCCTTCAATTTCTCCATTGTTTAATTGGAACAACAAATCATTTGTACCATCTGCATGTACATCATCCCAAAACAAAGGAATACCCCGTGTATTATCTCCATTCTTGCAGTTATATATTCTTTTCACTCCGACAGCCTGAAAGCTTTCTTTCTCTACAATTTTATACTTCATCGGTTCTGCCCCCTTCAAATTTACCTGAATGATCAGGCGGTTATAGGAAATTATTTTCCCTATACTTTTTCTTGCTTCACTAGGCGTTATCCCGTTTTGCTTACGGAATGCTTTTGTGAAGGATTCAGGAGTGTCATAGCCGTATTTGTAGGAGATATCGATTATTTTATTGTCCGTATTTAGCAATTCTTGCGCAGCTAAAGTTAGGCGCCTTCTTCGAATGTAGTCTCCGAGGGACGTATCCGTTAGGATGGAAAACGTCCGTTGAAAATGGAAAACAGAAGAATTTGCTTCCTTAGCAATTTGTTCCATCGATAAATCCTCTAGTAAATGATCCTCTATATAGCTTATTGCTTGCTGAATCGACTCAACCCATCCCATTGGCTCCACTCCTTATATGTATCTTAGTGGAAAACATAGAGGCAGTCCTGTCATTCTGTGCGGTTATTGGACTGCTAGTCGTCTGTAATTAGTTCGGTAATTTCTTTAGGACGTACATCCAGAGACGACAAATCTTTTATATCTAACCATATAGGTTCGTAGCCGCCTCTTTCGGAAGATGGACGCGTATATTCTTCACCGATTCCTGGCCCGAACTGTCCACCGATTATATCTGCAAGAAAAAAGTGTTGAGTGCCGCTTTGTTCTAGAATTTTAAAAGGACGCTGGATTCTTACGTGTACGCCAATCTCTTCAAATGTTTCACGAATCGCCGCTTGCTCTGGTGTTTCACCTTTTTCTAGTCCTCCTCCCGGGAACACGTAATAGGTCATATGAGGTTTCGTTCGTTTAATGAGTGCTACTTGGCCGTTTTCTATAATGATAGTTGCTCCACGATCTCTCATTTTTCTCACCATCCTATGGAAACTAAGTTATCTTTTATTATATATGGAAAGATGGAAAAGAAGATATGAAAAGGGATGATAAAAAAGAAATTTTGAATACCCAACAGTGAGAATATTTTGAAGCAATAATAGGAAAATGAAACAAACATCCATGCAGTTTAAAGGATATTTTCAATATTTGTCTAATAGTATGAGAAGAGTGTATAGAAAAGGTGGGATTTAATGGAGAAGAGTGAACTTCTTGAAAAGAGAATAGAGCAATTAGAAGAACGGGTTCAATTTTTAGAAGAACAACTACATACGAAGCCGAATATCTCTCAGCCGGAGCGGCCTATCATACAGCAGCAACAACAAGTGAAACAGCCTGTAGAATGGGATGCACTAATTTTTCAGAAAATACTACCTCCCTTATTTATTGTTGTATTTATAATGGGAATAATTTGGGGATTCAAAGCAGTTTCGGATTACGGTTTTTTACAACCAACCGTAAAAGTAATCATTGGTTATGTTGTTGGTTTTGTTTTAATCGCATTAGGGATATGGCAAATGAAAAAAAGTCGCAAGAATTTAGGGCATATGCTGCTTGGTGGGTCTATTCCTGTTTTAATGTTGACCACTTTTGCAATGCACCAGCTGTATAATATATCTGGACCAACAGTAGCTTTCATTTTGAATATTATTTGGATTGCAATAGGGGTATTTCTAACCTATAAATACCGTTCACAAGGAATTGGAATTGTTGCTATAGTTGGGGGCGTATTTGTTCCATTTTTGATAAAGAGTACTTCTCCAAATATTCCCTTATTTTCATTATATGAAACAGTTCTTTTCACAGTATTCCTATGGATTGCCATTAAATATTCCTATAAGGCTTTATATTATATTTCGGTTATCTTCTTACAGATAGCAATAGTAGTATTCTTTATGTTTACAAATGTACCTGACACATATAAATGGATTGCAATGCTTCCCATATTCGTGCAACATTTTTCATTACTCGTTAGTTTAATAAAAACAAAGCAGATGCTAAAAGAACAAGCGTATACACTATTTTCTATTATGCTATTAACTGTTTTATGGGTTCGTGTAGAATTCACGGATAATGAAGCGACAGTTATAATGACAATCATAATGCTCATCTATGGAATTTGTTATTATGTATATCAAAAGGATTCGATTCGTGCACCTATTTTTATCGCGAATGGATCGGTTGTATTGCTAAATATAATGCAGCTTCAAATAGATAATTTACTATTTGAAGGTATTATTGGATTGAGCTTTATATACTTCTTCGTTTATAAAAAGTTCAAACATACATTACACCTAATTCTTTTGATTACTAGTTATGTCGTGGCTGTCTACTATGTTCTATCTTTTTCTATTACGGGCTGGGTATCATGGGAAATGCTACACTGGATAGTATTTTTAGTAGGTACAGTGTATGGAATTTATTTGCTGACAAGAACCTTTATAGATAAATCGGTTTTAAATATCAGTGTATCTTTTGTGGCGATTATGATTTTATACTACCTACATATGATAGCTACCTTAGTTTCAGGGATTAGTGGCAGCAATACGGAGCGAGTCATAACTAGTTCGTTTTGGATTGTGGTAGCTATATTATTTATGGTATTTAGTCGTTTTTCATTGCCTCAAGGTAAGTACGTCGGTGTAAGTATTCTGTTTGTGACGTTAGCGAAAATCATACTGTTCGATATTTCATTTGTGTCTGTAGCTATTAAGGCATTCTTATTTATAGTTCTAGGAGTCGTTGGACTACTCGTTTCAAGGGTCTATTATAAAAAGTAGTGATCGAAAGGGGACAGTGAAAAGTGGCTAAATACGAAACTAAGACGAAAGAGACAGATGCTAATGTAATTGAATTTGTAGAGGCAGTCGATCATCTGAAGAAACGTGAGGACGCCTACAAGCTTTTAGAAATTTTTGAGCAGACCTCAGGCTATGAAGCTAAAATGTGGGGACCTAGCATTATTGGTTTTGGGACTTATCATTATAAATATGCTTCAGGTCACGAAGGAGATGCACCTTTAGTGGGTTTCTCACCAAGAAAGGCA
The DNA here is from genome assembly GCF_029533155.1 of Psychrobacillus antarcticus. Taxonomy (GTDB): domain Bacteria; phylum Bacillota; class Bacilli; order Bacillales_A; family Planococcaceae; genus Psychrobacillus; species Psychrobacillus antarcticus. The sequence continues at coordinate 190,837 of NZ_JAIZDB010000006.1, read as the reverse complement.
AAGATTAGTTTATATTTTGCAACAGGAGATACAACGCGAGAAGAAACGCTCAAACGCTTTGGAAAATATACTGTAGGAAAATCATGCGTATATATAAATAAAGTAGAAGATATAGATGTAGATGTTCTAAAGGAAATGATTATACAGTCTATTGCTTTTCTACAAGAACTGTATCCAAATCAATAGTATATTAATGGAAGTTACTGTATTTATTTTGCTAGTTTATAAGGGTTTCATGTATAATGTTACAGTATAAAATTTAGCTTAGCGAAAGAGAGTGGGACTTATGGGTCGTAAGTGGAATAATATTAAAGAAAAGAAAGCTTCCAAAGACGCTAATACTAGCCGCATTTATGCGAAATTTGGTCGTGAAATATATGTTGCTGCAAGACAAGGTGAGCCTGATCCTACTTCTAACCAAGCGCTTAAAGTAGTATTGGAACGTGCAAAAACATACAGTGTGCCAAAGCATATTATTGATAAAGCAATCGAGAAAGCAAAAGGTGGATCCGAGGAAAGCTTTGATGAACTTCGTTATGAAGGTTTTGGACCAAGCGGTTCTATGGTAATTGTGGATGCACTGACAAATAACGTAAACCGTACTGCATCCGATGTACGTGCCGCATTTGGTAAAAATGGCGGTAATATGGGTGTTAGTGGTTCAGTAGCGTATATGTTTGATGCAACTGCTGTTATTGGTTTAGAAGGAAAAACTGCGGATGATGTACTAGAAATCTTGATGGAAGCGGACGTTGATGCTCGTGACATTTTAGAAGAAGAAGATGCAGTAATCGTTTATGCAGATCCGGATCAATTCCATGCTGTACAGGAAGCACTAAGAGCTTCAGGAGTCACTGACTTTACAGTAGCAGAACTAACAATGCTTGCTCAAAATGATATTGCATTAGATGCAGACGCTCAAGTACAATTCGAAAAAATGATCGATGCAATTGAAGATTTAGAGGATGTTCAACAAGTCTACCACAATGTAGATTTAGGGGAATAGTAGAAATAGAGGTTGTTTCAAAGTAGTTTTCTACTTTGGAGCAGCTTTTTTTTTTGTAAGTAAATGGAACAGAAATTGGGTTAAAACGTCCAATGTTTCAAGGGGTGCTTATTAATTGAATAATAAAAAAATATTCGGTGTTGGTATTGTCTTTATTCTTTTTTTATCTATTTTATTTCCAATTAAGTCGTTAGCAGACTGGGCTTATGCATTCGTTGTTTGGGATGACTACGTTTATGTGGTTACAGATGAACAAGTCGATGAGGTGGAAAAGGAAATTGGTCATGTAACGAAGTATTCGGATAGGGAAGGAACGTACTCTGGCAATTTCTCAAATGCCTATCCAAAAGGTACTAAATATTATTCCATTCAAGGGATAAGTACTGACGAGGCAATTGCTACACAGGAGGACGATGGAACATATATTAAGGCTAAAAGAGATGGAGAGTACGCCAGTAACAAATATGGAATAAATAATGTTATTACTCTAGCTTTCATTGGAGCAATTTTTCTGGTTATTATTTCCATTGTAAGAACTAATTATTATGGGAATAGGAGTGAAGGATGAAAAGAACTCTAAAAGTTACTCTCCTTGTAATAAGCATACCTGTTACATTGACACTAGTTCTACTAGGAATCTTTGTGTATACATTTTTCATAAGTATGGAAAATCTGCCAAAAGGAGAGTTTCTTGCGGAGGAATCATCACCAGATGGGAAATTTACGTTAAAAGCTTATGTTACAAATGGGGGTTCTACTACTTCCTATGCAGTTCGTGGTGAACTTGTTTTTAATGAAAAAAATGGGAAAATCAAAAATATATATTGGAATTATAGAGAAGAAGATGCAGAAATTTCTTGGGTGGATAATGATACTGTAATTATCAATGATCACACTTTAAATGTCCCAAAGGAAAAATATGATTTTAGGAGGAAATGATGAAAAAAATAGTTAGTAGTTTCACGATGGTATTTATTATATTGTTAATGGGATGTACTGAAAATGAAACAATAGAAATGTTGACAAGAGTAGATGTTTTTAAGGTGACTGAAGATGGTAATTATGCAAATGAAGTAATTATTGGTGATTTGAATACAGTTGATGAATTAAGCCAAGCATTCGATCGGATTGAGTGGGAAAGAAATGTCAAACCACAAATGGCGAGGAAAGAGGATGTAAAAGCAGTTCTTTTTCTTCAGGATGACGTAAATATGCCTGAGCGTTTATTGGAATATTATATTTGGTTTGAAATTAATGGTAATTCTACGATTATTGAAGGCGATTCTTTCGGGAGATTAGACAAAGAAGGAACAAGTATATTAAAAGATGTCTTTGAATTTGAAGACAAATAAATAGCCTTTCCAATTTTCATGGAAAGACTGTCTTTCAAATTATGCTGCTGATTTTTTTCTACGATAGTTCCATTGTTGGAATTGGAAACGGACGAAGCAACCGATGCAAAATCCTGCTAATGCGATGGATGCTGCAAGGCCGACCATAATGGCTGCAACATTAAATAATAGAGACCAGCTTAGTAAAGAGCTAATGCTAGCTATTAACAAAAAGCCAACTGCCAACCACTGATTGAATCGAAGTTGGGGATAGTCTTCTTGTATATATTGATTGGCAGGTTTAGATAAAAACCTTTTGGCCACAACTAGTATTGGATGAAAACCGGTTAATAAACTGGATAAATTTGCAACTAACGGAATAAGCAATATCCACGCTGATTGAGTTAGAAGTGCAATGATTACAGATAAAACAATTGTCCACTGATTAACCATTACAAGTGGTTTCGGAATTGTTTTCACTTTAAAACCTACTTTTCTTATTGGATTTACTTTATTATAGGGTGATATCCATGAAAAGTAAATAGAAGAACACGGTCTGACATATTTCCTGGGAAATTGACAAGGTACGATTTGAAACGACAGAACTTGGAATATCAACAAAAAAGCAGCTCCATTGATAGGAGCTGCCTTCTAAATTTCAATAATTCATTTATAATTAACTCATTAAATTATGCTCTAGCATATTCCCATTAATTTGTCGTAGTAATGCTACCTGATAAACTTTTGGATTCATATTCATCATCTGATCGACGATTTTGAATGAACCAGATGGCTACAACTAATACGATACCAATTAAAGTGGTAGTAATTTCCGGTAAGATAAGCATGATACCTGCAGCGAAAAGAATAAATCTTTCCCAAAGTCTTGAGTTTCGAATAAAATATCCAATCATCGAACTGCTGACAGCGACCATACCTATTAGTGCAGCAACAACTGAGAATACTAACATTCCCGGTTCGATGTCTACCATAACTAAAATTGGATTGTAAATGAAAATAAATGGGACGATAAACGCAGCAATTGCTAATTTCACAGCTATCACTCCAGTCTTAAAAGGATTTGCACCTGCTATCCCAGCCCCTGCATATGCGGCTAAGCATACTGGAGGAGTTATGTCGGCGGCAATTCCAAAATAGAAGACGAACATATGGGCAGCTATTGGCGCCACTCCGAACTCATTGATGAGCACGGGAGCCGCTATTGTTGCTGTCACAACGTAATTTGCTGTTGTAGGTAGCCCCATTCCTAGAACTAAGCAGGCAATCATCGTGAAAATTAGAGCAAGTATTAAATAACCGTTCGAAAGTTCAATTACGCCTGCTGCAAATTTTGAACCAAGCCCAGTCATACTAACAACACCTGCAATGACACCTGCTGTTGCGACCGCAGCTATGACGGGAAGTGCTACTCTCGCACCCTGTTCTAGAACGTGTACTGTTTTTCTGAATGACATTCTTGTTTCTTTGCGAACAAGGCTAACTAAAAATGCTGCAATGATTCCAAAAAGAGCAGCTCGTTGTGGCGTGAAACCGTACATAATCGTTGCTATGATAACAATTAGAGGAAGTAGCATAAACCAATTTTTTTTCATCAGTTTTCGAAAGGATGGTAATTGAGATTTTGGTAAACCATGTATTTTTAATTTCTTTGCCTCAAAGTGTGTCCCAATGAAAATTCCTGTGAAATAAAGAATAGCTGGAATAAGCGCTGCCAGCATAATGGTTCCATAGGAAACCCCCAGGTATTCCATCATGATAAATGCTGCCGCCCCCATCATTGGTGGCATAATTTGTCCACCGGTAGATGCGGCTGCTTCGGTTGCACCTGCAAATTCAGGTTTAAACCCTGCATTCTTCATCATTGGAATCGTAAATGATCCGGTTGCAACAGTGTTACCGACAGAACTACCGGATACAGTTCCTTGTAATGCACTTGCTACAACGGCAGTTTTCGCCGTTCCACCTGTATAGCGACCGGTTAAAGCAAATGCTAGGTCATTAAAGAATTTTCCGATATTTGTTTGTACAAGCATTACGCCAAAAAACAAGAAGAGGAAAATAAACTTTGCTGAGATCTGAATTGGTGTACCGAATATACCACTTTCCTTATACCAAAGAGCAGTTGCTGTTCGATCAACCGAAAAACCTGGGTGTGAAAGAATTTGTGTAGGAACAAAATTCCCATAAATTGCATAGAGAATTGCTACAGATGCTACTACTACAATTGGTAGACCAACTGTCCTTCGTGTAGCTTCGAGCACTAGCAGTATACCTAGTATGGAAATGATTATATCAAGGGTATTGTATCCTGAAACACGGCTCTGCAGAATCGATTCATAGAAAAAAATCTTATGATAGGTTACATACATTGCCAAGAAAGCTAATAAAATATCATACCAGGGTATTCTTTTTTGTACTTTTAGCATCCCTTTTTTAAATGGGTACAAAAGAAATATAACACCAAGTGCAGTTCCTAGATGTACAGCCCCCTGCTTCTGAGAGGGGAGAGTACCAAAATAGGCTGTGTAAAGATGGAACACGGTGAGAGACACACCTAAAAATGTGACAACCCATGCCCATTTACCAATATTTGTGCGAAACTGATTCTCTTTATCGTATTTTTCTAAGACTTCCTGTGCGCTGATAGGTTGCTGAACTTGCATTTTCCCACCTCACTTTAATTTCATCGACTTAAACTAGAAGTTTTATTTCAAGTCATCAAAGCTTTTTATACCAGAACCTTCTCGTGTAACAATTTGGATAACTTCAGGATAAATATGGCCTATAAAAGCGGTATTTGGAACTTGGTGTCCTTCGAATGCAGCCTCACCATTTATTGCTTGTAATGCTGGTACATGTACTGTCATCCCTAGATCCATATGTCCATCCCGAATACTAGATAAGTTTTCAACAGATGCTCCAGTTTCAGTATTTGTTACGTTAAAATTATCTATATTCTTATTCCAAATGCTCGCCATTTCCCCACCTAGTGGATAGTAAGTGCCCCCTTGACTACCGGTACCTAGGATGAATTCGCTCTTAGAATCACTTCCATCTGCACTAAGTTTAGCAACTGGGTTGTCTACTGTTAAGCCCTGTTCCTCGTAATAACGTTTAGCTCCGGGGTGGATAGGAAGTCCTTCGGAACCAAGAAGCGCATTTTCTAAGGTCATTTGTTTCGCTTGAGCATGTGTATTTTCACTTGCTTTTTCAATCATAATTTTTGTTAGATTATAACCAAGTTCTTCATCAATTGTATCCGTACTAGCCATGAGGATTGCATATGCAGTTACTGTTTCGATATCAGAATCGAGAAAATCGTATGTGTCTTTAGGAATTGTGTGATGTCTATATCCGCTATTTGCTTCAATGTGCTTGATGGCATCATCAGTAAGGCTAATCATAACAACGTCACCAGCCGAGGCTTGTAAGCTTTCAATACTTGCTGCAGGAAGCCCTAGAATTCCGATTGAAATGTCTATGTTTCCGTCCTGAACACCATCAGCCGCATCTCCAAATCCTTCTTGATGCTCATTATAGTCATCTTCACCGAGACCATAGGCGTCCAAGATAATCTTAGAAACCGAATTTGTTTCACTGGCGGGAGGGCCAATTGCAATATTCTTTTTGCTCTCACTACAAGCTGCGAGTATTATTATCGTTCCGAGAAGTAAAGCCAAAAACCTGAATTGATTTTTCTTCAACTTTCTCACCCCAAAATAATTATTTCTCCCACTCATTTGAAAGTACTTACAATAATAATTCACATGCTGAAATTGGTAGTACTTAATAATAGAAGATTACTATTATTATATTACTAATGTGGTAATTTACAACAAATTCTCTGTATTTTCTGTTAATTTGATAATAAATGGTGAAATCTGCATTAGATTAATTAATTAGTATAAATTTTCCAAGAAAAATATTACGATTAAATTTTGAAAAAATGAATATTAATTCGTGAATTTCAATAAATTTTCCTGTAGAATAAGTACATATTTGAGGAGGAATGGGAAAATGAAACAATTAGATGCACATGAAATTATTTCATATATTCAACACGCAAAGAAATCAACGCAAGTAAAAGTATATATAAAAGGGAACGGGATAGATCAGATTTCTTTCGGAGAACAAACAAAAGTATTTGGTGAAGGAAATTCGCTAGTATTATTTGGAGAATGGTCTGAAATCGAACCTGTTATTAATAAAAATAAAAACCAAATCGAAGATATAGTAGTAGAAAATGAAAGTCGTAACTCTGCTATACCACTTCTAGACTTGAAGGGAATAAATGCACGTATCGAGCCAGGTGCTGTTATTCGTGATCAAGTTAGTATCGGCGATAATAGTGTTATTATGATGGGTGCACTTATTAATATTGGTGCAGTTATTGGAGAAGGTACGATGATTGATATGGGTGCAGTTCTAGGTGGACGTGCGACTGTAGGGAAAAATTGTCATATCGGTGCTGGTGCAGTACTAGCGGGCGTAATTGAGCCACCTTCTGCAACTCCTGTAATTATTGAAGATGATGTACTGATTGGTGCAAATGCTGTAATACTTGAAGGATGTAGAGTTGGTAAAGGTGCAGTTGTAGCTGCTGGTGCTATCGTTACGAAGGATATTCCTCCATATACGGTAGCTGTAGGAGCACCTGCAAAAGTCATTAAAGAAATAGATGATCAAACAAGATCGAAAACGGAAATCATGCAAGAATTGCGTCAGTTGTAAGTTGGTGGCAGATGAAAACCTTACAAGATATTCGGAGAGATTTACATCGCATACCTGAATTAGGTTTTGAAGAAGTAAAAACACAAAGTTACTTATTGGAACAAATTCGTGCGCTTCCGCAGGATAGACTGACAATTACTATTTGGAAAACAGGTATCGTTGTGAGAATAGAGGGCACTGAACCAACACAAACGATCGGTTGGAGAACGGACATAGACGGTCTACCGATAACAGAGGTGACTGGACTTCCATTCGAATCCAGTCATCCTGGGAAAATGCATGCCTGTGGACATGATGTGCATATGACAGTGGCACTAGGTTTACTAAGGAATCTAGTAAAGAATCCTATAAAAGATCATGTAGTTATTCTGTTTCAACCGGCAGAGGAAAGTCCTGGTGGTGCTCTTCCAATGCGTGAATGGCTGAAGGAAGAGCAACCAGCTTTGATGCCCGATAAAATATTTGCCTTTCATATAGCACCACAATATCCTGTAGGCACGGTAGCTACTCGTCCAGGTTTACTGTTTGCCAATACATCTGAATTGTTTATCGACGTAATTGGCAGGGAGGGGCATGCAGCATTCCCACATCAAGCTAGAGATATGTCTGTTGCAGCAGCTACATTATTATTGCAACTGCAGACAATTGTAAGTCGTTCTGTTAATCCAATGGATCCCGCCGTTCTTACGATTGGGAAGTTCACCTCTGGAACTGTACAAAATATAATTTCTGGTCATGCTCGCTTAGAGGGTACTATTCGTACAATGGATGCAGGAACAATGACGATTATTAAAGAGAAAATCGAGGCATTTTGTCGAGCAACAGAAATTGCTTTTGAATGTGTCATTCATATAGACTACGGTTCCTCCTATTATCAAGTAAAAAATAATGGAGTACTTGCAGAAGAGTTTTTGGCATTAGCTAAAGCACATCCAGCAACTACTGCCATTTTATGTGATGCAGCTATGACTGGCGAGGACTTTGGCTACTTCCTACAAGAAATACCAGGGCTTTTATTTTGGGCTGGCGTTAACTCATCGTATGGACTGCATCATCCAAAGCTTAGTCCTGATGAAGCGGTGATTGCCTATCTTGTTCCTTTTATAGATTCATATTTTCGGGAAATTTCAAACTAAAATAAAAGGATTTACTCAGGGTAAACAGAGTAAATCCTTTTTGGTTTCAGTTACTGGCGCTCGTATGTCTGTTACTAGCGTTCATCAGGAATTTACTCGCTTAGCTCTATCAGTTACTAGCGCTTGCTACTAGTTTACTTGCTCTAGATGATGATTTACTTGCGGAGTGGTAATCCATCCAAATACTTCTATGTTTTCTACCTTACAGCATGCATTGCAGTTATGCGATAGAGAATATTAATCCACCAACTGAACATTACATTCCTTAAACCAAATATGCATCTGCACTAAATATGCTAGAAGTTGTGGTCCAGACATTAACTGGCCAAACCATGGTACTTTAAATGCTTCTCCGTTGGATTCGACAAGATCGGCTAAGCGTTGCTTTTGGAACAGTTCGTGTAGAATGGAGTTTTTGTCTTGTAATTGCTCTTTCAACAAATTACTTATAATAGCTGTATAAACAGGATTATGTGTTTTTGGGTATGGACTCTTTTTACGATAAAGTACATCATATGGCAGACTGCCTTCAAATGCCTTTCGTAATATGCCTTTTTCCTGATTGCCGACCATCTTGTATTCCCATGGAATATTCCATGCATACTCTACCAGACGATGGTCCGCAAAGGGTACACGCACCTCTAGGCTAGCCCCCATACTCATACGATCCTTCCTATCTAACAAGGTCGTCATAAACCAAGTCATATTCATATAAAATAATGCGCGTCTTTTTGCGTCAATTTCTGATTCCCCCTCCAAAAGAGGAGTTTCAGCTAAAGTAGTGTCGTATGCATTTTGTACATATTCTTCAATATTTAATTTATTTTGCCAACTATCATTCAATAACTGGAAGCGCTCACTAGTAGATCGTATCCAAGGAAATCCTTTTTCGGCGTTTCCTATTTGGTGAAACCATGGGTAGCCACCAAATATTTCATCCGCACATTCTCCAGATAAACCTACCGTAAAGTCCTGTTTGATTTCTCTGCAGAACCATAATAAAGAAGAATCGATATCTGCCATGCCAGGAAGGTCTCGAACGTGAACAGCTTCTCTTAAATATTCAGCTAGTTTTTGTTGGGTAATAATAGAAAAATGATGTTTCGTATCTAAATGGTTTGTAACTTTTTGTATCCAAGGGAGGTCGTTTGAAGGCTGGAAGACATTACCTTGAAAATGTTGGTCATTGTCTTGATAGTCTATGGAGTATGTGTGTAGTGGGGATTTAGAATTCTGTTCATAGGATTTGGCGGCAATTGATGTAATAACACTAGAATCCAAACCACCTGAAAGGAATGTGCAAAGAGGTACGTCTGAAACAAGTTGTCTTTCTACAGCATCGGTTACTAGGAAGCGAACTTGTTCGATTGTTTCGTCTAAAGAATCTGTGTGCTCCTTGCTTTCTACATTCCAATAACGCCAAATCCGAAGTCCGTTGCTAGTTAAACTTAATGCGTGGGCTGGGCGTAATTCATTTATGTCCTTGTACACTCCAGAACCGGGAGTACGAGATGGTCCTAATCCAATAATCTCGGCAATGCCCTCTCTATTGATGATTGGAGAAATGGCAGGATGTGCAAAAAGCGACTTTTGCTCAGAAGCAAATAGGAAGCCTCCATTGCTTTCGGTATAAAAAAGTGGTTTAACTCCCAGACGATCTCGTGCTACAAACAATTTCTGTTCTAATTCATCCCAAATAGCAAATGCAAATATACCGTTAAAATAGTCAACACATTTTTCTTTCCATTCCATATAGGAGGTCAATAAAACCTCGGTATCTGAATGACCGGAGAAGGAATGACCCCGTTTTAATAACTCTTTTCTGAGATCCTCCGTATTGTATAGCTCGCCATTATACGTAAGTGTATACTCATTTGATTGATAGTTTTTAGTCATTGGTTGTTTTCCACCAACAGGATCTACCACTGTTAGACGGCGATGTCCAAATACAGCGTGCGGAGAACTCCAAATATTATCGTCGTCTGGGCCACGCTTCTTCAAGGTTTCCGTCATTTTCGCAACCACTGACAATTGGTTTCTCAAATCCCTTTGAAAATGAATCCAACCGGTAATTCCACACATTATGCATCCCTTCTTTCATTCATTATTTTATGCAAGAAATCAAAAATTGTACAAAAAAACAATCGCAAAGGTAGATACCTTCGCGATTATTTCAATGTTATTATATTAAGTTGTTACTTTTAGTACGGTCTTAATTTTTTGAATTATTCCCCCACTACTGTATGTTAAAACACTTCGTTTGTAGAAGGATAAGCTTAATAGGAATAGAAGAATTACCGTCACAATTAGAATAGCCATGGACAGCATCGGTTCAAATGATCCAATGTCTGTTGCCCCAATTCGAAGTGGCATTACCATACCAGATGTGAATGGAATATAAGAGAATACTTTTATCAACATCGTATCAGGACTTGCCATTCCTGAGATTAAAACGTAGAATCCGATCATTCCAACCATCATCGCTGGCATCATAGCCTGACTCGATTCCTCCACCTTGGATACTAAAGACCCCAATAATGCCCCGAGTATTAAGTTTAAAATGATTGTTAACAATAAAAACGCTACTGAGTATCCGATAAATACAAAGGATAATTCGTTGGCAATATCCTGGACAACAACCCATTTTGAGCCACCGTCAATCAGCGCAAATAACAATCCTTGAACGATTAATAATCCTCCGATTTGTGTCAATGCTAAAAGAAATGATCCAGTTAACTTTGCCATAAAATGAGTAGATGGTTTTACGCTTGCTAGTAGGACCTCTAAAACACGTGATCCTTTTTCAGAAGCAACATCCGTTGTAATCATCGATAAAAATGTCATAACAAATGAATAAATTAGAAATCCTACTAAAAAGGAAGCGCCCAATCCTGCAGCTTTCTCATCTTCACTTTTACTTGAGGCAGATTGCTCATCAAGATTTTTCATCGTTATTGTCGTTTCGGATTGAAGAATTTTATCTGCTTGCTCCGCTGTTAAGTTTAGTTGTTGCACTTCATATATTTTCCCCGCATATTGCAGAGTGGAAGAAAGGCTTTGCTGATCATTAAATGTCAGTGGTTCAAAGGCGGCAATTTCTGCTGCCAGCGAATTGTCTTGATCCTTTACGAAAATTGCAGCTGCAAAGTCTCCATTGATCACTTGTTTCTCTACCTTTTCAACCCCATCTGTAGGGAAGGAAAATTGTATATCACTAGTCGATTCAAATAGAGCTTCGATTTCAGCATCTGTTTCGTTAATAAGCGCAATTTGTAGAGCCTCTTCCTGGAAAAATGCTTCTTTAATATCAGTCCAGAACATAAAACCACTGATCACCGCAACATACAATAAGAGTGAAAATATAAATGATTTTGCTTTTACTTTTTGAACGTATAGCTGCTTAACTAATAACCAAAACTTAGACATGCGTGCCACCTACCTTATCCTTGAAAATTTCCTCTAATGATAAATAATCCAAACTGAATTTCTCTATATATTTCCCATTAGATACATAGTCAAAGATAGACTGCGCATACGATTCATCCTCTAGTGTTAATATATAATGATCTCTACCAATTTGAATATCTCTTACACCATGCAATCCTGCTAGAACCTCCTTTGGAATTTCTGTACGAATGGTTAATTTTATTTTTCCGTATTGTTTTTTTATATCCAATAAACTTCCTGTAAATAAGGAAGCTCCGCGTTTTAATAGGCATAAATGATCGCAAAGTTCTTCTACATTATCCATTTGATGACTAGAAAACAAAATGGTTGTTCCTTTATGCTTCAAGTCTAGAATAGCTTGTTTTAGTAAATCCATATTTACTGGATCCAATCCACTAAATGGCTCATCTAGAATAAGAAACTCCGGCTCATGTATAAAGCTTGCGATTAATTGAACTTTTTGTTGGTTTCCTTTGGATAAGGTTTCTGCTTTTGCCTTTCGCTTATCCTCTAATTCAAAACGATTAATCCAATAATCGACTTCTTTTTTTAGATCTTTTCTACGCTTACCTCTAAGCTCCCCGAAAAAGTATAGTTGGTCTTCCACCGTCATAGCAGGGAAGATGCCGCGCTCCTCTGGTAAATAGCCTAGAATATCACGATTTATTGAATTTATATGCTGCCCATTCCACGTAATACTACCTTCAGTTGTCTCCTGTAAGTCTAAAATCATGCGAAATGTAGTTGTTTTACCAGCACCATTCTGCCCGATCAATCCAAAGATTTCTCCTTTTTCAATTGTAAAGGACAAACCATTAACAGCGACGAAATCTTGATATCTCTTAGTTACTTGATTGATTGCTAAAGTCATATTCAAACTCCTATCTATTTTTCTCTTTTCCCTTTATACGAAACAAAATTAAGAATGTTTCAAAAAAATGTAACGTTTTTCAAATAAGCCCGTCAAATGGATAGAGAAGTAAAAAGAGGAGAGATTCGATGAAGAAAATTTGTGGAGTTATCGTAATAATTTTAACTTTAGGGCTAATATGGAGCCAAGGATCAGTCTCAGCACAAAATGACGATGTAAAAGTAGGAACAACGAACTTTATAAAAGCATCTGGAATTATAACTAATGTGGAAACAAAAGAAGATACTACCACATTAACGGTAGAAACAACTGGTAAAGAGCCGCAAATTACTTTTTACAAAGTAACGAACGAAACAATGTTATACAGCAGTGGATCAACGAAAAAGATGGATAAAACGGCGTTACAAAAAGGCAGACAAATTGATGCCTATTATGCTAAAGATAAACCGATGATTACTATCTATCCAGCACAAATTTCACCCGAATTAGTTGTTATCCATGACGATAAAACATTCGGTTCGGTTAAAGTAGGAAAGTTTGATGAGGAACTGCGTAGTTTAGATAATGAATTAAATTTGAAAGTGGATAATAAAACGATTCTAGAAAATACGAAGGGAGATAAAATAGAACGACAAGATTTAAGTGGAAAAGAGCTTATTGTATTCTATACGATGGCTACAAAAAGCATTCCAGCTCAAACAACTCCCACTAAAATAGTAGCAATTTCACCTGTGGAAACTGAAGATGCTTCAAACTTCATGAAATTTTCAGGTGTCATAACAGAGATAACAAACGATAAAAATCAGATTGAACTTACAGTTGTGACAGAAGGGGATGAACCAATCACGACTATCTTCCCACTAGATAATAATGTCCTTCTTTTTAAAGGGACAAATGCAGAGCCATTTAAAAAAGAATCCTTTAAAAAAGGCCAGAAAATAGAAGCTTTCTACGACAAAAATAAGCCAATGATTTTGATTTATCCAGCAAGAATAACTCCGGAGATTGTCGTTGTTCAAGACAAAGAAAAATTCAATTTTGTGAAAGTAGCTAAGTTTGACCATAACCTGATTAGTTTAGATCAAGAGCTCCAATTGAACATTTCCAAAGAGACTGACATACGTAATGAAAAAGGAGAAGTAATAACTCAGGAGGATTTAGAGGGAAAAGAGCTAATTATTTTTTATAATACTGCTACAAAAAGTATTCCAGCTCAAACAGTTCCAACGAAAATTGTTGCTGTAAATTACCTTTCACCCGAACTGAAACAAATTATTAATGATGATCATTATATACAAAATGGGGTAAAAATGATTCCGCTCCATCAAGTAGCAGAATATCTGGGGTATGAAGTGAAAGATTATACTGTCCCTACGCAAAAGTTAGTAACACTCACAAAAGGTAACAGCTCTTTCCAAATCTTTCGTAATATGAAAGTTTATAGTTACAATAAAAGTTTGCAATTATTTTCAGAAAAACCGATAGTAAAAGATAAGAAAACGTATGTTTCAGAAGAAATTCTCGATATATTAAAATAAACATAAACCCCATCCTTTTCTAGTGGAGAAGGATGGGGATTAATATTATGTAGGTATCGTTGTATTTGAGATGAGCTAAAGAAGGGGGGAAATAATCTATGGAAATAAGACAAATAAAAGAAGAGTATCCGTTAGAATTATTGTTGCTAGCAGACCCTTCTGAAAAGTTTATCAAACAATACCTAGAACGAGGGGAATGCTACATTGGTGAGGTAGATGGAGAGATAGTTGGTGTATTTGTATTGCTGCCGACGAGACCAGAAACAGTAGAACTCGTTAATATAGCGGTGATAGAGCAACACCAAGGTAAAGGCTTTGGAAAAGCACTTGTAATGAACGCTGTTAACAAGGCAAAGGAACAAGGATATAATGTAATGGAAGTTGGTACCGGTAATTCCAGTATAGATCAGCTAGCTCTCTATCAAAAATGTGGATTTCGAATTATCGGAGTGGACATCGACTTTTTCTCGGGTCGCTATAATGAGGAAATCATCGAAAATGGCATCCTATGTGTGGATAAGATTCGACTAGCCCAAATACTATAATGGAGAATTCAAATTAGCGGCAACAGCTCATGCGAAATATCGTCGCAATTGGAGTACCTGCCGCTTTTCTGAGTTACTAGGTGCCTTTGTTTTTTCTTATTTGGTATGTAGTAATTCTAAAATATATTTAAGATCACTTGCCGGAATTTGACCAGGTGCCGATGAAGATACTCCAGCACCAAACGTTGCTACTGAACCGAAAATCTCCCCGGCTAATCGACTGATTGCTCCTGTAGCAGCCATAGACATGGTGATAATTGGACGGTCTGCATATACAGATTGCATGGTATACGTGGCATCTAGCAATGTCAGAACATCAGATGGGTTGTTCGGCATTACTGCGATTTTAGGTATATGTGCACCTAACTCTTGCATTCTCTTAAGTCTCCATATGATTTCTTCCTTGGCTGGAGTCTTGTCAAAATCATGATTAGACATAATGATCACAACGTCATTTTCTTTCGCGCTCTCCATAATTTCCATCACTTTTGGTGAGAACAACTCTACATCTAGCAAGTCAATTTCTTTTGTTTTCATTACTTCCACAAGAAGGGTCTCGTAGTATGAATCTTCTATGGTTTTATTGCCACCCTCACGATGTGTTCTAAAAGTGAATAATAGCGGGATTGGGTATAGCTCTTCTCGAAGGACAGAAAGTGTTTGTTTTACTTTCGTTAAATCTTCAATATCCTCTAACAAATCTGCGCGCCATTCAACAATATCTAAGTTTAATCGTTTAATTGTTTTTATTTCGAAAAGGAGCTCTTTTAGCGTTGTTCCCATAAGTGGAACAATAACTTTGGGTACACCTTTTCCTATATGAACATCCCTAATTGAAACAATTTGCATAAAAGTATCCACTCCCACAGTGTTTTAGGTTATATTAACATACAAAGATGAAAGGTGGTCAATTATATGAATTTTCAGCATTATGAAAGTGTAGAGAGATTTGCCATTAGAGTAACACCTTTTTTGAAAGAAAATGAGGATAAGTTCAGTTTATTTCTTGGTGTTCTCGAGAGAATAAAGGTCGGTGCTTACGAAAATCCATATATGGCTACTATTGAAGAAAACGGTCAATTATTAGCAATTTTTCAAATGACTCCTCCACATCCTCTAAATATAATATTTGTCGATGAAAATCAACTAGCTACTTGCACGGACTTATGTATAACCGAATTAATCAATCAAGCTGTTCCAGTAGAATCAATAATCAGTGTAAAGGAATGGGCTATTCTGTTTGCAAACAAGTGGCAAGAAAGAACAGGTGGAAGCTACTCTTTAATAATGGATCAAGGGCTCTATAGATTGGACAAGGTAGAGGAATCACTAGAAATGAGCACAGACTCATGGCGTTATGCAACGTCTAACGACGCACTACTTATAGAAAAATGGTTCGGGCAGTTTGAGCATGATACTGGGCTACCAACTACAGCTCCAGTAGAAATAAAAAAACGTGTGAAAGCTATGTTAGATGCAAAGGAAGTCTTCCTGTGGGAAAACAAAGGGGAAGTTGTATCTATGATGAAAAAGGCTAGACCAACAGCAAATGGAGTTACAGTTTCTCTTGTTTTTACACCGGCAGAAAAACGAAGAAAAGGGTATGGACGAACAATGGTAGCTGCAGTGAGTAAAGAGTTATTGAAGGAGTTTAAGTTTTGTGTACTATATACAGATATGCTTAATCCAACTTCGAACAAAATATATCAGGAAATAGGCTATAAGAAGCTGATAGATTCTGTTCATTTGAAACTAGAAAAATTATAGCAAAAGGATTCCCTATTAAAAGAGCTAGATGAAGAATATGGCATAGTAGCGCACTTCATCTAGCTATTAGAATTTCCCTATTATATTTTCTCTTTATTCTTATCCTTTATTTCTTCATGAATTTCTTGGTATTCCTCTTCAATATCCGTAGTTTTTTGAATAAAAGGTTCGTGGTTCCAATCAGTCCGTTTTCCGTAGCGAATCATTTCATAAATAATCATTCCATTGTTTGGCATGCCGTTTATAGTTCTCATCGGTATAATATCAAACACAACATAATAAAAGCCATAAAACACAAAACGATCCCAAAATGTTTTATATTCCTCTAACAGACCGTTTGCTAATAATGTATTTAATAGTAGAGATACCGAAATATTCATGAGGATAGGACCTGCGTAAATACATATATATGCAAGCTTACTTTCCCTTTTTAGCGAATCATAGGAAAACCAACTAAATAGATGATAGTGTTTTCGAATATCAAATATCCAAAACTTGAAAATTCGAGGGCCGGAGCCAATTGTCAGTCTAGGGTTCTTTACACCGAAAATACCACTCACTATCAAGTAACCGGTTTCTCGTAGAAATACAACAATGGGCAAGATGATAAAAGCTGAAATTATTAAAGAAAGTAAATCCGAAAATCCAAACATTTTATCACAACTCTCTAATATAAGGAATGTTGTGTATAAAATACCCGATTTGTGTAAAATGAACCTTGAAATAATTGCCATTGAAAAAGAAGGGTTGTCCTCGCTTAACTAGAACGGAAATCATCCAAATTATTTATCAGAGCTTAACTCAAAATAATTCCGAAGCAAAAAGGCAACCCATTTGCAATTAGAATAGTCATGAACATTTTTTAAAAGACCTTCTACTAAAGCTGGACTTAGGGAGGGCTCTAATAAATGTTGTTTTAATAAGCTAAGTGATTCTTTTTCAAGTGGCTCCTCTGCTTCATTTAAGCATTGGTCTAAAATAGCCAGCAGTTGTTCAATTGTTACTTCGTCATTAGTTAACCGTTTTAGTTGGAATATTTCTTCGGTGACGAAAGGAATTGTAATTTGTGAAGCAAGTAAGTTTGTTTTTTCTACTAAGGATTGTGCGAGCAGATCCAAATTTACAGGCACATCATTGAATAAAATTAATTCCGAATAAATACTAATGAAACCTTTAATACAATAAACTAAATCATGCTTCGTATTTTCAATCTTTTCCCCGAATAACCTCTCCATCATAGTTAGGATAATTTTCTCTAGTAACCGATCATAATACCTGAACTTAATACCAAGCTCCTTATTGAATGATTGTGACTGTTCTTTCATCAAAATTTTAGCGAAATTTGAATGCTTTTGAGAGGATTTAAATATCGTAAAGTAAAATTTATATAATGTTCTTTCATCTTCTTGTGTGTTTGTGACCTGGTAGTCAGTATCTGAAATCATTTGACTCATAAATTGGTCTATTATTGCTAATATTAATTCATCTTTAGACTTAAATGACAAATAGAATGCACCTTTAGAGATACCGCAGTGTTCTGTGATTTGTTGGACAGAGGTTAGTTCAAATCCTTGTTGTGCAAAAAGCTCTATTGCTTTTTCCATGATTAGTTGTTTTTTACCCATTTAAACCTATCGCTCCTAGTTCATATTATTGACAACTGACTAATAAGTCATTATTATAAGTAATTGAGAAATTAAAGTCAATTAAGGGTAGGTGTAAGAGTGAAAGGTTTAGTCAATTTTGTTCTTCATAATAAATTAGCAGTATGGTTACTTACAATTATTATCACAGTGTCCGGTATTTATTCGGGAACACGAATGAATATGGAAACAATTCCGGATATTTCAATTCCTTATTTAATGGTAATGGATGTTTATCCAGGTGCAACACCTGAGCAAGTCATGGAAGATGTATCCATGCCTTTAGAAAAAGTAGTAGAAAACCTTCCAGGAGTAAAATCTGTTTTTTCTAATTCCAATGCGAATATGGCAAGTATTCAAGTGGAATATGAGTATGGGGAGGATATGGCCGAAGCAAATCGTACTTTGAAATCTGCATTAGAGGCTGTAAAATTACCGGAAGGTGCACAGGAGCCAATTGTGACTGCTATTAGCTTGAATATGATGCCTGTTGTGGCGTTAAGTGTTAGTAGTATGACAGAAGATATTGTGGAGTTAACATCTACAGTTTCAGAGCTTTTAGTTCCTAAAATGGAGAAAATCGATGGAGTAGCTTCTGCAACTATTGCAGGACAGCATATTGAGGAAGTTCGGCTTACGTATAACGAAGAGAAAATGGCTGAGCTTGGTTTAACAGAAGATGATGTAAAACAAATGATTCAGGCTAGCGACTTAGCAGTTTCATTAGGTCTTTATGAATTTGAAGAAGGTGAAGAAGCTGTTTCAGTAGATGGCAAGTTCATGACATCAGAAGAACTAAAGGAAATGCTAATTCCTGTAACACCATCAGCAACAAATCCATCTCCATTTGTGAAACTTAGTGATATTGCTACTATTGAGGAAGTAGGTAGAGTTCAATCTGTATCACGCACAAATGGGGAAGATGCTATTTCTATTCAAATTGTTAAAGGGCAAGAAGCTAATACAGTTGATGTTGTTAATAGTGTGAAAGAATTGATTAAAGAAGAGCAACAAAATATCGATGGTCTTGTTATTGATGTTTCACTAGATCAAGGTGAGCCAATTGAAGAGTCCGTCTTTACGATGATTGAAAAAGCATTATTTGGTGGTTTGATTGCTGTATTAATCATATTATTGTTCTTACGTGATATAAAATCAACCATTATTTCGATCATATCAATTCCGGTATCTATTTTCATGGCATTACTATTATTGAACTGGATGGATATCACGTTGAATATTATGACCCTTGGAGCTATTACAGTTGCCATAGGGCGAGTAATAGATGACTCCATTGTCGTAGTAGAAAATATTTATCGTCGTATTCATTTAAAAGATGAAAAGTTATCAGGCCGTGCGCTAGTACGTGAAGCGACTTTAGAAATGTTCAAACCCATACTATCATCTACTTTAGTTACGGTTGCAGTATTTGCACCATTACTATTTGTTGGAGGTATGGTCGGAGAATTGTTCTTGCCATTCGCACTTACAATGACTTTTGCACTTGGGGCATCATTGATAGTGGCTGTTACAATCGTTCCGGCATTGTCTCATTACCTATTTAAGAAGAAGTTATATGGTGAAAAGAAAGAAAGTAATCACAAAGAGGCTGGTAAACTGGCTAAAGGTTATAAGCGCATATTAGAATGGACGCTTAACCATAAAGTAATTACTTCTATTGTATCTATTGTTTTATTGGCGGGTAGTTTAGCTTTAACGCCATTAATTGGCTTTAGCTTCTTAGGGAGTGAAGAAGAAAAAGTTATGTATTTAACATATACACCAGAAGCTGGTGAGTTAAAAGATGACACATTAGCAAATATTGCTGTAGTAGAAGAAGAGTTATTAAAACATAAAGATATTGATATTCTTCAATTGTCCGTAACGGATAGCGATAGTGTTGATCCAGCAGCAGCGATGATGGGTGGCGGAGCAGGTGGTGCATTAATGTACCTAATCTTTGATCCAGAAATGGAAGATTTCCCAGGAGCTCGCGAAGAAATTGAAGAGTACATCTTTAATATAGAACAAACGGGCGAGTGGAAGACTCAAAACTTCTCCGCTATGTCCATGTCTTCAAATGAAGTTAGCTACACATTCTACAGTGAAGATTTAGACAAACTAAACGAAGCTGTAAAAATGGTAGAAGATGTAATGAGTGACAATGACGGCCTAGAAGACGTTTCTTCTAGTACTGAGGATGCCTTCGTAGAATATACATTCAAAGTAGAGCAAGATGAATTACTTCAGTATGGTTTAACGACAGGTCAGATTGTTATGATGTTAAGTCCTTATGCTACACAAGAAGTATTGACGACAGTTGAAAAAGAAGGAAATACATTAGACGTGATTGTTCAGCAAGAAAAAGCGGAACAACCGAAATCTGTTGATGATATTTTAGCTACAGAAGTACCTACAGCATTAGGTACGACAATGCCTCTTTCTGAGCTGGTAACAGTTGAAGAAGGAACAACACTAAATACGCTTGCACGTAGTAAAGGGGAGTATTATGCGACAGTTTCTGGAACAATCCTTGGGGATGACATTTCAGTTGCAACATCTGAAGTAGATGAAGCAATTGATAAATTAGACTTACCTAAAGGAGTTGAAGTTGGTGTAGCTGGTGTAGCAGCTGACATGACAGAAACATTTACGCAGCTTGGTATAGCAATGCTTGCGGCTATCGCAATCGTTTACTTTATCTTAGTTGTAACATTCCGTGAAGGTGTAGCACCATTTGCTATCCTGTTCTCTTTACCATTTGCGATAATCGGATCGTTCGTTGGTTTATGGATCGCAGGAGAAACAATTTCTGTATCGGTTATGATGGGGATGCTCATGTTAATCGGTATCGTAGTCACAAATGCGATTGTACTAGTAGACCGAATCATCCATATGGAACGTGATGGCATGAGCATGCGTGAAGCAGTTCTGGAAGCAGGAGTAACTCGTTTACGGCCAATTCTAATGACTGCAATCGCAACGATTGGTGCATTGATACCATTAGCTGTTGGTTCAGGTGGTGGCGGTTTAATCTCGAAAGGTCTTGGTATTACAGTAATCGGTGGTCTAACAAGTTCAACGTTATTAACGTTAATAGTTGTACCAATCGTTTATGAAATCTTATCAAAACTGTTCAAGAAAAACCGTAAAGAAATAGAAGAAAACTAACAAGAAAAGCGCTCAACTTAGAGTCCTTTCAGACATTTGACGTCTGGAAGGGCTCTTTTTGTGATACGGCGGCCAAAAAGAGGAAGTAAACCCATGTGAAAGCCTGAAAAATGTCTTTAGTTGGAATTTTGAGCGGTTAAGTTGGAAAAATGAACATGGTAGTTGTAATAGTAAAAAAATACCAGAATATAAAGAAAGAGGAGTTCATGACAACAGTCACAAATTCTCCTCTTTATTTTAATCGAAAACAGGTGTTTTGCTTTTCTTTTCTACTGTTATTTTCCCGTTATCTGAAGAAAGGCGTACTTTGTTTGCGCCTATACCAAATACAGTGCGAGAATTTTTTTCGCCGAACACACTTATTTTGCCGAAATCCACTTTTGTATGAATCGATACATTTGTAGGATCTGTTTCCGTTTCTACTAATATACTTCCGTTATCCGTTTCCAAATCAATCATTCGATCCAAGCTAGTAGTTAATAGCTCGATTCTGCCATTATCTGTTTTTCCTGTAATACTGCCGTTAACATATTGCATAATAATTCTGCCGTTATCGGTCTCCGTGTGAACTTGCTCCGCATCAATATTTTGAAGTTCTATTCTGCCGTTATCCGTTTCAGCGGTAAGTTTATCAGCTTGAATTTTCTCCATTTCAATACGCCCATTGTCCGTTTCTACTTCTAGAATGGTCGCAGCAAATTCTTTCAGTCCAATACTCCCGTTATCTGATGTTATCTTAATATTTTTCCCTAGTATTTTTTCTGCACGAATACGACCGTTATCGGTTTTCATAATTACAGTCGTATACAGTTTTTTAGGTAGAGCAACGTTTACTCTTAGTTGTTTTATTAAGAATATGAAACTAAAAAATTTATACTTTTTGGTTTTTAACCGAATCGATAAGGTGTCGTTTACTACTTCAGCTGTCAATTGTAACTTGTCGTTTTCACCAACTAACTCGATAGATGCTTCCTCAGTATCTGAAGAGGTCACGTGTAATGAACCAAAGTCGATATCCATCATTACATTCGAGAAATTTGCATGGGGTACTTTAATGATTTTATTGCTCGATGTAATTTTATCTGGAATGTGAATTTGGTTTTCCGAAAGCTCCTCAGCAATTTCTTTTGGTGAACCTAAGGAGGCTGCAATTTCACTATCTGATTTTCCGTCTTCCCGCCCATTGGAGAAATACTCTTTAATGTCAGAAAGAATATCATTTCTCTCCTCAGCGGGAAGCCTCGTCAAAGCAAGTTCTAATTCGTTTAAAAATTGTTGTTCAGTCATTTTTTACACCCTCTTCGATTAGATTGTTTACACCAGTTGTGAAGCTTTTCCATTCTTTTAGTTGTTCATGTAAGTAGGACCGACCTAAATCCGTTAGCTTGTAGTATTTACGAGGGGGTCCTTCTGTGGACTCCTGCAAATAGGTAGTAAAATATCCTTCCTTTGTCAATCGTCTTAATAATGGATAGACGGATCCTTCCGAAATGGAGATCTGATCGGATATTTTTTGGACTAACTCATACCCGTAACGATCTTGCTTATCCAATAAAACAAGCACACATAAATTTAAGACGCCTTTTTTAAATTGAATATTCATCTTTTATTTCCTCCTTTCGCTACTAATCAATGAACAGTACCTTGGATAGAATATATCATACAGTATTATCTTATGCAAGGTACTGAATCAATATAATTATATTTATATAAATTGTCAGTTATAATGAAAGGAATGAAAGGAAGTTGAGTGATGAACCCTTTTACTGAAAGAGTAATTCAAATTATAAAGTCCATCCCGTCTGGGAAAGTAATGACCTATGGACAAATTGCAAAAGTTGCAGGAAGTCCTAGAGGAGCAAGACAAGTAGTTCGAGTTTTACATTCTATGAGTGCTAAGTATAATCTGCCATGGCATCGTGTGATTAATGCGAAGGGAGAAATTGTGATAGCTGATGAAGAATCGGCATACTCACAAAAAGCAATACTAGAAGCAGAAGGGGTCCAGTTCCTTACGGGGGATCGTGTAGATTTGAGAAAGTCACTGTATGATCTTCAAGTCGTAGAGGAAGAATGGATATAAAGAGAGGGAGTGGATGCTGATGTTTAGTTGGAAAGGTGCAGCAGGGATTTGTGTAAATGAACAAAAGCAAGTGTTAATGGTACTCCAAGCAGCACCAGGAGAAGATAAGAAATGGACTGTTCCGTCGGGGACGCTTGAAGAAGGAGAAACATTAGAGGAATGCTGTATAAGAGAATTCAGTGAGGTAACTGGACTCATAGTGAAAACGATGGAAAAAATACATAATAAAAGTGGCGATATCAGTGAACAAGGCATCTCCTACGATGTGGACTATTTTCTAGTAGAAATAATAAGTGGAGAAATAACACTTCAGGACCCAGATGAATTTATTCATGAAATTGGTTGGAAGTCACTGGAGGAAATCCAAACGTTAGATTTGGCTTATCCAGAGGATATCCACATAATCGAGAACGTATTAAAAAACTAGAAGGTCATGAACCGTCTTGTTATTTGTCCTGCATTATCGAGAGAACTTGAGCTATACGAGAGAGCCACTCCCATACGAGAGTGATTTTGGTTTATACAAGCGGGCGGAAATACTCCTACTTTAATGCTTGGAGCAAGAAGCAACAACCTGTTAGCCCGATTGGTTCGGGCTAACAGGTTGTTGGTCACTCAGGCATTGCCGCAAGATGCGGCGTTATTTGCCTGAGTTCAGTTTCAAACAGTGGGGGATGAAGAGACCCGCTGATTGAAGTTTCACTTTATATAAATAATAATCGCATCTCGTAAGAATTCAGTTGCTCCTGGCTGTACTTTGTCATAATAAGCGGTGAAGCGTTCATCAGCGGCATACATTTCAGCAAGACCAGCATGAGCTTCTTTGGAGTAATGATCCCAGTAAAAGCAAAGCCATTGTTTATGCAAATCTGCTGCTTGTTGAGCTAGTTCTCCAGCAGGGTCCCCGGTTTCCATAGCTGCTTTTAAGTTGATAAACAGTTGGTCCTCTAATTTCTGCACGTCCGCATACTGTTCTTCTGTCATACCCTTTACTTTTGCATTGGATGCATTCACAGTATCTTCACCATATTTTTGGCGAATTTCTTTTCCGTATTTCTGCTCATTGTTATCGACAAGTATTTGTTTGAAACCTTCAAATTTTTCTTTATCCGACATGCTCATCTTCCTTTCTGTTTGGCTGATTGACTTATCCACATTGTTGATAAGTGCATCTAGTTGTGCTCGTTTTTCGAGCAGTTTTTCACGATGATCCCGAAGTGCCTTGGTTCCGTCGAATGTTGGCGAAGTCATCATATCTTTAATACTATCTAAATTTACTCCCAGCTCGCGGTAAAACATTATTTGCTGTAGACGATCTACTTCAGCGGCGCCGTAAATACGATACCCAGATGAATTGATGTGAGCGGGTTTGAGTAGACCAATCTCATCGTAATATCGAAGCGTCCGTGTACTGATACCAGCAAGCTGACCTAGCTTTTGTACCGTGTATTCCACTTCATCACCTCCTAATATATTCAGTGTAAACCTTTACGTAACGTCAAGGTCAAGTGATAATTGTTCAATTATTTTTCTTTGATTATAATGAAAGGATAAGTAAGGGGGAATTCACATGACAACGGTAGGGTTTGTTAGACATGGTGTCACTGCGTGGAATAAAGAAGGAAGAGCACAGGGGAATACAGATGTGCCTCTAGATGAAGAAGGAATTCAAATGGCGGAGCGAGCAGCAAAGAGAATGCAGTTCGAGGAATGGGACGTAATCTATACAAGCCCACTCATCCGCGCGAAGAAAACGGCTGAAATTATTGCAGAGAAGTATACGGGAGTCAACTTTATACAAGACAAACGCCTAAGGGAAATTGGTGGAGGTATCATAGAAGGAACTACTGAAGACGAACGAATTGCTAAATGGGGTCCGGATTGGAGAAACCGGGATATTGGCTTTGAGCCGGAAGATGCTATTATTTCTCGTGGAATGTCCTTTATAGAAGAGGTAAAGCAAAGACATTTCGGGAAAAGAGTTCTTGTCGTAAGTCATGGAGGCTTCATCAGTAGGTTATTAAATGTACTTGTTCCTAAAGGAGAATTTTCACGCGATATCGGCAACACTTCAGTGACAATTGTGGAACTCCAAGAAAATGAAAATATTTGTCATTTATTTAATTGTATGAAGCATTTAGAAGTGAAGGAAGTGCAATGATGAGAGATGCTTCCTACTATATAAAAAATTTAGGGTTAGAGCCTCATTCAGAAGGAGGGTACTTTCAGAGTAGTTATACTTCCAAGAACCATAGCGGAAATAAAAAATTGTATACGAGTATCTATTTTCTATTAGGTGCTGCGGATGTGTCCCATTTTCATAGATTGAAATCGGATGAGCTCTGGTATTTCCATGATGGTAGCTCACTTTTGGTACATGTTATCGATGAGAAAGGTAACTATGTTGAACATAAGCTAGGATTAAATATTGAAAATGGAGAAGTTCCTCAAGTGCTGGTACCCAAGAATACTATTTTTGGGTCATCCGTTAATGAGGGGGGAGCATTTTCACTAGTCGGCTGTATGGTAGCACCGGGATTCGAATACGAGGATTTTGAACTCTTTACGCAAAAGGAACTGATACATGATTATCCTCAACATAAAGAAATTATATGTAAAATGGCTTATGAAATATTGCCAGAGTCTGAATGAGGAGAGGGAAGCCACCATTCCCCAAAAAGTAGGAATAAGCTAAAAAATAAGTAGCATACACCCAACAAAGCAGCGAAAAAGCTCTCGAAATTGTATCTTCGGGAGCTTCCTGTATTTTTGGGGGAAGCATCATAAGATTACCGGAAAAAGAGAATCTAACAATAATCATTCTAGTTTAATTTTGGTCGTTCTATTTATCTTTTTCTGTTTGCTTTGAAACTGAATCAGAATCCTTTTTAGGAGATAGTGTCGTTAAGTCAATTAGTTCAATAACAGAATTACCTTCTCCTGCAGGACCGCAAATTCCAGTTTCTATATCGCATATCAAATCATCTTTATTGGACATAACTTTTCCTCTTTTCCTTTTTCTAAAGAATACCTTTGTTCACCTAGTACTATATTTGAAAAGTAGAGATAGTACAAATATAACGCCTATATTTTATTTAAATTAAAGGGATATTGGTTAGGTTTATGGAAGTTAGGGATAAGCTCATCATTTGTTTGGGAGGTTTTATGATGACGAAGAAAGTATTAATGCTTCTTATATTATTTTTATTAATTGCTATAGTTGTAATGCTCAAAGAATCTAAGGAAGATGGAAGTGTACCGGAGGAAGTGGCGGAAGAAGTGTCTTCTAATACAGAATCCTTTGTATCCCTCTTGTTTGAACTAGCGGAGCAGGGACAAACGATTAATTCCCCCTTTATCGTAGGTGAAACAACAATCCAAAAAGTACATGAATTATGGGGAGTGCCAGAGGAAAAAGGGGAGAATGCTAGTGTCATTTATGAAGAATTTCTATCGAACCAAGTTACAATTGGTCATCAATCTGATGTTGTAGTCGACATACGCTCCAGTTCAGCCGAAATTCAACAAATTTATCTCGAGGATATTATATCCATTGAAGGAGAACCAGATAAAATTAAAAGTTATCAAGATGACCAAGTCGATCAAACGATACTTATATATAACGTCACAAAGGACCTTCAATTCAAATGGATATTGCCTAAGCCGACAGAAGAAAAACCAAATCCAAGAGTTCATCACATTTCTGTTTTCACGGAATTGGAAGAAGAAGGAGTCTCCTTATCCGATTTAAGCCTAGAAGAAAAGGTCGGACAAATGATTTTTGCAGGGATAAAGGGGACTGTCGTGACAGATGAAACGAAGAAAATAATTTCAACTGATCAAGTCGGGGGTATTATTTTCTTCAAGGACAACTTAAAGGATGGCAATCAATCTGTTGCCTTATTAAATGCTATAAAAGAAGAAAATACGAATAATAAAGTTCCGTTATTCTTGGGTGTCGATGAAGAAGGTGGGAGAGTTTCAAGGCTACCGGGATTAACTAAGCTACCAGCAAATGAAGATCTAGGAAAACGAAATGACCCATCTCTTTCTTATGATATCGGAAAACTATTAGGAAAAGAACTAAGTGCATTTGGCTTTAACTTGGATTTTGCTCCTGTTATGGATATAAATAGCAACCCGGAAAATCCGGTTATTGGAGACCGATCTTTTGGAACTGATGCGCAGATAGTAAGTGAGTTAGGTTTACAGACAATGGAAGGTATACGTAGTGAACATGTCATCCCAGTTGTAAAGCATTTTCCTGGTCATGGCGATACTGCAGTCGATTCCCACAAAGAGCTTCCAATAATTCAAAAGAGTTTAAAGGATTTACATGCCCTCGAGCTAATACCTTTTATCCAAGCGATAGAGCAAGGTGCAGAGGTAATTATGATAGGACATATTTTGCTTCCAAAAATTGACTCTACCTATCCGGCTTCCGTATCCGAGAAAATTATTTCTGGTTTATTGCGGGAACAACTAGATTATGAAGGAATTATCATAACAGATGACATGACGATGAAAGCGATCTTAAATACAACTGAGATAAGTGAAGCAGCCGTATCTGCAGTAAAGGCAGGTAATGACATAGTGTTAGTAGCTCGTGACTACGCCAATATTAAAAAGGCAAAAGATGCAATTCTCCATGCAATAGAAGCTGGAGAAATAACCGAACAACGAATCGATGAAAGTGTGAAACGAATTCTCTCGATAAAAAAGAAATATAATCTGAGTAATCAACAACAAGATAGGGTAGACATACAGGAGCTAAACGAATTAATTAATGAAACATTAGGGGGATGATATCATGAAAGTTGCTAATACTAACATTGTTTATAAGGATGAAGGTCAAGGAGAAGTACTACTACTTATTCATGGATTTTGTGGAAGCTCCGACTATTGGAATAAAGTAATGCCTAAGCTTTCCGAGAACTACAGAGTAATTGCGATCGATCTTCCTGGTCATGGAGGGTCAGAAGGACAAGATAGTGTGCAGGAAATTGACCAATATGCATTAGTTATAAAGGACTTCCTAGAAGAACTGAAAATAGAGAAAGTAACGATGTTTGGCCACTCACTAGGAGGCTATATAACACTTGCGTTCGCAGAGAGCTATAGCCACTATTTAAATGGCTTCTCATTGATTCATTCCACAGGATTTGCTGATTCAAAAGAAGCTAAGGATGGAAGGATTGCGTCTGCTGAAAAAATAGACAGAGATGGAATTCATCCATTCATCGATTCTTTAGTTCCTAAGCTATTTGCTCCAGATAATGTAGAAAGTCATAAACAATCGGTGGAGGAAGTTAAAGAGATTGGATATGAAGTACTCCCTCAAGGTGCTAAAAATGCACTTCATGCGATGAAAGACAGAAAGGATCGTACGAGTGTTTTGGAGGATACAGAGCTACCAGTACTTTTAATAGCAGGCGAGAGTGACCAACTTATTTCACCTGACAAGACTTTTACAGCAAGTGGAGAAAATATCCAACAAGTAGTTATTAAGGGAGCAGGTCATATGAGTATGTATGAGGAACCCGAAGAACTGAGTAATGCCATTCTTGCTTATTTAAATAGAGCATAAATATAAAAGCTGCGACAAAAAGTGATTATGTCACATTTTGTCGCAGCTTTTGTTTGGTCGGGAGTTGCTGATAGTTTGGGTTGTTTACTTGTTAAATTCCATTATCTCTTAGGCTAATATACAACGAGCCATTAGTTTGTAATTGTGCATAAAATACCTCACTAACCGATTCAACTCCATGTTTTCTTAGTTTCTTCATAACCCATTCTTCAGTTAAGTCTAATTCTTCTAGGTTCTTTTTAACAATTTTGCCGTCAGCTATTATCTCAGAGGGCATGAACAAAGGAAGGACAATCGGCACCTTCACATCTTGTTTTGTGGCTTCCTGCAACCCTGCCTTTTTCATCACGCTTAATTCACCGTTTGTTTCAAGAACTGCATAATGCACATCTTGGATAGAAAAAATAGACTGCTCTCTAAGCATCATTAATACATCATCCATGTGTAAACGTGCTGATTTTAAAGATTTCGTACTGATTTCCCCGTCTTTAATAATAATGGTAGGTTCATCATCTATCCATGTTCTAATGGTAGGAAATTTCAATGATATATAACTCATTAACATTACGAGAACTGTCCACCAAATAAGTGAAATGAATCCATCAAGAAAAGGTGTTTCCTTTTGAGAGGCAATCTCAGCTGCGATGGATCCTACTGTTATGCCAGTAATATAGTGGAAAAATGTTAGTTGGCTCAATTGTTTCTTTCCTAATAGTCTTGCTAATACAAGTAATGCCCCAAAAGACAGCGTAGTTCTCAATATCATTTCCCAAAAGTTCATTTCGAAAAAGGTTTCCATATTATAACCTCATTTCATGCTAGACATAATACTTAGTGTTACCTTGAATTTTGTTACTATTCCATTCATTTATAATTAATTTATCGAATTTGAGCTATAATAAATTTATTAGTGAATATTGAGAAAGAATGTGAAAATATGTCCAAGTTGAACCCTATTCATAAAATGGGCAACCCTGTATATCCTATAATGTTCGCGATAGGTGTTTGTCATCTATTCAATGATACGCTGCAGGCTGTAATTCCTGCTATGTTTCCTGTATTGAAATTGGAACTTGGCCTTACTTTTACCCAATTAGGGCTCATCTCATTTGTATTAAATATTGTGGCATCTGTTCTCCAACCAGTTGTAGGGTTTATAAGCGATAAAAAGCCTATGCCTTATGCATTACCGTTCGGTATGATGAGTTCCTTCATCGGAATGGCAGGATTAGCCTTTGCTCCGCAATATTGGTTGATTCTCGTATCGGTCATCTTTTTAGGATTGGGTTCGGCCGTATTTCACCCTGAAGGTTCACGTGTTTCCTTTATGGCAGCGGGTTCTAAGCGAGGTCTCTCCCAATCGATTTATCAAGTAGGAGGAAATTCTGGACAAGCACTTGCGCCGCTCATAAGTGCATTTATATTAGTACCTTTAGGTCAAAAAGGAGCGGCACTTTTTTTAGTCGTTGCAGCGCTGGGAATATTTCTTTTGTCAAAAATTTCTGCATGGTATAAAAAGCAGTTGGAGGCAGAGAAACTTTCTAATAGAAAGAGAACACTTCTTTCTTCACTTCCTGCTCTAACTAAAAAACAAATTGGTGTGGCTTTAACTTTGTTAATGGTAGTAATTTTCGCACGCTCTTTTTATGTGACTAATATGACCAATTTTTATATTTTTCATTTGATGGAGAACTATGGAATGACTAATAAGGAAGGGCAGTTAATTATCTTTATCTTCCTAGCATTAGGAGCGGTGGGTACATTATTTGGGGGACCAATGGCGGATCGAATGGGAAGACGAAATGTTATTATATTATCGATGGCGGTTCCTATACCATTAAGTCTATTGTTGCCGTATATGCCTATTTGGGCGATTATAATGTTGCTTATAGCGATAGGGTTTTTCATCATGCTAAGCTTCTCGGTAACTGTCGTTTATGCGCAAGAGCTTGTACCAAGTAAAATTGGGACGATGGCTGGGTTAACTGTTGGTTTAGCATTCGGCATGGGGGCAATAGGAGCGGTAGTAATCGGAATATTAATGGATTACATAGGCATTTACACAACGATGATTGTCGTATCTACACTACCTATAATAGGGTTAGTAGCTTTGGCACTACCGAAGGATCGAAAAATAATGATGTCCAATTAAGGTGGAATTGAGCAACAAAAAAGTATATTAACATATTGGTATTACAGAACTTTAAAGAATGAATAATCCTACTGATTTCCGTTACATGCGGACGCTTTTCGCGGGGTGAGTGGTCTATCACCGTCGTTAGCGCGTCGCTGTGATATCCTCATCTGTCTCACTCATCCCGCCGGAGTCGCCATCTTTCACTGAAATCAATTATGTGAGTAGTACTGCGTGATAAGAATGACTGTTAGCTCTCGCTCAGATGATAAGAGTAGTCCAAGTTAGAACCGGGATAATAACGTCTTTTTAATTAGGGATACTATTCTGTAAGGAAGTAGGAAGATAGTAGATTTTTTTATTATCTAGTGGAATTAAAGAGAAGTAGTAAATGCTCCCTAAATAAGGAAGCAAAAGAGCGAACGAAATTGAATCTTCAGGCCCGCACGATGCGGATCAGGCAGTCGTTGCGAAATGTTTTTTATTTTGCGGCGAGCTTTGCGCAGGAGCACCATCTCTCCTCTATTATTAGGATAGTATCTTTTCTCTAGTTATCCAAAAACGAACTAACCTGTTTCTAAAAGTTGTAGGAGGGCGACGGACAGTCAAAAGCCGTAAGATTACCGTGAAAAAGAGGCTGGTCGTGACGTTAGTCACGACCAGCCTCTTTTAAAAATCAAACGGTAATCATATAGCGAAACGTCTGTCCAAAGCACTTTGAAAACGATAGAGACAGGTTTTTCTTATCTTGCTTTTAAGCTGCAACTATCGGGAACTTGGTTTGGATCAGTAACAAGGTTTTCTTGTATATGAACTTGGTGCATTTTGTTGTTATGCATAAATTTGAAAATACCATTTTCAAAATCAGTTCCAATTTCTTTGAAGAAAATACCTTCTTGGCACATGTTTTTTGCACAAGTGAAAGAAACTTTATAAGAATCTCCATCTGTCACTAAATAAGCACGGACTCCTTTTTCGAAGATGCCATCTTCTTCATCTTTGATGTAGCGGGCAACCGAAACAACGTGGAAGTCGACGAAAGGAATTTCTTTCAATAAGACATTCATGAACGAGCCCTTTGTTATTTCTTCCCATCTACTTTGTGCAGTTTGTCCTATAATAATTTGAGTTATATTTAATCCATGGGCAACTTCTTGAATAACTTTTGGAGAGGGAAGTTTTTCGTTATCACGGATAATAAACTCTTCAACCTCTAACTCTTCTGCTAAAGCTTTCCAATGTTCTATATACCCGGATTTCTCAGCATCGAATGCATCATATGGCAGTGGATCAACTGTTAGTATATATAATGGACAATCTAGCATGCTGGCCATTTTATGTCCTCTTCTAATTAGTCGCTCACCATTTGGTCCGTAGTATACACAGACGAGTATACTCTCATCCATTCGACCTTTTACGCGTTTCACGGTTGTATACACCTCTTCTTTTGTCTTGTTCTATCTATTTTTGTATAAGTTTCTGTTGAATAACGATATGCTTCAAAACGCTAAAAGTGCGTGGCACCCTGCTTTCATGTATAATTATTAATGCATGTAGAGTAGTACAACTACTATGGTTCCTTACATAATATGCACTTGCTATAAACATAAGCAAGTTATATATCCTAAATTCTAGTGAATTTTGAAGGGGCTCATATGGAACCCTATTATGCTACTAGTTGTTAGGATAGTCAAGTCTATATTTTGAAAAAGTAATTTACCTTTATTATACCCAATCTTAATTCTTACTTAACCAATAGGAGGTTGAAATTTGTTTTCTATAAATTTAGTTATATTAATACCATTTATCGTAGCTGCCCTCATTCCTTTTTCATACAGGCGATTTAAAAAAGTTCACCTTGGTTGGATTGTATTAATTGTACCTGTTGTTTTGTTTGTCCTACTTGCTAGGCTAATTCCCTCGTTAGCAAGTGGTAAAACGTATGTCCATACATATGAATGGATTCCCTCATTAGACTTTAACTTCACTACGTACTTGGATGGCCTAAGTATGATCTTTGCTCTACTAATCACAGGCGTTGGAAGTTTAGTTATTTTATATTCCATTTTTTATCTTTCATCTAAAGAGTCCTTACAGCATTTTTATTGTTATTTACTATTATTTATGGGTGCCATGCTTGGAGTTGTTTTTTCCGATAACTTAATGGTGCTATATGTCTTTTGGGAATTAACGAGTGTTTCTTCATTCCTGTTAATCGCCTTTTGGAATCATCGAAAAGCTTCTAGACAGGGTGCACAAAAAGCTATGCTCATTACTGTAAGTGGTGGAATCGCTATGTTAGTTGGCTTCATAATGCTACATACGATGACTGGTTCATTCAGTATTAGAGAAATAATTGCAAGTGTAAGTGAGTTTAGCGACCACGATTTGTTCATTCCTGCAATGATTTTAATATTGTTAGGGGCATTTACAAAATCCGCACAATTTCCTTTTCATATTTGGCTGCCTGATGCTATGGAGGCACCAACCCCTGTAAGTGCTTATTTACACTCTGCGACGATGGTAAAGGCGGGTATATATTTGGTGGCGCGCTTCACGCCAGTTTTTGGAGCCGATGAAGTATGGTTTTGGGTAGTAAGTATGGTCGGTATGATTACGCTATTTTGGGGTTCTTTTAATGCTGTGAAACAAACAGATCTGAAAGCATTATTAGCTTTTTCTACTATTAGTCAACTAGGACTTATTATGAGTTTACTTGGTTTAGGATCGATTGCATTGCAGTTTGGCTATTCGGCTGATTCAGTCCTCTACACTCAAGCTACATTTGCTGCTTTATTTCACTTGATTAATCATTCCACCTTTAAAGGTGCATTGTTTATGGTCGTTGGAATTCTGGATCACGAGTTAGGAACAAGGGACGTTCGAAGACTTGGTGGATTAATGACACTCATGCCATTTACATTTACGATTGCTTTAATAGGAAGTTTATCGATGGCCGGCTTACCACCGTTCAATGGATTTCTTAGTAAGGAAATGTTCTTTGCAGCAACTGTACATATTATGGAAGTAGACATTTTTTCTTTACCATCATTAGGACTTATCTTTCCAGTTGTAGCTTGGATCGCTAGTATATTCACATTTGTTTACTGTATGATTATCATTTTTAAAGCATTTCTTGGTAAACCTCAGCAGGAGAAATTGGATAAACCTATTCATGAAGCTCCTATTGGAATGTTAATATCTCCAATGATTCTTGTAGCGTTAGTAGTTGGAATATTCTTCTTTCCGAATCTATTAGGTCAATATATCTTACAACCAGCAATGAGTAGTATTTATCCAACCTTTGGGGATGCAGCAGATTTAACACCAAAAATATCGGCTTGGCATGGGATAAAACCTGAATTACTCATGACGATTGCGGTTATTATAGTTGGTGCTATTCTATTTAAATTCCTTAAATTATGGAAACCAATCTATGGATTGTTTTCTTCCCGTTTCACATTTAATGTACTTTATTTTAATTTTCTAGCTTCTTCGGTAAGTAAATCAAACCTTGTAACTAATCGTTATATGAACGGACTATTACGGCATTATTTACTATATATTTTTATATTCTTCATAGTGACCGTAGGAGGTTACTTGTTATATTTCAAAGCGTTTTCGTTTGATATTTCGACAAATGCATCATTCCGAGTATATGAAGTATGTTTAGTTGCTATTATGGCGGTTGCGGCATTATCCATGCTGTTTGCGAAGTCACGTATTACAGCGACATTATTGAATGGGGTATTAGGGTACTCTATCGCCATCTTCTTTGTTATTTTTCGGGCTCCAGATTTAGCGTTAACCCAGTTAGTCGTGGAATCTGTAACAACTGTATTATTCTTGTTGGCTTTTTCTCATTTACCGGATTGGAAGAAAGAAAAGCTTTCAAAAGGAACAAAATTAATCAATGGGATAATATCGGTTGCTGTTGGTTTAGTAGTTGTGATAGTAGGATTGTCAGTAGTAGATTTCAATCTATATGATCCAATTTCTAGTTACTTTGAAGATGCTTATGAATTAGCTGGAGGAGCAAATATTGTAAACGCTATATTGGGTGATTTCCGTGGATTCGATACGATGCTCGAAGTGGTTGTCCTATTTATAGCGGGTTTAGGTGTGTATTCGATGATTAAGCTAAGAGTAAAAAAGGAGGATGAAAACATTGAAGATCAATGATGTCATACTCCGAACAATTAGTAGGTTTGTTGTATTTATCATTTTGACATTTGGTGTGTATTTATTTCTTTCGGGTCATAATACACCAGGTGGAGGATTTATAGGTGGATTAGTTCTAGCAAGTGCAATTGTCTTACTATATTTGTCTACGGATATTGAAACGGTAAAAAAGAGTCTTCCGTTAGATTTTAAATATGTTGCAGCTACTGGAGTATTATTAGCTACATCCACAGGCTTTGGATCCATCATATTTGGAGTTCCATTTATGTCTCAAACCTTTGCCTATTTTGATTTACCGATTTTTGGAGAAACGGAACTGACGACGGTGACTATATTTGAAGCGGGTGTAGCTTTAACGGTTGTCGGTGTATTAGTAACGATTATTTTAAGCATAAGTGAGGATGGTGGATAACGAATGGAAACATTAATCATTATGTTAATAGGGATTTTAGTTGCTGTCGCCACTTATCTAATCCTCTCGAGAAATATAATTCGAATAATCTTAGGGACCGCTGTGTTTTCACATGCCGTCCATTTGCTCATATTAACCATGGGAGACTTAAAAAAAGGGAATGTTCCCTTGTTAAAGGAAGCAGATGCTCCTTATGCAGACGCTTTACCACAGGCACTAATCTTAACTGCAATCGTGATTAGCTTTGCTGTGACAGCTTTCATACTCGTGCTAGCCTACCGTACTTATCAGGATGTTGGTACGGATGATCTCGATGAATTGAGAGGGGCAAGAGATGAATAATTTAATTGTTTTACCGTTAATCATTCCAATAATGGTAGGGGTTGTATTGGTATTTTTACGACCATATGTGAAGTTACAGCGTGTAATTAGTTTAATAACGATGATTGGCATTGCAGGGATAAGTATATTTATCTTAAATAGAGTTCAAACACATGGAATTATACGATTAGACTTTGGAGGATGGGAACCTCCCTTTGGAATACTTTTTGTTGCAGATTCCTTTGCGATGTTACTCGTGCTCACAGCAAGCATAGTAACCGCTATCTGCCTAATTCATGCATTTTCTTCTATTGGAGAAAAGCATGAAAAAATGTACTTCTATCCATTTGTGTTATTTTTAGTTGCAGGAGTTAATGGGTCGTTTTTAACGGGAGATCTATTTAACCTGTTTGTTTGTTTCGAAGTAATGTTATTAGCTTCATATGTATTAATAACATCAGGGGGGACCAAACCGCAGTTGAGGGAATCGATTAAGTATGTAGTGATAAATGTTCTTGCTTCATGGTTCTTCTTGGTAGCCCTTGCCTTTTTATATGGTACTGTAGGTACTTTAAATATGGCTCATATATCAGAAAGAGTGGCGGAGGTAGGACAGGGTCCGTTACTTACTACAATTAGTATTTTGTTTTTACTCGTGTTTAGTTTAAAAGCTGGGTTGTTGCTATTCTTTTGGCTCCCTGGTTCCTATTCCGTCCCACCAACTGCAGTTGCCGCATTGTTTGGAGCGTTACTTACAAAGGTCGGGATATATGCGCTTTTCCGTACATTTACGCTGATATTCTACCACGAGCCGTTAATATCTCAGACATTAATCGGAATTATGGCGGGAATAACGCTAATTGCTGGATGTATGGGGGCCATTGCCTTTAAGGATATCCGGTTAATCGTCTCTTATAATGTGTTAATAGCTATTGGTTTTATAATGATTGGTCTTGCTATTGGCACTGAAACCTCCATTGCAGGATCTATATACTATGTAGTTCATGACATGATTGCAAAAGCAATGTTATTTTTACTAGCTGGTACGATGATTTACTTAACTGGAAAGTCAAAAATAGATGAAATGAGTGGACTAATACGAAATTATCCTCTATTTGGGTGGATGTTCTTTCTGGTAACCTGCTCGTTAGCAGGTATCCCACCGTTAAGTGGATTTGTAGGGAAAATATTAGTTGGACAAGGTGCAATTGAATCTGGGTCTTATGTATTACTGGCGCTGGCTTTTATCTCTAGTATTGTTGTGTTATATTCGCTTCTACGTATTTTTTTAAATACTATATTTGGGGAAACTATTATTAGTCTAGAAGATGAAAAGCCGATGAAACTGGGGATGATTATCCCAATTGTTTTATTTGGAATCGCAACGGTTTCTTTAGGGCTAGGGGCAGAGTTTATATCCGTTTATGTTACGGATGCAGCTCATACCTTATCTAATCCATCTGTATATATTGATGCAGTAATGGGAGGAAATAAGTGATGGGAGAGGTGAGAATATGCCTGCACAATTTTTATTAAACTTATTCATTGCATTCTTGTGGACAACATTACAAGACGAAGATGAACTAAAGATGACGACATTTTTTAGTGGTTTCATCGTAGGAATCTTCATCATTTTCTTAATGCATCGTTTTTTTGGAACTCAGTTTTATTTGAGAAGATTATTATCCATTATTAAACTGCTTTTCATATTTATATCAGAATTAGCCCAGTCGAGTCTACTGATAAGTAAACAAATATTAAATCCTCACTGGGACCTAAAGCCAGGAATTTTCACCTATAAAACAGAGCTTAAGGGTGACTGGGAAATTACCACATTAGCAATGTTATTAACGTTAACCCCAGGTTCTGTTGTGATGGAAGTAAACCCAGAAGGAGATATGTTTTATATTCACGCAATGGATATAGAGCAATCTAAAGCCGATGTAATGCGGTCGATTACTAAATTTGAAAAAGCAATTATGGAGGTGACCCGCTAATGATTGAAAAAATCCTGTTGGCTTCTCTAACACTATTTGCTATTTCTGTTGCCATTGCACTTTTTCGAATCATTAAAGGACCTTCGATGCCGGACCGAGCAGTAGCGTTAGATATGATTGGTGTTAACCTCATATCAATGATTGCAATTATTTCAATCGTCTTGAAGACGAAGGCGTTTTTAGAGGCCATTCTTATACTAGGTATACTTGCTTTTATAAGTACAATTGCCATCTCCAAGTATATCGAAAGGGGGACTATTATTGAGCATAAGTCAGATGATTGAGTTCGTTGCTGTAGTTGTCATTTTTTTAGGAAGTGTCATGAGTGTGATTAGTGCCTTCGGTATTATTCGTCTACCAGATGTCTATACACGTTCACATGCTGCTACAAAAAGCTCAACGGTAGCAGTACTGTTGTCCCTCTCTGGAGCCTTTATATATTTTTGGGTAAGCGAAGACTTTATAAGCGTGCGTCTTATACTAGGTATATTATTTGTATTTTTAACTGCCCCTGTCTCGGGGCACTTACTAACACGTGCAGCGTATCGTTCGAAAGTGAAGCTTACTGAAAATTCCTCTGATGATGCTCTAAAGGAAGTATTATTTCCTGAGGATAAATAATAAACGAAAAGCTATACGATTGGAGAGTTCTCCGATTGTATAGCTTTTTTAGATTTTTAAAAAAACGGAGACATAGGATTTCGTGCAAAATTTCTAGTTATTTATTATGGTAATTTTTGTTAAAAGATATGAACGGAGGATACACTATATTAACTAGAAGGAATGTTAGATATCCTATAAAGCACAAGAGATTTAAGCTTAACGCTATTATTTGAAAATATGACAATTTAATTAATTCTATTTGTGAAAATAAAAGAAATGTTCAATTAATTGCTTCTAATATATTGCATTCTGCTAAATTCCATAGTATTATCAACTTTGATATATTGCATACAGCCGTGATTAGAAAAATTCTTTTGTATAGCATCATAACAAACACCAAGAAAATACAAGAAATGATTATTTCTTAAATCACAGGAGGAACAACAAAATGAAGACTAAATTATCATTCTCTAATCATTTAGTGATTGGAGTTATGCTATTTGCATTGTTTTTTGGTGCGGGGAATTTAATCTTTCCAGCAAGTTTAGGACAAAATGCAGGAACGCAAGTTTGGATAGCAGTCATTGGTTTTTTAATAACTGGAATTGGGTTGCCATTTTTAGGTACCCTAGCTATTGGATTCTCGGGAAGTAAAAATTTACAGGAGCTTTCTAGTAGAGTACATCCTGTCTTTGCTGTAATCTTTACCTCAGTGCTTTACTTAACAATAGGACCATTTTTTGCTTTACCAAGGACAGGTGCAGTTTCATTTGAAATTGGAGTTCTGCCATTTATGAATCAGGATTATGCACAAGTTGGGTTGTTAATATTTACGATTCTGTTCTTTGGGCTCACGTTATTGCTATCATTGAATCCATCTAAAATGGTGGATAATGTTGGGAAATATCTTTCTCCTGGAATTATTATAGGATTATTCTTCTTATTAATATTTGTCATTTTTAAGCCAATGGGAGGCTTTGAAGAACCACAAGGCAGCTATGTAACGAATGCCTTTATGACTGGGTTTACAGAAGGTTATAATACGATGGATGCATTAGCTTCCTTAGTATTTGGTATTATCGTAATTCAAGCAATTCGTTCTATGGGTGTGACATCGACTAAGGGAATTTTAGTTGCTACAGCGAAATCAGGCGGAATTGCTGTTTTATTCTTAGGTTTAATTTATGCTGGGATTGGCTACTTGGGTGCTACTAGTGTGAACCTATATGGAATATTTGACAATGGTGGTCCTGTATTAAGTGCTGCATCAGAACATTATTTCGGATCATTTGGAGCTATACTTTTATCTGTTATCATTTTCTTAGCTTGTCTAACAACAAGTATTGGTTTAACTACTGCATGTGGCGAATACTTCCACACGTTAATGCCAAAGATTAGTTATAAAGCATTTGTTGTTTTCTTTAGTGTATTTACTTGTTTCATTGCAAACTTTGGATTAGCTAATATTATTACGTATTCCATTCCGGTATTAATGTTGTTGTATCCACTAGCTATTGTATTGATCTTCTTAACTTTCTTATCACCACTGTTTAATCATGCAAGAGTTGTATACGTTAGTGTAATGTTCGTGACATTCTTAATAAGTATTGTGGATGGCTTTAAAGCTCTTTGCGGTTCATTGGAAATTGGATATTACGACTGGTTACAACCAATCGTTAGTTTTTACGAGAATGTATTACCTTTTTATAGTGTAGGTTTAGGATGGTTAGTACCGTTTATAATAGTAACGCTTGTAACAGGAATAATTGCGAGATTTGAAAAAACAGAAGTAAAATCAGTTTAATGAAAAAAGGTGGCCAGGAAGTTTGTGAACAACAACTCTCCTGGTCACTTTTTTAAAAGAAAGTATATATATAAATGTACAGTGTACACAGTGTTTATTGGTGAAAGAAAGAATAATACTACTGATTTGCGTTTCAGTGGACGCTTTCCGTGGGCACGGCTTCAAACTCCTCGGGCCAACAGGATGTTGGTCACGAAGGCGTTGCCACACGATGTGGCACTCTTAGCCTTTGTCCCTTTCAAACAGTTCCTGCGGGGCTTTCATCTCGTGCACCTGTCGCTTCGCTATCGGTGCAAAAAACATTTGCTGTTCCCACAGGAGTCGCCACTTTCACTCCAATCAATTAAATGAGTAGTACTAAACTAGGGGATATTGCATAGACTCTCGCTTAGATAAGAAGAGTAGTAGGAGTTAATGTGAGGATCAAACCGTCTGTTGAATGTAGGAATGAAATTGTGTAATGAAAGATGAATATAGTAGATTTTCTTTTTTACTAGTGGAAATAATGAAAAATAGTAAGTGTCTACCCAATAAAGAAGCGAAATAGCGAACGAAATTGCATCTTCAGGCCCGCACGATGCGGGTCAGGCAGTCGTTGCGAAATGTTTTTTTATTTTGCGACGAGCTTTGCGCAGGAGCACCAAGATGTCGCGTAGTTAGACTGTCATCATCTATCCTCTATTATTAGGATAGTATCTTTTCTCTAGTTACCCAAAAAATGAACTAACCCGTTTCTAAAAGTTGTAGAAGGGCGACGGACAGTTAATAGCCATAAGATTACCGAGAAAAAAAGATGCTGGTCGTGACTTCAGTCACGACCAGCATCTTTAAAAAATCAAATGGTAATTATATAGCAATAAATCTGTACAAAGCCCTTCGAAAACAGTAGAAATAGTTTTAGATCCTAGAGGACCGGGTGTTTTTTTGCCCGGTTTTTCTTACATCCTCTTAAACACTTATACTATTTCTATTTTTAAAACTCTTCTATTGTATAAATCCAGTTTGCTCGCATTACTTCTGCTAGTTCCTTGGTATTTTTTTCACGGAATGCGCGAATTAGATTATCATGTTGCTCAACAGAATATTCTCGTAAAACAATTTTTTCATAATAAAACAATCTACGTACATGTGCTTGAAGCATTTCTACCATGGAGTGTATGTATGGATTATTGGCCGTGTCTACAATGACTTGATGAAACTCTTCGTCTACTCTTAGAGCGGTGGTAAATTCTTTTTTTTGTAGGGCCTCGGCAAACTCCCTATTCTTTTCTTCTAATAGACTTAGAACCTCTTCATCCATAAAAGGACTCGCAAGCTCGGCTGCGAGCGCTTGCAAAACGGACAATGGCGGCAAGAGATTATTAATATCCTCTTTCTCTACGGGTGTAACTTGCGTAGCTCTCCCTGGTTGCATAGTTACGAAGCCCTGAGACTCCAAAAGTTGTAAGGATTCTCTAATAGGTGTTCTACTAACCCCCAGAGCCTTTGCGAGCTCTATATCATTTAACTTCTCATCCGGTTGTAAAGTACCGTCGATAATCCATTGCTGTAGCTGGTTAAAAGCGTGTAGCTTAGCGGTTGTACGAACAGGCTTAGTGTGATTAACTGGAATAGGCATGAAATGAATCCCTCCTTTCAATTATCTTAATAGTTCCACAATATTATACAACATATTATACAATATATCGCATAAAAATGGAGAATTTATTCTACAAGTAACTGAACGGTAATAGATTTCACATCAATAACGGATTGTTCCTGCATAATTTCCTGCAAAATTACCTCCCTAAAATAGTTTATACTGGTTTTTAATGGAATATGAAGAATTTTTCTTAAAGCGGTTTCATACATATTTACAAATTCTTTATCCGTGTTTCCACGCTGTAATTCAGCGAAAGCTTCATATACTTGATCCAATTTGTCCGCTAGCTCAAGCAAACGGCCTTCAATAGTATCGTCTTTTCCTTCTTTCATGCGGTCAAAAAATACAGGCTGAAATTCTTTTGGAATCTCATCTAATATGAACTTTTCCATCATTTTTTCTTCTACATGCGTTAGCATTTGTTTAAGTTCGGGTGACGCGTGCTTAACTGGTGTTTTAATGTCACCGATAAAAATTTCTGCAAAGTCATGGTTAATTGTTTTTTCGTAAAGTGATTTCCAATTAATCGTTGCACCATTATTCTCTTCTAGTGTCGCAAAAAACATAGCGTATTGAGAAACTTTCCATGAGTGTGCTGCAACATTATGCTCTTCAAATTTAAAGCGTCCAGGACATCTGATAATTCTCTCTAAATCGTTCATGCTCATAAAAAATTTATGTATACCCATTAACAACCACTCCCTTAATATATTAATCATACCGGAAAAACAAAAAATACCATACTAAAACACTCTGAATTAAAGGAGAAGTAAAATGATTCCCTCCATGATCAACCAATTAACTTACATCTCAGATACAACTATACATCTATTAGATTATATAGACGAAACGTTACTTTCTAAACGTCCAATTGAAAACAAAATGACTATTTGGGATATTTGTGTGCATCTTGCTCAAATTCCTCAAGCTGATCTACATATATATCGAGGATATAACGCAAATCAAATGCAAATATACTATGGGGAAAGTCAACCAGTTAATATACGAGATGCTAAAGAACAATTTTTGGAAGGTATCCAGAAGGTTATTTTGCACTTAGAGCAACTGACGGAAGAAACACTCTCAAAGGAATTTACAACTTATTGGGGGAGTGAGTATCGCGAGGGAGAGTGGTTTCTGCAAATTATGAATCACTTAGTCCATCATCGTGTGCAGTTATATTCCTATTTGCTAATATTAAAGAGAGATGTGCAAGTTGTTTTATTTCGCTGATTTTTGGGTAATCCTTAAGTAACCCAAGGAGGAATTTAAATGACAAAATATGATAAATTAAAAAATACATTAGAAATGCGTTTTAAAGAGCTGGAGAACCAGAAGCAAAATAAAGAAGAGTTTGAGACAACTGAGCTATCCAATTATGACAATCACCCTGCTGATAATGCGACTGATCTAACCGATCAACATACTCGACTGGCACTAAATAGACATTTTGATGAAGAAATGGTGGATATTGAAAAAGCATTAACTGCTATTAAGGAAGGAACATACGGGAAATGTATGGAATGTGGAG
Source organism: Psychrobacillus antarcticus (assembly GCF_029533155.1). Taxonomy (GTDB): domain Bacteria; phylum Bacillota; class Bacilli; order Bacillales_A; family Planococcaceae; genus Psychrobacillus; species Psychrobacillus antarcticus. The sequence continues at coordinate 147,334 of NZ_JAIZDB010000006.1, read as the reverse complement.
AAGAAATTCCATTAGCTCGTTTGGAAGCTGTTCCGACCACTTTAACATGTGTAGAACATGCTCATCAAGAGGTTGATAAAGATATTCGTCCAGTAGAAGAGTCGCTTTTAAATTCTAATACCGATCAGCCAGTAGAGGATGAAGACGAAAGACTTCGTGATTATTCCAACAGCTTTGAAATACTAGAAGAGGTTGGTTCTTCTGATACACCTTCAGATAAACAATGAATTAAAGGGATGTCAATAAGTTCAAATGAACTTATTGACATCTTTTTTTGAAAGATAAGAAAGTATATAAAAATACAGCATGAACACCAGTTTTACAGGGTTTTTAAGAATGATTGATACTATTGATTTGAGTTTCAGTGGACGCTTTCCGTGGGCACGGCTTCAATCTCCTCGTCACTACGAAAACATATGCTCCTGCGGTTACTCGTCGCAAAGACGTTGGTCAAATAAAGTTTGACCAACGTCTTTCCTGCGGGCTTTCAGCTCGTGCACCTGTCGCTTCGCTATCGGTGCAGAAAACATTTGCTGTTCCCACAGGAGTCGCCACTTTCACTCCAATCAATTAAATGAGTAGTACTAAACTAGGGGATATTGCCTAGACTCTCGCTTAGATAAGAAGAGTAGTAGGAGTTAATGTGGGGATAAAACCGTCTGTTGAATGTAGGAATGAAATTGTGAAAGGAAGGATGAAGATAGTAGATTTCCTTTTTTACTAGTGGAAATAAAGAAAAATAGTAAGTGTCACCCCAATAAAGAAGCGGAATAGCGAACGAAATTGCATCTTCAGGCCCGCACGATGCGGGTCAGGCAGTCGTTGCGAAATGTTTTTTTATTTTGCGACGAGCCTTGCGCAGGAGCACCACGATGTCGCGCTCTTAGACTGTCATCATCTAGCCTCAAGGAATAGGGAAGTAGCTTTTCTCTAGTTAACAAAAAATGCACTAACCCGTTTCTAAAAGTTGTAGAAGGGCGACGGACAGTTAATAGCCATAGATAGCCGAGAAAAAAGATGCTGGTCGTGACTTCAGTCACGACCAGCATCTTTAAAAAATCAAACGGTAATTATATAGCAATAAGTCTGTCCAAAGCCCTTCGAAAACAGTAGAAACAGGTTTAGATCCTAATGGACCGGGCATCTTTTTTTGTCTTGCATTAAACCTATATGAAACAACAATTAGAGAGCTAATTAAGCGCTTTTCAGAAGTGATTATAGTACACTAGAAAAAAGGAGTGAAATCCTATGCCGGCTATCATTTTGTTCGATGGAGAATGCAATTTTTGTGATGCAAGTGTGCACTTTATTATTAAACGAGATCCGAACGGCTATTTTCAATTTGCGGCCCAGCAAAGTGATATTGGGGAAAAGCTTAAACGTCAGTATGATATCCCTAATAATATGGATAGTATATTAGTTATTGACCAACATAACGTGTATAATGCTTCGGACGCTGCACTTCATATTAGCAAACATTTAAATAGGCCTTGGAGCTTTTTACATGTGCTAAAAGTAATTCCTAAACCTATACGTGATGTAGTATACAAAGTAATAGCAAAAAATCGTTATGCATGGTTTGGAAAAAAAGATAGCTGTATGATTCCATCTCCTGAGATAAGAAATAGATTTTTGTAACGATGTATCGTTGTATGATACATATCAAATAATATACACAATTAAGAGGTGAAGCAGTATGGATAGTGAATTATATGATGTAACGATTATTGGTGGAGGTCCAACAGGATTGTTCGCTTCGTTTTATGGTGGATTACGTGATCTAAAGGTGAAGATTATCGATAGCCTTCCACAACTAGGCGGACAATTGATGGAACTGTATCCTGATAAATATATTTATGATATTGGTGGACTACCGAAAATTTTAGCGAAAGATTTAGTCGCGAATTTAGAAGAACAGGCCGCATACAGTAATCCGACTATTTGTCTAGAGGAAACAGCAATAGCACTTGAAAAACTGCCAGATTACTTTGCCCTAACAACGGATAAAAGTGTGCATTATTCTAAAACGATTCTACTTACTTCTGGTATTGGCTCATTCCAACCACGTAAGTTAAATGTTCCAGGAGTTGCCCAGTATGTAGGCAAAAACCTTCATTATAACGTAAAGAATTTAGAGCATTTCAGAAATTCTGAAGTACTTGTATTAGGTGGAGGAGACTCTGCACTCGACTGGTCTTTAATGTTAGAGGATATTGCTTCGAAAGTGACCATCTGCCATCGTAGAGAATTTACTGCACATGAAATGACCGTTCAACAGCTTCAAAAGTCGACTGTACAAGTCAAAACACCATTTGCTATAAAAGAAGTCATTGGCGATGGCGAAAAGATTCAAGAAGTTGTGATTGTAGGCAAAGATAAAGTAGAAGAAAAAATTGCAGCAGACCATGTAATAGTGAACTATGGAAATGTTGCTTCTCTTGGGCCTTTAAAAGATTGGGGTCTGGAAATGGAGAAAAACTCAGTAATTGTCAATGAAAAAATGGAAACAAGCGTAGAAGGAATATATGCTGCAGGCGATGTATGTACGCATGATGGAAAGGTAAAACTGATTGCTGTAGGATTTGGCGAGGTTCCAATTGCTATTAGTCATATTAAAGCATTCATAGATCCAAAAGCGCGCGTACAACCAAAGCACAGCACGAGTATTTTTGAAGAAGTGAAATAAGAATAGCACAAGAGCCTATGTTTTGGAAGACTGACTGACCCGCATAGTGCGGTCCTGAAGCGACTCAGGCGCTGGAGCTAGACAGAAAAAATCCCATGTCCTCTTTTAGGAGAACATGGGATTTCAACTTATCTAAAAAATGCTTTGTCAATATTGTATTTCGCTTTTTGTGTGTTGATCGCATATGTTTCGTAAATTTCACGATCCATTGCCTCTTCTACGATACAAACACTGATTTTGTATACTTCATCACGATGTTTAATCATCGGTGATACATTGTCTTCAAAGTGTTTTTTAATACGTTGTCTAATTTTACGTGCTTTACCAACGAATAAAAGTTCATTATTCTTATTATAGAAAAAGAATATGCCACCTTTATCACGCGGTAGTTGATGAAAGTCGATGAATCCGTGAATTGCTGGGATTTCTAATTCGCCTTCTTTTAGTACTTGTTCACGCTGGGTGATGGTTACAGTTGGTTTTGGTAATTCAATTTTAATCATTCGCTCACGTCCTCTTATTGTCTATCCTTTAGTATATCAGAACAGAACTGCAATATCTATTCGAAAGGTATTTTGCTGTTGCAGGAATATTTAAAACTAGTGACGAAATTAATGGCATAATACTATTTGGAGGGAAGAATATGGTTAAAAACTTCGAAGATTTTTTAATTGATTGGCAGCATGAGAGTGATTTAACTCTAAAATGTTTAGAAGCTTTGACAGATGAGTCACTACAACAAAGAGTGTCCGAAGACGGTCGTACCCTTGGTATGATTGCGTGGCATATCGTTATAAGTATAGATGAAATGATAGGAAGAACTGGATTGCAGTTTTCTGCAACTCCACATGAAGCTGCCCAGCCATTAACGATTAAAGAAATGGTGGAGGCATATAGAGAGTCTAGTGATTCTATTGTTAAGGCTATGAAAGGGCAATGGACGAACGAAAGTCTTTTAGAAGAAAAAGATATGTACGGGGAACTATGGACAGTTGCGACAGTATTGCAAACCTTGATCTATCATCAAATCCATCACCGTGGGCAGATGACGATACTTATGCGCCAAGCTGGATTACCGGTTCCAGGAATGTACGGACCATCGAAGGACGAATGGCTGGCATTTGGTGAAGAAGCGCCAGAATGATGAGCTAACTGTTCAAAACTTTAGGAGGATAAAATGAAAGTTTATGATTTGCACTGTGATGTACTTTACAAATTAGCGAAAGCGGAGGATTCGATCTCATTTGCTGACTCATCTAAACTACAGGCGAGTAAGAAAGCATTAGAGGCTGGAGAGGTAGCACTTCAAGTGTTTGCTGTATTTGTTTCGGAAGGCTTTCCAAAGGAACAATTATTCTTGGAGGCAATTCGTCAAATTGAGTTTTTCCATACAGAAATAGTAGCGAAGAATGATAATATAATCCCTATATATGAGTGGGGACAACTTGAAACATTACAAGCCGGTCAAATTGGAGCGGTCTTATCCATCGAAGGACTAGATATGATAGGCGGGGACATAAATAAGCTGAAGCTGCTTTTATCTCATGGGGTGAAATTGGTAGGTCTTACTTGGAATGGGGCAAACAAAGTTGCAGATGGGTCTTTCGAAGAATCTGGTAGCGGGTTAACCCCATTTGGAGAAGAAGTCGTGTCCTTGTTAAACGAGCAAAATATAATTGTTGATGTCTCGCATTTAAGTGAGCAATCTTTTTGGGATGTTCTACCTCAAGCAAAATGGCTGATGGCTAGTCATTCTAATACTAGAGCACTATGTGACTCTTCAAGAAACTTAACTGACAAACAAATAAATGCGCTTATCGCTAAAAATAGCCCTATCCATGTTGTCTATTATCCACCGTTTATAGATGGTACAAAACAGTCAGTAGAAATACAGGACTTGGTGAAACATATAGAACATATCGTTTCTCTTGGTGGTAAGCATCTTATAGGTTTAGGGTCTGACTTCGATGGGATTAGTGAATTTGTTTTAGGTTTGGAGGATGCATCCAAAACACAAAATATAGTAAAGAAATTATTAGAAAGCTATACAACAGAGGAAGTCACAGGGTTCACATCACAGAATTTCGAACGATTCGTGACACGCATTCAGTAAGGAGGCTTAAATTTGGGGAGCTTACCAGGTTGGTTTTTTGCAGTAGTTATCGCAGTAGTTGTTTGTTTCGTTATTTTAGCGGAATGGTGGACCCGAAGAGGGTAAAGAGTATGCTATAATAGGTAAATGAAAAAACGTACAGAAAGAGGAATTAGATGCTAACATTTGAAGAAAAAGAAGCAATTATACAAGAATTTACGGAGCTTACTCGTAAAGAGGTATCGATGAAACGAGTAAATTATCATTACGAAAAGAGCTTATATGAAAAAACAACTGTAGTTTACCATCTTCATCCAAATGGAAATGGCTTTGTTTATGTAGGAGATCTTCCCCAATACGAGACAGCAGACGAAAAAGGACTGTTAAATATTCGTGAAGCTTCAGCAAATGAACTTCGAGCGATTATTAAAGATTCAATTGCCTATCTTGCAACGGAGGAAGAAGAGTTTCAAGATAAAGAAATTGAAGAAGTTTGGAAAAACAAAGAAGATTCCCAGCTAACATTATTACAAGAAGATACTTTGTGGAATATCTATCATGGGTATAACTTAGAAGAAAGCTTTGGATCATATAGTGAAGCAAAAACTTATCTGCTAGCAGAAGGCTTCCGCCTAGACAGCAACAGATAAGGGGGTCCCTACTATGAGAGGGAAGTATACGGTAGGAATAGTGCTTGCTATTCTATTAATAGCGATTGGTGCGAGCTTTTATTTTATTATGCAGTTTTTTGAAGATAATCCAAATCAACCGCAACAACCAACAAGTTATACTGAGGGAATGATTATCGATATTCAAGATACCTCTATCTTAGTAATTGGTGGGTTATCGCTTGATGATGCAAAAAATATGTCAGTAGAAGATGCACTAGAAGTTGGTAAAGATGCGACATGGTTTTCTTTGGCCATGGATCAGCGTAGTCGATTAAAGTTATATGATGAAGTGAAGGTTGGATATATTACTCTTGAAGAATCATATCCCGCTAAAGGTACTGCTAGGACTATTGAAAAGCTTAATGAGTAAACAAAACGAGGCTATCTTCCACCAGTTTTCATAGGTGAAAGGTAGCTTTGTTGTTTTTTGAGGATAAATCATGTTAATCTATTGCTTATGTATAAGTACGATGGAAGAAAGAGGTATGAGATGACGAAGGATCAACGAAAGAAATTATCTATATTAATGATTAATATGTTTATTGCTATTGCGAGTTTTGGAATTGTTATTCCTATATTACCAGCTTATTTAAAATCTATCGATCAAGGTGGAATAGCAGCAGGTCTAATGATTTCTATATTTGCTGGAGCACAGCTTGTCATGTCTCCGATTTCTGGTAAATGGGCTGATAAGTACGGAAGAAGAATTATGATTATAGCGGGTCTAAGCGGACTTGCATTATCCATGTTTGTATTTTATTTCTCGAATTCCATCGGCGTTTTGTATGTTTCACGTGCGATTGGTGGAGTTGGAGCTGCGTTATTGGTGCCTGCTATTTTCGCATATGTGGCTGATATTACTTCTATAGAACAACGTGCTAAAGGAAATAGTTTAATATCTGCTGCAATGTCCTTAGGTATAGTAGTAGGACCAGGGATTGGTGGGTTTTTGGCGGAATTTGGTTTGAAAATGCCACTCCTAATTTCTGCTTTAGTTGGAGTTGTAGCAGTAATCTTTTCTACCCTAGTATTGAAAGAAAGCAAACCATCAGATGCATCAGCATCAGAGAACAAATCAGAATCGATGGCAAAAGAGATTGCTCAATCATTTAAAAAACCATACTTCATCCCACTTGTTATAACCTTAGTGATGAGCTTTGGATTACTTGCTTATGAATCGGTGTTAGGTTTGTTTGTAGATGATCAGTTTGGTGCTTCTCCGCAGGATATTGCATGGATGATCACCGCAACTGGAATCGTAAGTGTAATTATTCAAGTGTTCGTGGTGGATAAAGTCGTTCGGAGATTCGGGGAAGCAAATGTTTTGAGAATCTTTTTAGGTGTTGCCGCATTTGGCTTCCTTCTTTCGATTTTAATATCAAGCTATGCCTTTTTCTTTGTCATAACGATGATCATTTTCCTGTCGACTTCTATTTTACGTCCAGTGCTGACAACATTAATCTCTAAGTTAGCTGGAAAAGAGCAAGGATTCGCAATGGGTATGAACAATGCTTATATGAGTATAGGGAATGTATTGGGACCATTGCTTGCAGGTACTTTATATGATGTGAATATTATTTATCCGTTCGTATTAGGCCTAGTTGTATTAGTAATTACAACTATTGGTTCTATCATCTGGAAGGGTACGAAGCAAATAACTTAAGAGAAGCTGCTCCTAGATGGAGCAGCTTCTTTTGAAAGATAAGTATATAAAAATGTACCGTGTACACTGTGTTTATGGTGAAAAGAATGAATAATACTACTGATTTCCGTTTCAGGTGGGATACAAAGGCTAAGAGCGCCACCTCTCAAAAGGAAGGCAATCTAAGTTCGCCGCGTCCTGCGGCAACGATTGCATAACCCACTTCCTGTGGGCCTCCGTGGGGTGAGCGATGAGCTATCACTGTCGCAAGCGCGTCGTTGTGATAGCTCATCTGTCTCACTCATCCCGCCGGAGTCGCCACCTTTCACTCCAATCAACTAAGTGAGTAGTACTCAACTATAAGATAGAGCATAGCCAATTGCTTAGATGATATGAGTAGTCAAAGTTAATATAGGGATAAAACCATCTGCTAAATTAGAAATACTATTCTGTAATGAAGGATGAAAAGGTAGATTTTCTTTCATCTAGTGGAAATAAGAAAAATAGTAAGTGTTCACTAATAAAGAAGCGAAATTGCGAACGAAATTGCATCATCGGACCCGCACGATGCGGGTCAGGCAGTCGCTGCGAAATGTTTTTTTATTTTGCGACGAGCTTTGCGCAGGAGCACCACGATGTCGCGCACTTAGACTGTACTCATCTAGCCTTTTTTCGAATAGGAAAGTATCTTTTCTCTAGTTATCCAAAAATGCACTTACCTGTTTCTAAGAGTTATGGAAGGGTGGCGGGCAGACAAACGCCATAAGATTACCGAAAAAAGTGATGCTAGTAGGTTGTGACGGAAGTCACAACCTACTAGCATCACTAAAAATTCACTCGGTAATCATATAGCAAAACGTCTGTCCAAAGCCCTTTGAAAACGATAGAAACAGGTTTTGAACTAAAAGGATCGGCCGACTTTATGCATGGTTTTTCTTATGTTTAATCGGAAACCTTAATCTATTTGAATCGGGATATGTTTGAACTCGACGACATCGAATAATCCACTATCTGTCAGCTTTAGTTCTGGAATTACCGGAAGACTGATAAAAGATAAAGTTAAGAACAAGTGGAAATCCAAATCTGGATGAAGTATATGAAGTGCTTCATGCAGTTTCTTTAATTCCAGTGCAGTTTCTTTAGCAGGACGATTTGTCATTAAACCTGCAATAGGTAAAGCAAGGGAGGCGAGTACCTGTCCATCTTGGACGATCGCGAAACCTCCTTTAATTCGTTCTAATTCCTGGCTAGCTTTTAACATATCCTCATCGTTCGTTCCTAAGATAATGAGGTTATGTGAGTCATGTGCGATAGTAGTTGCAATAGCACCTTGCTTTAAACCGAAACCATGGACAATTCCAAGTCCCATTGTTCCCAGTAAGTGATGGCGTTCAATAACTGCAAGCTTAAGCAAATCATGCTCAACACTTGTTGTGAATAGGCCGTTTACTACTGGGACTTTCATTACTTTTTTCTTCGTAGTAATTTGGTTTGGTACAATCTCCATAACATTAGCTGTGCCGTCATTGGTAAAAGGAATGGCAAAAGAGTCTGGAAATAAATTAGGCAGTTTCATAGTATTAGTTAGGTGAATAGATGGTTCCTGTTTATTGTATTCTTTTATAAGCATTTCTTGATGTTGTGCTACCTTAATTCCATTTTTCCAAACGGCAATAGCTTTTAAATCTTCTAAGCTTTCAACTAGTAAGAAATCGGCTATAAAACCAGGTGCAAGTGCGCCTTTATTAGTTAATTGGTAACATTCAGCTGCGTTAAGTGTCGCTAACTGAATGGCTTGGAGAGGCTCCATTCCTTCTTTTATAGCTAGGCGGATAGCGTGATTAATACTACCTTCCTCGAGAAGCTCATCTAAATGCTTGTCATCTGTACAAAATAAGAATCGGCGAGCGTTATGGGGATTAACGGCAGGTAGTAAATCGAGTACATTTTTTGCTGCAGAGCCTTCTCTCATTAAGACGTACATTCCTTGAAAAACTCTGTCCAATGCCTCTTCAGCTGTGACGCACTCATGATCTGTTTGAATACCTGCTGCGCGGTATCCTCTGATTTGCTCCGAGTTAAGCCCAGAGCCATGACCATCAATTATTACTCTCGCGTCCATGGCCATTTTTAGTTTGTCCATCATATTAGACTCCGCAGATAGCACAGCAGGGAAGTCCATTACTTCTGCAAGCCCTAGAACTGCATCATTTTCAAGGAAGGGCTGCAAGTCACTTGCGTGAAGAATGGCACCTGCATGCTCCATGGGTGTAGCAGGAACACTGGATGGAAGCATCACATGAATATCCATTTCGCAATTTGTTGCATCATCCAGCATAAATTGAATTCCATCCGATCCAGCTACATTTGCTATCTCATGTGGGTCCGTAATAACGGTTGTAATACCGTGTGGGAGTAATATACGACTAAATTCGGCAGGAGTTACCATGGATGACTCTATATGAATATGTCCGTCAATTAATCCGGGAATGACATACTTTCCTTCTGCATCTTCTTCGTGCAATGCTTCATAATTTCCTGTAGCATCTATTGCAACAATCATGCCATCTGAAACCACTATGTCAGCCTTTATCCATCTTAGTGAATATACATCTGCAACAGTAGCATTTCGAAGGATAAAATCTGCGGATTGTTTTTGTTGAGAAACAAGAATCCGTTTCTCCAGTTGCTCTTTTTCTATAGACATTTAATTGTGCTCCTTTTTTGGATAGTTTTGCATAATATACTGGTATATATTAAAAGCGGGTAGTTATAATTAGGGAAGATACATAAAGGAGGAAATTTTATGGTATATCGTAAAACCAAGTATGCAAATATAGCAATTGCATTACTTTTCCTAGTTCTTTCCACCAACTTTATAATCTATCAATCATCTGTACAGGACTATTTATCGCTGCAACTAAATACTGGTGCTGTAGTAGGGTCGCTAATTGATTTCGCTATTATCGCCCCACTTTTAATGTATGCAGCCTTTAAATTATCTATCAAGCAAACAATTGGAATAACTGTGGCAAGTCTAATTATAGCAAGAATACTTATACCTAACGAATTGTTCGCTCCGTTTACTGGAATACTTTACGCTGGTATTGTAATAGAGATACTTTTAATAGTTGCAGAAATTGCCTTAATCTTTTTAGTCATTTGGAAAATACCCAAAATTCGATTTAACATGAAGGAAATGAATGAGGGAGCACTATATAGCTTACTTCCTTCGGTTGAAAAAGTAGTGACTAAAAATATATTAATTCGGATAGTGATGTCCGAATTTCTAATGATTTATTATGCATTTTTTACATGGAAGAAGAAAGCTCCTAATCATGAAGGTGTTGTAACTATGCATAAAAAAACTAGTGCAATAGCCTTCCATATGATGATAATTCATTCAATTCTAATTGAGACAATTGGAATCCATTGGTGGTTACACGATAAATCACTTGTACTATCAATCGTTCTGTTAATATTTAATATCTATTCGTTGTTCTTCTTTATGGCAGAAATTCAAATTATGAAATTACATCCTTTGGAAATTAAAAATGGAAAACTATATATTTCACGAGGTCTTACCTCCCGAATTGTCATGCCTCTGCAAGGGATTAAGGAGATAAAATGGGATATAAAAGCTTCGAATAAGAATACGATATTATTTGCTTATAAAGATTTTGAATCTGTTGAACCCCAAGCGGTTATTTACCTCAGTAGACCAGTTGAGGCGACAATGTTCATGGGCGCGAAAAAAAGCATAACAGAATTTGCTATTCGGGTTGATGAGCCAGAGAAGTTAAAGTTAATTCTTTTAAATGAGGGAGAGCGCTAATCAGTTGACCTTAAAAAAAGCATACGTTATAATTATCTCAAATTCAAGATAATTGAGAGGAAGTTATAACATGAACCATGTTTTTTATAAGGGCGAGGATTCTTCCAAACCAACGTTATTACTGTTACACGGAACAGGTGGAAATGAGCATGATTTAGTAGGTCTTGGTAAAGAAATAGATGCAGCAGCAAATATTTTAAGTGTGCGAGGAAATGTTTTAGAAAATGGAATGCCGCGATTTTTTAAACGTTTAGCAGAAGGGGTCTTTGATCTAGGAGATTTACAGCTTAGAACAGAAGAATTGAAAAATTTCATCGATGAGGCTGCGGTAAAATATGAATTTGACCGAGATAATGTAATAGCGGTTGGTTACTCGAATGGTGCCAATATCGCAGGAAATCTTTTATTTGAATATGAAAATGTATTAAAAGGTGCAATTTTACATCACCCAATGGTTCCTAGACGTGGAGTGGAATTACCAGGTATGTCGAAAACTCCTGTGTTCATCGGAGCGGGTAAGAATGATCAAATGTGTCCTGCTGCAGAATCAGTGGAGCTACAGGACTTATTGCAAGGAGCGGGAGCAGAGGTAGAGCTATACTGGCATTCTTATGGTCACCAATTAACACAAGATGAAGTGCAAGCTGCTAAACGATGGTATCAATCGAAATTTTAATAAAGCCAAGCAGAAATTATTGTTCTGCTTGGCTTTATAATTTAAAAATGAGTAAAAAGAATAATAATCTAAATTTTGTTAATGACTATATAGAATTCTTATTATAAGTCATTAAAACGTTAAAGAGGGGAGAGCTTATATGGTAAGAGACTGGGACAAAGCTATTGATTCTCTTTCCAAAATTAAAGTATTTTCAAATCCAAATAACGAGCCTGTAACTATAAGTGGTGATGCTGATGATTTGAAATGTATAGGTGTCGGGACAGATGCAGGCGTATTTCAATCTCTTTCCGTTCCAGCTTATGCATTTAAATTATATGCCAAGGACAAAGTAAACAAAGTAAAAGTTGAAGCAAATGTTTACCGTATTTTAGGTGATTCACCTTTCTTTTCAATATGTTTTGCTTCATACGACGAATACCTCGTTTTAAGTTACGAGGAAGGAAAAACTCTTTTTGACTGCATTCTGCAAGGTATTCACATTCCGGAACAGGTTGTAAATGATGTAGAGGATGCAAGAGAATATGTTCGCAGTAAGGGTCTTAACCCACGTGATATCCATTTGAAAAATATTTTACTACAAAACGGAAGAGCAAAAATAATTGATATCTCTGAATACATACTACCAGGTAATGATTTTCGGTGGGAGCATCTAAAAAAGGGATATGAGCAATACTATCATTTAATAGATGGGAATTCTGTTCCTTTTTGGTTAGTAGAAACGATTCGAAAGTGGTATAACCAGCGGGATAAGAAATCCTCTACATATGAGGTTTTTACAAAAACTATTTTGAAAATTTTATATAAAAAATAGGCGGGCTAGCTCCATTCAGAACATTTGTGCAAGAATTCAGCTGCTTGAACTCAATTGGGAGTAGATTGTGAACATCAAATAAAACTATATCTTAAAATGATTAGGAACTCTTATTACGACTAAATCCTAGGGTGAAATCATGTAACCTTGATTTGTCAAACTCGAATGGTTTAAGAAAGAAGAGTTGATTTTTGATTCGTTTCTAAGATTAGTCTTTGTGCAATGAAAATTATAGGAAGAAACAACAAAAAAGTCCACATGGCATCAATAAATAGCCTAGTGGACTTTTACTATTCTCACTAGTTCAAATTCGTCTATCATAACTCTTTCGGAGTTAGTTGTCGGGTTTATTTTTGTTGTATAGATATTTGTTAGTTATTATATTTTACATTTCATATGTAGGAGGAAACTGCATAACAGGTCGTTTATAAAACATATATATATAAAGGATTTGCAAAAATGCCAATCTATGATGTTCAACAGAAAGTGATAAAAGGAGATAGCAAAATTGGAAGTAAAAAATGGACAGACTATCAGTAAGTTTGAAAGAATGAGTCGTGTTTTGTTTATTATTATGGGAGCACTTATTACAGCTATCGGTTTAGAAGCGGTACTGATTCCAAACAATATAATTGATGGTGGAATTACTGGTATATCTATCTTGTTCTCTCATTTAACAGGATTCTCATTAAGTCTATTCCTATTTATTTTAAATATTCCATTCGTATTTATAGGATATAGGGAACTGGGAAAGTCATTCGCATTTAGTTCAATAATTGGTATAACTGCATTGTCAATTGCGACTTCCTTAATGCATCACATTCCAACTATTATTTCTGGAGATACGATGTTAGTTGCAGTATTAGGCGGTATTATGATTGGTTTAGGGGTTGGTATTGTTTTACGAAAAGGTGGTGCTTTAGACGGTACTGAAATTTTAGCTATCCTAATTGCAAAGAAATTCCCATTATCAGTGGGGGAAGTTATCTTGAGTATTAATGTCTTAATATTCTCATTCGCCATGCTAGTTTATGGATTAAGGGGTGCTTTATGTTCGGCTATAGCTTACTTTATAGCTATGAAGGTAATAGACCTGGTGCAAGCAGGCTTTGACGAATCTAAAAATATTATGATTATTAGTAACAATTCACGAAAAATTGGTGACGCAATTCAAACACGTTTAGGACGGGGTGTGACATATGTAGTTGGTGAAAGAGGACTTTCCAATGAACGTGTTGAGGTAGTGTTCTGTGTTATTAATAGATTGGAAGAACCTGAACTTAGAACACTCATTAAGGCAATCGACTTGAATGCTTTCGTAGCAATTAATGGTGTAGTAGAGATGCGGCAATATTAATTCTACTCTACTGAAGAAGAGCTAGAGAATCTTGATTTACCCTGATACCAGTTTGAAGGCATTAGCGTTCCGAACTAAGCAACCATAAAAAAACACCTCCAGCTTCGAAGGTGTTTAATTCATTAAGTTAGCGCAGAATATAACAGCATTAAAAACTAAGGAATAAAACTCAATAGAATTATTAATGTAGCTTCTTCGCTTTATAAGGTCCTTTTCTAAAAGGAAGCCACCAGTTCCATTTGCCGAATAGCTTCATCAAACTAGGGACTAGCAATAATCTAATAATAGATGCATCAATCGCTACTGCAATTGCTATACCAACACCTATTTGCTTGACGGGCATTACGTCTGTAAATGCAAAGGCTCCCGTAATAACAATCATGATTAATGCTGCAGAAGTAATAACCTTACTCGTCGAAGTCAACCCATCAACCGTTGCCAATGTATTATTTTGGTGTTTTAAATATTCCTCTTGTATACGGGAGATTAAAAACACCTCATAGTCCATACTTAATCCAAATACGAGACTAAACACAATAACAGGGATAATTAATGCAATTGTTGTTTCTTCAATTCCGAAGTGTCCGTATTGAAATATATAAACGAGAATTCCGAAAGTGGAAGCTAGACCAATGATATTCATCATAATTGCTTTTAATGGTATTAAAATAGAACGGAATGCAAACATGAGAATGATAAAGGTGGAACCTAAAATAATGGCTAGTAACCATCCTACTTTGTCGAATATCTCATCGAAGATTTCTTGGTTGAATTTAGGTTGACCTCCTAGCTTAAAGTCGACACCTAAATCTTTTTCAGACCATTCTCTTACCCAATTTTGTGCCTCATCGGAAGAACCGTTTAAATTTAAGGTCACTGGTACTAGTAGTTTATTATTTTGAATAAATGTATCTATTAAAGGTGTTAGTTGAGCAACCACTTCTGGTACCATTAGGCTTTGTTCCCATTGTTCTACGGTTGGGATCTCACTTGCTGTGAAAATAGTATCAACTGACAGGACATCATTATCTGCGAGTAACTTATCTTCTATGTTCTTTATGTCGTCTAAGCCAGCGGTATTATCCCACCCATCTGACCGCTCTGCAATCATATATACAGTTGATTGCTTTCCTAGGCTAAATGCTTGATCCATCAGTTCATACGCTTGTCTAGAATCATAAGATTCTGGTAGGGAATCTACTTGAGGAATAGTCAATTCCATATTCTTCACTGGAATAATTCCTATTCCTAATACTATAAGTGCCACAAGTATCAATGTCACGGGACGTTTCATGACAAAAGACGCGAAGTTTCGCCATCTAGTAGTAGCACCAGGTTTTACACGAATAATAGTCCATTTGTTTATGCGATTCTTTAAAAGCATGAGTAGAGCGGGTAGCAATGTAATAGAGGCTAATACAGCAATTGTCACGACGAGCATTCCGCCAAGTGCAATGTTTTGGAATATCTCTACTTGCATGACTAACATTGCCCCTAAACCTATAAATACACATATTGCGGAGAATATGATGGAGCGCCCAGCCGTTTGAATAGTAGTTTGTATAGACTCTGCTATTGAATGTTTTGCTATTTCCTCTTTATAGCGATTGATGAATAACAGAGCAAAATCAATACTCAATGCTAATCCAAGCATCGGGATAATGTTCATAACAAAAATCGACAAGTCCATCGACCCACTAAATAGAGTCATCACTCCGAAAGCGGACACGACTGTTACTATTCCAATTGCAAGTGGAATAAAGGCTGCAACGACACTACCGAAAGCGAGCAATAATATGACAATAGCTATCGGTAAGCCAATTGCCTCTGCGCTTGCTAAGTCTTTTTGACTAGCACTATTAATGTCTTTGTTAATAGCCGCACCACCGGTTAACGTAACGCCTTGCTCTCCATCAATCGCTTCTCTGATGTCATCAACCACGATTGACATATCAGTATCGGAGTCGAAGTGAAGCATGGCGTAGGCTACATCATCCTTAAATAAGGAGTTATCCTCTAAAGGGGATGAAATGGATTCTGCTAGGTCCAGTTGTTCTATCTCCTGTAACGTTTCTTCAATAGTACTATTGGATGTTTGATCAAAGACGACAAATAGAGACTCTGCTGGGAAATCAAATGTTTTCGTTAATTCATCCATCACTTCTGCGTGTTCGCCATCTGTACTAAATCCATCGCCCTCTAATAGACCGGGCAAACGAATAGCTAATACAGCTAACACTGCAAATAACAGTAACCAAATACCCAAAATCACTTTATAGTGACGTGTCACTATTTTAGACAAACCTGTCATGAAATTCCTCCTCAAATAAAACCTAGTTTCATTGTAAAACAAAGTGAGTATTAAATACTAATATAATGATAGAATATGAGTAGCAATTCCACAGGAGGGATTCGATTGAAGATAGCAGCACCGAAAATATCAAAATCATTGCAAGAACTTGATGTCCGAAAAGCACTATTAGAGGATTATTATGTTTCAGATGGAATGGTTACAAGTTTAGAGTTAGATGAAGAACAAGAAGATAAAATTGTATTTGATCAAATTCATTTTCGGGATATTTCTATGGAAGGTGTCCGTTTTCAACAAGTTGAGTTTGTTGATTGTATTTTTGAAAAATGTGATCTTTCCAATGTCGATTTTGTAAACGCAGTATTCCATCGCGTAGAAATTCAGCATTCGAAGCTAGTAGGAGCCAATATATCCCAAAGTAGGATGACTGAGGTGAAAGTAGTCGATACGGTCGCGAACTATGTCAGTTTGAGTTTTTCTAAATTGAAAAAAGTCTCGTTCACTAAAACCACATTCAACCGTGCGGATTTTATAGAGGCCACATTCGATAAAGTAAATTTTGAAGGCTGTGAATTAAACGAAGCGAATTTCACAGGCACTGCTTTAAATGGAATCGACTTAAGCTCAAATACGTATGAACAACTAACCGTATCATTAGATCGAATGCAAGATTGTACGGTCTCTGTAGAACAAGCAATTGGCTTTGCGAAATCACTAGGTTTAAAGATTAAAGAGTAAGTTGGTTATACGAGACAACTTGGCTTCCATACGAGAGGCAGCGGATGCTATGCGAGAGAGCACCAATAAATAAGAGAATGATCCCTTGTCCGAAAAGACAGGGGATCATTCTCTTTATTAGAATAATAAATTCAGTACTTGGAAAATAACGCCGGCCATAACTGCTGAAATTGGTAAAGTGATAATCCATGTTATGACAATTTTCTGAGCAACTCCCCATTTAACCCCTTTCACACGTTGAGCGGATCCAACCCCCATAATAGCAGAAGAAATAACATGTGTAGTAGAAACTGGTAAATGAATAGTAGTAGCACCGAAAATGATCAATGCAGAAGACAAGTCAGCTGCTGCCCCGTTAATAGGACGTATTTTCATAATTTTACCACCAACGGTTTTAATGATTTTATATCCACCAATAGAAGTACCAAGACCCATTGCAGTAGCTGCAGCTATACGAACCCATAATTGAATATCGTCATTTGTTTGCCATTCTGCTGCGATTAAAGCCATTGTAATAATACCCATTGCTTTTTGCGCATCATTCGTACCATGAGTGAAGGATTGAAGGGCTGCCGTACCAATTTGGAATATACGGAACTTCTTGTTTGTCCCATATAAACTTCCATTTTTAAATAAAACCTTAAATAATGACATCATTAAGAATCCTATAGCTAGTGCTAAGAATGGTGAAATGAGTAATGCTTGAAGGATTTTAATGAAGCCTTCCCAGTTTAGAATAGCGAATCCAGCAGATGACACGGCTGCTCCAGCGATAGAGCCAATCAACGTATGAGATGAACTGGAAGGAATGCCATAATACCAAGTAACTAAGTTCCAGATAATTGCGGATAGTAATGCAGCTAAAATGATTAGTGATCCATTTTGCAGGGCAAAAGGGTCTACAATATCCTTTGTGATTGTTTTAGCGACCCCCGTAAAAGTCAAAGCACCAACGAAATTCATAACTGCTGCCATTAGTACAGCCACTCTAGGCTTCAATGCTCTTGTAGAAACAGATGTGGCAATGGCATTTGCTGTATCGTGAAAGCCATTAATAAAGTCAAATATAAGAGCGAAGAGTACTACTAGAATGGTTAATATAAATACTGTATCCATAAGCTTATACTCCTACGCATTTCGCATGATAATTGATTCCAACGTATTTGCTACGTTTTGACAATAATCTGCGATGTCTTCGAGTTGTTCATAGATGTCTTTAAATTGAATAATACGGATTGGATCCTTTTCGTTCAAAAATAACTGTTTAATCGATGACCGTAGTACTTCATCGCATCTTCTTTCATAATCTTTAATAAGAATAGAATGTTCATGCATCTTCAAAAGTTTCTTACTCGCTAGAAGCTCCATTGCTTTAACGATTTCATCGGTGCTTTTCACAATATACCCTAAAAATGTACGCATAGATTCATCAATCTCGATTAATGAAAACATTTCTAAATGAGCGGTGAAATTATCAATACCATCTAAAATGTCATCCATACGGATCGCAAGCTCAAGGATATCTTCGCGCTCAATTGGAGTCATAAAAGATTTATTTAACATAACGATCAATTCATGTATTAGTGTATCTCCTGCGGTTTCGTAATTTTTTAAATGTATACTGATTTCTTTTAAATCTGCAACCGTATTAATGCGAAAACCATCTGCGTAGTGAGCACTATCACGTACGTTTTCGGCAATTTTTAATAGAGATACGAAAAATGGATCGGGTTTTTTTGAACTAATCATAAAAGCCTCCTGGACTTAATTAATATGTATACTTTTTCCTCAAATATCATAACAAAAAATTAACTAAATCAACACAGTTTTTACTCTAGATTAGTCAAATTTACAATTCTGTAACATTTGATGTAGGAAATAGAACGTAAGTGCGTTTTTTTGTCGAAAATTAAAAGGCTTTAACAGAATATAAAGAATTCATGATTAATCAGAGATAAGAAATAATTAGTTTTTACAAAAAGTAGAATAAATGAAACTTTCTGATATTAATTCCGTATATATTACAAAGAAGTATTTCTAGATGAAAGGGGTGAGTGAAATAGAACAGGTCTTTTTATATGGGTTAGTTGGTATTGGTTTAATTACTATTGTGTATGTATTATTTGCGGATGCAATTGATGGAATGGACGGCGGTATATTTAACCCGACAACGGTACTTTCCTTCCTTCTTTTTATTTGTGCAACGGGCTTTATTTTATTAAAGCTAACAGATTGGGACGAGAAAATTGTTATTGTAGTAGCTCTTATTATTTCGAGTATATTAACATTCTTACTGTACTTTTTTATATTAGTTCCGCTTGCTTCTGCAGAGGTATCCACTGCATACGCCGACGAATCTCTACAAGGTCTAGTTGGGAGAGTGATTGTCCCGATACCAGCAAATGGATTTGGAGAAATAATTATTGAAACAGTTAATGGAATCATTTCAAAAAGAGCTACAGGATTTGACAATGAAGAAATAGATTATGACAAAAAGGTGCTCATAATAGATGTAGATCAAGGTACATTTTTAGTAAAAGAGTACGTACCATTAGTATAGACAATAGGGGGAATAGAAATGCAAATAGAAATGTTGATTGTTATTGGGATAGTAGTATTTGTGATAATTGCTATGTTAGCTGTTTTTATTACGAAATATCGTACAGTAGGGCCAGATGAAGCTTTAATTGTAACGGGAAGTTATTTGGGATCTAAGAATGTACATACAGACGAATCTGGTAACCGCATTAAAATTATACGTGGTGGAGGGGCATTTATCTTTCCAGTATTCCAACAAGCAAAACCACTTAGTCTTCTTTCTAGTAAATTAGAAGTTACTACGCCTGAAGTATATACAGAGCAAGGTGTTCCAGTAATGGCGGACGGAACGGCAATTATTAAAATTGGAGGCTCTATTTCGGAGATTGCCACTGCGGCCGAACAGTTTTTAGGTAAATCCAAGGATGACCGTGAAAACCAAGCTAAGGAAGTATTAGAAGGTCATCTGCGATCTATCTTAGGCTCTATGACCGTAGAGGAAATTTATAAAAATCGAGATAAATTCTCACAGGAAGTACAACGTGTCGCATCTCAGGACTTAGCAAAAATGGGATTAGTCATTGTATCATTTACGATCAAAGACGTACGAGATAAAAACGGATATTTGGATTCTCTTGGAAAGCCAAGAATTGCACAGGTTAAGCGTGATGCAGATATCGCAACAGCAGAAGCTGAGAAAGAAACTCGTATCAAACGGGCAGAAGCTTCCAAAGATGCACAGAGAGCCGAAATCGAAAGAGCTACGGAAATTGCTGAATCCGAAAAGGATAACCAGTTAAAGGTAGCTGAATACCGTCGCGAGTCGGACATTGCCAAAGCTCGGGCAGACCAAGCGTATGAACTAGAAACGGCACGCTCTAAGCAAGATGTTATGGAGCAAGAAATGCAAATTCAAATTATTGAGCGTCAAAAACAAATAGAGTTAGAAGAAAAAGAGATTCTACGTCGCGAGAAACAATATGACTCTGAGGTAAAGAAAAAGGCGGATGCAGATCGTTATGCCATTGAGCAAAATGCAGAAGCTTCTAAGTCACGTGAGATGGCAGAGGCAGATGCGGAGAAATATCGAATTGAAGCTAAAGCAAAAGCGGACGCAGAGAAGGTTCGATTAGACGGGCAAGCAAAAGCAGATTCTCTAAGAGCACAAGGGGAATCGGAGGCTGATGTTATTCGACTGAAAGGTCTTGCCGAAGCAGAAGCAAAACGTAAGATAGCAGAAGCTTTTGAAATGTATGGTCAGGCAGCTGTTCTCGATATGATTGTTCATATGCTTCCTGAATACGCAAAACAAATTGCAAGTCCCCTTTCAAATATCGACAAAATTACGGTTGTCGACACTGGTAGCGGAGAAGGTGGGGGAGCTAACAGAATTACCTCCTATGCAACTAACTTGATGTCAACACTTCAAGAAACGCTAAAAGCATCCTCTGGTATTGATGTGAAGGAAATGCTAGAAAGTTATGTAGGTAAAGGGAATATTCGTCCGAGTATAGAGCGATTAACAGAAGAAATAAAAAGTGTAAATGAAAGTCCATAACATTTTAAGGCAAAGAACCTATGAAAATATTCATAGGTTCTTTTTATTTTGTTTCATTTAAGTTGTTTGAATTGTATAATAAAAGCAGAAAAAGTGTGAAACTTCAATCAGTGGGGATAGTCTTCATCCCCACTGATTGAAAATGGAACTCAGGCAAATAACGCCGCGGTCATGCGTTAATGCCTGAGTGACCAACATCCTGTTGGCCCGAGGCTCGCGGAAGCGAGTCACATAGACGATGCCACACGACGTGGCGCTTTTCGTCTATGTTCTACGGCGGGCTTTTACGGTCAGTTATCCGCCGACTATACTTTGTAGCTTGGGGCTAAACCTCAAATTGGGAGTCATACTGACCGTTAATGCGGGATAAAGCTGAATGTTGTCATAGGTATGGGGGATGAAATATGCTAACACTTGAACAAATAAAGGATATACGTCTGAAAGCATATCTACCGAGAGTAATTACAGATCAATCGGTTACTACATATCTCGGAAGTGCGGAAAATATTTCTTACTCTTTGTATACATTGTTTCCAAATACAACTACTTGGGTTTATTATCACTCAAATTCTTCTGCTGATTTTGTGGAGCGTTATACTATTTTAAATGGTGTCTTAGAAATAGATAGGGATGGTCAAAAGTTGATATTGCAACGTGGTGATGTGATAGATGTAAATGAGTGTGCTGGAGTGGTTACTTGTAATGCGGAATCACATGTGGAGATTTTGTTTGAAATGACTTCTTCGAAATTTGAGAAAAACTTTTCAGAGCGTGGAATCATTCAAAGAGATGCTAAACAAATTCAAGAAGTGGACGGCTATACTTATCATCATTGCTCGCGAATTCGTGATTACTCTCTTGAACTATGGAAAAGAATGCGACCGGGTCGACAAGGAGTAGCCATTTTATCGATGGGTTCGTATTTTCATGATATCGGTAAGCTAGCAATCCCTTTAGAAATATTGAACAAAACGGGCAAACTAACAGACGATGAATGGAAAGTCATTAAAATGCATACAACTTTAGGTGCAGAAATGATGAGTAACCATCCAATAGAACGAATACGTAAAGCCGCTTTTATTGTAGAAGAACATCATGAAAGGTATGATGGAAAAGGATATCCGTATGGTTTAGTAGGAAGTCAAATTTCGATAGAAGCTTCTATCGTCTCCGTAGTGGATGCGTTTGATGCAATGACTACGAAAAGAGTCTACCGTAAGGCGATGACTACTGAGGAAGCCATTCAAGAGATGAAAGATGGAAAAGGCACTCAATTTCACCCAGAGGTAGTCGATGAATTTTTAGCAATGTTGGAAGATAAACAAAATAAGTGGATTTAAAAGGAGCGAGGATAATGTCTTATCGTATTGAGCATGACTCTATGGGAGAAATTAAAGTTCCAGAAGATAGTCTTTGGGGAGCACAAACTCAAAGATCGAAACAAAACTTTAAAATTGGAACGGAAAAGATGCCAATTGGTGTAGTGCATGGTTTGGCCCTCTTAAAAAAATCTGCAGCAATTGTTAGTCATTCACTTGGAAATCTATCAGAAGCAAAAAAAGATGCCATCGCAAAAGCGGCAGATGAAATACTAGCTGGGAAACTAGATGCGCATTTTCCATTAGTTGTTTGGCAAACAGGTAGTGGTACTCAATCCAATATGAATGTAAATGAAGTAATTGCGCATCGAGGGAATCAGTTACTTGAGGAAAAGGGAAGCGAAGAACGTCTTCATCCTAACGACGATGTAAATAAATCACAAAGCTCAAATGATACGTTCCCAACAGCCCTGCATATCGCAGGAGTACTTGCTGTAGAGAACCAACTGCTACCAGCAATTGACGTCTTAAAGGAAACATTAGGAAAAAAATCCGAGCAATTTATGGATATTATAAAAATCGGCCGTACACATTTACAGGATGCTACACCACTTTCACTTGGACAAGAGTTTAGCGGCTGGCATAGAATGCTAGAAAAATCAGCAAAAATGATTACACAAAGTGTAGAAGAGATGAAGGAACTAGCAATTGGTGGAACAGCTGTTGGGACCGGATTAAATGCACCGAAAGGCTTTGGCGATCAAGTAGCTGTAGAAATTTCTAAAGCACTAGGAATCGAATTTACATCCGCAAAAAATAAATTCCATTCATTAACCAGTTATGATGATGTTGTTTATGTCCATGGTGCAGTAAAAGCATTAGCAGCTGACTTGATGAAAATTGCCAATGATGTTCGCTTACTGGCAAGTGGACCACGTTCTGGTATTGGAGAACTTTCTATTCCTGAAAATGAGCCGGGAAGTTCGATTATGCCAGGTAAAGTAAACCCAACCCAAAGTGAAGCAATGACAATGGTTGTGGCACAAGTAATGGGGAATGATACAACGATTAGCTTTGCAGCAAGCCAAGGGAATTATCAATTAAATGTATATAAACCAGTGATTATTTATAATTTCTTACAATCAGTTGGATTATTAAGCGATGCAATCCTAAGCTTTAATAACAATTGCGCAGTGGGGATTGAACCTAACTTAGATACGATTAAGCACCACGTAAATAACTCACTAATGCTCGTTACTGCATTGAACCCATATATCGGGTATGAAAATGCAGCTAAAATTGCAAAACATGCACACAAAAATGGTACAACATTAAAAGAGGCAGCGATCGAGTTAGAACTACTGACTGCTGACAAATTCGATGAAATTGTTCGACCTGAAAATATGATCTAAACGCTTTAGCCAAACACATATTAAGTAAAAAGGATTGTTTTCTCATATGAAAAAAATATTATTTATTCTATTTAGTTGTATATTAGTTCTGTCTGCATGTGGACAGGAAACTGTGCAAGAAAATCATGAAGAACATGAGGATCACTTAGATCATCAAGAAAATGCCGATATACAGGAAACAACGGATTCAACAGATGTATTGCCAGCGTTTTTAGATACTCAGTCTGAGGATATGAAACTTGTCTATCAAGCCGCAGCTAAAGCAAATGATGTGCTTAAATGGATGCCTTGCTATTGTGGTTGTGGTGACAGTGCAGGGCACGAAAGTAATTTCAACTGCTTCGTCCATGAAGTAAAAGAAAATGGTGAAGTTGTTTGGGATGATCACGGAACTCGTTGTGCAGCCTGTCTAGAAACGGCTGTCACGTCCATCCAAATGATACAAGAAGGAAAGTCATTAGTAGAAATTCGCAATACAATCGATGAAATGTATAAAGAAGGCTATGCGAAACCAACTGAAACGCCGATGCCTTCATAACTAAAAAACTGCTCCTTTCACAATCTCGTGAGAAGGAGCAGTTTTTTTGTATCATGGTTTTAGGAATCGGTTGAATAAGTAAGGTTATCGGTCGAATATGAGTGATAATCGGTCGAATAGGCAAGATAATCGGTTGAATAACAGAAGTAATCGGTCGAAACCTTGCTGCAATCGGTCGAATATCCTGAAATCACTTAATATAATAATCGCTGACTAGTTCGTCTTTTATGACATCGGTTTGTATTTCAAATGTAACGACAGACATAGAACCTAGAGCAACCTCGTACTTATCGAAGGAAATAGTCAGTTTGTGATCTGCCGTAATAGAGAATGTTTGATCAGGGCGAATTGCTTCAAAGCCCGATACTTCATCACTCGCAATCCAATAAGTAATTGTTTCATCTGCTTCCATCTCTTTAGACATTTCACTCTTGATATAGCTAGAAACTACGTTTATATATCCGTTGTCTTTAAAAAGACTAGGCAATGTAATAAGGATTTCATTTTTCTTGTCAATCGTATCTGTTCTCATAGTAGTGAATGAAGAGCCTCCTGGATTCACCTCGTAACGATTAATTGAGAGAATGTCATCGGTATCGGTCACTACTTTGTACGCAGAAGATACATCTCGATCTCCTCCACTCTCCATCTCTTTTTGAAATCCTTCATAAAGTAACTTGTTTTCTTCGACATATTTTTCATTTAAACTATTTTCTAATCCTTTATTCGTTAAGCCTGTTACATTTGGTGTTTTTAAATCTACTTTAGATGTTCCAACCTCTTCAGATAGTTCTTGTAGAGTGACGACTTTTATGATTTGTCCAAGCATAGGTACTTTAGAAAGTGACTCTGCTAGTGTAGGACTGACGTTAACGCTTGTTACGAAGATTGCTGCAGCTGCTACAATTCCAATTCCCCACTTTTGAATGATGGAGATTTCGATTCTTCCTTTTTTGCTGCTTGGATGGATTTGCTTACGATATGTTTTAACTCATCAGGAATTTCTATATCTTCATATTGTTTTTTAGAGTCATTTAACTTGCTCATGCTTTCACCTTCTCTTCCATAAAGGAGCGTAGTTTCCTAAGAGCTGCATACAATCTTGTTTTAATTGTGTTTGGGTTTACTCCGAGTGTCATTGCAATATCTTCTATTTTCATATCCTCAAAAAAACGAAGAATAATAAGTGTTTTCTGTTTGGGTGCTAAATGATCAATAGCTTCATACAGATCGATATCCGGTATTTCCATCTCATTGGAGGGTAAATGGAAGTCTGAAATTTCATCCTCCACTACAACCATTCGTTTGTTTTTATGAATAAAGTCGATGGAAGTATTTATTAATATCCGGTAAAACCACGTTTTCAAATATTGGATTTGCTCCAGTGAATCAATTGATTTTAATGCCTTCATAATACTTTCCTGGATAATGTCCAAGGCCAATTCCTTATCTTTTACATAACTATATGCAAGTCGGTAATGGGCGTTCTGATTTTCAACTATATAATTTTCCACTAGCTGAAACTTTTCTGATTTTGTCATGACAGGGGTATGCTCCTTTTTCTAACTGTAGCGTTCGAACGTATTAATCATTAGACGGGGTATAATGCAGAAAAGTTTTACTTTTATTAATTTTAACGGTAAAGCTCCTTTACCACCATTCTTCCAAAGCACTGGCGCCTTACACATTTCCATCTATCTTAAGAATTTCTTCATTTTTATACTTCTAGAATGTTAAGAAATGGTGGGTACAATGAGTGGAGTAGAGAAACAGGAGGGTAAATAAATGATACAAGTGAAGCAAGTGGATCATACATTTCTAATAGGGAAAAAAGGTAAAGAGAAGAAAGTGCCGGTGTTAAAAGGTTTATCGTTCGAGGTAAAACAAGGAGAAATCGTGGCAATTGTAGGGAAGAGTGGCTCTGGTAAGTCAACTTTACTTCATACAATCGCAGGGTTTATGAGTCCCGAACAAGGCTCCATTACAGTAAATGGACAAGAAACAGCAAATTTAAATGAAACGGAAAGAGCAGCATTCCGCTTGAATAATTTCGGCTTTATCTTTCAAAACTTTCAACTGATGCCTGGGTTAACCGCTATTGAAAATGTAGAGCTACCTTTGAAGCTAAAGGGTATATCCCCGAAACAAAGAAAAGCCAGTGTTCAGCAAATGATGGACAAGGTAGGACTAACAGAGGTTGGTGACCATTATCCAAACGAATTATCTGGGGGACAGCAACAGCGTGTAAGTATTGCACGTGCCTTAATTACCAATCCACCTATACTATTTGCAGATGAGCCAACAGGGAGTCTAGATTCTGAAACTGAGCAAGATATATTACTATTAATACAAAATTTAAATCAAACACTTGGCGTAACGTTTGTGATGATCACGCATGATGCGGAAGTGGCAAGCATCGCACATAGAACATTTAAAATGCACGACGGGGAATTAGTGAAGGGAGATGTTCGATAATGTTATTTA
This sequence comes from Psychrobacillus antarcticus, assembly GCF_029533155.1. Classification (GTDB taxonomy): domain Bacteria; phylum Bacillota; class Bacilli; order Bacillales_A; family Planococcaceae; genus Psychrobacillus; species Psychrobacillus antarcticus. The sequence goes on along the minus strand of NZ_JAIZDB010000006.1, from coordinate 120,663 downwards.
AAGATCAAGTCGACTTTGTTCGCCAACATATTAAGAAAAACAAATTACGTGTATTTATGACTATTCTTGCCGCAACGATGGGCTGTGCATTTTTAATCGTATTAGCTTCTATTGGGTTTGGTATTCAAGATACGATGCGCAATGAAATCCTGCAAGATCAAGCAATTACAGAAGTGGAAGTTTACCCGAAGGAAAACGAAGAATTGAATTTAGAAGAAATTAAATCTGTTCCATATATTGGAGCAATCGTCCAAAGAACAAGCATGGATGTAATGACAAGCTTCCATTTAGACGATCGTTCGATATCAGGAAACTTGCAATTAACTGATATGAAAGAGGAAGAACAATCAAATCTTAAATTATCAGAAGGACGATTGCCTCAAAATAATTCGGAAATAGTAGTGGGGTATCACTTTGCACAGAATCTATGGACAGATACAGAACGTGCAAAGGTTGAGGAAGGGGTAGAAGAGGCAGATCTTCCAAAGGGATATGAAAAGTCGATTATAGGCAAAAAAGTTTCCTTATCATTACAATCATATGATGCGGATACTACATTCCCAGAACAATGGCACTTTACAGTAGTAGGAGTAGTGGATAATCCGGCAAAAGACTGGATAGTAGATCAAAGCATTTTAATGGATAAATCTTGGCTACCGGAATTAACAGGAGTTTATGAAGCGAATGCAGAACAAATTCCTGAAAAATTTACTTACGCAACAACTAAAATTTATACTTCTAGTTTGGAGCATGTGAAATCAGTAACAAAAGATTTGAAGGATATGGGTTATAACGTCTATTCTGTATCAGAGCAATTAGAGCAAATCGATGTGTTCTTTATGGCTTTTAAAATAGGTTTAATATTCGTTGGAACCATTGCAATTCTTATCTCCTCTATTGGAATTTTTAATACCATGACAATGGCTGTAACCGAAAGAACACGCGAAATTGGCGTGATGAAAGCAATTGGAGCTAGTCCTAAGCTGATTCAAAGATTGTTCCTAATGGAAAGTGCGTGGATTGGAATAATTGGTACTGTCCTTGCGGTCATTATTTCATACGCAGTAAGCTTCCTAGCTAACTGGCTACTGCCGATGGTGGTTGGAGCTGCATTAGGGGAGGATGGACTTCAAGACCTATCTATTACGTTTTCATTAATCCCCTGGCAGCTAGTAGTTTTAGCGTCTGCAATTAGTATCGGGGTCGCGATGATTTCTGGTTGGAGACCAGCACGCAAAGCAACTAAAATTGATGTGATTCAAGCATTACGTCAGGAGTTATAAAACAAAAAAGTGAGCAAGAAGTGTCTTAAGACATTTCTTGCTCACTTTTTCATCCAGAAATCTTAAAATAAGCGATAAAAAGTACAAGCACAACTACTGTGTTTATTAAATTATATTTAGTCCTAGAAATCGTTTGATCAAAATTATTGGATTTATTTATTAATACGATGCCAAGGTATGTGACGAAAATTGCCAAAAACAAAGCGAAAATAGGAGGCATTGCATAAACGCGAGCATTGATAAAATGCACAATGATTATGGCGATGGCCATTGCTATACCATAAGCTACTTTTTTGATAGTTGGTTCTTTCATCATAAAATCCTCCAGTCGCGTATTATATAAATCGTTTTCAAATCAGGTAATCTTTCAATTCATTCTCCAAGAACGGCTTCGCATTTAGTAACTGTTTAAATTGTTGATATCCTGCCATTTGTTCAGCGGTAGGTTTTTTTCCTGTTTTATAGGCACGTATTAAAATGTTTTTTGGCGTATTTTCCATATCGATAAACTCGACTAATTGTGACTCGTACCCGACCATATTCAAGATCTCTGCTCTTATGGAATCCGTTGCTAAAGCAGCAAAACGTTCTTTTATTAGCCCATGTTTTAACATAATGTCTAAACCAGGTGCATCTAGCTGTGTGTTTAATTCGTGCTGGCAGCAAGGTACACTCAAAATGACGCTCGCATCCCATTTTACAGCCCTTGCAAGTGCCATATCTGTCGCAACATCGCAGGCATGTAGCGTAACAACCATATCTACAGCAGTTTCGTCATTGTAGTCATTGATATCTCCTACTAGAAACTCTAACTGATCGTATCCTAAATCATTTGCAATTTGTGCACATTCTTCAATGACTTCCTTTTTCAAATCAAGACCAGTAACTCGGATATCAAGGCCTTTTTCGATTTTCAAATAATGATACAATGCGAATGTCAAATAAGATTTACCTGAGCCAAAATCGAGAATTCTAACGGTTTTATCCTTTGGCAAGTAGGCAAGCGTATCATCTATAAACTCGATAAAGCGATTGATTTGTTTAAATTTGTCATACTTTTGTTTTTTGACTTTTCCATCAGGTGTCTGCACGCCTAAACGGATAAGGAAAGGATACGGCGTTTGCTCATCCAACAAATAATTCTTTTTCCGGTTATGGGAGAGGTCTACTGTTTTAGTGGCTGCAGTTATTTCTGATTTCCACATAACTTTGTTTTTCTTTGTGAGCTGAGCTTGTACTTTTTCCTCTTTGAAATCCATATGCAGTTGACGGAACTGTTCTAAGAGTTCATCTAATTTTTCTGTAAATGCATCTAATGCAATATTTTCATGCTTCAATATTCGCTCGTACTGGTATTCTAACTGAATATGATACGTATTTTTTATTTCAATCGGTTTTAATTTTACACGTTTCACTTCATTAGACTTTGCACGTGGTTGACTAATCGTTGCAGTGACTAACTGCTTCGTTCCTATTTGCTGAAGAAAGTATTCTTTCATTTCCTGAAATTCCATCAAATCGCCTACTTTTTAGTAATATACTTTGAAATAGTGTATCACATCGACTTCATTTATTATAAGTAAGTGTTTTGCCGGTCAATCCAAACAAAATAGTGAGCACTGGACAAAGTAAACAGAAGAATGCGAACGGCAAGTAGTCAATTGTGGATACAGATAAAACATCTGTGATGAAAATCCCACAAACACTCCAAGGAACCAACGGATTTACTACAGTACCTGCATCCTCCATCACACGAGCTAGGTTTTTGTTTGCTAACCCTACTTTTTGAAAATGGGCTTGGAAGGTTTCGCCTGTCAATAAAATGGACAAGTATTGCTCCCCGATTAGTACGTTTACTCCAATAGCTGTAAAAGCTGCAGCTGAAATGACCTTTCCTACACTCGTTAGTAAACCTTCTATTTTCCGCAGTAAACTTTGCACTATACCTAATGTAAATAAAAGCCCACCCATACTCAAAGCCAGTAAGACTAGGGAGATAGTAAACATCATGCTAGTCATTCCACCTCTAGATAATAAGGAGTCAACCGCTTCTATACCAGTTTGAGATATATAGCCGCTAAATAAGATGTTTAATACTTCACTTGCTGTAAAAAACTGATGGAAATAAGCTACAGCTATAGCGCTTGCTGAAGTGAGAGCAAGTGCTAACAGAGCAGGCATTTTTTTGGCAGAAAGTACAATGAGCAAAACCAGTGGAAGTAATGAATACCAATGGACCATACCAGTTTGAAGTAGACCTTCTTTCATTGTATTTATTTGCTCTAATTGTTGAATTTCTTTGTTAGGGGAAAGTAATGCATATCCAATTATCGCTATAAAAAATGCTGGGATTGTCGTCCACCCCATATTACGTATATGTTCAAACAGATCAACGCGAACTATAGCTGACGCTAGATTCGTGGTATCTGATAATGGAGACATCTTATCTCCGAAAAAGGCTCCTGAAACGATGGCCCCAGCAGTAATAGCCAATGAAATATCCATAGCACTTGCTATACCAACAAAAGCAACACCTACTGTGGCAACGGTTGTTAATGAACTGCCAATAGCAAGACCGATAACGCATGTTACTAAGAAGACTATTGCAAAGAAAAAATGTGGTGAAATTAATTGAAATCCTATATAAATAAGCGTCGGAATAGTACCGCCAATCATCCAGCTACTTATTAAAATTCCTATAAAGAAAAAGATGAAAACTGCGCCGAGCCCAGTTTTAGAACCTTCTATTAGTCCTTCTTCTAATGATTCGAAAGGAACCCTTTTTAATAACCCATAACCAATTAAAAGTAGAATGGCAAATAAAATTGGTAAATGTGGTACAGCATCAAATTTTATAATGCAAACTACCATCAAAGAAACTATTAACAAGATAAGAAATAATGCCTCTCGAAAAGGAGGCGTAATTGTAGATGAAATTCGAAACATAAAATATCCTCCTAGTTAAATAATTACACTTTGACGATTCAACGCTTTCAATCGCGAAAGTAATTAGGATTTTACCAGGTTTCAACGAACTGTCAATTAGAAAACGAAAAGTCTTTAACGTCAGAATTTTGTGATAAAATAAAATAATAAACAATCAAAGGGGAGATTGGTTTGTTAAATGAAAAAACAGTTGGAGAAATTGTGAAAGAAACAGCAAGTAAATTTCCCAATGTGGAAGCGTATGTGTATCCAGAGCATGGCATTCGAAAAACGTATAAGGAATTTGACGAAGAAACAGATGAGCTTGCAAAAGCCTTTATCGGTATGGGAATACAAAAAGGGGAGCATGTAGCAATTTGGTCGGATAACAAGAGAGAGTGGCTACTTAGCCAATTCGCAACAGGCAAAATGGGTGCAGTATTAGTTACGGTGAATACGAATTACCAAGAGAAAGAACTTGCATATTTATTGCAGCAATCAGATGCTACAACTCTCATACTATGTGAATCTTTTAAAGGAACTTCCTATTTAGATATAGTTCGAGCAGTATGCCCAGAGATAAGGACAGCCGAAAAAGGTAACATTCACTCAGAAAAGCTTCCACATTTTAAACGTGTCATTGTTATGAGTGAGAATGAGTATACGGGTATATATACATGGTCAGAGTTATTGGCGCATTCAGATGAGATTACAGACGATACACTAGAGGATGCGTTAAGATCACTTCGAAATGATGATGTGATTAATATCCAATATACATCAGGAACTACTGGTTTTCCTAAAGGCGTCATGCTCTCTCATAAAAACGTAGTAAATAACGGACAACTCGTAGGAGACTATATATTTTTGACGGAAAAAGATCGTCTTTGTATTCCAGTACCTTTTTTCCATTGCTTTGGTTGTGTCATGGGAACAATAGCATCCGTAATACATGGGACGACAATGGTCGTTATTGAACAATTTGATCCAGGAAAAGTACTTCAAATGGTTCAGGACGAAAAATGTACAGCGTTACACGGGGTACCAACAATGTTCATCGCAGAATTGAACCATCCAGACTTTAAACAGTTTGAATTGTCTACGCTACGAACTGGTATTATGGCTGGATCGATTTGTCCAATTGAAGTGATGAAAAAAGTGATTATTGATATGGGCGCAGCCGAAATAACGATCGCATATGGGCAAACCGAAGCATCTCCAGTCATTACGCAAACGAAGACGGATGATCCAATTGAGAAACGTGTGTCATCAGTTGGGAAGCCCCATAAAGGGGTTGAGGTTAAAATTATTGATCCAGCAACAGGAGAAGATACACCTACTGGAGTTCCTGGAGAACTTTGTACACGAGGTTATTTAGTGATGAAGGGTTATTATAAGAACGAACAAGCTACTAAGTCGGCAATCGACAACAATGGCTGGCTTCACACGGGTGATATCGCAGTGATGGATGAGGAAGGATATATTGATATAACAGGACGTATAAAAGATATGGTAATCCGTGGCGGAGAAAATATCTATCCAAAAGAAGTAGAAGAATTTTTATATCAACATCCAAATGTCCAGGACGTTCAAGTAGTTGGAGTACCTGATCCAAAATATGGGGAAGAGCTTATGGCGTGGGTTATTTTAAAAAATGGGCAGCAGTTAACTTCCGATGAATTAAAGGATTACTGCAAAGGAAAAATTTCATTTCATAAAATACCGAAATATGTTGAGTTTATAGAGGCATACCCAATGACAGCCTCAGGGAAAATTCAAAAGTTCCTCCTTCGTGAAATGTCTAAGGAGAAGACCAAAGCATAATTCGAATTATTTCCTGGGAAATCGACAAGTTTCATGTAAATAAACACAATAGGAGGAGTAAATTTAAGTGAATGCAACATTTATAATGCGATTCAAGGCGTTTATGTTTGATTACTTACTTATATTTGCCTACCTGATTGTACTTGCTATCTTGAATATTTTTTTATTTCCTTCTGTACAAAATCTTTTCAGTGAATCACTTGTAGTAGCTCAGGTCACAGGATTTATAATGGTCACTTTGCCAGTTTCACTCTATTTTATTATGAGTGACTCAGTGATAGGTGGACAGTCATTTGGAAAGAAATATATAGGGATTAAGGTGGTCAATGAAAAAGAAGAACCTCTTTCGTTACTTCATGCAATTTGTCGAAACGTCCTAAAATTTTTACCTTGGGAGCTTTCGCATTATCTTGTTTATCGTCTAATTTACCTAGGAGATGCAGAAGTTCCGTTCAAGTACTATATCATCGGCGGAATTATCTATGCCCTTATGTTTGCATATATTTTAACCGCTATATTCACTAAAAGAAAAAAGTCACTTTATGATATTGTTGTTAAGACACAGGTTATTAAGGTAGGATCTTAATAAAATGTGAGAGCATCGGTTTTTCCAATCGATGCTCTTTACATTTGTTGGTATACTAATGACAAGGGAATTATTGAATGGAGGCACTAAAATGTATTTGGATCATATCGTTCATAGCGTAACGAAAAAGCCGCAAGAAGTAGCTGAAGATTGGACTGAAAAAGGAATTCACGCAGTAGTGGGTGGTCAACATACTAAGTGGGGAACATATAACGCACTTCTTTATACGAAAACTAGCTATATTGAATGGCTTGCAGCAGAATATGAAGATGTTGCAAAAAATGCAAATCACCCTTTGATCAATCTAATCCTTCATGACTTGAAAAAGAGTGGAGCGGGGTTCAATACAATTTGCATACGTACGACAACCATAGATGGCCTTTGTATACAGCTAGAGGAGCAGGGTATAAAAACATCTGGTGTTCTACATGCTGAAAGGAAGACGACTAGTGGTCTAGTGCGTAAGTGGAAAATGCTATTTGTAAAAGAAGAAATAAGTGATGCATTACCATTACCGTTCTTTATAGAATGGGAGGAAAGTGATGAGGACAAGTATCGCTTGCTTCAGGAAGATGGAACAATAGAAAAAAGTAATTTAGAATTATCAATTACAGCCTGTGAGTTTCAAGTTCGAAATCCAAGGGAAGTAATGAATAAGTGGAAAAGTTATTTTCAACTGATAGAACATGATGAGCAAACATTACTGTTGGAAAATACACGTTTAATATTTAAACAAAGTACAAATAATGCTAAAGAGCGACTTGCCAGCATTGATATAGTTGGATCTAATCGACAGGAAGAAATCATTTACGAACAAGCAATCTATCGCTTTCTTTAAAAGGAGAAATTATATGGATGAATTAATAGAAAAGGCAATACTCGTTGCTGTAAAACTACAAAAGGACGAGCATTTTGAATATGGATTGGAAGAACTACACAATTTAGCAGGTGCTTTAGATGTGGAAGTAGTTGGGCAGGTCACGCAAAATCTTGATCGAGTTACTTCGTCCCATTACGTTGGCACAGGGAAGGTAGAGGAGATTAGAAACCTCTTTGAAGAAGCTGGGGCTAATCTAATTATCTTCAATGACGAACTGTCGCCATCCCAAATTAGAAACTTAGAACGCGATTTAGACTGCAAGGTTATTGACCGAACGATGCTAATACTCGATATCTTTGCTCGCCGTGCGAAGTCGAATGAGGCACAGATGCAAGTAGACTTAGCGCAGCTTCAATATATGCTCCCACGTCTTGTAGGACTTCGAGCATCTCTTGGTAGACAAGGCGGAGGAACTGGCGGTGGATTTAAAAACCGTGGTGCTGGGGAAACAAAACTTGAGCTAGATAGACGTAAAATAGAAGACCAGATTGCTAAACTTAAAAAGGACCTCGACCATGCAAAAGATCAACGAGAGACACAGCGCAAGCAACGTAAGAAAAATGCTATTCCAGTTGTATCTTTAGTAGGTTATACGAATGCTGGTAAGTCGACCATTATGAACCAATTACTGAACAAAGTTGGTCAAATGGAATCCAAACAGGTATTTGAGAAGGACATGCTTTTTGCAACCCTAGAAACTTCCGTAAGACAGATTAAACTTCCCGATCAAAAGGAATTTTTATTAACCGACACGGTAGGTTTCGTTAGCAAGCTTCCCCATCACTTAGTGAAAGCTTTTCGCTCCACATTGGAAGAAGCACGTGATGCGGACTTACTTTTACATGTGGTGGATGTATCGAACGCAGAACATCGTTTTATGATGGACGTTACGAATGAAACACTTCAAGCTGTTGGTGTAGAAGATGTTCCAACTGTCTATATATATAACAAATCTGATTTAGCGGATTTGAAATACCCGAATGTAACAGGCGATAATATTTGGATTTCTGCGAAAGAGGGAGCAGGATTAGAAGAGTTATTAGACATTATTAAAAAACATATCTTCTTTAATTATGTGCATTGCTCACTATTGATCCCATTTGATCGAGGAGATATTGTATCTTACTTAAACGAGCATGCATCCGTTTCCGCTACCTCATATGAAGAAGAAGGCACGGTTGTACAAGTAGAACTGAAAAAGTCAGATTATGATCGCTTTCAAGAATTTCTATTTGTTCAATAGAAAATTGCTACTTTAGCGGGAACAATTAGGTGAATCACCCGAATAAAACCATAGGATAAAAAAGTTGTCTTCCGGTAGTTAACTACCGGAAGACAACTTTTTAGTTGAGCCAATTAAACCTCTTGAAACTGTATGTTATGCAGTCTAGCAAAAATGCCATCCTGTGCCACTAAATCACTATAGGACCCATCTTCCACGATACCGTCCTCTGTTACAACAAGTACACGGTCCGCATCACGAATAGTTGCAAGTCTATGTGCAATAATAAGCGTAGTCCTATTTTCAGCTAGCTCCATCAGAGACTTCTGGATATATCGTTCCGTTTCAGTATCAAGAGCAGATGTAGCCTCATCCAAAATTAAAATTGGCGGATTTTTCAGGAACATACGAGCTATTGCTAGACGTTGTTTTTGTCCACCAGATAATTTAAGTCCTCGTTCTCCAATTTGTGTATCGTAACCTTCTGGAAGAGATGCAATCATATCCTCTAAATGAGCCTTTTTGGCCGCATCTCGAATTTCTGCTTCACTCGCATCTTGTTTACCATATGCGATATTCTCATGAATGGACCCTGTAAATAAGAACACGTCCTGTTGAACAATACCAATTTGTGAACGCAATGATTTCATCGTCATATCTTGAATATTCAACCCGTCTACAGAAATCGCACCCTCTTGAACATCGTAAAACCTTGGGATTAGCGAACAAATAGTAGTTTTTCCTGCACCAGATGGACCTACAAATGCGATAGTTTCTCCTGCTTTAATCGACAAATTGATATTGTCTAATACAGGTTTATATTCATCGTATCGGAAACCAACTTGCTCAAAAGTTATATCTCCTTTTAAATGCTGAACAGTAAGTGCATTAGGCTTGTCCTGAATTTCAGGATCCTGTTCGATTAGCTCTAAGAAACGTTTGAAACCAGCCATCCCTTTAGGATATAGTTCAAGTAGTGCGGTAATTTTATCAACGGGTTTGATCAACACATTGACATATAGAACAAAACTTACAAGCTCCCCGGTGGAAAGCGTTCCCTTATGCGTGAACCAAGCTCCGACAACAAGCACTACCAAGGTTACTAAACGAGTTAACATATAAATACTGGAATGTGTACCAGCCATTACTTTATAGGCAACAAGCTTAGCTAAACGGAATTGTCCATTATCTTCTTTAAAACGAGCTATTTCAAAATGTTCATTTGTAAATGATTGGACGACGCGAACACCAGAAACACTGTCCTCCACTCGAGCGTTTACATCAGCAATTTTACCGTACATATTCTTCCAAGCTCTGTTCATCATGATGTTACCGTATGTTGCTACAACGGATAGTACTGGCACCATGACGATCGCGATAATTGCAAGCTCTGGATTGATATTGTACATAATCGTAAAGGCCCCGATTAAAGTCATGATGGCAATGAATAAATCCTCAGGACCATGATGAGCCAGTTCGCCTATATCAAATAGATCATTTGTAATTCGACTCATAATATGGCCTGTCTTTGTATTATCAAAGAACCGGAATGATTGGCGTTGAACGTGGGTGAATAATTGCTGTCTCATATCGGTTTCTATATTAATGCCGAGTTTATGGCCAAAATAACTTACGATATACTGTAGAAAAGTGCTGAGGATAAATACCACTAATAGTAGGATACTGATTTTTGTTATCATGCTCCAATCCCCAGTAGGTAACAAGTCATCGATAAACCATTGAACTGCAACTGGATATGCGAGCTCTAAAATTGCGACAAATACAGCACTACTGAAGTCAATGATAAATAGTCGTTTATGCGGTTTGTAATATGAAAAAAACTTCTTGAGCATTTTATTAGCTCCTTCCTTCTGTCATAACGACTATTATAACCAACAATTTCAAAAGTCGAAATAATTAAATTCGATAGAATAAATAAAATTCCAATTTCAGTAAAAATTTTCGCTATATTTTATATTAGAACGTTGATATTACGCTCTTTTTTACTAGAAATCTTCTTAGTTGAAATATAAAAGGTTTTTTGACAATTGCAAAAGGGCAGTTTATAATATGTGTCTTGTTAGGTTTATGGGCATTAGGTTACTTTTCATGTAATCCATTAATATGGCGATAGAGTGTATTCCTAATGTTTTCAAAATTAGAAAAGAGGTAAAAAGATGCCAACAAAAGAAGAAATTGTTAAATCCGTCCCTCAGAAGGGATTTTTTGGTCATCCGAAAGCATTACTATCATTGTTTTTCACGGAGTTTTGGGAGCGTTTTTCTTACTATGGAATGCGCGCAATACTAATCTACTATATGTATTACGAAGTAACGCAGGGAGGATTGGGACTAGAACGTTCTACTGCTAACTCCATTATGGCTGTGTATGGTTCACTAGTTTATATGTCTGGAATTATTGGAGGTTGGATAGCTGACCGCCTATTCGGTACGACGAAAACGGTATTCTATGGTGGGGTTCTCATCATGTTCGGTCATATCGTCTTGGCATTCCCAGGTGGTTTAACTACTTTGTTTGCCTCGATGGCATTAATCATCATTGGGACAGGCTTGTTGAAACCAAATATTTCAAGTATTATCGGGGATCTGTATTCTAAAGAAGATACTCGTCGTGATTCAGGTTTTAGCATTTTCTATATGGGGATTAATATGGGAGCGTTTATCGCACCTTTAATCGTTGGAACAATTGGTCTTGAGTATAACTTCCATTTAGGATTTGGTCTTGCTGCGGTCGGTATGGCAATTGGTTTAGTCGTATTTTTAGTAACTAAAAAGAAATATCTAGGGTTAGCAGGTACATATGTGCCAAACCCAATGGCCAAAGATGAACGCAAAAAAGTATTAACTAGAATTGGTATTGCTATAGTTATAATTTTAGTTATTGGCTTTGTATTGATTCAACAAGGAATTTTAACGTTAGATGGGTTCATCATGACTGTCTCTATACTAGGTATCATAATTCCTACCTTGTACTTTATCGTTATGTATAGAAGCAGTAAAACAACGGAAGATGAAAGGTCTCGCTTACTTGCATATATTCCATTATTTGTTGCGGCTATGATGTTCTGGGCGATTCAAGAGCAAGGTTCTAACATTTTGGCACAGTATGCGGATGAGCGAGTAGATTTAATGATTGGCTCATATGAGATTTCACCTGCCTGGTTCCAATCGTTAAATCCATTATTTATCATTGCTCTGGCACCAGTTTTTGCTTGGATGTGGGTGAAACTTGGGGACAGACAACCATCTACTCCTAAAAAATTCTCATTTGGTTTGTTATTTGCAGGGTTGTCTTTTATCGTCATGATTATTCCAGCTTACTTCAATGGAACAGATTCACTAGTTAGTCCTTTCTGGCTTGTACTGAGCTTTTTCCTTGTAGTATTAGGAGAGCTCTTATTATCACCGGTAGGGTTATCTGCAACAACGAAACTGGCACCAGGAGCATTCGCAGCTCAAACGATGAGTTTATGGTTTATGACGAACGCATCAGCTCAAGCAATCAATGCTCAAGTAGTTAAATTTTACACGCCGGAAAACGAAATTATTTACTTCGGTGTCATTGGAGCAGTAGCTCTAGTTATTGGTTTATTACTGTACTTGATGACTCCGTTGATTCAAAAATATATGCGTGGCGTTAAGTAAATTCCAACAAAATGAAACCTTTTATGCAATCATCCCGTAAAGTAAGTATCTTACTGAGAAGGGATGATTATTTTTATGAAAAAATGGACAGCTCTATTATCCGTAGTAACCTTAGCGTTAGGTTTGGCTGCATGTAACGAAACTGCAACGCCGGTACAAGATAAAGAGGTAACAGAAACTAGTAAACTTACCTTACAAGAAGTATATGACAAGTCAATGAAAGCTTCAGAAGAGCTTAAAAGCGTAAAAGGTACGATAGATATGAAACAAACAATGAGTATTCCAAGTGAAGAAATGACGCTGGATATAAAATCCATGATGGATATGGAATATATAATAGAACCAATGCAAATGCATCAAAAAGGGACAACCACTATGATGGGCGTTGGCGAAGGAAGCGAATCTCAAGAGATTGATATGGAGACTTATATTACGGAAGATGCATTGTATGTGTATGAAGGAACTGCTGCACAGTGGATGAAGTTTCCTAAGGAAATGGTAGACCAAATGATGGGTGCTACGAACCAAACAGATCCAGCAGCACAACTACAGCCTTTAGAAGAATATTTAGAAAAAGTGGAATTTGAACAAGACGATGAGAACTATATTTTAACACTTGAAGGCAGTGGTGAAGAGTTTACAAGTCTTGTGAAAGATCAAGTAGATGAAGCACTTCAAAGCCTTACTGGAGAAGGAAATGTTGACTTAGACTATACCATTCATTCGGTCGACTATGTAGTTCATATTGACAAAGAATCATTCCAAACGAACAAATTAGATATGGTTATAGATATGGATATGACAATGGATGGAGAAACGATCAACTTAAAAATGGACGTTAAAACAAACTTCTCTAAATTTAACGAAATAAATGAGATAGTGGTCCCACAAGAGATTATAGATAGTGCGAAAGAAATTTAAATGAACACTTAGTGTCAAAAGGCTTGTGTAAATGTTGCGAAAAAACAACAATTGCAAAAGCCTTTTTGAATTAGGAGAATAATGTAGTAAAATAGAAATGGGTTAAAATAGGGTAAAATGGCATTTCAATTGAGTTTCAATTGAAAACCATTTTCATTTAGTCGTTGACTTAAAGAGTCGAGATGCTATAATTAATTGATAATGATTTTCAATAGTGATTCATTATTTAAAAGAGTGGCGACTATAATTTTGAAAAGATTTACTCATATGTAGTCTAATTATAAAAAAGGCTCAATCACCAACTAAGTATTTATTAATGGAATGTATTATATTTAAGGAAGTTATATATGACCCGCTAGTCGGACTTATATTTGGGGATGTTATATCTTCAAATACAAAATAAATTTTTACTCAGTGTTGAGAATGATTCTCGCTAATCTGAGAATAAAAGAAATATGGGGTTTAAAATGAGACTGTGGATGTTGGTAGTTACAGTGATCATCCTGTCAGTAATTTCGCTATTTATTGGTGCGATTGACATAAAGCCGAGTGATTTGCTTGATTGGGAATCGTTAGAAACACAGATTTTCTTAATAAGTCGGTTACCAAGATTATTCGCTATAATTTTAGCTGGCGCAGGGATGGGTATTGCAGGTTTAATCATGCAAAGTTTAAGCCGAAACAAATTTGTATCGCCAACAACGGCTGGTACGTTAGATGCAGCAAAATTAGGTATCATCATATCAATGTTATTCTTTTCGGGTATGTCCTATATCGGCCAAATCATGTTTAGTTTTGCTTTCGCATTAATTGGTTCATTTATCTTTATGCAGCTACTTGAACGTATTAAGTTCAAAGATGCAATATTTGTCCCACTAATAGGGATTATGTACGGGAATATTATTGGAGCATTTTCTACTTTCTTGGCGTATGAAGCGAACATTTTACAAAATGTTGATTCGTTTTTCCAAGGGAGTTTCACATTAGTTGTATCTGGTCGGTATGAGCTTCTTTATGTAGCTGTCCCAGCGATTATTATTGCATATATTTATGCCAATAAATTTACCGTAGCAGGTTTGGGTGAGGATTTTGCTAAAAACCTTGGGTTAAGCTATCGAACGGTATTGAATATTGGTTTAATTATTGTTGCAGTTATTTCTACGACAGTCGTTTTAACAGTCGGTATTATACCGTTTTTAGGATTAATTGTGCCTAACCTTGTTTCCCTTTATTTAGGGGACAATTTACGTAAAACAATTCCTCATACCATTTTTATGGGCGCAGCATTCTTATTATTCTGCGATATCATTAGCCGCTTAATCGTACATCCATATGAAATTCCGGTTAATACTACAGTTGCAGTAATCGGTAGTGCGATCTTCTTAATTATGTTATTTAGGGGGAAAGCATATGCGCAAAAATAGTACGAAGTTAATTATATTATCGGTAATTGCCTTAATTTGTATGTTGTTATTTGCGTTTTACGACATAAAAGGCGGGTTTAGTTATGCATTTCCAAAACGATTAGAACGATTATTTGCAATGGTCATTACAGGAACTGCAATCGCTTATGCAACAGTAGCGTTTCAAACAGTAACGCATAATCGATTGTTAACACCATCGGTTATGGGTATCGATTCGATGTATCACATCGTTCAAACAATTATTTACTTTGCTTTAGGATCGTCTTCCATATTTGTTGTAAGTCGTTACTTAAACTTCGGTGTATCAGTTGTTGCAATGGTACTATTTGCAGTGATTTTATATCGTTTCTTATTCCGAGCAGATAAGTATCCTATTTTCTTGCTACTATTAGCAGGTATGATTATCGGTACACTACTCGGTAGCTTAGTTACATTTATGCAAGTAATTATTGATCCGGTGGAGTATGAAAGCTTACAAGCTCGATTATTTGCTAGCTTTATGAACGTAAAAACAGAATTGCTATTTATATCAGCAGGTATTGTCTCTTTAGCATTTCTGTATGGTAGACGCATATTACATAAGTTAGATGTAATGTCTTTAGGGCGTGAACATGCAATAAACTTAGGTATTAACTATGACAAAATGGTTTTACGAATATTAATTTTATCATCGATTTTAATTGCAGTATCAACAGCGTTAGTTGGACCAATTACATTTTTAGGGTTAATTGTTTCCAACTTAGCTTATCAATATTTTTCCACATACAAACATTCCGTTTTAATAGTTGGCGCAAGCTTAATAAGTGTTATTGCATTAGTGGGCGGACAATTCTTAGTGCTACATGTATTTAATTTAACGACAACGATTAGTGTAATTATTAACTTTATCGGTGGGCTTTACTTTATTTACTTGTTACTAAAGGAAAGTAGGAAAACAGCATGATTGAACTTAAAGGTCTTTCTAAAAGCTTTGGGAAAAAAACTGTTGTCGAAAATGTCACATTAAAAATTCAATCTGGAGCCATTACGTCCTTTATTGGACCTAATGGTGCTGGTAAATCAACGTTATTATCAATGGTGAGCCGTTTGTTAGATGCGGATACTGGAGAAGTGTTGTTGGATCAATCGGACGTTAAGAAAATGAAATCAGATGCATTTTCAAAACGAGTTGCGATTTTAAAGCAAGCAAATCATTTAAATGTTCGTTTAACGGTTCGTGAGCTTGTATCTTTTGGACGGTATCCATACTCGAAAGGTCGTTTAAACGAAGAGGATAACCAATTTGTGGACAAAGCGTTAGCGTATTTAAATTTAACTGATATGCAAGATAAGTTTTTAGATGAGCTTTCTGGTGGACAAAAACAACGTGCGTTCATTTCTATGGTTATTGCGCAAGATACGGAATATATTTTACTCGACGAACCATTAAACAATCTAGATATGAAGCATTCAGTACAAATTATGAAAATCTTGCGTAAACTTGTTGATGAGCTAGGGAAAACAGTTGTCATCGTGTTGCACGATATTAACTTTGCCTCCGTCTATTCAGATCGTATCGTTGCGTTGAAGGATGGACGTCTAGTAAAAGATGGTCCAACAAATGAGATTATTAACTCAGAATCTTTGCGCGAAGTATATGATATGCATATTCCTGTTCAAGTACAAGACGGTTGCCGAATTTGTGTATATTTTAATTCTCATAATTAATTTTAATAAAGTAATTGACAATCTGAGGATACTCAACTAGAATTTGGTTAGTTGATGAGAATGATTTTCATTATCACACCAGAGGGTGAATGAGTTAATTATTAGGAGGAGAAAAATTAGTATGAAGAAGTGGAATATAATTACTGCAGCAGCATTAGCATTAATGTTGGCTGCATGTGGATCAGAAGAAACAGAAACACCTAAAGCAAGTGACACAAACAAAGCAAGTGAGACAGAAAAAGAAGTAGTAGAAGAATCAGCATTTCCTATGACAGTATCTTCGTTAAGTACTGCGCGTGAAACAGAAGAAGGCGCTTCAGTTACTTTTGAAGATATTACATTAGAAGAAGAGCCTAAGCGCATTATCTCTTTGGACTACGGTTTCTTAGATACACTTGATGCATTAGGCGTTGAAGGTATCGTAGGTGTACCAGCTGGTGGCGGTAAAGGGAACATTCCAACACACTTAAAAGAAAAATATGCACCAAGCGATGATATTGCTGACGTTGGTACATTAAAAGCAATCGACTTCGAAGCAGTGGCAGCTGCAGAACCAGATATCATTTTTATCTCTGGTCGTCAAACTCCATTCTATGAAGAATTAAAAGAAATCACACCAAACGTAGTATTCATTGGTTCAGATAACTCTAACTATATTGATGCAGTTTATGAAACAGTTGACTTAGCAGCTAATATGTTTGATAAAGTAGAAAAAGGTGAAGAGTTAAAGGCTGCATTACAAGAAAAAGTGGATGCTGTAAACGAAAAAGTAGCTGGCTATGAAAATGCATTAGTTGCTATGTATGACGACAAAAAAATGTCTGGTTTCGATAATGGCGCAAATTCTCGTTTCGCATATGTGTACAATGACTTTGGTTTCAAACCAGCAACAACTGATATTGATGCGTCTTCCCATGGATCTGACTTTTCTTATGAGTCAATACTTTCTGTAGATCCAGAAGTATTATTAGTCGTTGATCGTACAGTTTCGGATGTAGAAACGATTAAAGCAGATATCGAAAATGATATTATTAAACAAACTCGTGCTTATAAAGAAGGTAAGATCGTATACTTAGATGGTACGAACTGGTACTTCTCAAGTAACGGTGTAACAACTGAAGCAGCAAAATTACAAGAAATCTTAGATGAATTAAAATAATTCAAACTAACGAGGAGCCACCCTAACCGTGCAAACGAGAAGGGTGGCTCTTTATTTAAAGAAAATATACGGTTTATAAAGCTACTAACTCAGTGTAAATAGTACAAAAATTAAATGTTACTTCTGATTTTCGGTTCAGGAGGATACGTTCCCAGCGGAAAGCGTCCGCCTGAATGGAGTGGAAGTCAACTATATTCGGATATCATATCTTGATTTTAAAAGGCAGTATTCATTGTACATCCACATATTTCTAGCTTATAATTTTGTTATGGGATAGGAGGTTTTTTTGTGAAGAAATGGTTTTATCCACTTAGTCTAGTAACATTATTAGGGTTTGCTGCCCTCTTTTTATATTTTAATACGACAGAAATAGCTCAGTTTGATTCGCAGATGTCCCAGTTGTTTGGAGATAATAAAGTAATTGTTTTTTTTCATTACTTAGGGGATACTAAATTTATTATATTTATAACGCTTTTATTAATTGTTTATCTATGGTTTCGCTCAAAAAATTATCGAGGAATGCTCTTTGTTTTACTGTCTATAGGGTTTGGGAATGTTCTGAATCAAATGCTAAAAAAATGGATTGAAAGAGAACGCCCCGATGTCCCGCAACAGTTAGAGACTTTTAGCTTTCCTTCCAGTCATGCAATGGTTGGGCTTTTATATTTGTTTACAATTGCCTACTTTTTAACAGAGCATCAGTCCAATAAAACGAGACGAATTTTAATCTGGTTAGTCACTATATTTGTCACTGTGATGGTAGGTTTATCTCGAATTGCGGAACACAGACATTATGCTTCAGATGTTTTAGCCGGATGGATGATTGGGTATTCTTGGTTTGTCATCGTGGCATTGTGGTATGAATATAGAAATAGAGTTTTTAAAAAGTATACACAGTAAAAACCTTTCCTCATTGGAAAGGTTTTTTTAAAAGGAGTGAGATACATGTTTGAAATACCAGAGGAGCTTGTTAAACTAGGAATCGAACGTATAGCGGGATTTCCTGTTGAAGGATTTGTTAAAGGGAAAGGCCCAAAAAAACCAAGTATACTGTTAATAGGTGAAGCTCCTGGAGAGAATGAGGCGATAAAGGCGGTGCCATTTATCGGTAGAGCAGGGGACGAATTAAATAAGTCGTTAGAAAGTATTGGATTGACCCGAGATGACGTATATATGACCAGTGCAGTTCGTAGTCGACCATATGTGTGGAGAGAAAAGAAGGCTCGAAATGGCGAGGTAATGCAAAGAAAGTATAATCGGCCGCCCACTGCGTTAGAAGTGGTGGCACATGCTCCAATATTAGATTATGAATTAAAAAATATTGTACCTAATATTATTGTTACATTAGGAAATGTAGGTTTACAGCGATTAATAGGAAAAGATGCAAAGGTTTCCATGTTACATGGTAAACTGCTAAATCAACCAATACGTCACTTGGAGTCTCTGGATTCTACTGTATTTATATGTTCGGCTGAAAGTTATATGATAATTCCTACCTATCACCCTGCATCTGTGTTTTATAGACCGTCCAATCGGGACTTTCTTGAGCAGGATTGGTTGAATATCGGAAACTATTTAGCGAACAGGAAATTTTGATTTTACCTTAGATAATTTTAGCTTTATAAATTGACTAAATGTATACGTTTGTATACATTTAAATCGTATACAAACGTATACAAACGTATACAAAGGAGGAGTTTTATATGAGAAGTGAATCACATCCTCGAGGTAGACATAATCGTCGTGACGAAAATCATCATGAAGGACAACGTAGAGGAAGACCAGAAAAAGTAGATGGCAAAGAAAAAAGACATGGTGCTAAAACGTTCCGACGTGGGAGAGCATTAGCGTTTTATGATATGATGAATATGAAATCTATAGCATTAAAGAAACAACTAGAAACTCCCGAATTACAATCGATTAATCCAATCATAGTGGGTGAATTGAAAGCGGTAGAAATGCTTATGGAAGAGTTTTCGCAGTTATTTGAATTATATGAAGTAGAAGAAACAACTCAAGAGATTATTAATGAAGACAAGCCAATTGATACGGAAAGCTAAAAAAGAGAATATCATAAAGATAGATTTAAAATGGAGGAATGGAAATGTTAGTGCAAATTCGTAAGTGGACAGTGACTGAAGGTAACGCAGATAAAATTATTGAACGTTTTAAGAAAAAACCTGATCAAGGTCCAACATTAATTGAACAGCGTGAAGGTTTTATAGGGCGCGAACTATTAGTGAAAAATGTTCGTCGTGGTGAAGAAGAAGTATTAATGATAGTTCGTTGGGAATCAGAAGAGGCTTGGAAAGCATGGGAAAAGAGTCCAGAGCATATTGCGGGACATAAAAATAAAATTAAAGAGCACGGTGGAAAACCACCACAACCTGAGTATGTAATTGCTATGGAGCATGGTAGTTACACTGTCGTGGAATAGAATAAGAGTAGCAATGAAGGCTTTATAAAAAATCAGCATTGGATTAAGTGTCGTACACTTCTTCCAGTGTTTTTTCATTTGTTAAAGCATTTTATAAAAAAGATAGAAGGCATTCGGATCTATAAATCGACTTATCGCAAAAATAGGTTAAACCTAGGTCACTTGGGGAAGATATTAAAGGAGGGGTGTTGGCTTTCCAATTGATAAGAAACGTGAAAATTTCCAAATTAAAAAATTTATATTTTCACTAGTTGAAAAGAGTTGCGTAAAGGAAACATTTTGCGTATAATAAATGAAAATCGATAAATAGAAAGAAGTTGGGTCAATGGATGGAAATGTAGCCTTTGCTTTGTTACTTACATTATTTGCTGGTCTTGCAACTGGGATTGGTAGTCTACTTTCATTATTGACATCTCGCACAAATACTAAATTTTTATCCGTTGCATTAGGTTTCTCAGCAGGAGTTATGATTTATGTATCCTTGGTAGAGATATTTGTGAAAGCTAAGGATTCTCTCGTTGCAGAACTTGGAGAGACTAACGGTTATTGGATGACATTAGTTGGTTTTTTCGGCGGGATGTTCGTAATTGCGGTAATCGACCGATTAATACCTAGTCTTGGTAACCCACATGAAGTAAAAAGTGTAGAAGATATGGATGTCAAAATAAGCAATGCAGAGCAGACAAAACTCATGAAAATGGGTGTTTTCACAGCATTGGCAATAGGAATTCACAATTTTCCAGAGGGAATAGCGACCTTTGCATCTGCTCTACAAGATCCCGATTTGGGGATTGCAATTGCGATTGCAGTAGCTATTCACAATATACCAGAAGGAATTGCAGTAGCAGTACCTATATACTATGCAACTGGTAGTCGGAAGAAAGCCTTTAAGTTATCTTTCTTGTCTGGCTTAGCTGAACCAGTTGGAGCGTTTGTTGCTTATTTAGTATTGATGCCATATTTAAATGGAGTCGCGTTTGGAGTAATATTTGCTGGAGTAGCGGGGATTATGGTCTTTATTTCTTTAGATGAATTATTACCAGCAGCAAAAAAATATGATGAAACCCATTCATCTATTTACGGACTCGTTGCAGGAATGGCAGTAATGGCTCTAAGTCTTGTTCTACTAGCTTAATAATAAAAGGCAGTGCAACTTCGTTTGAAGGTTGCGCTGCCTTTTTACGTATAATACAACTCTAATTTACGGGAATTTCCCTTAGTGGGCGCTCTCCGTATCTTTTATCGTAACAACAATACCTGTACGATTCATTGGTATTGCAACGATGTCGAAATCAGTGAAATGTCCTTTTAACTTACAAATGAATTCCTCTTCTGTTCCTTTTTCAACAAGTGAGAGTAGGGTAGGACCTGCTCCACTAATACAAGTACCATATGCACCTGCGTTTTTAGCGAAAATTTTTATATCCTTACTCTGTGGAATCAAATCGAGTCGGTATGGCTCGTGAAATAAGTCCTGTTCCATATAAGCTCCAGCTTGTTCAAATTGTTGTGAGAGAAAAGCTGCAGTTAACAAGTTTGCAGTTGCACTTGCTTGTGCTGCTTCTCGACGAGTATAAGTATCTGGCAGTGCTTGTCTAGCCTTTGCTGTTTTTAACTCGAAGTTTGGGATAAATAGCACAAATGAAGCCTCGATATGATTTGCATGAAATACATTTATTTCTCCATTTTCTGCATTAGAGGAGATCGTAAAGCCACCGTAAATGGAAGCTGCTGCATTGTCAGGATGTCCCTCCATAAGCGTTGCCACTTTTAATTTGTCCTGGTCAGTGAGCTGTAGTTCCATGATTTGATTGGCTAATTCTACTCCCGCGACTATGGCAGAAGCACTGCTTCCCATACCACGTGCTAGTGGGATTTGACTCTTCACTCGCACTAAACACGGTGGTAGGGAAAAACCGTGTAACTCCGCAGTTTTTTCCGCAGCTTGTACGATCAAATGATCCAGTGGGTTTGGCACGTCCGGAAGATTACTTGACAGGTTAATGATTTTCCAATCGGACGCTAACTCTACTTCAAGTTCTAAATACTTATCTAGTGCAATGCCAATGGAGTCAAATCCCGGTCCAAGGTTCGCAGTACTTGCTGGTATTGAAATACACCAAACCATTACGCTAGCACCTCCTCTATAAATGCGCTAAGAGCTGGTGCATTACTTTCAATTTTATGTGGCTCCGCAACTTTTACGTCGATTGCAGTTTGTGGATCTTTTAAACCGTTACCAGTTAGTACTGCGACTACTTTGCTTCCTGCTTTAATTTTTCCTTCTTTGACAGAACGCAATAGACCTGCGATGGAAGCACATGAGCCTGGTTCTGCGAAGATACCTTCTCTGCTTGCAATTAGTTTGTATGCTTCGATAATTTCATCGTCAGTTACAGCTTCGATCACACCGTTAGACTCATCGCGCGCTGCTTCTGCGCCTTTCCAGCTTGCGGGATTACCGATACGAATTGCAGTAGCAATTGTTTCGGGAAATTCGATAGGTTTTCCTTGTACGATAGCGGCTGAACCCTCAGCTTCAAAGCCAAATATTTTAGGAAGACCTGTTTGTTTTTTCTCGTTATATTCTTTAAACCCTTTCCAGTAGGCAGTAATATTACCCGCGTTTCCGACTGGTATTGCTAGATAGTCTGGTGCGCTACCTAACACATCGCAAATTTCAAAGGCTGCTGTCTTTTGACCTTCAATACGATATGGATTAACAGAATTCACTAGAGTAATAGGGGAAGTTTCACTAATTGCACGAACCATTTCAAGTGCCACATCGAAGTTTCCTTCTATTTGAATGACCTCTGCTCCGTACATATATGCTTGAGCTAACTTTCCAGCAGCTACTTTTCCTTCCGGTATAACAATAACTGCTCGCATGCCCGCGCGAGCTGCATAAGCAGCAGCGGCAGCAGAAGTATTTCCTGTAGAAGCACAAATAACTGCTTTACTTCCTTCTTCTTTTGCTTTTGCAACCGCAAAAACCATGCCTCTATCTTTAAAAGATCCAGTAGGATTTGCTCCTTCTATCTTCACATATAATTCGATACCTAATTCTTTAGATAAATTTTCTAGCTTAATAAGAGGCGTATTACCCTCCAGTAAAGTCAATTTAGGTGTTTTCTCTGTTACTGGTAAAAACTCTTTATATTCTTCAATTAGTCCTTGCCAAGCCATGATGTATTCCGCCTTTCTGTTCTTCTTGAACAAACATATGTGTGTGTATAAAGGACATTTTACTCTAATAAAGTGTAAAAAACAAGGTGAAATTTATATTGTAAGTTTGAAGTTTCATGCGTATACTAAACAAGTAAACTAAAAACTTTACAGCTGTAAAGACAGGAGTGAAATCTAAAGTTATGAAAGAACAAAAAACGATATCCAAAAATAAACTATTGGGGATAGCAGGGCTTGCATGGATGTTCGATGCAATGGACGTTGGAATTCTATCATTTGTCATTGCAGCCTTAGCGATAGATTGGAATTTAACTCCAGGACAAATGGGATGGGTCGGAAGTGTCAATTCTATAGGGATGGCAGTAGGTGCCCTCGTATTTGGAGTGCTAGCAGATAAAGTCGGACGAAAGAAAATATTCATGATTACTCTTTTAATGTTTTCTATTGCAAGTGGATTATCCGCTCTTACAACGACACTTGCAGCATTTTTATTGTTAAGATTCTTTGTAGGAATGGGACTAGGAGGAGAACTTCCAGTAGCATCTACATTAGTTTCTGAGAGTGTGGAAGCGAAAGAACGTGGAAGAGTAGTTGTCCTATTAGAAAGTTTTTGGGCAGCAGGATGGATTATTTCTGCTCTCATTGCCTATTTTATTATTCCTAATTACGGTTGGAGACTTGCCTTAATTATCACAGCTTTACCAGCCTTTTATGCCATTTATTTACGTTTAAAATTACCTGATTCCCCGAAATTTACGGAAAAAAAATCGGAATCTAGAAGCATTATTCAAAACATGAGTGAAGTTTGGTCAAAGAAATATGCAAAGCGAACGCTAATGTTATGGATTGTATGGTTTACAGTTGTGTTTTCCTATTACGGAATGTTCCTATGGCTACCAAGTGTAATGGTCATTAAAGGATTCACCCTTATTAAAAGCTTTGAATACGTATTGATCATGACCATTGCTCAATTACCAGGTTATTTCTCTGCAGCGTGGTTAATCGAGAGGGCAGGGCGTAAATTTGTATTAGTTACTTATTTATTGGGAACTGCGGCTAGTGCGTTAGTATTTGGGTCTGCGGAAAGTACGGGATTACTAATGCTTTCTGGAATACTATTATCATTCTTTAACTTAGGGGCTTGGGGTGCATTATATGCATACTCACCTGAACAATATCCAACAGTTATTCGTGCAACTGGCTCTGGAATGGCGGCTGCAGTTGGGCGAGTGGGAGGAATATTAGGTCCGTTATTAGTTGGAACAATGGTAACAACTGGGTATGATATGGGTTTAATCTTTGGTATTTTCTGTGTTGCTATTGTGATTGGCGTACTAGCGGTAATATTCCTCGGTACAGAAACAAAACAAACAGAATTAGAATAGAATCAGAACCAGAACCTGTTCCTTGGGAGGAGCAGGTTTTTGTTTTGCCTCAGGATGAAAACATAGTAAAATGAAGAGTGGCAATACAAAGGGGGCAGAGGATGTATCAGTTAAAACATAAACGTATACTCATCATTGGTTCAAGCGGGGCAGGTAAATCTACATTATCCAAACGATTGTCTGATAGATGGGATTTGCCTTTAATCCATCTAGATGCACTCTTTTGGAACGAAGGTTGGGTTCCTACAGCAAAGCCAGAATTTCGCGAAAAGATTAAAGGGGAACTTAAAAAAGATAAATGGATCATAGATGGAAATTTTGACTCGACATTAGAGTTACGAGCATCCTATGCAGATTTGATCGTGTTTTTGGATTTCTCAAAAGTACTATGCACGTATAGAGTTTTCAAAAGGGCATGGATTTATCGCGGCAAAACACGTCCGGATATGGCACCGGGCTGTAAGGAAAAAATGGACGTGGAATTTGCTAAATGGGTATGGCGTTTTCCGAAGGATGTACGCCCACATACACTCGACATATTAAGAAAAGTAAAAAATACTGATATATGTATTTTACGAAATCCGAAAGAAGTTGAAGGATTTCTAATGACCGCACCAATTATTAAAAATATGGATCACCATAGGGGTATAACAACATGAATAACAAACATCTAACAGCGCAACAGGTAATTGATCTAATTCCTACTAATGCAGACATAATTCTTCCGCTAACGAATGGTGAACCACATAAATTATTGGATATTTTAGAGGATCAAGCACACCAATTAAATAATGTGAAAATACATCAATTACTCGCGTTACAATCTAGAAAGTATATGAATGCTGCTTTTCCAGGGCAACTACACCATGTTTCCTACTTTTTAAGTGGGGCAACCAGAAAGCAGTTCCAACAAGGATTAGTAGATTTAGTACCAAATCATTTTCATGAGATGCCGCGTATATTAAGAAGCTCTACAAATCTGTCAACGATTATGGCTGTAGCTTCACCGATGGACGAGTTCGGATACTTTTCTTTAGGGACACAGGCAGATATAGTGAGTGAATTTATCGGTACAGTGCCATTTATATTAGAAGTGAACCAGCATATGCCTCGCACTTTTGGTCAAAATCAAATCCATATTAGCCAAATTGCTGGATTTGTTGAAAATGATCGTCTTTTATTCGAGGATATTACAGCACCTATTGGCGAAAAGGACTTGAAAATCGCTGAATATGTGACAGAAACGATAAAAAATGGAGACACACTACAAATAGGAATTGGTTCTATTCCAAATGCAGTAGTGAGTTTATTAAAAAATCATCGTCATTTAGGTATTCATACAGAAATGTTCGTCGATGGAATTGTGGACTTAGTACAAGCGGGTGCCATCGATGGAACACAAAAGTTTACGAATAAAGGAAAGATTATTGCCACATTTGCACATGGATCGAAGAAAATGTATGATTTCCTTAATAATAATCCTGCTGTACAATTTTTACCTGTGAGCATTGTGAATGATCCACGAGAAATAGCTAAGGAGGAGCGTATTGTTTCTATTAACGCGACTACCGAGGTCGACTTATTTGGGCAATGTGCATCCGAAACAGTTGCTGGAAAGTACTATTCATCTACTGGAGGACAAGCAGACTTCGCCCGTGGTGTTCGTTTTGCTAAAGAAGGGAAAGGCTTTGTATGTATAACTTCTACAGCCAAAAATGATGAGATCTCACGTATAAAGCTAAGTCTTACTCCAGGCTCAGTAGTATCGACTTCTAAAAATGATGTCGATATGATTGTAACGGAATACGGTGTTGCTAAAATGTTTGGGAAACCAATTTCAGAGCGGGCGAAGCAGCTTATCTCTATTGCTCATCCGAAGTTTAGAGAAGAGCTAACATTTGAAGCGAAAAAAATGGGGTTTATTTAAGTTGAAACCAATCGATAATCGTTTTTTTCAGCAGCCAACTTTAGAACTTGCTCGTCAATTATTAGGGAATTATATTGTCCATGAGCATCCAAGTGGGTTGCTAATTGGAAAGATTGTTGAAACGGAAGCCTATATGGGACCAGATGACCGTGCAGCACATAGTTTTGGTAATAGAAAGACGAAGCGGACGGAGGTTATGTTTGGGGAGCCAGGTTTGATTTATACGTATCAAATGCATACTCATACACTCATCAATGTAGTTTCGGCACCTACTGGCATTCCTAATGCGATACTAATTCGTGCTGTGGAACCAGTGGAAGGCTTAGAGTTGATGAAGCAATTGCGGAACGGACTTCCGATGACACAGTGGACGAACGGACCGGGAAAGCTAACAAAAGCTATGGCTATCTCCATGGAACACTATGGTTCACATTGGACCGATAAGCCTTTGTATATGGCAGAAGGGAAGCAAGTAACATCTATATCAACTGGTCCAAGAATTGGCATTGAAAACAGTGGAGAGGCTATACATTACCCGTATCGATTTTGGGAGACAGACAATCCATTCGTATCAAAAACAAGAAAACCAAAGATGGCCTGAAATTAGATCAACTTTGGTTTTTTAAAAGAATGCATATAAAAATACAGCATGAACATTGGTTTACAGAACTTCTAAGAAAGATTAATGCTTCTGATTTCCGTTCCAGTCGGAGTACAAAGGCTAAGAGCGCCACCTCGTGTGGCAACGCCTTCGTGACCAACCTCCTGTTGGCCTCCGCGGGCGTTGCCTCAGCCTCCTCGCTGCGCTGCGGGGTCTTCACCTAACGCTATTCCCGCCGGAGTCGCCGACTTGCACTACAATCAATTAAGTGAGTAGTACTCAACTAGGAGATATTGCATAGACTCTCGCTTAGATAAGAAGAGTAGTCCGAGTTAATGTGAAATAAAACCGTCTGTTGAATTTAGGAATGAAATTGTGTAATGAAAGATGAAAAAAGTAGATTTCGTTTGTTACTAGTGGAGAAAAGAGAAATAGTCAGTGTTCTCTAAATAAAGAAGCGGAATTGCTAACGAAATTGCATCTTCGTTAGCTTCCTCTATTATTAGGATAGTATCTTTTCTCTAGTTACCCAAAAAATGAACTAACCCGTTTCTAAAAGTTGTAGAAGGGCGACGGACAGTTAATAGCCATAAGATTACCGAGAAAAAAAGATGCTGGTCGTGACTTCAGTCACGACCAGCATCTTTAAAAAATCAAACGGTAATTATATAGCAGTAGGTCTGTCCAAAGCCCTTCGAAAACAATAGAAACAGTTTTAAATCCTAAAGGATCGGGCGTTTTTTTACCTTGTTTTTCTTATTATGAAGTATATGCTTTTCCTTAAATTTGTTTCCCCATATAATATTCATCTACGAATTGGTCATGGATAATTAATGCGTTTTTTCGTGTGCCCTCTAATTCAAACCCAAGCTTTTTATAGAGCTTTTGAGCATTGATATTTTCTTTAATAACAGTAAGTTCTAGCTTAGAAATTCCAGATCCCTTTGCCCATTTCTCGCCTTGCAGCATGAGAGAAGAAGCAACTCCCTTATTAGAAAAGGTTTGCTTAACCCCGATAACTACAGATGCTCTATGTACAGCACGTGGAGCAGGGCCACCTATAAACTGTACAAACCCTGCGTATTGGCCGTTCACAATAGCTAAAAGTAAAATAGAATTAGGTGAAGTTTTCCATGTATTCATGCTTTTTCGGATACTTTGAACTGTTAATTGTCTATCAGATTTTCCGAATAACATAAAATCGGTTTCCGCAAAAATAGTTTCTTGTAAATTTATAAAAGGACGAGCATCCTCTAAATCCGCTTCACGAATAACAAGGATGTCCTGATTGTTATTATCATCAGGTTTTCGTTCATCGGTCTCATGTAAAACACTATGAAAATGAATTGCCTTTCCAAGATCCACACTTTTAACGGAATAACCCGAATCTGTCCATGCAAAATAGTGAAGTGCAGGTGGTTTCGTTTTTTTCCACCAACTACTACTTAAATAAGCTGCATTCGGAAGAACATGTCCAATAATTGCTTCGATTTCAACGAATGTTAATGTAATTTCTTTGTTAGTCGATTGTTTAAAAAAATCAGCCAACGGGATATATTTGCTCTCGGAATTTTTAGGCATTAGACATTTTCACTCATTTCTTCTCATGTTATGAATTATATCCTAATTATAACATTATTGTTGATAAGTAAACACAACTTAAAATCTATTCAAAAGTAAAATAATTCCTAAATTGAGAAAGTGTTACTTCATATAGAAGTAACACTTTTTATTAATTAAATTTATTAAGCGTTTGCCAATTCTAATTGTATTGCTGGCCCAAAGAATTCATAGTGAATTTTTTCGTTTGGAATTCCTATCTCCAACAAATAGTTGATCATAGCTTCCATAAATCCAACTGGTCCACATACATAAACATCGCCGTTTGCAATTGCATATTCTTTAAGAACGTCTTTCGTAATAAAACCATCGCCAATTTCAGAGTAAAGTGTTACATATTTTGCATCAACCATGTTTTCCATCAATGAGCGAATATCTTTGTCGAATGGATGTAAGTTTTCATTACGAGCACTATAGATAAATGATACAATGCGACTTGGGTTATTTTTTGCAACTGTTTCGAACATACTCATCATTGGCGTGATACCAACTCCACCACTTACGAAAGTAACAGGAGTTGTTTGTGATGAATCTAAAATGAAATCTCCAGCTGGTGCAGTAAGCTCTACTTTGTCTCCAACTTTCACGTTATTGTGAAGGTGAACCGATACTTTACCTTCCGGGTTCGCTTCATCCTCTTTTTTCACAGAAATACGGAAAGATTCATTGTCCGCAGCTTTTGATAAGCTATATTGTCTAATCATCATGTATTTTTCACCAGGGATACTTACTCGAACTGTGATAAATTGACCTGGCTCATAAGATGGCAATACGGAACCATCAGCAGCTTTCAGATAGAAAGAAGTGATGTTATCGCTTTCTTTTACTTTGTCAGCTATAACGAAGTCCTTGAAGAATCTCCAACCACCTTGTTTAGACTCAGTAGCAGTATACATTTCTTCCTCAATGCCAATAAATGCATCTGCGATTACTCCGTATGCCTCTGCCCAAGCATTAATAATATCATCCGTTGCAGCATCACCGAGTACTTCTTTAATTGCTTCAAGTAAATATTTCCCAACGATAGGATAATGTTCAGGTTTGATACCTAAACTTACATGTTTTTGACCAATTTGTTTTACAACAGGAATAATTGCAGCAAGATTATCAATATGAACAGCAGCAGCATACACAGTGTTTGCTAAAGCAGTTTGTTGACGTCCTTTTGCTTGGTTTGCATGATTGAATATATTTAATAGTTCTGGATGTGCTTCGAACATATTTTTGTAAAAAGCAGTAGTAATAGCTACACCGTGTACTTCTAAAACTGGTGCTGTAGATTTAACGATATCAATTGTTTTTTGAGATAACATTTATACACACTCCCTTTTCTTTTGGTTACAACCACAATATACTCCCTTATATTTTTAAAAGCAATATATAAAATACATCTTTAATAAATCAGACACATTTATACCATAATCTTTTCAATATCGTTATAATGAAATGGAAGAATGGCGGTGGCAATATGAGAATGACTATGTATACAGATTTCTCACTTCGCGTGTTAATATACCTTGGAGCACAAGAAAAAGATAAACTTTCTACTATTCAAGCGATATCAGATGCATATGGAATATCAAAAAACCATTTGATGAAAG
Source organism: Psychrobacillus antarcticus (assembly GCF_029533155.1). Taxonomy (GTDB): domain Bacteria; phylum Bacillota; class Bacilli; order Bacillales_A; family Planococcaceae; genus Psychrobacillus; species Psychrobacillus antarcticus. The sequence goes on along the minus strand of NZ_JAIZDB010000006.1, from coordinate 90,310 downwards.
TTACCCATGAACTCGGGAAACTCGGGTATATAGATACAGTTAGAGGAAGAGGTGGAGGTATCCGTTTAGCAATGGAGCCAGAAACTATTAATATAGGACAAGTCGTACGACATACAGAAGACGACTTTCATCTTGTCGAATGCTTTGATTGTCAAACGAATACTTGCGTTATTACACCGGTATGTGGATTACGGGCGACGCTACGCTTAGCGCTGAATGCCTATCTACAGGTGCTAGATGAATATACATTGGCAGATTTTCTACATCAAAAGCATAAACTAGCGGATATACTTTTCAATGACAATCAAGATGTATGATAAAATATAATCGGAAATAGATTTTAGGAGGATTATTCATGGAAAAAGTACTCGTTTTTGGGCATCAAAACCCAGATACAGACACAATTACATCAGCTATCGTTTATGCACACTTAAAGAATCAGGTTGGTGTGGAAGCAGAGGCAGTTCGTTTAGGTGTTGTAAATAATGAAACAAAATTTGCTTTAGAAAAATTCGGTTTTGAAGCACCGAGACTTATAATAAACGTATCCACCGAAGCGAAAAAGGTTATTTTAGTTGATCACAATGAAAAACAACAAAGCGCAGAAGGGATCGAAGAGGTTCAAGTAACAGAAGTAATCGATCATCACCGTATTGCAAACTTTGAAACGGCAGATCCACTTTACTACCGTGCAGAGCCAGTAGGTTGTACGGCCACGATTATCAATAAAATCTATAAAGAAAAAGACGTAGAAGTACCTGCAAACATTGCAGGATTAATGCTTTCTGCAATCGTTTCAGACACATTATTATTCAAATCACCTACTTGCACAGAGGAAGACATAGCTGCTGCAAGAGAATTAGAGAAAATTGCTGGAGTTAATGTAGAAGAGTACGGACTAGCCATGTTAAAAGCAGGAGCAGATTTAAGTGATAAGAGCTTAGTAGAGCTACTTACGCTAGATGCAAAAGAGTTTGGTATGGGTGATTCAAAAGTAATCATTGCGCAAGTAAACGCAGTAGATGTCAACGATGTGATGAATCGTCAAGCGGAATTAGAAGAGCTAATCACTCGTGAAATCCAAGAAAAAGAATTGGATCTATTCTTCTTTGTCGTAACAGATATTCTAAATAATGACTCAGTAGTACTAGCCTTAGGAAAACTAGCGTTAAAAGCTGAGGCAGCATTCAATGTGAAGTTTGAAAACAATACTGCCCTTCTAAAAGGCGTAGTGTCCCGTAAAAAACAAGTAGTACCAGCCTTAACAGAAGCATTAGCAGAATAAGAGATCTTGAAAAACGATGCATATTGCATCGTTTTTTTGTATGATATCTAGTACTTTACTTATCTATTATTGTGTTCGTACGTTGAACTTTTTATTAGTTTGAAAAAAGCATCTTAAAGCAAGGCAATAATTTTGAAATCAAGATTTGTTCCTATTACAATGTAGAGGAGGTGATGACGAAAATGAAAATTGAAATTTGGTCAGATTTTGTATGTCCTTTTTGTTATATTGGGAAAAGAAGATTAGAAGAAGCTTTAGAACAAACCGGTTTTACTTCACAAGCTCAAGTAGAATTTAAAAGCTTTGAATTAGACCCGAATACACCAAAACAATCAGATAAAAGTATGTATGAAATACTTGCAGAAAAATACGGTTCTACTGTGGAAGCTGCTAAAACGATGACTGCTGGAGTAGTAGAACAAGCAAAAACAGTTGGTCTTGAGTACAACTTTGAAGCAATGAAGCCAGCTAACACATTAGATGCACATCGTTTAGTTAAATGGGCATCTGCACAAGGTAAAGCAAAAGAGGCTAATGAGTTATTATTACATGCCTACTTTATCGAAGGAAAAGCAATTGGAAATAATGATGTGCTGCTTGATTTGATCGAATCACTTGATTTATCAAGAGAGGAAGCAGAGAGTGTCCTAAACTCCAAAGAATATTTAGCGGATGTGCGTATGGACATTGCTAAGGCTGGACAAATCGGAGTACGAGGTGTACCTTTCTTTGTGATAAACGACAAGTATGCTATTTCAGGAGCTCAACCAACGGATGCATTTGTTGGTGCTTTACAAAAAGTGGCGGAAGAAGAAGGACTACAAGCTTAAGAAATCATCAAGAAACGTGGAGCTCATTCTGAGCTAACTCGTTCAGTTGAGTGGTAAAAAACTCAAATTAAACACATAAACGGACTGTTAATTAACATACAATTAACAGTCCGTTTTTCATAGGTATATAGCGATTTCCACTGAATTAAATACCCTTTTAACACAACTAATAGCAACTAAATCATCCAAGTAACAATGGTTATTGTTACTATCGAGAGGGCTGATGCTTTAAGCACGGCAGAAAGCTATATTTTATCCATCGTTAAAGGCAAGAAGGATAAAACCTTTCTGGAGTCAGAGACCTTGGCACGTCACACATCGATATGATACGGCAACTCGGGAGACTCTACCGGTCTTTTCTTTTTTTTCTAGGAGAGTATGGTGTACAAGCGATAATAAGCAAGGAAACCAAATGCCGTTGTAGGGAGTCGGATAGCAGCGTAGTACCAATGAAGTTGGGTAATGCCGATGGAGGAAAGGCTGCTACCAAGTGATCACCCTTACTAGGGACACATTTACTACACACAGTGGTAGAGATAATAAATGTAAACTAAACTATTGAGGATAGCAGAGTCAGTGTGAATGATGATTTGGAGGAGCCGTGTGCGTGAATTGCGCAAGCACGGTTCTGTGAGGGGGGCCACAATCTACCGTTAGGTAGAGAGGTTCCCCTCTACTCGACTACTTCAAGAAGGAGTAAAGCCTTTTTTCTTATTGAACTAACGCCGCAGGTTAGTTTAACAAGGATTAAGAATAGTTGATGGCGATATTATTTAAATGACTCTGTTATAGAGAATGGGTGATTTTATATCTAGAGAATTATCTGCCTTAAGAAAAAGAATTACTAAATAATATTATGTTAAAATGTTTAGGTTACTATGAGTTTATAGGAGGGTATTATGGCTTTAAAATATAAATGTTTAATCTTAGACCACGATGATACAGCAGTAAAAAGCACACCAGATATACACTATCCATCATTTGTGGAGGCTCTTACAGACTTACGACCACATGATAAATCCATTACTTTTGAAGATTTTGTTAGAAACTGTTTCAATCCAGGATTTTCTTCTTTATGTAAAGACATTATTAAATTCACAGAGGAAGAACAAAGACATCAGCAAGTGGTATGGAAAAAATATACCGAATCAACTGTACCAGACTTCTATGAACTGTTTGTAGAGACTATTCAAGAATTTAAAAAACAAGGTGGAATTGTGACGGTTGTTTCTCATTCTGAGAGGAACCGAATTGAAAGAGATTATTCTATTCATTGTGGATTTATGCCAGACGCAATCTTTGGATGGGAACTTCCAGAACATCAGAGAAAACCACATCCATATCCAATCAAGGAAATTTTAAAACGCTTTAATCTTCGAGAAACTGAAGCACTCATGTTGGATGACCTAAAGCCTGGATTGGAGATGGCTAGAAGTTGTAATGTAGATTTTTCTGCTGCTGGATGGTCTCACAGTATTCCTGAAATCAAGGAACAAATGAAATTGGAATCTAAATATTACTTTGAAACAGTAGAACAATTTAATCAATTTATTTTGTGTAAATAAATGTGTGACACTTATTCAAGTAACGGGTGCTTTACTTCAAGAAGGAGTAAAGCCTTTTTTTTATTGAAGTAAAGCGGCAGTCTAGTTGAAGAAGGAACTTATCGATAATCGAAAAAGTGAAAATTTAAAGACAGACAGGAGCTAGATATGGGGACTGACAACTGGGGACTGACAACTGAATGACTAATATTGCTTCTTTTTATTAACTTCAAAATTAATTAAAATACACAATATTCAATTTAAAATGAAACTTCTCTCCAAATCTAACGTAAAAAAAATAAACAGAGAAATTTATACAAAGAATTAAGGGGGGAATTATGAAAAATTTAAGTTTGTCCATACAAAAGTATATCCTGGGTGTCGTTGGGATTATTTTATTAAGTTGTGTACCTATTCTCTTTACTCAAGGAAGTCTTTTCAATTTTAAACTGTTTTTTAAAGAGTTTATTAGTGTATGTACGGCTTTGATAACCCCATCTGAATGGCATCTCAATTACAAATCATTCAACAAATCATTAACAACAATAGAAACGATTCCATTTTCTCTAAGTAGTTACTTTGATGGGCCATATCTTTATTCTATGACAATACTTGTTCTTGCTTTATTATTTTCTCTATTCGCATCCTTTCTATTTGCTGTAATGACAGCAAGTAGCAAAGGAAATTTTAAAAAGCTTATGTCACGTGTTTCTGAACTTTTAACGGCCCTTCCTGATATCACATACATATATATTTTTCAAATTGCAGTTGTACAAGTTTATTTAATTACTGGCTATCGTTTTTTATCTTTTTATAGTTTAGGTGGGGAGAAGGTTTACGCAGCACCTATTCTCTGCTTAGCTGTCGTGCCGACTATCTTATTTTTTAAACTTTTCGTAGTCCTGTTCGCGGAAGAGATGGAGCAGCCTTATGTAGATCTTGCAAAATCTAAAGGGTTATCGAAAATGCAAATTTTGATTAGACATTGTACGTCGAATGTCTTAAAAAGTATCTTCCATCAATCAAAATCAATTGTCTGGCTTACATTGTCTTCCTTGTTAATCATTGAATATCTTTTTGGTATTCAAGGGATTCTCTACTATTTACGCAATGATTTTAGTCCACAGGGCATAACCTTTATATTAATTTCCATTTTCACGCCATTTTATATTTTTTATCAAATAGGAGAAAGAATGGTAAATAAGGGAGAAACAGAGCGAAGTGTTCTTTTTGAGAAAATGCATGTGCCTTTATTTGATAAAGAACAATGGAAATCTATCTTCCTAATGAAAAGTAAAAATAGTTTCAAGGTAAAACTTAATCCTTTTAATAATTTAATCTTTAATATTCCGCTGTTCATTTTATTATCCTTGTTAGCAATTAGCTTTGGCTATTTCTTTTTTTATGATGATCATATTGAACAGATTAATTTTGTCTATGATGGAGCAGGAAAAATTTTGAGTAGTGCTCCACACCCGCCATCTTCAAGCGTGATATTCGGAACGGACCCATATGGTTATTCTGTATTCCAACAACTGCTGGTTGGTATTAAGTATACAATTCTCGTGACATTGATTATTGCCACCATTCGTGTAGTAGCTGGATATATCTTTGGGGTTGTTTATGTTTTCTTTTTAAACGGAAAAGGCAGAAAAATTATCAACTCCATAGCTGATGGTATGCACTTTTTACCTTTGACATTGTTAGTGTATATTTTACTTTTACAGATCTTGACCACTTCTACAGGAGCTTGGGAAACAACTCTTGGGGAGAGATTGTTTATTCAAATAATGATCATGTCCCTTATTGTATTACCGGTAACAACTAGTCTCATTGGAAATGAAATGAATGATGCACTGAAAAAAGAATATGTACAAAGCTCGGTGGTGATGGGGGGCTCTCTAATTTGGATTATCAACAAGCATTTGAACCCTCAATTATGGAATAAGCTTTTATTGTACTGGACGCAGCATGTGGTTCAAGTTCTACAAATGTTTGTTCATTTAGGTATATTATCTCTTTTTGTTGGGGGTGCAAGAAGTTATCCGGACTCTCCTGGGCGTTTAGTTCCCGAAATATATGAGCTATCCGGTATGATTTCTATTTCAAGAGAAGTATTTACGACAAAGCAATATTGGATGATTATTCCTCCTATTTTAGTATTTATGTTATTAATTTATTGTTTTAATAAGATAGCAGAAGGGATCGCTACCAAAGATTCGAGAAAAATTCTGAAAAAGAAACAAAAAAGAAAGTCCTTAATGGTCAATGAAAAAACAGAAGATTTGACCCAAAAAACAATTTTGCCACGTGATTATAGTCGAGTTTATAATAGGCTTTAATTAAAGATGCATCAACTCATAATTGCAAAAATACTTTCAACCTCTAGGAAAAGCCATAGAAGTATTAGAAGGTCATTTAGAAGATAAATATCCAATGGATTCATGGGGAATTACAGATACAGACGACTTTAAAATAGAACCAGTTATAAATTTTCATGTAATTTTCGATAGTGAGCCAAAAGTAGTTTATGAATATACAGTTGAAGATATAGTGATAAGTTAAGTAAGTATGTGGACTGTATGAGGCACATCGGTAGAAGAAAGTGGAATTGAACCACAACATACAGAGTAATGATAAGAGTATGTGAAACACTTCACTTAAACTAACGGGTGCTTTACTTCAAGAAGGAGTAAAGCTTTTTTCTTATTAAACTAAAGAAGCAGTTTAGTTGAATAATGAATTTTTTCATTGAGGAAAAGAAGAGTCTAAGTTTTGAAAAAGGTTTGGTTTTGAGTACGAGAGAACCAAACCTTTTAATTATTAGTTAGTAAAATGCTATTTTCGTTATGAAAATGAATTACAAATCAAATAAAATAGAGTCTTTCAAAAAAACATTAAATTTCTTGTAACGAAAAACGTTTTAAATCTATATATAAGTATCCCAGTTAAAAATTTTGTGAGAGGAGGGGGGATTTGGAAGATTTAAGTGAAATTTATAAATCTTATGCAGATGAAGTTAAGCGGTTTCTTATTTGTTTAACGTCAAATGTGGATTTGGCTGAAGAATTGACACAAGAAACCTTTTATCAGGCGGTAAAGTCGTTTCATCGCTACAATGGCGAATGCAAAATATCCGTTTGGTTATGCCAAATTGCTAAACACTCCTATTACAACTATTTAAAAAAGGAGAAAAAATTTCATAGTACCAGTATAGAAAACATGATGCAAATAGGATTAGATGTCCCATCAAATAAGGATTTACCAGATGTTGCGGTAATAAAACGAAGTACACTGATTGCGATACATAAAGAAATTCATAGATTGCAAGAGCCTTATCGTGAAATCTTTTTACTCAGAGCATCTCTTCATCTGAGTTTTAAGGAAATCGGTGAAATATTTGATAAAAGTGAAAACTGGGCGAGAGTGACTTATTATCGTGCGAAATTAAAACTATCAGAAAGGATTGAACCACATGAATTGTAATATTATTAAAGATTTAATGCCATCTTACATTGACAGAATATGTAGTGAAGAAACTATAAAATTAGTTGAAGACCATATAGAACGTTGTGAAGAATGTAAGGTATGGTTAGACACTATGCAACAGCAAACAAATCTTTTTCAACAATTGCCAGAAGATATTGAGAAAGCCATTACACCGTTCAAAAAAATTAATAGAAAGCGACGTATTCAAGTATTTATAGCAATCGCCATTACTTTTATGGTGACAATAATAGGATTTTTTACAGTTCAAGAAGTTGGTGTTGTCAATCAAATCTTTTTCCCAAAGGAGACGGGTATTGTAAATATGACAATTGATACGGAAGAGTGGGAGAGCCTAAAGTTTAACGACCAAGATTTTATAATTTTCGATAGTATTTTTTGGGATAAAGAAATCATTAATGATGGTAATAGTGAATCGGATGTATTTTTAAGAGTAAAAGATGAAGATGGTAATGTACTTATTGATGAAATTCAAGTACCTGCTGGGAAAAGTGTGAAATTAGATGACTTGAAAAGAAATGAAAAATATTTCTTTGAAATCAAAGCACCTCGAGGCAGATTTTTTATTAATGCGACTTGAGAAACTACAACCCTTATTCAACTAACGGGTGATTTAGTTAAACAAATGGCTGCCTGTAGTGGTAGCTTTTTCTTATTGAACTAACAAAGCAGTTTAGTTGAAGAAGGAGTAACCCCCATTATTAGAGAATATATAAAGATATAGGTTGATTAAATTAAGAAACAGCAATAGTGGAGGGATATTATGGATAAATGGAAAACATTAAAATCAGAGTATATACATAAAAGTCCATTTGGGAATATAAGAAAAGATAAATGCAAGCTTCCAAATGGAATTGTGATTGACGATTATTATGTAAACGAATATTCTGATTGGGTAAATGCAGTAGTAATTACAAAGGAAAAACAAATTGTTCTTGTTGAACAGTATCGTTATGCAGGAAAAGACTTTTTCTTAGAAGTTCCTGCTGGAAAAAGAGAAGGAAATGAAACACATGAAGAAGGGTTAATTAGAGAGGTTAAGGAAGAAACAGGTTTTATTTCTTTGAGAAAACCAATTTTTTTGGGTGAATTCATGGTTAACCCAGCCACACAAAATAACAAAGTGATAACTTATCTAATGTTGGATGCATTTAAAGAATTTGAACAAGACTTAGATGATACAGAAGAGATAAATGTTAAGTTAGTTGATTTTGAAGAAATGGGAAATCTAATAAGAACAAATCAGATAAATACACAACTTTTTACTGCAAATGCTTATTTTATGGCTAAAGTTTTTCTAACTGAAAATCTATTGAAGATTTAATATTCCTTGTTCAACTAACGTGGTGCTTTAGCAAAATATGGCCATCATTCCGATGGTCTATTTTTATGTCCAAAAAATTAAGTTGATCTCAGATATGAATTGTGAAATGTTATTCTTAAACTAACGTAGGGGAGGTTATAAAGTGGTGGTAATCCCATTTATAAACATAAGCGAGGACTATTAAGAAGAAGTGAATTTCGGTATTATAACAAGTATATTTTTTTGGATTCCTTCTAATTTTAGTTGGACTTAGTTTTAAGGATACATATGATATGACAGCCATGTTAGGAGTCTAATTTTAGCGATGTGGGTAGCAATTGCTATACATGAACTTGTTCCTATCATTTTCGGATACTTGAGTGGCTTTGAATTTGATTTCTTTGCATTTGGACCAGTCCAAATTGAAAGAACAATAGTTGGAATCAAAATGAAAGAGAACAAATATTTGTCGATTTGTGTTTAACAACACTCCTATAAGCAAGATCACTGCAGTATGGAAAAGCCCATTAGTTAATTTAATTGGCAGTGCAGCATTTGAAGGTTCCTCAAGCAAATAAGCCTATTCGACCAACTTGGATTTTTATTTCCATTTCCATTCCATATTTCGACCGTAGCTGAAATGTTTAGAAGTTATAATAGATACAGATAGCTCAGTATAATATGTAAGGAGATAAAAAATGAATACTTTCAAATTTACATTGTTAATACTCTTAACGACATTTTTAATGGGTTCTTCTTTTGCAGTAGGTAAAATAGGTTTGTCTTATTCATCCCCGTTGTTATTAGCAGGATTACGCTTCACACTTGCTGGATTCATAATGGCAGTAAGTGTTATCATTTTAAAAAGACCGCACCCAGTATCTAAAGGAAACTGGATAAAGATGCTTATTATTGGTGCATTCCAAACAGCCGGTGTTATGGGTTGTATTTTCTTGAGTTTACGAACCATTACAGCTAGTGAATCCTCAATTCTTACATTCACTAATCCGTTACTTGTTGTTGTATTCGGTACCTTATTTTTAAAAACACGCTATAAATTTTATCAATGGATTGGGGTTCTTTTAGGGTTAGTAGGGGTAAGTATTGCAGTAGGTGCGCAAATTGAATTAAAGATTGGCGTTCTTTTCGGTATTCTTTCTGCTGTTTTTTGGGCAATTTCAACATTATTAGTTAAAAAATGGGGTTCACTTTTCAATACGTGGGTTCTATCCGCTTACCAGATGCTTTTTGGTGGATTACTACTTTTACTTGGCAGCTTTATTCTTGAAAAACCAGTCTTCATATTGAACAGTAATTCATTGTTCATTTTATTATGGTTAAGTATTATGTCTTCTATTGTTCAATTCGCCGTCTGGTATTATCTTTTACAAAAGGGGGATCCAGGAAAAACGAGTGCCTATTTATTTTTGGCACCTTTCTTCGGTGTATTATCTGGCTGGTTACTATTAGGGGAGACGTTATACCCTTCTATCATAGTTGGTGGCTTGTTTATTATTATTGGTATCTATCTTGTAAATAGAACTTTTCAGGAGAAAGATAACCTAGTTAAAAGAACTTTATAAATAAATGAATAGTTTGTTCTAAGCGTTCAAGCGCTTCTATGGCCCCTCATAGTGTACAGAAAAAAGAAAGGTATCCTAATCTGTCTTCTAAGGAGGGGTTTATCCTATTTATTATTGTTATTTTTATATTTGGACCTCCGAGGTATTATGTTGTACCAATTTTATCGATGATAATAGGTTGCGGTAGTGTGGAGTTTATCGGATATAAGCTTAGGAAAAAAGATGAATTTTGAATTTATTTTTTTGAACTAACGCGTGCGTTAGTGGAAGATTCAGATGTCGAAATAGTTATGGCTTAGTTCTCACTCAAGGAGAACTAAGCCATTTTATGCGTCAAAAATAAAGCTAATTGATTTGTTAATTGCGATGATAACTTAGATATCAATATATTGCGAATTCGAATGTAATTTTGTTCCACTCAACTGAACGGGTTACATGAGCCTGTACGCTTTTATTTAAGATTAAGATAAGTATATAAAAATACAGCTTGAACATATTTTCTTTTTTCTAAGTCACTGACTCCCTTAATTATTTTTAGAAAAACACGTCTACTTAGGTGGTTTTATATCCGAGTAGCCGATTATATAAAGTGGATCTAATTGATTGGAGCGCAGAGCGGCGACTCCCGTGGGAACAGCGCGAGTTGAAGACCCTGGACTGAGCGTAAGCGAGGGAAGCGGCTGAAGCGGCTGAAGCGGTGCCCACGGAAAGCGTCCTCTCGGAGCGAAAACCATTGGTATATCTGCGTTTTGTTATTAAAGGACCAGGCGTTTTTGCACGTTTTTATTTTCGTTCAAATGAGTGGTATCTCGTACCTTGAAAGGTCAATACACCAATATCATCCTCAGCTAGCATTCCATATTCGGTTCCACTAAGATGTAATTCCAAACGGTCTCCGCTATCAAATTGAAAAGTAACAAAGTAAGAAGTAGATGCCGAGCTATCACCTGCACCCCCACTTGTTTTAGTGCGTTTAGTCACTACTTGTGAAGGTACAGATAACGTAGGAGAATTATTGTTTTTACTCCACTGCTTTAAAGCGCTAATTATCGCGAAAATGATAAATCCAACTACTACTATAAAAATAATTCCAATAAATATAGGCACACCTGCAAAAAAGAACCCAAAACTATCCATATTAACACTCCTAACTAAAAGCTGTTTTTCTGTAATACGTAAAATGTTGAATAAAGTTTCATCAATAGATAGACACTGTAGAAAAAGGAGGAAATACATTGTCAGATCAAATTTTACCTACAGAATCAAAATCCTACTGGAAAGCAAGCAATGACTTTCCACTATTCCCTAAACTTACCGACCATATAGAAACGGATATTGTGATTGTTGGTGCTGGTCTTACAGGAATAACCGCAGCGTATTTATTGAGTAGTAGCGGACGAAAAGTGATTGTGGTAGAAGGGAGTCGGATATTAACAGGAACTACGGGATTCACAACTGCCAAGGTGACAGCGCAGCATGGCCCTATCTATCAGCAACTGATTACTACCTTTGGAGAAGAAAACGCACGGTTATACTATGATGCGAATACGGAGGCTAAAGAATTTATCAAACAAACGATTGAACAATTGGGCATACATTGTGACTATGAAACGCTGCCGGCTTATATTTACGCAGAGACCGATCCTGGTATAGAAATAGTGGAAAAGGAAATGGAAGCTTATAACACTTTAGGAATAGAGGGTGCAGCCTTAACGAAGGATACAGGGCTTCCATATACAGTGAAGCAAGCACTTAAGCTAGATGACCAAGGTCAGTTCCATCCCATAAAATATGCAAAGGCATTAATGGAAAAAGCGATAGAAAATGGTGTGCAATTTTTTGAAGAATCACGTGCGAAGACTGTTAAGTCCAACACAGTAGAACTGATGGAAGGTCAGCAAATCCGAGCAAATAAAATACTAGTATGCAGTCATTTCCCGTTTAATGACGGGAGTGGTTTATACTTTGCACGGATGCATTCAGAGCGTTCCTATGCTCTGGCTTCTATTGCACCACCTAACTATCCAAAGGGTATGTATATAAATGTGGAGAAGCCGATAAGATCTGTACGCACAGCTTTAGGTCAAGATGGAAAAAGGTATTTGTTATTAGGGGGAGAAGGTCATGTAACTGGTCGATTCGAAGGCGACACAAATGATAACGTTGAAACCCTTGCAGCTTTTGGACGAGAACAGTTTAAAGTGAAAAGTTACGACTACCGCTGGTCGGCTCAGGATTTAGTAACTTTAGATCAGCTACCTTATGTCGGTCAGATGACAGCAGGTATGAATGATGTATTAGTTGCTACAGGATATGCTAAATGGGGTATGACAAATAGTACGGTTGCGGGAAAAATAATGGCTGACCTTGTACTCGAAAAGGAAAATCGCTATATCGATTTGTATAGTCCAACCCGTTCTAAAATGAAAAAAGAAGATATCACCAGTTTTGCAAAGACAAATGCCAGTGTTGCGAAGGAGCTTGTTAAAGGAAAAACAGAGTTATTAGATTTGAAGCTTGAGGACTTGAAAAATGGTAGCGGCGATTTAATAATGCTAGATGGCAAAAAAGTCGGTGCTTACAAAGACGATCAAGGAAAAGTCTATTTAGTAAAACCGGCGTGCACGCATATGGGCTGTAATGTCTCCTTTAATAATGCAGAAAGCTCATGGGATTGCCCATGTCATGGTTCCAGATTTAGTTATAAGGGTGATGTACTAGAAGGACCAGCCTTTGAACCATTGGAAAAGGTTGAATACATCGACTGAAAGTAGTGGTATACAATTTTATCTATAATAGTTGAATCAAAAGAGGAGTTACCCAAATCGTATATTGGGTAACTCCTTTATTATTGTTTTTAATCGATATATCGTTTAAAATTATCGATATAGTAAGAAGGAGCTGATTTACATGAAAAGGAGAAGAGGGTTTGTTCAAATGGCAGTCTTGCACCTGCTAGAGGAAGCGCCGATGCATGGCTATCAGATAATGAAGGAATTAGAAATTAGATCGGGTGGAAATTATTCAGCAAGTGCGGGAACTGTGTACCCGGCACTTCAGGAAATGCATGAACAGGAAATGATTGAGCTAGAGCCTACATCCGAGAAAAAGACTTATTTCATTCAAGAAAAGGGAAAAGTTCGATTAAAGGAGTTCCGAATTCGTAAAGAAGGGGCGTTCTGGAGCAACTGGGAAGCTCGGTGGAGTTGGCAAAATTCCGAGGAAGCGACTCATTTGAAAGAGCTAATCGATTTGTGGGAGACTGAGCTGAGAACGGCGATTAGGCAAACACGGAGTACTCCTGAAAACTCCCAGAAACTAATTGCATTTATGAAAGAAATAACAGAACGATTAAAGAATGAAGATTATTAGGGGAGTGAGATTTTATGAAGGCCTTTGGAAAATTACTTCCTTATGTTAAACCATATATGCTTTTTGCTATTTTAGCACCAATATTTATGTGTATTGAAGTAGCAATGGATTTACTATCCCCGACTATTATGCAACATATTATTGATGGTGGTATAGCTAATAATGACGTAGCGTATGTTATTAAACTTGGTGTTCTAATGCTTGTAACTGCAGTCATTGGTTTAATAGGGGGAGTAGGGTGTACGATATACAGTACTAGAGCTGCTGTAAACTTTGCTGCTGATATTCGTAAAGATGTATTCAAAATGAGCGAGCGGTTTTCAAGTGAAAATATGGACAATATTGGTGTAGGAAAATTAATAACGATTGTGACAAGTGACATCAATGCTGTCCAACAAGCACTTATGATGACACTTCGAGTTTTTGTAAGAGGACCGCTTTTATTTGTAGGAGCAGTTGCGATTGTTTGGTTTACAGCTAGAGAGTTATTCCCAGTGTTATTCGTCATTATTCCTATCTTAATGGCTTTAATCTACTTCTTTTCTTATAAAACAGGTAAATTATTTGCGAAAGTACAAAAAGCTATGGACAAAGTGAATATGAAGCTTCAAGAAACGTTCGCCGGTATTCGTGTCATTAAAGCATTTAATAGACAAGATTATGAGATAGACGCATTTAAACGTGTAAATGAAGAACTTACGAAACGTAATATGTCTGCAGAACAAGTGATTCTAACACTCATGCCGGTTATGCTATTTATCGTTAATATCGGGGTAGTAATTGGAATGTGGATGGGTGCGATAAAAGTCAATGAAGGAGCACTAAAAGTCGGTGTTATTTTAGCTTTCATCAACTATTTAACTATTATCATGAACGGATTGGTATCGAGTAGCCATGTATTAATGCAAATTACGAGGTCATTCACTTCCGCAGGTCGAATTCGACAAGTATTGGAAACAAAAATTGATATAACTGATCCTGTAAAACCTGTATCTCCCGAAAACGTCCGGGGAGAGATTGAGTTTAAATCAGTGTACTTTAGCTATAGTAAAAATGGAGAATATGTATTAAAGGATATTTCCTTTCGTGTAAATAGTGGAGAAACGATTGGAATTATTGGACCAACAGGAAGTGGGAAGTCGACGCTTATCAAACTCCTTCCTCGATTGTATGATCCAGATTTAGGTGAGGTACTGATTAATGGCATAAATATAAAAGAGTACTCTATTGAGAAGCTACGTGGGTTAATTGGTTTTGTGCCGCAAAAGGCAACGTTATTTGCAGGGACCATAGAGGAAAATATACGCTTCGGCAAAGAAGAGGCGACTTTAGAGGATATGGAAAAATCTGCTAACTCAGCAGCTGCAAGTGAGTTTATAGAAAAAGTGGATGGACAGTTTTCTCATGAGCTTATGCAAGGGGCTACAAATCTGTCTGGTGGTCAAAAGCAACGTTTAACGATGACTCGTGCATTCATCCGTCAACCAAAAATATTAGTGTTAGATGACTCAACTTCTGCTATAGATGCAATATCTGAAGTAAAGGTACAACAAGCACTAACAGATTATCTATCTGATACTACTGTATTTATCGTATCATCCAAAGTCTCATCGATTATCAATGCTGACCGAATTCTAGTAATGGAAGATGGAATGATTGTGGCAAGTGGTATGCATGAAAAATTGCTTGAAACTAGCGAGATTTACCGTAGTATTTACGCGACGCAAAGTGGAGAGGGGGTCCTTTCCTATGAGTAAAACTTCCGCTCAACCAGTATCTAGTGCAATAGGGCGAGCAAGAGGTCCAAGAGGATTTGGTGGACCAGTAGAGAAAGCAAAAGATAAAAAAGGAACAATCATACGAGTCTGGCGATATATGGAGAAACAAAAAATTGCTATTACTGTGTCGATTTTATTAGTTATAATATCTACTCTATTAAACCTGTTAGTTCCTTATATGATTGGTGTCACCATTGATGACTATATAATTCCGAAAGATATGGACGGGACGCTGCGTTTCTTAGTGATCCTTGCGATTGTGTACATTGCCGCGGCTGCGTTTACTTGGTTACAGAACTTTATAATGGTTCGTGTGTCCCTAATAACAATTAGGTCACTACGCCAAGATTTATATGAAAAGTTTCAAACTTTGTCTCTGCGGTTTTTCGATAAACGTACACATGGAGATCTTATGAGTCGTGTGACAAATGATATTGAAAGTTTAAATAACGCACTAAGTCAAAGTGTCATTCAAATAATTTCTACAGTAATGATGGTGACTGGTGTGACGATAGCGATGTTTATGCTTAACTGGGTGTTGGCTATCGTGTCTCTATTAATAGTTCCATTAGTTATTTTCACAACAAAAAAGATAATCACCTATAGTAGTAGCAACTTCATCAAAAGACAACGTGATTTAGGAGAACTGAATGGTTTTATAGAAGAAGCCATTTCCGGAAATGAAGTAATTAAGCTATTTGGCCAAGAAGAAAAGAATTTCAACAAGTTCTCCGTTGTAAATGAACGACTTCGGCACTCGGCCACTGCAGCTGATACTGTATCCGGATTTCTAGGACCTATCAATAACTTTATTAACAATTTAGGTCTTGCATTAATAATAGGGATTGGTGCGCTGATGGCTGTTCAAGAATTAGCAACTATCGGAATAATCGCAGCATTTGTTAATTACTCAAGACAATTCTTCCGGCCTATCAATCAGCTTTCAACATTATTGAATACTTTTCAATCTGCCATAGCTGGAGCAGAGCGAGTATTTGAAATAATGGATGAAACACCGGATCTTCAAGATCAGGAGAGCGCAATTTCGATAGATACTTTAAAAGGAGATATTGCATTTTCGAACGTTCACTTTTCGTATCATACTGGAAAACCTATCTTGAAGAATATTAGTTTCGAGGCTAAGTCAGGAGAAAAGATTGCTCTAGTAGGTCCGACAGGCTCAGGGAAAACTACGATTATTAATTTGCTTATGCGTTTTTATGAGATAGACTCGGGAGACATTAAAATCGATGGGAGATCGATCAAGGACTATCAAATAAGTAAGCTTCGAGAAAAAATTGGTATTGTTTTGCAAGACACTTTCTTATTTTCTGGATCCATCTTGGAAAATATTCGTTACGGTAGACTTGAGGCAACGGATGAGGAGGTAATAGAGGCTTCAAAACTGGCCTCAGCTCACCGATTTATCAAGCATTTACCTGATAAATATGACACACAGATTACTGGGAGTGGATCTAATTTGAGTCAAGGGCAGCGTCAGTTATTGGCCATTGCTCGTGCCATTTTAGCAGACTCTGATATATTGATTTTAGATGAAGCAACTTCAAGCATTGATACGAAAACAGAGATAGATATACAACAAGGACTTAATAGACTCTCGGAAGGGCGAACTAGTTTTGTCATAGCCCACCGCTTAAAAACTATTGAAAACGCAGATAGAATTTTAGTCATTCACCAGGGCGAATTAATCGAGGTTGGGACACATACAGAACTACTGAAACAAAAAGGTTTTTACTCCGAGTTATATGAAAGTCAGTTTAATATTTGAACAAAATCAATTATATTTGTGGAATTATATATGAAAGAAAAACTAGCGAGTGCTTCAGGCATTAGCTAGTTTTTTTATCGAGGAAAGTATGAACAAAAACATTAGATTAAGGGTATATTTACGAAGCTACATTCACACATAAAATATATAGCAATCCTTGTGCTCACATAATAGAGTTATAAGTAAGAGGTGGGCATAATGTATAAAATTTTTTCAGTTAAATTATTATTCGAACATATTTCGTTATCCGACACGAAGTCAAGCAAGATATATGAAGAGACCATTAATATCATCCGTGCTGTAAAACTAGAGGATGTCGATCGATTGGTTAAGGCGCATTATAAAGATGTTATTTATAAGAATATCTTTGGAGAAGATACGAAGATAAGGCTCGTAATGATTCTTGACGTTTTTGAACTAGTGGATAATATTGAAGAGTCTTTGGATTTTGTGGAAGTATATAGTCAACATATCGTTGCAGATGAAGAAGTGGCTGTAGATAGGAGTTTTTAAAATCCCCAAAAACGAGTCTATCTATTTATGAGGACTCGTTTTTATATTTTCCTATTTATTATAAAGTGTTAAGTTGATATTACTTGGAGGAATATTCTTTGGTGTTTCTTTCCCCAAGTTTGTTTGCAGGCTACTCTTTAATTGTTCTAAGGAGTCTTCATTTGGTATAAAGAACCATAATTCTTTTCCTTCTGTTTTACTGTAGATTCTTTCATCATATCCTTCAAGCGTTAATTGATCGATAGGCGAGCCCTTCAATTGTTGAGATAGTTGAATAAAGCTCCAATAATCAGACGTTGAAATATTTGTTTTTACGTTATCACCTACATTTTTTATCAAATCATCTAGTTTAGATATACTACTAAAACTTGTGGATTCGTTTAGTATTTCTTGAATCACTTGTTTTTGACGTTTATTGCGACCTATATCACCTTCAGGATCTTTTTTACGCATTCGAACATAGGCTAGAGCCTCGTTTCCCTTTAATACCATGGGGCCTTCGATGTAAGTTTTCCATTCAAGTGTATCTGCCATTTGAATATTAACTGTAAACGGTACATCTACTTCAATTCCGCCAAGTGTATCGACTATGTCTTCGAAGCCCTGAAAATTTGTAGAAACGTAAAAATCTATTGGAATTTCTAACAGTTTTTCAAGCGCATTTATCGTATAGTCTATCCCGCCATTTGAATAGGTGTGATTCACTTTATCTTCTCTTTCTAATTCCTCCACATAAACCCTAGTATCTCGAGGGATATTCACCATTGAAATTTTACCTAAATTAGGATGTACGGTGACTAATAGTAGCATGTCAGAACGACCGTATGTTTCGCCTTTATTTTCGTCAATACCAGCTACCAATAAACTAAAAGGTGTTGTTTTCAGTTCAGGCTTGTCACTCTGTACATCTTCATCGCGTATTAATGGCTCAAACATTTTGGTTGTTGCTTTCTTCGTTTCCAAAATAAGATTTACACCAAAACTAATAACACCTACCAAAAGTAATGTAGAAATAACAAAGATAATATATTTTAAGTTCTTTTTATTCTTTCCAATTCTCTTAGAATTACGTGTAGACATAGTTCCTCCTATTTTTTGATACTTATGCAGTGAAATTTCAAATCACTTGAAGATTTAACCATTGAATAACAAAAATAGAATAAAAAAGCACAAAATTCTCAAGTGAATCTTGTACCTTAGTTTTTTATCATTTAGATAAACTTATCAACGGATGTAATTTTTGGTTTGTCATCTTCTGCAAGATTAGTTGAACTTAGAGCTGGAAGTGTGAATAAAACGAAACGAAGTAGAACCTAAAATAGTCCTTTCTTCATGACAATTCCTCCCAACTTGATACTTTTAATTGCTGCAAGTGATAATGGAATCCTAATTCATAATAAATGGAAGCTTGCTTATATTGCTTAGTTTTAGCTAATCGCTTAGCTAATACATGGCAATAAATCATACAATGTTTATAATCTTGCTTACCTTCAAAATAGTCCAAGCTTTTCTTAAATATAGGTATAAGCACTTGGTTTTCCAGTAATATCGCTCCATATACGGAAAAATGGTTGTTATAAAGTTCTTTCTTACTATCTCCTATATACTCGACAGTTTGTAATCCTTTTTCCAACCATACTAATGCATTCTGTAAATCACCATTTTTATGATATTCCTTAAGTAAAGATAAAATAGTGACAATCTTATCGTCCGGGTTATGTTTGAAATCTAGAGCATTAAAAAAATGCTGTAAGGCTTGTTCAGATTGCTTCTGTAAAGAGTAGCAGGAGCCTAGATTATGCTCAATCATTCCATTAAACTTACGTGATTCTATCTTCAAGTTGATATCTTTGGCCCTTTCAAAAGTAGCAAGTGCTTCTTTTAGGACACCCGAATTCTTTTGCGCAATCCCTAGAATGATTAAACACTCGATAGATCGTTCGATTAATATTTCTTGATTGAAATAAGAAACTGCTTCCTTTACATAGTCAATTGCTAGTATGTAACGAGATTCAGACAATAGAGATAATCCAGATATATAATATAACTCCGCCATCTCCCAATCTTCCATACGATAGCCTTTGATCAATTTAAAAACTTCTTTAAAAAAATGGGATGCTTGGCTGTACTGGTTATCTTGGTAAGCGGTAATACCTTGAATCGTGTACAGATAATATAATTGCTCTATCGTCATTTCCTTTTTGAAACCTAATAATATGTTTATACTTCTTTGTATCTCCAAATCATCAGGTAACATAAGCATTAAACGAGCTTCCAATAATAACAGTGTAAGTCGATCGGCTTCGAGGGGATGTTCTTCAATATAAAGGTGAATTTTATGTAGAAGCTGTTTAGCCAATACTTTATCTCTTGAGTTTATAACTTGCTTAAACCGCAATTTAAACTGAATAGTATTCTCTTCGCTGGAACTACTCACTAAAGTATCTACTGGAATATTTAGTCGCATAAGAATATGGTGCTTTATATCTTCGCTTGGAATGACTAAGCCATTTTCAATTCGGCTTAAGTAGGAGGGGACGCAAATACCAGAAGCTAAAGCCTCTTGCTTAATACTCTGTCTCTGGCGCTCTAACTTAATCAATTGTCCTAGGTTCATAAAACCCACACCCTCTTCTACATCAATAAAAGGAAATCAAATCCAATTATTAATAAGATACCATACTCTAGATTGGAAATCATAGAAAATTTAAAATATGAAAGAAGTTATGAAAAGACTGAGAATATGACTGTATTTTAGTGCAACTTTCATTGCTTAATATGTTTATTAGTTTAATTCTATATAGATTATATATGCCAAAAAGGCTGATTAATCGTTAATGAATATATGAATGGTTCTTCCTATAAATATAGGCAATGGATATTTATGTTAAAATAATTATAATATTGTGAAATTTTTCAATTGAACTTATGGCGCAGTTAAGTTGAACAAGGCTAGATAGGAAATTATTATAAGAATTGAATTTAAACTAGGGGGATTTCTAATGCATACAGACAATAAAACAGTATTAGAATTAGTGGAATTTGATAAATATGATGTCTTAAGTTTAATAGAACTTTCTGCATCAGTAGGCTGGGATTATGATGAACATGAAATTAGAACTGTTATGTCATCTGGTAAAATATACGGACATAAAAATTCTATGGGCAAAATTGTTTCGAGTGCTGCAATAATTCCTTATGACACTGATTTAGCTTCAATTGGAACGGTTATTGTTAATGAAGAATATAGAGGTTTAGGCTTAGGAAAAAAGGCTACTCAGAAATGTATAGACAGTGTTTCTCAAGATACTTCAATAATGTTAATTTCAACTGAAGATGGGAAACCCTTATATGAAAACATGGGTTTTAATACTGTCGACTATATACATAAGTATTTAAATGATAAATATATTCAAACTAAACTATTTAATAATCGAGAAATTACCATAGAGAAGTACAGTGAGAATGATATTAATGAAACTATTGAATTAGACTCGGCTGCTTTTGGTGATAAGAGAAGAAAATTACTTCTTAACAGGATAAATCAATCAAAACATTGTTTAGTTGTTAGAAATCTAAAGGGGAATATTATTGGATTTGGATTATCCATATTAGGACCAGTAAATCTATTAATAGGACCTATTGTAGCACCAGATTCGCAAACAGCTGCTTTAATAATCGATAGGTTAGTTCGTAATCATCAAGGAAAGTTAAGAATTGATGTGCCATCCAATAATGAAGAGTTAATGTTATTCTTGGAGAAAAGCGGATTTGTAAAAGTTAGTAATCCCCCGATAATGATAAAGAATTCTATTAATATGCCATATAGGAATAAAGAGTTATTTGCTATTACTGCACAAATATTTGGTTAGGGATAGCAATATCTATATTCATCTAACGGAAAGCACCCGTAGCTCAATAAGGTTAATGGTTGGATGATATTGTAATACAAGGGGGGATAAGTGTGGGATATAAATTTGAAATTATGACACAAGAACAAGCGGAAGAAATTGCATTTAATTGGCATTATGATGCTGAATATTCTTTTTACGATATGGAGGCAGATAAAGAAGACTTTGTTATGTTCTTAGACCAACAAAAACGAGGTGACTCAAACTTTGTTGTTACTAAAGAGAATGATATTATAGGCTTCTTTAGCTTTAATAAAGTAACTATAAATACTATCGATATAGGGTTGGGGATGAGACCGAATTTGATCGGTAATGGAAATGGTTTGGAATTTTTAAAAGCAGGTATAGAGTTTGCTGAATCAAAATATACACCCCAAAGAATAACGCTATCAGTAGCGACTTTCAATCAGAGGGCGATAAAATTATATAGAAAAATTGGGTTTGAGGATGTTGGCACTTTTACGCAGGATACAAATGGAGATAGTTTTGAATTTCTGAAAATGACTTACCAATGTTAATTTAGATATTAGGTCCTCTTCAACTATCGGGGTTCTACTGCAATAAGGAGTAAAGCCTTTTTCTTACTTGAAGTAACGCAGGAGTTAATAAGAAAATACTATTTTCACATGGTTATATAAGGATAAATACAAAGGGGGAATACTTAAATGTCACTAATAACTATTGAAAAATCAACCATTACGGATGCTGAAAAGTTAACAGAAATTAAGAAAAGGACTTTTGATGAAGAATTGAAAAAGTGGCTTCCAAATCAAGAAAATGTAGTTGATTACAATATTCAGCCACCAGGATATTCTTCTATTGAGATGACTAAGTATATGATTAGAGAATTGGAGTATTTTAAAGTCTTACAGGATAAAGAAATTGTAGGTGGAATAATAATAACTATTTCTGGTATTAGTTACGGGAGAATAGACCGCATTTTCATTGATCCTAACTATCAAGGTAAAGGAATTGGTTCTAGGGTAATTAATTTAATAGAGGATGAGTTTCCTAATGTAAGAACTTGGGACCTGGAGACATCAGGTAGACAAATTAACAATCATTACTTTTATGAAAAAATGGGTTATACAACTACCTTTGAAACTGAAGAGGAATATGGTTATCTAAAGAAAATAGAAACTTCATCAGAAAAAGAAAACTTAGTTGAAAATAAAAATATTTCAAGTATCCAATACGAGAATTGCGATATGGTAAAAACAGAGTTTTATAGTGTAAATTTAGAAGGAAGTTCATTCAGTAACAGTAATGTAATGAATAGTCATATTAGCAATTGTAATCTCAGTCACTCAAAGTTCCAAAATTTAAATCTTAGAAATTCACTATATGCCGATTTAAATCTTTCTAACAGTGAGATGATATTTGTCACTTTAGGTGGAGTTAGTTTCATTGATACAAATCTTGGAGATGAAAATATGCCAATCTCATTTGAACGATGTGACCTTGAAGGAAGTAAATTTAGTAACAGTAATCTTAGAAATGTAGAAATACAAAATAGTGATTTGACAGGTATGAAAATAGATAATGTTCCAGTAGAAAAGCTTATTAATGCTTACTATCAATTGAATAAAAATAATCAATAGTATTAAATTTATTTATGATAGCCTCTTCAACTAACTGTTGTTTTAATTCAAGAAGGAGTAAAGACTTTTTCTTATGGAAATAAAGCGGTAGGATAGTTAATGAACATTTAGGGCACGTTACTTTTAAAAAGGAGTAACCTAAATGAAAAATTCCTTCTTAACTGGTTTGTATATGTTTATATTTTCGTGCAGTCTTACCATGTTATTAGTAAATCCTGTTTATTCACAAACTACACCTTCAATAAAAATTGAATATTTACATCCTGCAAATAAGGAAAAAGTTTTTGATGAAACTGTAGATGAATTTTACCAGGCATTAAGAGACATAAAGTATCCCATACATCAGGAGCTTTATCAAAGATATAAGCAGAAGCCTAAGCAACAACAAAGACATTTGGATACAGTTCTTTTTAAAGAAATGCCAGATGCATCTGTAAATATTAGAAAAAAATTATTATTTAATGAGGTAGAAGGGTTAAATTATATAACTTCTGATGGGAATATTCTTCGTCCTTATCCTGATATCGATATTAACTACCATCAGACTGTTAGCCCTGATAGGCAAGTTTATTTCTTTTATTCCTTTAAAGACACAGAAAAAGAATTTAGAGGTAGATATGCAATTTATGATGTTGAAACAAAAGAAGTGTTAGCAGGTGGAAATACTTATATGCCAAAATCTCCAACTTACAAGGAACACTTACGATAAAGAAGGATAAATTTAGATCCAGGACTGATTTTAAAGAGTTGAAGGCTGATTTAACAAAAGAAGGATCGGATAGCGACTTCGTCACTTTCTGATCCTTCTTAAATGTGTTAATAAAGTCCTTAAGATAAACCTTGTCCATGGGTAAATTCTTGGTATAACTTATGATGAGCAAGTAACTCATCATGTGAACCGCTACCCGTAATTTTACCTTGTTCTAAAAAGAATATTTGGTCGGCGTGAATAATTGTAGCCAGTCTATGTGCGATGATAAGGGTAGTTCTTCCATTCATTAATCGTTCTAGGGCTTCTTGTACTAATGTCTCTGATCCACTATCTAGATTGGAAGTAGCTTCATCTAGTAATAATATTTTTGGATTATGAAGAAGAGCTCGAGCAATTGCTATGCGTTGGCGCTGCCCGCCTGATAACTTGATGCCACGTTCTCCAACAAGAGTATCGTATTTGTCTGGAAGTTCCTCTATAAAATCAGCGGCATTAGCTCCCTCAGCAGCGTGGATAATTTTCTCCATTGGGGGGGGGTCTGTCATGCCATAGGTGATGTTCGATAAAATAGTTCCACTCATTAGTGGACTTTCCTGAGAGACGTACCCAATTTTAGAGCGCCAAGCATGTAATGATAGGTCGGCTATAGGTATTTCGTTAAATAATATTGTTCCAGAATCGGGTTCATAAAATCGTTCAAGCAAAGAGAAAATAGTTGTTTTTCCACCACCACTAGGGCCGACAAAAGCAGTGACAGTTCCCGGTTGCGCTAAGAAGGAAATACCACCAATTATTTTCTTCTCTGGACTATAAGAAAAGTGGACATCTTCAAATGTAATAACTCCATCTTTTAAAGGCTTTGGTGCTTCTAGTTCTACAGCTTCACTTTCCAAATAGAATATTTCTTGGATTCGCTCTGTTGCCCCAACTGCTTTTTGGAAAGAGGTGAAAAACGTAGCCATCTGTGCAAAAGGAACAATAATATTTACTAAGTAAAAGATAATCGCAACAAGTTCTCCGGCCGATAAGATTCCTTTAGATACTTGTAAACCGCCATAGCCTAAAATGACGACTAAAATACCCATCATTATGAGTGTCATAAAAGGGGAGATAAACGCTTGTATTTTCGCTTCTTTTAAGCCAAAACGATATAAGTTTTGAATTGCGTCGTTACCATTAGCAGTTTCTGTTTTCTCGGCTCGATAAGATTTGACTAATCGAATTTCAGATAGCACTCGTCCTAAAAGACCTGAAAACGAAGCCATTTCTTTTTGCGTAGATTTCGATACTTTATGCATCATGGAGCCAAGCGGCATCATGATTGCTATACTCAGTGGAACACTAACAAGCATGATCAACGTCATTTTCCAATCGATAAAGAATAGGATAGTAACAGATCCAATAATGGTAATAATGCCAGATACGAAATTCACTAAATGATCCGTAATAAGTGACTTCAACATTGTCGTATCTTGCGTAATACGACTCATCGTTTCGCCACTTTCATTTTGATCATAATAAGGAATAGGGAGATGGAGTACTTTGCTCCATAGTTTTTTACGAAGATCAGCAACTATATATTCTCCGATATAAGACAATAAATAAAATGAGAATCCCCCGGAAATAGCCTGCATAAGGAATACAACAAGTAATACGCCAATCATTTTCCAATTGAAAGCAGTAGTTGTTAGCGTATCTACTAAATCTTTAGTAACAAGTGGTACGATTAGCCCAATAACAGTACTTAAGAGTGATAGAACCATCGCTATTATGGTGATTTTTACTGGCCATTTTAGGCTCTTAAGTAATTGGAAAAACCCTTTGGTAGATGTTTTCATAGTAAGCTCCCATTTCGTTTAGTTGATTATTCTATTGTAATCGAAGGTCTGGAATAGGAGCGACTGAAAAGGCTGGAAGTGCGGAGTTATACTTCAAAAAAACAATCGTGCTTAATGAAATCAGCACGATTGTATTAAGAAGATATAGCTTTGTTCTCAGTTTGTGTATCTTTTTGTAAATCTAAAATAAGGGGATCTGAACTCTGCAACAAGTTCGTTTGTTTTTGCTGAAGGTCGATTCTCATTTTTTCTGTTTCTAGTAAAAAGTTATTATATCTGATTTTTTCTAGTTCAATTTCATCTTTTACAATGATTAATTTCACTTTTTGCGACTTTCGTAGATGTGTGGTCCATATTGCGGTCAATGGTATTGAAAAAACCATCACAACGGCAACTAATCCTATAAACTCTTCCATACATATCCCTCCAAGCTTTTCTTCTCTAGTATATACGAAAATCTTGAGCAATAGTTTCAAAATTTAAAAAACTACACCGAGTAATATAAGAGTAGTTAAATGCCTATACATTTAGTTATCTATCATTAAAAAAGACGGGCAAAAAAACGCCCGGTCCTCTAAGATCTAAACCTGTTTCTACTGTTTTCGAAGGGCTTTGTACAGATTTATTGCTAAATAATTACCATTTGATTTTTTAAAGATGCTGGTCGTGACTGAAGTCACGACCAGCATCTTTTTTTCTCGGTAATCTTATGGCGATTGACTGTCCAAACCCTTCTACAATTTTTAGAAACAGGTTAGTGCATTTTTTGTTAACTAGAGAAAAGATACTATCCTAATAATAGAGGAAGCTCACGAAGATGCAATTTCGTTCGCTATTCTGCTTCTTTATTGGATAGACACTTACTATTTTTCTTTATTTCCACTAGTAAAAAAGGAAATCTACTATCTTTATCCTTCATAACACAATTTCATTCCTACTTTCAACAGACGATATTATCCCCACATTAACTCGGACTACTCTTCTTATCTAAGCGAGAGACTATGCAATATCTCCTAGTTGAGTACTACTCATTTAATTGATTGGAGTGCAAGGTGGCGACTCCTGTGGGAACAGCAAATGTTTTCTGCACCGATAGCGAAGCGACAGGTGCACGAGCTGAAAGCCCCGCAGGAACGTAGTGACGAGGAGATTGAAGCCGTGCCCACGGAAAGCGTCCACCTGAAACGGGAATCAGTAGTATTAATCATTCTTAATAGTCCTGAAAAACTGGTGTTCATGCTGTTTTTTTATACTTTCCTATCTATTAAAAAAGACTATCCTAAAGTTATAGGATAGTCTCGTGTAATCATTAATTATTGAGCTGGGTTTAGTTCAAGTTCAACAGTAATTTTAATGTCTTCGCCAACTAAAACGCCACCTGTTTCTAAAGCTTGGTTCCAAGTTAAACCAAATTCTTTACGGTTAACTTTTGACTCAGCAGCGAATGCTACTACTTCTTGGCCCCATGGATTAGTACCCTTACCACCATATTCAACGTCGAATGTTATTGGTTTTGTAACATCTTTAATCGTAAGGTCACCAGTTACATCATATTCACCATCAGATTTTTTCTTAATATCAGTTGCAACAAATTTGATGCTTGGGTATGTTTCTACATCAAAGAAATCTCCAGAGCGTAAGTGGTTATCGCGATCAGCGTTGTTTGAGTTGATCGATTTTACATCAATATCAAAGCTAATAGTTGCACCGTTTAAATCATCAGCATTACCATCTAAGTCAGCTGTGAAGTTAGTGAAAGACCCTTTAACTTTTGAAACCATCATATGTTTTACAGAAAAGTCGATTGTAGAATGTGCTGCGTCAAGATTAAATTTTGTCATTATTATTTCCTCCTAAGGATTGTGTTTTTTTTTAGTATAATACAATATTACCTCGAAATCAAGAGTTTTAACTTCAAAGTAATATATAATGCCATAATTTTCTTTTCCCTCTTTTTGTCAATAATTAAACATATGGTTACTTTATGTAACTAAATATAGATTAATATATTAGTTACGTCAAGTAATTAAATTACTTTAATTTTACAAAGTGCGAAAAAAGGAATATAATAAGTAGTAATAGAGGTGAATCAGATGAAAGAAACGTTATTATGTCCACGTTTATCGAAGGCAATGGAGTTGCTAGGAAAAAGATGGACTACGCTAATCGTGTACCAACTAATAGATGGAGCAAAACGATTTAATGAAATTGAGTCGTCTCTTCCTATAAGTGGTCGTTTGTTATCAGAGCGTTTAAAGGAACTTGAAAAAGAGGGAGTAGTTGAAAGAACTGTCTTTTCAGAGGTACCTATACGGGTAGAATATAACTTGACGGATAAAGGTCTTGCGCTAAAAGAAGTAGTTGGCGGAATCGAGACTTGGTCTAAAGAATGGTTATAACTTTTTCGCTTGATATATTATGCTTGAAAATGCATACTATGTAAGGGTAACCAGGTTAAAGCAGAAAGGATTGTCCCTCTTTGAATAAACAAAAAGTGTTTCAAAATTTAAATGAAAAGTTAAGTCCGACCAATATTAAAATAGATGAAGCATTGAATTTGCACACATTAACTAAAATGGGTGGGAAAGCAGATCTATTTGTTACTCCTACTACACAAGATGAGACAGCCTTTGTTGTTCAATATGCACATGAACATAATATACCGTTATTGCTACTTGGAAACGGTTCGAATATGGTAGTTCGTGATGGTGGAGTAAGAGGAATTGTACTGCGGTTGGAAAATTTAAATAAAATTATGATTGATGGTAACAAAGTAATTGCTGAAAGTGGTGCTGATATTATTGATGTGTCACAGGCTGCAGCAAAGGAATCGCTAACAGGCTTAGAATTTGCCTGTGGCATCCCAGGATCTATTGGTGGGGCAATGGCAATGAATGCAGGAGCATACGGTGGAGAAATCCAAGATGTAATTGTGCAATGTACAGTGTTAACTTCAACTGGTGAAAAGTTGGTGCTTTCAAAAGAGCAATTGGAATTAGGTTATCGAAAAAGTATTATATCGAAAAAAGGTTATTATGTATTATCGACTGAGTTTTTATTGGAAAAAGGAAATCAAGAAGAGATTAATGCTAAAATCGCAGATCTTACTTTCCAACGAGAATCGAAACAACCGTTAGAATACCCTTCTGCTGGTAGTGTATTTAAACGGCCACCAGGATATTTTGCCGGAAAGCTCATTCAAGATAGTGGCTTGCAAGGGAAAGGCTTTGGTGGAGCAGAGGTTTCTATGAAGCATGCGGGTTTTATCGTCAATAAAAATAATGCCACTGCAACCGATTATATTAGTACGATTGAAATGGTGAAAGAGACAGTAAAAGAAAATTTTGGCGTCGAACTAGAGCTTGAAGTGAAAATTGTTGGAGAAAATATAGACTAATACAAGCCTCGACCCATGAATATAATTATTCATGGGTCTTTTTTATATGGATGCAAAATAATCAAGATGGGCTTCGTTATTTTCCGTTTTCCCTTTTTTATTGGAAGGGAAATTCCCGCAAATGTCGAATATTGTAAAAGAGCAAAGGGGGCAAGGATTATGAGAAAAGGGTGGAAAATAACTGCTTGGATTATAGGTACTATTGTTGCACTAGCAGTTATTGGCGTTATTGGATTGAATATGTATTTGTCTAGCACGAAAGCAATTATTGAAGGGGAACTAGCAATGGAGGTATTAGACTCGGATGTAACAGTCGTTCGTGATACAGATGGGGTTCCACATATTACTGCACAATCAGATGCAGACCTTTACCGAGCGCAAGGATTTGTGCAAGCACAGGATAGGCTTTTTCAAATGGATCTTGCTAGAAGGCAGGCTAGTGGTCGTTTGGCAGAAGTTGTAGGAGAAGCTGCTGTTGATACTGATAAATTTTTCTTAACCTTCAGCTTACGTGATGCTGCCGAGAAATCTTATGATGGCTACAGTGAAGAAGCGAAGGAAGTATTAAAGTTTTATGCAGAAGGGGTCAATGATTTCATTGAATTTGCAAAAGAAGAAAATAAGTTTAGCTATGAGTTTAAGTTACTAGGATACGAGCCAGAAGAGTGGACACCAACTGACTCGTTAGCGATTGGGAAGTATATGGCATATGATTTAGGTGGAAACTGGTCAACACTTGCAATAAGACATTGGGCTTTGAGCGAATTGGATGAAGAAAAGGCGAAGGAACTTTTCATCACTTATCCTGAAAATGCCCAATCAATAATAGAGGCAAATATTAGTAATCGAGTAAATGTAAGCGGCTACTTTGATTCGTCCGTGCTACCGAACGAATTTAATGGTAGTAATAACTGGGTTGTGAGTGGGGAAAAGACAGCAAGTGGGCTTCCTTTACTGGCAGATGACCCGCATTTAGGGTTGAGTACACCATCCATTTGGTACCAAATGCATTTAGAATCACCAGAGCAAAATGTAAGTGGAGTTATATTTGCTGGTATACCAGGTATTATTCTTGGTCATAACGAAGAGGTTGCTTGGGGAGTAACGAATGTAGGACCGGATGTACAGGATCTTTATATTGAAACGCCAAATCCAGATGACCGTACACAATTCTTATATGAAGGGGAATGGGAGCAGGCGGAAGTTCGTGATTCACCTATCAAGGTAAAAGGTCAGGATGATATACCCTTTGAAGTAGTAGTGACTAGGCATGGTCCTATTATTTCCGATGTATTATTCAAAGATGAGGAAGCGTCGGCATTATTTTCTATGCAGTGGACTGCATTAGAACCAACACTTGAATTACAAGCAATTTTAAAAATGAATAAATCGTCTGACTGGAAAGAGTTTGAAGTCGCTTTGGAGGATTTCCATGCACCGGCACAAAACTTTGTATTTGCTGCCAAAGACGGGACAATTGCATATAAAGCAAATGGTAAAATACCTTTAAGAAAGACAGGGGATGGTCAATTACCGGTCCCTGGAGACTCGGCAGATTATGACTGGGATGGATTTGTTCCGTATGATGAACTTCCAATTGTTGTGAATCCAGAAGAAGGATTTATAGCAACTGCAAACAATGAAGTTGTGGATGGTTCCTATCCATATCATATTACTGATTTTTGGGCCCAATCATATCGATACGAGAGAATTGCGGAAGTACTTGAGAGTAAATCAGATTTCACAAAAGAAGATATGATGAATTTACAGATGGATCAAACAAATTTATATGCTAAAGAATTCCTGACACAAATGATTGGGTCAGTCGAAAATCTAGATGTTGAAGGTGAATATAAAGAAATTCTAACCTTACTGGAGCAGTGGGATCAAGTTGATGGTAAAGATCAAGCAGCTCCGCTCGTATTTCATAAATGGATGAAAGAACTGCCTCAGACTTTGCTAGAAGAGGAAATGCCTGAGGATGTATATTCGATGTTACCTGGTAAAGGGAATATTACAGACCAATTACTACGAAAAGGCTATAATAACGAGCAAAGTGCTTGGTTAGAGTCCTACGGTGGTGTAGATGAGTGGGTTTATGAATCTTTTGTAGAAGCGACCGAAGAAATATCTGAAGAGTTTGGTTCGAACGAAAAGAAATGGAAGTGGGGAGATTACCACCAGCTAACGTTTGATCATCCGTTAGGAGGGGCTTCTCCAATTTTAGCTTATCTACTAAATCCAGATTCAGTGCCAATCGGAGGATCCAATATAACCGTTCAAGCAGCTGGTTACGGAGAGGATGGAAAAGTGGATCACGGAGCGTCCTGGCGATTTGTTGCAGATTTGGCTAATTTAAATGAGGCCTATCATATCGTAGGACCAGGACAAAGTGGTCATATGAAATCCGAATGGTATCATAGCCAAGTGAAGGATTGGGTAGAAGGAAACTATCACACAACAGTCATAGATGGCAAGATTGAAGAAGGTTATGAATTAATACTAAAAGCAAACTAATAAAAAGCGGCCGAAGATAATAATCTTCGGTTGCTTTTTATTGATAGGAAAATATATGAAAATACAGCATGAACACTGAGTTTACAGAAATTTAAAGATAGATTAATGCTACTGATTTTCGTTCCAGTCGGACGCTTTCCGCGGGCTTGCACTACAATCAATGAAATGAGTAGTGCTCAACTATAAGATTGGGCATAGCTTATCACGTGGATAACAATAATATTGGTTAAAGTGAATAAGTTAATATAGTGATTTATTCAAATTTTAAATTAGAAATTCTATGTTGTAATGAGCATGAAAAAAGCAGGTTCTTTTATTCAAGTGGAAACAAAAGAATTAGTAAGTGTTCAATTTTATAAAGAAGTGAGATTGCGAACGAAATTGCATCTTCGTGAGCTTCTTCTAGGAATAGGGAAGTATCTTTTCTCTAGTTAACCAAAAATGTACTTACCCGTTTCTAAAAGTTGTATAAGGGCGACGGACAGTCAATAGCCATAAGATTACCGAGAAAAAAAGAGGCTAGTCGTGACGTTAGTCACGACCAGCCTCTTTAAAAAATCAAACGATAATCATATATCAAAACACTGTCCAAAGTCCTTAGAAAACGATAGAAACAGGTTTAGACCTTAAAGGATCGGGCGTTTTTATACCCGGTTTTCCCTATTTAAAAAATCATTCGTTACCAAGTAAATAAGAAAGCAAAAAATAAACATTCAAACGCCTATTTGAATAAGTTGCGTTTTAAATACTTTGAACATATAATAAATAACAATCAAACAATGATTTGAATGAGGTGAAAGCATGCAAGCAAAAGATATGTGCGAAGTAACAAAAGTACATGAAGATGTAGTACTTTCCGTAAAGAAGCAAATGCCAGAGCTAACGATGGCTGTTAAAATCTTCAAAGCCCTAGCAGATGAAACGAGATTGAAGATAGCCTATGCACTAACAATAGAGGAAGAGCTTTGCGTTTGTGATGTTGGAGAAATTATAGGTTCCTCTACAGCAACAGCATCCCACCATTTACGATTATTACGAGATTTATCACTAGCCAAATCACGACGAAAAGGAAAATTAGTTTATTATTCTTTAACAGACCATCATGTGAATGCTTTAGTAAAAATTGCATATGAACATGCAATAGAAGAGAGTGAGAAGGATGGAGAAAGCAACTAAGCAAGAATATCGATTAGAAAACCTTTCATGTGCCAACTGTGCCATGAAATTTGAACATAATATTAAAAGTCTTCCCGAGGTAGAGGATGCCACAGTTAATTTTGGTGCATCAAAGGTTTCCGTCATTGGAAAAGCATCGATAGAGGAAATTGAAAAAGCAGGGTCATTCGATGGCATAAAAGTGACAACTGTCAAACATCGTCAACTAGAAAAAGTCCCTTTTTTCAAACGAAAAGAGAATGTCTTGACGGTTATTTCCTTTGTTGTTTTAGTAATAGGGATGATCGCATCATTCACTTACGACGAATCGCATCCACTTGCAATAGGGTTATTCATCGTCTCAATTTTAGTTGGAGGCTTTGACTTATTTAGAGGTGGACTAGTCAATTTATCTCGTTTTTATTTCGACATGAAGACGCTAATGACCATTGCAATTATTGGAGCAGCGATTATTGGGGAATGGCGCGAGGGAGCTGTAGTGGTATTCTTATTCGCTGTCAGTGAGGCATTAGAAGCCTACTCGATGAATAAAGCACGACAATCTATCAGTCAATTAATGGACATTGCACCACCTACCGCAACTATCCGTAAAAATGGAAAGTTAGTGGAGGTTGATACAGACTTTATACAAATAAATGATGTACTAATTGTAAAACCAGGACAAAAAATTGCGATGGATGGAATTGTATTAAAAGGTGCTTCTGCTGTAAATCAGGCATCCATTACTGGTGAGTCGGTGCCGGTCATGAAGTCGATAGATGACGAAGTATTTGCTGGTACGTTAAACGAAGAAGGGTCACTTGAAGTGAAAGTGACGAAACGAGTGGAAGATACTACAATAGCTAAAATTATCCATCTTGTAGAAGAAGCGCAAGCAGAGAAAGCACCGTCTCAAAAATTTGTAGATAAGTTTGCGAAGTATTATACACCTGCGATTATAATAATTGCGATATTAGTGGCTATAGTTCCTCCGCTGTTCGGAGCTGATTGGCAAACATGGGTTTACCAAGGGCTTGCGGTTTTAGTAGTAGGCTGTCCATGTGCGTTAGTAGTATCCACTCCCGTTGCCATTGTTACAGCAATCGGAAATGCAGCGAAGCATGGGGTATTGATCAAAGGTGGCATCCACTTAGAAGAAATTGGTCGAATTCAAGCGATTGCCTTTGATAAAACCGGTACACTTACAAAAGGATATCCAGAGGTTACACATGTAGAAGCCGATGTCCCAAAAGAGTTTATGCAAAATGTAATGTCTATCGAAACTTATTCTCATCATCCGCTGGCGCAGGCAATTGTAAAATATGGCGCAAAAGAGCATATTCATCCTTTAGAAATCGAACAATTCCAATCTCTCACCGGTAAAGGGGCAGAGGGTGTAATTGACGGAACGAAATGGTCAGTTGGAAGTGTCGGTTGGATTACCACGATAAGCACTGTTACAATAGAAGTCATTACTAAAATCGAAGGACTTCAATCGGAAGGAAATACAGTCATGCTTGCTTCGGCAAATGGTGTATATCAAGGGTTTATAGCAGTAGCAGATCCAATACGCCCATCAAGTAAAATGGTGCTAGAAAAACTGAAAAAGGCAGGCATACGGCATACAGTTATGCTAACAGGAGATGACCAACGTACAGCAAATGCCATCGCAGCGAAGTTAGGAATGACGGATGTAGAGGCGGGGTTAATGCCAGAACAAAAACTTTCTGCTATAAAAGCCTTAAAAGAAAAGTACGGAATGGTTGCAATGGTTGGGGATGGTGTCAATGATTCTCCAGCATTAGCAGCAGCAACTGTTGGTATTGCAATGGGCGGAGTAGGAACAGATGCCGCGCTTGAAACAGCGGACGTGGCTTTAATGGGTGATGACTTAGAAAAATTGCCTTACACAATCCGTTTAAGCCGAAAAGCATTGCATATTATTAAAGAAAATATTATGTTTGCTTTAGGATTAAAAATAATTGCACTGCTTCTCATTATTCCAGGATGGTTAACGTTATGGATTGCCATCTTTGCGGATATGGGGGCTACATTATTAGTAGTATTGAATTCATTACGACTTTTAAAGATAAATAAATAGCATGCACGGAGGCGGGAATATGAAGCTTACGGAATGGACGATGGAAGAACAAGAGCAGCTGATTCACTTCATGACGACAAATAGTTGGCCGTATCATGGAAACTCACACCCGGCAAGGGAGCTAATAGAGAAAACGATTGAAGAGGGTGGGTATCAATCGGATGAAGTCAAAACCTTTTGGATTGAAAATGAAGGAAATGAAAAAGTTGGTTTCGTTAAAATTTATGACTTACAAGATGAGATTCCTCTTTTTGACTTGCGAATTGCAGATCATGCCAGAGGTAGCGGCTATGGACCCGAAGCATTAAAGCGTATAGCGGAGTATGTATTCCAACTTCCAGAAGCGAAAATACGTTTAGAAGGTCATACAAGACAGGATAACTTTGCGATGCGAAAAACATTTGAACGAGCTGGATTTGTAAAGGAAGCCCAGCTGAGACAAGCTTGGTTTTCACCTAAAGAGGATTCCTATTATGATGCTGTAACATATGGCCTAACGAGAGAGGATTTCTTAAAGGGTACTGCCACCCCAGTAAAATGGGATGAAGATTTTCAAAAACCTTCCCCTGTTAAAAAAGAACTTCCTTTT
Source organism: Psychrobacillus antarcticus (assembly GCF_029533155.1). Classification (GTDB taxonomy): domain Bacteria; phylum Bacillota; class Bacilli; order Bacillales_A; family Planococcaceae; genus Psychrobacillus; species Psychrobacillus antarcticus. The sequence goes on along the minus strand of NZ_JAIZDB010000006.1, from coordinate 54,985 downwards.
CCGGAAGAGTTTTACACAGAGCATTTGTTAATACGTGCACCTAAAGTAGAAGATGCCGAGGAAATTTGGAAAGCGGTAATTAATTCGGATACAGCTCTAAAAGAATGGATGCCATGGGCTCAAAAAAAGCAGTCATTGGAGCAGATAACTACTAACATTCGCCAAGCCGTTGCAGATTTTATAACCCGAAAGGATTTACGACTTCAGCTGTATTTAAGAGACACGGGTGAATTTGTAGGTGCATCAGGATTACATCGAATTAATTGGGATGTTCGTAAATTTGAAATAGGGTATTGGATTGATAGCAAGTTTGAAGGAAAAGGTTTAATGACGGAAGCCTGTGATCGAATTACTCAATTTGCATTTGAGGAATTGCAGGCCAATCGAGTAGAAATTCGTTGTGATAGCGAAAATGTCCGAAGTCGCTCTGTTGCAGAAAGAGCAGGATATATATTAGAAGGAATCCTACAAAAAGATTCTTTATCTGCAGATGGGAAAAAGCTTAGGGATACTTGTATATATGCCAAAGTTAGGCAATCTCAAGAATCCATTTAAAAGCTTTAAGTGATAGATAAATGCGAAATTTAAAAAGGTGTTGCCAATTTGGCAACACCATTTCTTACATTGATCGTTTTCCGCTAATCAATTGAACTACAAAAATAATACCTGCAATAATTAATAGTGTGTGAATAAGTCCTCCGCCTATTTGAAATACTAAGCCAAGTAACCAAAGTACGATTAATACTACGATAATTCCCCATAAAATTCTACCCATGGTCTATCAACCTCTCTTTATTTTATTTACCAAGTCATCTTGATATTAAATTTTACCCATTTGGGTATAGTATTAAACATGCTTACATTTTAATGTGCATGAAAGGAGTTTTGTCATTGCTTACGAATGTGATGCAAGAAATAGTTCATAGCCTGGTCAGAGTAATGATGAGAGGATCCGAATATCAAACCTTTTGCAAATGCGACAGATGCGAACGAGATATTATCGCATTGAGTTTAAATACATTACCTGCTCATTACGTTACAACAGAAAAAGGAAGAACCGCCGTTTTTGAGCGATTAAATACTGCTGAAAACTTAGAATGGATCAACAAAAGAATTATCCACTCCATTTATGTTGTTGGAAAATATCCTCATCGTCACTAAAAACCTTGTCTTTATTAGATAAGGTTTTTCTATGTAATAGAAATGAAAATTAGATGTTTTTCTTTTGAAATATATAGTAAAAAATATCTAGAATTGTGATAGGGTCTTGCTTGTAGTAAAATGTATAGAGTAGTGATGAAAGGAAGATATATATGCCAACACCAAGCATGGAAGACCATATCGAACAAATTTATTTGTTAATCGAGCACAAGGGATATGCTCGTGTGTCTGATATTGCAGAAGCTTTGTCTGTATTACCATCTTCCGTAACAAAAATGGTTCAAAAACTAGATAAAGATGGCTTCTTAATATATGAAAAGTATCGGGGACTAACACTTACCGCAAAAGGGATGAAACTTGGCAAGAAATTAGTGAAAAGACATGAACTTTTAGAAGATTTCTTACGGATCATTGGTGTAAAGGAAGAGAATATTTACAATGATGTAGAAGGGATTGAGCATCATTTAAGTTGGAACTCCATCAATCGTATTGCAGGTTTAGTATTATTTCTAGAGGAGAACCCAGCATTACAGTCAAAGCTTTTAGAATTACAGGACCCAGATAGTGAGTAATCACTATTAAAGTTTTGAAATGACAAACGCATAACATACATACAACCCTTGTGCAGGATAGTGGGTTGAGTTTTGGGCAATTATTGCTTATGATTCGTATGAATCGATTATAGGGAATTAGCACAAACTGTGACGCTTTATGATTACATTATATAAATTTAAAAAAACAGGTTAAGATATTAGTACTATATTTGGTCAGAAGGAGAGCGGTAATTTTGATAGGAACAGCATCAGGAGAAATAGTAAAGTTACAAGTGAAAGAGCAAGACGGATCGAAATGGATTTTAACATATGATGGAATGGACATACCTTTAAATGCATCTGAGGCACCAGAGGACTTAGAGGTTGGTGGTGCAATTGAAGCATTTTTGTTTGTGGACAGACGAGGTAATTTATCTGCCACAACGCAGCTTCCATTCATTCAAAAAGGCACATATGGTTGGGCTCGTGTTATTAAAGTAGCAGATAGAGAAGGAGTTCTTGTCGATATTGGTACGTCTAAGGAAGTTCAGGTAAAAGAGGACGATCTACCGAAGATCAAAGAATTATGGCCAGCTGTTGGTGATCATTTGTATATGACTCTTCGTACAGACAAAGATGGTGAGCTATTCGGTCGTTTAGCTACCGAGGACCGAGTAGAAGAGCTATATATAGACGCTCCAACGACATTATTCAATCAGAATCTTCAAGCTCGTGCATATCGTTTGCTTCCTGTAGGGACTTTTTTGTTAAGTGTTCCAGAAAACTATCGTATTTTTGTGCATGAGTCAGAACGATTAAATGAACCGAGACTAGGGGAAGATTTGACTGTACGGATTATTGACGTGAAAGAGGATGGATCTCTGAATGGTTCACTATTACCACGCATTCATGAACGTTTGGAGGACGATGCGGAATCCATATTCCGTTATCTAAATGACGTCGGAGGTAAAATGCCATTTACAGACAAGTCAACTCCAGATGAAATCCAAGAAATGTTCAGTATGAGTAAGGCAGCCTTCAAACGCGCCCTAGGTAAACTGATGAAAGATAAAAAAATTGTCCAAGAAGATGGCTGGACACAATTGAAAATGTAAATTACATGGAGTAAAAAGAATCGATTAGTCGGAACTTTTTGCTCTTGTTTTCGTATTATTGAGGAAATGGAAAGGAAAGGGGTAAATAGAATGAAGAAAATATTATTACCATTCATGACAGTAATGTTATTGCTTGGCATGGTCATTGCACCTACTTATTCATTTGCAGATTCAAATAGTTCCACTGACGAGGTCGTAAACGAAAAATTTGGTGCTCCTATCGTGGTGTATGGTGGAAACCTGACTGCTGAACAAAAAGATAGCGTAAAGAAAAGCTTGAAAATAACGGATACATCAGATGTTCAGGAAATCGAAGTAACTGGGGCAGATTTAGCAACCTATTTACAGGACGGAGATGCATCTGCAAGAATGTTCTCTTCCGCTAAGATTACGCGAAAAGATGCTGGTAAAGGTCTTGTGATAAGCATTGTTACACAAGATAATATTACAGAAGTAACGTCCGAAATGTATGCAAATGCAATGCTAACGGCAGGGATTCAGGATGCAGTAGTAGAAATTGCTGCACCCAAGCCTGTAACTGGCCATTCAGCTCTAGTAGGAATTTACAAAGCGTATGAGATTACTGGTGAAAAACTAGACCCAGAGCGCACAGACGTAGCAAATGACGAACTTTCTATTGCCACTAATTTAGCACAAGAAGCGGGTATTGATGAAGCAAAAGTAAGTGAATTATTAACGGAAATTAAAAAGCAAATTGCTGAACAAAATCCAGTTTCTCGTGAAGAAGTGGAGAAAATTGTTTCTGAGCAATTAGCCAATCTAAAAATTGAGCTTTCGGAAAAAGATCGTCAACTATTAATCGATTTAATGGACCGCATTCGTCAATTAGATATAGACTTCAGTCAGTGGTCGGATCAACTGAATGATTTAAGTAAAACAATTGAAGATAAAATTGGTAAAATAGTTGACAATGAAGGATTTTGGGCAAGTGTCAAAAATTTCTTTAATAATCTAATCGATTCCATTCGTTCTATTTTCAACTAATACGTGAACCCTCCTTCTTCATAAGATAGGAGGGTTTTGTTTTGTTCAAGATTAAGTATATAAAAATGTTCTATGAACACTGGGTTCATAGGACTTGAAGAAATGAAGAACACTGCTGATTTCCGTTTCAGGTGGACGCTTTCCGCGGGCACGGCTTCAATCTCCCTCGGGCCAACAGGATGTTGGTCACGAAGGCGTTGCGATCGCGTGGTGGCGCTCTTAGCCTTTGTCCCTTTCCAAAGTTCCTGCGGGGCTTTCAGCTCGTGCTTATACCGTTGGAGTCGCCACCTTTCACTCCAATTCATATAGTGTGTAGTACTCTACTCAACAATCAGGTCATAGCCTCGCGCGTAGAAGATAAGTGTAGTCAAAGTCAAAAGAGGGATAAAACCGTCTATCAGATTAGGGATACTATTTTATAATGAAAGAAGAAGTAGATCTTCTTTTTTGAGTCATTTTCATGATTAGTTATTTGAAGATAATGCACCTATACTTATGTGGTTTTATATCCAAGTACCGATATATATAAAAAGTGAATCTAGTTGATTGGATCGCAGAGCGGCGACTCCAGTGGGAACAGCAAATGTTTTCTGCACCGAAAGCGAAGCGACAGGTGCACCGAGCTGAAGACCCTGGACTGAGCGTAAGCGAGGGAAGCGGCTGAAGCCGTGTCCACGGAAAGCGTCCGCTCGGAGCGGAAATCAACGTCATATCTACGTTTCTGTTTATTAGAGGATCCAACATCTTTTTGTTCGGTGGGTAATGTGGTTTTCGGGAGGTAATTTCTTAAAGCCTTGTGCTCTTTATTTGCACAAAATACAAGAACTTGTTATTATTGAATGAATATATCTCAACTTCAAGATAAAATAATGAGGAGGAAGACAAATGAAATTAGCGGGAATCCATCACGTCTCAGCAATTACTGCAAATGCGGATAAAAATCATGACTTTTATACAAGAATATTAGGAATGCGATTAGTAAAAAAAAGTGTAAATCAGGATAATCCGTCATCCTATCATTTATTTTACGCTGATGCAGTAGGCACACCGGGAACGGACATGACATACTTTGACATACCACAAGCAGGAAGAACATATCCTGGGGTATCAAGTATCAGTAATACAGGGTTCCGTGTAAAAAGCGAGGAAGCCTTACAATTTTGGAAAAATAGATTTGAGAAGTTGGATATACCACATGATTCCATTAAAGAGCGGTTTGGTCGCAATACGCTTTACTTTGAAGACTTTGAAGGGGCACGACATATGCTAGTAGTGGACGATGGAACTGGAATTCCGTATGGAGAAGCGTGGGTTAAAGAGGGAATTTCAGCTAACAATGCGATTGTTGGCCTAGGTCCAGTGAAGCTTACTGTTCGAAAATCAGCACCTACTGAAAAGGTATTAACAGAAATACTTGGGTTTAACTTAGCAGGTTCTTACCCATCTGATGTCAACGAAATGCCAGCTATCCAAGTTTATACGACGGGAAAAGGCGGGCCTGCTGGAGAAGTTCATCTAGAGACACGTACAGATTTACCAATAGAGCGACCTGGACGCGGTAGTGTGCACCATGTTGCATTCCGAGTTCCTACAATGGAAGATTATCCAAAGTGGGAGGAGCGTTTACGAGAAAAAGGCTTCACTACATCTGGTTTAGTGGACAGATACTATTTCAAGGCTATCTATTTCAGAGAGCCAAATGGTATTTTATTTGAACTTTCAACTGATGAACCTGGATTTGATACGGATGAACCAATGGAGACTTTGGGAGAAAGATTAGCGCTACCACCTTTTTTAGAAACAAGAAGAGCAGAAATCGAAGCTCAGTTGCGTCCGTTGTCAATAAACAAATAAATATGCTAAAATTCAGAAAAGGAGTGGTTATCGATGGAATTTCAATTTAAAGAATTAGGCAACGATGTATTTGCGTATCAATATATACAAGAGGGAGAAAGACTTGGAGAGATTACTTGGACGTTACTTGGGGATATAATGGTGATGGATCATACATTTGTCTCTGATAAATTGAGAGGCCAGGGAGTTGCCAAGAAATTATTGGATAGCGCTGCAACTTATGCGCGAGAGCAGGAGTTAAAAATGGAGCCGGTTTGCTCGTATGTAGTGGCAGCCTTCTCAAAATCTGACGAATATGATGATATAAAAGCATAATACAAAAAGCAATCCGTTTCTATCTAAGAGAAAAGGATTGCTTTTTTATTGTGAACTTATTAAATTTGTGTAAAAAACACTAAAATTCCTGTTAATACTGATGCACCTGCTAACATATAAAAGAAATCTGATTGGTTAAAAATGATCTTTTTCTCCATGAAACTCATCCTCTCTGTTCTCGTTGATAGTTTAATGTTACCCCAGTCCATTAATTTTTAAACAGGTTTAAACTATTTTTAGGAAGGGGACATTAAAATTATACGAAACTTTTTTGATTAACTTTCGTAGAGTAAAAGGAACATATAAAATTAAGGGAGTGAATTCTATGTCACGTACAGGAGAAATTGTATTAGGTGTAATTAGTGCAATTATGACTTTACTAAGCATTATTTTAATAACCATTTTAGTGGTAAGTGGAAGCAGCGTACTGAAAGATGAGGCATTCAAAACCCAATTCCAGGACATGATTGCCAATGACCCAGCATTGACTGAGGCGGACTTACAAGTTCATGACGGTGATATGGATATAATTATTGATGCATTGAACATATTTGGTTGGGTGTTTATTATTATTCTTGTTATTAGTTTGATCTTGAATATCATTGGGATTGTTTCTATTTCCAAAAACAAAAACCCGAAATTAGCCGGAATTATGTTTATCATTGCTGGTCTATTTGCAGGTATAATATCGCTAACGTCAATTCTGTTGTACTCCGCAGCAATTATGTGCTTTGTACGGAAACCACCAGTTGAATTTCAAGAGGAATTCTACGCTACAGAAAAGACACTTTAGTTAACAAAAACACCGACCTAAATGGCCGGTGTTTTCAATAGATAAACATATTTAGCGGTAGTTAGTGGGTGTCCTTCAAAGTATTCATCAAATTCTTCTAAGCACTCGAAGCCGAATTTTTCATAAAAATGACGAGCATTATCATTTTTGCTTTCAACGTAAACAAATAATTGTTGACCAGATGGCATTTCGTTTAGCCCAGCTAATAAAAGTTTTTTTCCAAATCCAGTCTGTTTGTATTCAGGTAATATATAGATTGCAGTTAGTTCAGCATCTCCATCTTCGTCCACATATGTAAAATTGGCAAAACCAATTGGCTTACCTTCACATTCAGCAACTAAGAAAATAGTTTTTTCTATTCTTTTGACAATCATCATAGGGGAATAAGCCTTTTCTAAGAAAAGCGTTTGTATGTCAATAGGTATTATATTTTTATATGTATCGTTCCAACTGACCTTTGCGATCTGTTGAATTATCGAAATATCATCTAACGTAGTCGCCCTAATCATTTGAAATCACCTCTAAATTCTTTTTGTAATCATAACAAAAATAATGAGAATCTTCTACAATTACGCAGAATTAAATTCAATTAGAAATCAAAATGTAATATAAAACGCTTAAACTATTATTCTATTACTTAAATCTCCTTTAAAAACTAAATTTATTAAAAAGGTGTGAACTTATTCATAATAGGGTATATAAACTATATATATAACTTGGAGGTAATTAGGATGGCAAAAAACAAATCACTTTTATTAGCAGGATTAGCAGCAGGAGCTTATGCATATTTTAGTAAAAAAGAAAATCGTGACAAAGCATTAGTAGCATTTAATAATACCAAATCTAAAGTGAATGCTTACATAGACTCGCAAAATCACCAAAAATCTGATTTAACGACAGCGGGACATCCAGATCCGCATGATATACCTGATAACAACATGGTGGATGAAGGTGCTCTGACAAGTGTCCAGTATTACAATGAAGAGGTGCAGGATAAATCTAAAAAATCTTCTAAGGATGCAGAAAAGGTTGAAGTAGAAAAGAAACCTAATCTAAAAGACCAAATAACATTATAATGCTTCATAAAACAGGAATGTGCAAATAGACACATTCCTGTTTTATTATTTTCTTGTTGCAATGATCAAGGTAGAAACTATGAGCAATATGATTCCTGTCATAGTAAATCCACTTGTTGCATCTAGTTCAAGAAAACCAGTAATACTTGACCCCATAACAACTCCTATAGAGAAGAAAGCATAAAAATAGCCGTACGCCTTACCGCGATATGACTGTTCGCTTGAATCGATTAAAAGTGTGTTAATAGAAGGGAATAGAAACGCAAATCCTATTCCATATAACCCCATCCAGACGTAAAGTAAATTCAGTGAATCTGTTTGACCAAGTAATAACATGCTTATTCCCATCATACACATTCCAAAAGTAAACGTATAAACTGGCTTCACCCGGTCAAATATTCTATTAGTCGGTAGTATAAACACCAAAATGGCAACAAGACCAAATGTACTTAGAAGAAATCCACTTGTTTTAGAGTCAAATCCAAGGTGTAATACCTTTAAAGGTAGCATATAAGCCAATACACCTTGGGAAAACATTAAGAAAAACGCACCTGCAAATGATTTAACAATGCCAGTATGTTGAAAAATAGAAAGAACGGTATGTTGTGAGGAAGCTTCCTTATCTTTTCGTTCGATAGCAATTTTTCTTAACAAAACGAGCGCTAATATACTTAATACAAGCATGATAGAGCCAGTCATTCCTAAAACAAATACCTCACTTTTTTTACTTGCGAGAATTCCACTTGTTGCCGGACCAGCGATAGCAGCTAGTCCAACAAATGCACCAGATAGTGCAACCCCTTTACCACGCTTTTCCTTTGAAGTCTTATTTGCAGAATAAGTAAACGCTGCAGGTACAATCAGTCCAGCAACTAAGCCATGTATAAACCTTACCACTAATAACCCAGTAGGATCGCTGACAAGTTGGTAAAGGAATAACGAAAAGCTCGTAGCAAACAAACCGATGATTAATATATAGAAGGGTCCTTTTTTATCGGTTAAAAATCCAGATATGATATTCCCAAATGTATTCGAAAGAGAGTACATTCCAACAACTAATCCAGTTATAAAAGGAGTAGCCCCTAACGATTCAGCAAAGGGACTCATGATTGGTAGTTGGGAAAATAAGTCGAAGAACGAGAAAAAAATAATAATATATATGAAAAAGTGCATTGCTGCCCCTCATTTCTATTCTATAATGATCTTTACTCATAGTTTAACATTTATTCAGTAAAAGGTTTTAAAATTATCGATAAAGGGAATTTGAAGTAGACCAAAATATGCTAGGGGGAGTTCCTTTGAAAGCAATGTTCATCTATAATCCGTCTGCTGGTAAAGCAGAAGCGAAGCAGTATAAAGAAACAACTATTAATGTGTTAGAAGGAATGGGATATGAAGTTATTATTAAAGAGACAGAGAAGCAAGAGGATGCCACCATATTTGCTAAGCAGGCTTGTGTAGAGAAAATAGACTTTTTAGTTGCAATGGGTGGGGATGGAACGATTAATGAGGTAGTTAATGGGCTTGCTAATCAACCCTATCGTCCATTATTCTCGTTTGTTCCTCTCGGCACTGTAAATGATTTTGCGCGTGCATTAGGAATTCCGTTGGAACCGGAGCTTGCCATTGAAGCGTTGAAAGCGACTCACACACAAATGGTGGATATTGGCCAAATAGGGGATAAATATTTTATGAATATAGTAGCTATCGGTGAGATAGCTAATCGTGTAGCTGATACAACTGTTGAACAAAAAACAAAAATGGGCTCTCTTGCTTATCTTATAGAAGGTGCCAAAGCTATTAAATCAAGTGAAGAGATAGAGATGACAATAACGCATGATCAAGGTATTTGGAAGGGTACACCTATGCTAATATTAGTGGCACTGACGAATTCAGTTGGTGGATTTGAAAAAATGGTAAATTCCGCTGAGATAAATGATGGGAAATTACATATTTATATTATAAAACAAGCAGGATTAGCTTCTATAGCTAGAATGGGTACGAAAATAATATTTGGAACCTTAGAAAAGGATAATGGGGTTGAGGTGATTGAATCGACCAATATATTAATCGAAACTCAAAAACCCTTATATTGTAATGTAGATGGAGATGAGGGAGATAGTACCCCATTAGAAATAAAAGTATTGCCGAAACACTTAAAAATGCTAATTCCCAAAAAAATTGAAACTTAACAGTTGTAAAAACTCCGAATTTCCAGGATAATGATATAGATTAATACAACATACCTATTAGGATATTGTGATCAATAAGACCTAATAAGAAGGAAAAAGAGGGACATATGAAGACTGTAGAGAAGCAATTTTTAGAGAATTTCTCCAAGATCTATAATAGAGAAATAGGTGTGACAGCAAAAGTCGATGGTTTAGATTCTCTTCTAGAATTAGAAGAAGAGCTTTTCCAAAAAATGTTTTCCTTTGAAATTCCGGAAGCGAAACAAATTTTAAGAAGTATAATTGATATAATAATAGCTAGAACACGTAAAAATATGATCCTAAACGTGAAGTATTACTACATACAACTATCAGCTATTATGACAAGAAAGTTAAATGAAAGCCAAGTCCCAGCTGATAAAGTGATGGCATTTAATACTGCATGTGTTGAAACAATCGAGACTAAAATGAGTGACGCACAATTTTTGCTATGCGCGGATGAGTTAGTTGAATTTTTTGTAATGGTCATAACCGAAAGAAAGAAACCATCCTTTGGACATCAAACGGTTAACAAAGTAATCCTTTATATTAATGATGAAATAGAGAAAAATCTAACAGTAGAGGATATTGCTAAACATTTTAGTATTAGTACCAGTCATCTTTCTCGTATCTTTAGAGAGCAAACGGGTGTGACGCTCGTGGAATACTTAAATGTTCGTAAAGTGGAAGAATGCCAATACTTTTTAAGAAATACAAATAAAGCTATATCGGATATTTCGAATAGTTTTCATTTTTGCAATCAAAGCTACTTCACCCGCATATTCAAAAAGTATTCAGGACTAACACCGAAGCAATATCGAGATAACCAAGAATATCCAAGTTTTAAATATAATTTTCCTAATGAACAACAGTCTGTTTAAATATTGTGGATTATATTTGATATATAGGTTCATAGTAAGGTATACTTCTTGTAGTTTGATGAGTGAAGGTGAATGGATTTGAAAAAGAAGGTTAGTTTATTTTCTATTCTAGTATTTGCAGCATTAGTGCTTAGTGGATGTTCTGGAGTAGAAAACAAAGAAGGTACTTTTTATAATATTTTTGTTCGACCTTTTGAATTTCTTATACATTTCTTTGGAGAAATGTTCAATGGTAGTTACGGATTAGCGATTATCGCGATTACCGTGCTTATTCGTCTTGTTCTTATGCCTTTAATGCTTAGAAATTATAAAACGCAACAAGGCATGAAACAAAAAATGGACAAGCTTAAACCTGAAATGGACGATATCCAAAAGAGACTAAAAGAAACAAAAGATAAAGAACAGCAAGCGGCTCTACAACAAGAAATGATGGGATTATATCGTAAACATGGAGTGAATCCACTAAACATGGGTTGTCTACCAATGGTGATTCAGATGCCAATTGTTATGGGATTGTATTTTGCGATTCTGTATTCGGCTGATATTAAAGCTCACCCATTTTTATGGTTTAACCTAGGGTCACCTGATATTGTAATGACACTTATTGCTGGAACAGTTTACTTCATACAAGCAAAAGTTTCGTTATGGACAGTACCTGAGCAACAACAGAAACAAATGAAAATGATGATTTATATTTCGCCTATTATGATTATGTTCATTTCCTTCAGTTCTATGGCAGCACTGCCAGTATATTGGGCTGTAGGTGGGGTATTACTGATATTCCAAACGTATTTGGGGCGTAAATTCTATTCGAATCATCCAGAAAAAGCAGAAGAGTCTGTATAACATGAAAACGAAGCGATTGCTGCTTCGTTTTTTTATATGAGAGGTGTATATATGAACAGAAATTGGATTTTTGGTCTACTGATGACAGCAGTTAGTGTTTCAGCATTGGTATTTATCATTAAAGGAAATATTAGTATGGCTATATTATTAATGACAGCAATCTTTACTCTAAGTAATGGCTTCCGAGCGATAAAATTTAAGGAAAAAGGCTTCGTTAAAGAGGCGAAATGGATGAAGGGTATGTCCATTTTATTTGCCATTCTATTTATAATTGTGTTAGTTTCTTTACTATTTTAATAAGCAAATAAGAGCGTATTTACCTATAGTAGGTAGATACGCTTTTACTGATTTAGAAGGATTTTATTATCGATAAAGATAGGTATAATTATTTTGGTGAAGTTCAATTTGAATACAAGAATAGTTATCGGAAGAATGGTAAACTAGAAATAACGTTATGAGAAAGAAGGAAATTCAAAAAAATGCAATCAAGATATAATTTGTTACAGAAAAAAAAGAAGAAAAAATGGCCATATATTATTTCTGGAACTTTTGCAGGGCTACTGATTGGGGTCACAGTAGTTTGGGTAGGGATGAATGAGTGGAATATAGATAAGAGTATAGAGGAACTTCGTAATCTGACAGAGGCAACGCAGCCGGTTGCAGTAGGTAAAATAGAAGAACCGATTCTGGAGAAGCCTATAGTAGAAGAACCAAAAGAGGAAATTCCCATAAAGGAGGAGCCTGTTGTGGAAGAAATGGATATGTCTGGAGCAAAGGGCTACGTTGGAAATGAATTATTACCGCAGGAACCGACAGTAGCAGAAGGTATAGTAATTGCTAGTAAAAAGTATCCTCTTCCTTCAGATTATGCACCTGGTGAAAGCGAAGAAGCAAGAGCCGCATTTCAAGAAATGGCAGCAGAAGCTACTTTGTCTGGTTATACACTTATAGCATTCAGTACGTACCGATCATTTGACTATCAAACAACGCTTTATAACCGCTACGTAACGAATGATGGTCAAGTAGCTGCGGATCGTTATAGTGCGCGTCCTGGATATTCCGAACATCAAACGGGATTAGCTTTTGACATCGGGGAACAACATTTTGAACAACATTTTGCGAGAGAAAGCTTCGGTGAAACAGAAGCCGGAAAATGGGTGGCTGCCAATGCCCATAAGTACGGATTTATCATGCGTTATCCTAATGGATCAGAAAAAATTACAGGCTACATGTATGAGCCATGGCATTTCCGTTACATTGGTAAAGAACTAGCGCCTCAAGTATACGAAGCTAACGTAACATTAGAAGAATTCCTGGATCTGTAAGAGACGGAATTAGCATATAAAAAAAGGGGTTTCCAGAAATGGAAACCTCTTTTTGAAAGAAAGTATATAAAAATATAGTATGAACGCTGGTTTTATAGAACTTTTAAGAATGATTAATACTACTGATTTCCGTTTCAGGTGGGGTACAAAGGCTAAGAGCGCCACCTCGTGTGGCAACGCCTTTGTGACCAACATCCTGTTGGCCTCCGCGGGGTGAGCGATGAGCTATCACCGTCGCTAGCGCGTCGTTGTGATATCTCATCTGTCTCACTCATCCCGCCGGAGTCGCCACCTTGAACACCAATCAATTAAGTGAGTAGTACTCAATTAGGAGATATTGCATAGCTTATCGCTTAGATGATAAGAGTAGTCCAAGTTAATATTGAGATAAAACGACTGTTGAACTTAGGAATGATATTGTGTAATGAAGGATGAAGATAGTAGATTTCCTTTTTTACTAGTGGAAATAAAGAAAAATAGTAAGTAGTTACTAAATAAAGAATCGACATAGCTAACGAAATTGCATCTTCGTGAGCTTCCACTTTCAGTAGGAAAGTATTTTATCTCTAGTTATCCAAAACGCACTTGCCTGTTTCTAAGAATTTTTGAAGGGCGACGAAGGTCAGGCAAGCGAAATAAAATTACCGAAAAAGAAAAGGCTGGTTGTGACGGAAGTCACAACCAGCCTTTTTAAAAATTAATCGGTAATTATTAAATCGGCAAGTCTGTCCAGAGCACTTCGGAAACGTTATAAACGGGTATTCACCTTAAAAAGTACTTTTAGTTTTTCTTCTAAGGCGTAGTTAGATTAAAGTATTGGAGATATCAGGCGAGATAATGACTCTTTGAATTTAATCATCGTTGATCTATCTTCATATATTTTTGCCGTCAACTCGGTAGATAACTTCATATCATCTTCAAATATCTCCGCTAACTGATGAGAAGTTTCTCGATCATATATAAATGCATTTACTTCGAAATTCAATTTAAAACTTCGTACATCAATATTTGCCGTTCCCACTGTAGAAGCCTCATCATCAATGACAATCATTTTTGTATGCAAAAATCCATTTTGATAAATATATACTTTAGCTCCGGCCCTTATCAACTCGCCAACATAAGAGTATGTTGCCCAGTAAACAAAAATATGATCAGGTTTATTTGGAATCATAATTCTTACATCAATGCCGGAAAGACATGCAATACGTAACGTATCCATAAAACTAGCATCCGGGATGAAGTACGGGGATTGAATATAAATATACTTTTTGGCCATCATAATTAACTTAAGGTATCCATTTTTTATTTGCTCCCATTCGGAATCGGGTCCACTAGAAACAATTTGCAAACCAACAGAACCTTTCATCGGAATAGCTGGGAAAAATCTATCGGAATACTCAATATCATGCTCTGCTGAGGCTTGGTTCCAATCGAGAATGAATCGAGTTTGAAGTGGATGCACGGAACTACCTTCAATACGTAAATGCGTGTCACGCCAATATCCAAATTTCTTTTTTAGTCCAAGATATTCATCGCCCACGTTAAATCCTCCGATATAACCGATTCGTCCATCTATTACGACGATTTTACGGTGGTTCCGGTAATTCATACGTGGATTGATTAGTGGAAAGATGGAAGGGAAAAATGCTTCTACACGACCACCTAGCGCTATGAGTTCATTGAAATGTCTCTTTCTTAAAGAACGGGAACCCGTATCATCATATAAGATCCTTACTTTCACACCTTGCTTAGCCTTTGCTAAAACTGCTTGGTAAATTTCTTGGCCTAAGGAATCTAAACGAAAAATATAATATTGAATATGGATATGGTCCTTCGCATGGTGGATATCTTGAAGTAGTGCATCAAACTTTTCTCGTCCATCGGTAAAGATTTCCACTTTATTGTCTTGGGTTAAGACGGCTTGGTTATTACGTAAATGCATGACAATTAACTCTTTATAGTGCATCGCATCATCTAGACGAAAATCGAAGGAGTCATCTTCAATAGCTTCCATTTGAAATTCAATGAGATTATCGATACCAATCTTGTTTTTTCCTTCCCAACGGAATAACGTTTTCTTACGTAGCTTTCTACCGAATAGTAAATAAATACCGAATCCTAAAACAGGTATAAAGAAAAGTACTAGGATCCACGCCCAAGTGGCGGAGGCATCTCGACGTTCTAAAAATATCAGTGCAATTGCCAAAGAAATATTTAAAACAAGTATGCCGGAAACGATAATACCATAAAAACTTGCTATCAAATTTTCACCCCCGGTGCATGTTTATTTATACATTTATTATTTTAATTCTAGTATAGCTGATTTGTCACAAAGAAAGTAGGGAAGACATATATAAATCAGAAAGTAATCCCTACTTGACCAATAGGGATAAAAGTATTATTATATGATAAGCACAAAAGATGGAGGTATTTATATGAATTTATTATTTATTATTCTTAACATTGTAGCTTTACTGCTCTTAGTTGGGGTATTAATCATAATGCAGAAAAAACATGTTTCATTTTCGAAACGTGTATTTACAGCCCTAGGATTAGGAATAGTACTAGGGTTAGTGTTGAATTTAGCCTACGGGGTAGATTCGGAAGTATTGGCAGAAACTGTACCTTGGTATAATCTGATTGGTACTGGTTACGTAAAATTATTACAAATGATTGTTATGCCTTTAGTATTCATCTCTATTTTAGGGGCGTTTACAAAAATTACGATTGGTAAAAATTTTGGTAAAATGGCAGCAATTATTTTAAGTTTCTTGATAGGAACAACTGCCATTGCTGCAGTTATCGGTATTAGCTCTGCGGCATTATTCGATCTGAATGCAGAACAAATCATTCAAGGCGAGGCAGAAACTGAACGTGCAGAATACTATGAAGGTCGCTCTGCAGAAGTTGCAGACAAAGCACTTCCAGACCAAATCCTAGAATTATTACCTGCAAATCCATTTTTAGATTTCACGGGAGCTAGACCAACGTCAACTATTGGAGTAGTTATCTTCGCAGCATTTTTAGGGTTTGCTTATTTAGGAATAGCGCGTAAAGAGAAAGAAACTGCAGCAACGATTAAAACAGGTATTGATGCGATTTACGCATTAATAATGCGAGTAGTTAAACTAGTACTTCGTTTAACTCCATACGGCATTTTAGCAATTATTGCAAGAACCGTTGCAACATCAGATTTTAGTGCCATATACAATTTAGGTAAGTTCGTTCTCGCTTCTTATGTAGCGTTAGCAGTAGTCTTTGCGATTCATTTATTAATCATCACACTATCTGGATTAAATCCAATTACTTATGTTAAAAAAGCAGCGGAACCTTTAATCTTTGCGTTCACTTCACGCTCAAGTGCAGGAACCCTACCAATTAACATTCATACACAAACGACTAAAATGGGCGTATCTGAAGGAGTTGCCAACTTCTCTGGATCTTTCGGGTTATCTATTGGTCAAAATGGTTGTGCAGGAATTTATCCAGCGATGCTGGCGTTTATGATTGCCCCATCAGCAGGTATCAATCCATTAGACCCGATGTTCATCTTAACGGTTGTTGGGGTAGTAGCGATAAGCTCGTTTGGTGTAGCAGGAGTTGGGGGCGGTGCAACATTCGCTGCAATCCTAGTACTATCTGCATTAAATTTACCAGTTGCATTAGCTGGTCTTCTAGTATCAGTTGAGCCATTAATCGATATGGGACGTACAGCAGTAAATGTAAGTGGATCCATGACAGCAGGTGTCGCAACTGCAAAACTTACTGGTGAGTTAGATGTAGATTTATACAACACACCTTTAAACCAAATAGCAACTGACGAAGTGTAATATAAATTATTAAAAAGCTGTCCTTTCAAAGGGCAGCTTTTTTGAAAGATAAGAGAATATATAAAAATGTCCTGTGAAGAACGGACAGTCAATCGCCATAAGATTACCGAGAAAAAAAGATGCTGGTCGTGACTGAAGTCACGACCAGCATCTTTAAAAAATCAAACGGTAATTATATAGCAAGACGTCTGTCCAAAGCCCTTTGAAAACGATAGAAACAGGTTTTGACTTTCAAGGACCGGTCGTTTTTTTGCCCGGTTTTTCTTATTTGAAAATTATTGTCAACTAAAATTCTTACAACTACGGAAGAATACTAAATATTAAAATATCTTTACATAAACTTACGTGGTAGTTTGATATAATTGGCATAACTAAGTTGTAAGGAGATGAGATAATGCTTCAAGCAATAAATCTTTCTAAGAAGTTCAAAACGAAAGAAGTAGTAAAGCAAGTGAATATGGAAATGCCGGCGGGAGAATCTATCGGTCTTATAGGTCCAAATGGAGCAGGGAAATCGACGACTATTTCGATGCTTTCTTCTTTAATTATCCCGACAAGTGGGGAAGTTCTATGGGATGGAAAGTCTATTACGAAAGATCCTGATCCTTTGCGTAAAAAATTAGGTGTGGTCCCTCAAGAAATTGCCTTATATCCGGAGCTTTCCGCAAGAGAAAATTTAGCTTTTTTCGGAAGAATATATGGATTAAAAGGTGAACTTTTAGAGACACGAATTACGGAAGTACTAATGAAAATCGGATTGTCTGATAGACAAAGGGATATAGTTAAAACTTTTTCTGGTGGGATGAAACGTCGGCTAAATATTGGTGCTGCGCTTTTACATAGACCATCCATCTTAATAATGGATGAACCCACTGTTGGAATTGACCCTCAATCGAGAGCCTATATTTTAGAAACCGTTAAGCAGTTTGTAGAGGAAGGAATGTCTCTATTATATACAAGCCATTACATGGAGGAAGTAGAGCTCCTATGCGATAAAGTTTATATTATGGATCAGGGTGAAATAATTGCTTATGGGACAAAAGAAGAACTTAAAGAGCTAGTTTCTTCTAACCAAACTATTGAACTACGAGTAAACTTAGTGAATGCAAATTTTGAAAAGGCATTAACTAATCAGCTCCCTACTGCGATTGTTCGAACAGAAGAAGAGTTACTAACGATATCGATGCCGAAAAATGAAGAGCCACTGGCAACTATTTTTGCAATTGCTGCGGAAAACAATGTTGTTATTACCGCTGCCATAGTTAAAGTACCATCTTTGGAAGATGTATTTTTGCATTTGACCGGAAAAGCACTGAGAGATTAGATAGGGAGATGGAGTGATGCTATTTACTTTAATATTGAAGCAACTGAAAATGTTAAGCAGAAATAAACAACCATTAATCATCTTGTTGGTCATGCCATTAGTGTTAATAACCATTTTATCAAATGCATTAGGTAGCATAATGGATGGAGAAGAGGAGCAGGCAATCCAAGCAAATCTAGTAATTATAGATGATTCATCCTGGGATCAGGAAAAAGATGCGATCGTGAACTTTCTCCAGCAACAAGGCCTAACTGGTCCAGCTTTAGAAAGCCTCCTCCTTCAATTTGAAAAAAATGACCCAGCCCACATATTGAAAAACAATATATTAAATTCAGACGAGATTAAAAAATATATAAAAGTGGAAGATAAACAAAAAGCAGATATGGAGACTTTGCGAGAGGATATGAAAATTGATGGAATTTTACGTATACCAGCAAATTTTCGTTTAGATTATATAGAAACAGCCTATTTTAATAAACAGAAGTTACTGGACTTATCCTTATATCTCAATCAAGAAAATGAAATTCGTGCTTCTATTATTAGTTCTATTTTAACGGAATGGCAAAGTGAATATACAAAATTTCTGGCTTTGTCCAATGCCGGGGTTTCTCCAGAACAAATATTGAACAATCAAACAAGCGTGGAAAAGATCGAACAAGTGCTAGAGGCAAATGAACGGAAGATTCCTGCATCCATTTATTACACAGTTGGAATGCTAGTGATGTTCGCATTATATATTCCATCTTTCTTAGCAGGATTTGCTCTGCAAGAAGTTCAGTGGAAAGTGTATGACCGCATTTTATTGGCAGGGGTTTCCCCTACTTGGTACACCCTTTCTATTTTTATAACAGGTTCCCTTGTAGCTTTTATACAGCAAATAATTATGCTTCTCTTTGGAAGGTTCGCGTTAGGGATAGATTGGATTAATATAAATGCAATGATAATTACTATAGTAAGTTTTAGTGTTTTTATTGGTTCTTTATCAGCTTTGTTAACTACACTTCAATTCCGAACAAAAACAGATGGCATAGCAAACCTGTTCAACGGTTTAGTCATTACCGTATTTTCTTTCCTAGGCGGTTCTTTCTTTAGTATAAGAGATCTATCTGAGACTCTTGGGAAAATTGGAGATTTTACTCCTAATGGCGCTACGATGTCAGCAATTCTTTCTATACAAAAAGGCCAGGATTTATCCGTTATTTGGCCATTTATGACAGTGATATATGTATTAGTAATAATCTGTATATTACTTTCAATTGTTTTCTTTCCGAGAAGAGGTGTGGCAGAATGATGGGTATATGGATTGCTAGATTACAAAATTTAAAGCGTAAACCTATTGTTTTAATCATGATGACGGTAATGACTTTAGTAATGGCATATGTACTTGGTGCTTCAAGTAATGGAAAGATGAGTATATCAGTTGCTGTGGATGGCTCGGAAACGACTCAAGCTGTATTGGAAAGATTAAACGATGATGACGGATATCTGTTTCGAGAAATTACGGAGGAAGAGCTACAACAAAAAGCAAAGAAAGATATCCGGATGGTAGGTATTTTGTTGAATAAAACATCCTATACCGTATTAGCTGCGTCAGAATCGGATAGTGTCAGAAATTTATCGCTTCTTATTGATTCCGCATATAAAGATATTAGTTTTAAGCAGAGAGTAATCAACGTTGGAGGAGAAGATACGTGGACAACGGTAGCAAATAGCATACAAGATGACCAGGCATTTAGTTTACAAATGGAAGCTATGGATGAATCCGAGGTTTTCCGTTATGATAATGCCCTTCAAAGTTTATTTGGATTTATGTTATTTTTTGTGTTTTATACCGTATCTATTAATGTCCAGTTTATACTGGATGATAAACGATCAGGTGTTTGGAATCGATTGAAGTTAGCCTCCATTAGTAGATTTCAACTCTATTTTAGCCACTTGTCCTTTAGTTACGCTATTGGATTAATCCAAATGTTGCTTGTTCTTTTTGTATTTAGATACATTTTAAATACAAATATGTACGATGGTTTTTGGAATGTAATTTTCATTGCAGCTATCTATGTATTAATCGTAATGGCTTTCTCCGTTTTAGTTATTTCTTTAGTTAAAACTATTAGTCAAAGTAGTGTTGTTATTTCTTTGGCAGCAGTAGCGTTTGCTATGATAGGTGGGGCTTATTGGCCTCTAGAAATTGTTCAATCCGAGGGCTTGCTCGCTATAAGATGGCTGTCCCCTGTTTATTATGCGATGGAGGCTATGAAACGAGTTACAGTTTACGAGGGAACTTTAAGTAGTGTTTGGACGTATGTAAGTATGATGGTAGGAATTGCAATAGTACTGTTGGTGGTAGGCATTAGTTTATTGGAAAAAAGAACCGAACGCTATCATTCTAGTGAATAGATAGGGGAGATAGGGATGTATTGGTGTAAAATTGCACGTACGGAAAAAGAATTTGAAGCAATTGCACGACTAAATTATGAAACGTTTGTGGAGGAAATTCCACAGCACGAGCCGGATCCTAGTGGGATGCGAGTCGATGCGTTTCATCATGAGAACGTATATGTCATTGTATTAAAGGATCAGGAGTTGGCTGGAATGGTAGCATTTCGAGCTGTCCGTCCTTTTTCTCTCGATTTAAAGCTTGGACCAGTGGAGAATTTTTTGCCAAAGGATGCACTAACTGGAGTGTTATGTGAGGTTCGATTAATGGCTGTCGATAAAGCACATCGAAACGGACGAGTATTTTATTACTTAGCGCGTGCTCTATCCGATTACGCTTATGAAAACGGATATGGAGCAGCAGTAATATCGGGAACTGTACGGGAACAGAAATTATATAATCAGCTTGGTTTTGAACCGTTTGCTGATCCAGTGGGTAAAGAGGAAGCCCAATTTATCCCAATGGTACTAACTAGAGATCGTTTCGATCAATCCGTTGCGGCTCGATTTAAACAAAAAAGATATTCTTTTTATCCAGGGCCTGTGCAACAATCTGATGCCATAAAACAAGCATTCTCCGTTCAGCCGGTGTCCCATCGAACGGATGAGTTTAAGGTCATGCTAGAACGAGTAAAGAAAAGCCTATTATCAATGAGTGGTGCAGCATATGTCCACTTGTTATTAGGTAGTGGCACGTTAGCAAATGACGCAATGATAGCGCAGATACACGTATTAGGAGAGAAAGGCTTAATCGTTAAAAATGGTGCCTTTGGTGATCGGTTGGAAAAACAAGCGGAACGTTGGCAGCTATCTTTTGATGTAGCTACTTTTGAATGGGGGAGCCCCTATAATCTAGAGCTGATTGAAGAAAAGCTTGCCACGGGAGCTTACAGTTGGCTTTTAATGGTACACGGCGAAACTTCTACCGGCATGTTAAATAGCTTGGATGCAATATCCATGCTATGTGAACAATATAATGTCTTGCTCTGTGCGGATTGTGTAAGTTCTTTTGGAGCACTACCATTTAAATTGGACAGCGTGTATCTAGCTACGGGTGTAAGTGGTAAAGCAATTGGAACCATGAGCGGATTATCCTTTGTATTTGCTAACACTGAAATAACAGCGAGTAATAATATTCCTTCGTATTTAGATCTGGGATTAAGCGTGAATAATGTAATACCATTTACGATGCCTTCTCAGTTTGTACATAGCTTAGAGGTTGCGTTAGTGTCCTATGAAAACGGAGAAAGATATAAATTATTACAAAGTCGCATGCAATTTATCAAAGAGGAAGTTTCCAAGCATGGGATTGAATTGCTTTCAGATGACCATTATCCAATGATCTTTACATGGATAGAGGAAAAGTTCCCTTACTTAGCGGAAGATGCTAGGATGTCGGGATTTGACCTTCATTATAGAAGCGATTATTTAATCGCAAAGGGCTTACTGCAAGTCTCCTGTATACAACCAAATTTTGAAGATGCCTGGATGAAGCTCATGAATTGGCTAGACAACTATCGAATTTATCATGACTAAATATATTCTAAACGCTATCAAATAGTAAAAGTGCTGCCATCTATTAAACAATTAATAGATGGCAGCACTTCA
Organism: Psychrobacillus antarcticus; assembly: GCF_029533155.1. GTDB lineage: Bacteria > Bacillota > Bacilli > Bacillales_A > Planococcaceae > Psychrobacillus > Psychrobacillus antarcticus. The sequence goes on along the minus strand of NZ_JAIZDB010000006.1, from coordinate 32,673 downwards.
CTTATGCAGAATAGTCAATTACGCTATCTTTCGGAAACTTTTTTTGTATATTACGTAGGTATACAAGAAAATAAACTTCGATTATGACAGAAGCAACAATAACGATGATCATTAATAGAGTGCTTATATCCATCGGAATGTTCAACAAAAAGGATTGCATCAATAACGCGCTGAGTGTTACGAACATATACCAGGTGAACATCCGATTTGTTTTATCGAGCGCTTCATCTGTAGGAAGTAATTTAACAACATCACGTAGTAAGAGAAAAAGGTAATAAACGAGTACTATTTTGACAAGTGCTAACAAATTTGGGTAATACTTTAGCCATTCGGTTTGTTGAATGATCTGATCGTTTAAGAAAAAGTTGGGGACAGATATAATTGTTAAAATAATGCAAAGTATTTTTAATTTTTCATATGATTGAGACGATAAAGTAGCGATTTGCTTAATACCGTTGTATATGAAGATATAGCCGATGAAATCTGGTAAAATATCTACAACAATTTGTATTTTTAGAAAGACGAATAGAAAGCCAATAATAATTTGCTTAAATCCTTGTCTCATTTATGTTCACCCCTTGCTTTTTGAACAATATCCACAATATCCTGGTTGGAAAGATTAGGTTCAATTAGAAGAGGAAAAGAATAAGTAAAGGCTTTTCCGGATTCTGTTATGCCCGACCAGTTATGGACAATATCTATATAAGAACGATATTTAACTTGAAAGATCAGTCCGACGGAATCCCCCTTCTCCAGTTTTAATGGCCAGTTTATATCGTTGTATAGTGGAGCGTCTATATCCTTCCAGTTTTGTTCCATTATTTTATTGGAATCTAATCTGTCAGAGGAGGTATCCGACCATATTTGCACTTTCAAATCTACTTGATCTTTAATCGACTCGGGAAGTACAAGCGCATCCATCTGAATAGTTTCGGTTACTTCAAAAATTTCTCCTTGGATTCCCTGGTTGCTTCCAAAACTAACTTTACTCGTCAAGAAACTCTGTTCAGTAAGTGGAGTTTTGAAATTCAGTTTCTCCAACTCGAAAGTTACTACCTGGCCATTTGTAAAACGAGCATACAGATCATTACCTTGCACACTTTCTGCAAAATGCTCAAAAGATTGCTCGTCGATTGTAAAACTTGCTTGTTTTAAAAGTTGATGTGTAAACTGCTGCCTGTACATTTGTGCTGTAATATCGCCAAACCACGGAAAGAAGTTTTGTTCATTACTGTAGGTATACCCACCAGCAATTAGTGTTTCTAACTCGACAACTTCACTGCTATTAGTCAAATAAAATAAAGAAAAATCAGCATTTTTAGAGGTCGGAATATCAATGTAAGCATCTAACACAACAGGCTCTTCTAATTGATGCACTTCAAAATAAATAATATTACCCATCCAGCTTAATATAATGATACATAGTACTCCCCAAAACCAATTATTCTTCAATAAACTGATCCCCCTATGAACGTTTCATCACTTTTTCATTTACGTTTTGGATAAATATTTTATAAGGTGTGTCTGGCATTTTTTCAATGTTGATCATTGCGGCTTTTACCGAGCTAATTGCCTTTTCGATTTGGTCTAGTTCTAGATAGCATAATGCAATGTATGCATCCTTCTCATAGAAAATAGATAAATCGAATGGATGGTGGACGAAGTCTGGAATTTTCACTTCATCGAATTTCTGTAATGCCTCTTCAACTCTTCCTAATCCATATAAAGTCTTTGCTCTTTCGAGTTGGAAGTAGGGAGTAAATAACTTTTTATTCATCTGGTCTAAAGAGAATTTATTGTATAAAGCATCTGCCTCTACATACATTTTTGTATATGTATTTAAGTAATGTAGATTAGCGTAATGGATAAATGATTTGGAATCCTCATCATCAGCAAATTCGCTGTAGGCTTCCAGTTTTTTTAAGTAATAATCCTTCTTCTCGACGTTTTCTTCCATCATGGCATGTATTGCGGCTATCCTAAAAAGATTATCTATTTGTTTAAATATTTTCTGTTCATTAGAATAGAGAATAGCATCGTTCATCAATTGAATGGCCTCTGAATTCATTCCTAATGCAAAGTAAAGTACTGCTTCTAAATAATCGTAATCCATACGCGATAATGGATCAATCCATAGAGGGTTTTCCTCCAGCTTTTTCCGTTCCTCTAATAGAACATCTAATGCGTCTTGATACCGGTGATTCATAAAAGGAATAATTGCGAGATTTCTCCCTATGTCCGCACTTTTAGTTATTAAATGTAAGTCTTCATACATTTTTGCGACCTTTTTCAGCATCGCAACAGATTCATCTGGAGAAGAATAAGCTAAGCATCTTCCGTATATGTCGAGTAATCGTGTTGCCTCATATCCTTGAGTTAGTTTTGGTATATATGGTTCTATTAAAGATTTCACCTGTTCAAGCTCATCTACAGATTCATAATCCTTAGCGGTAAGTAAAAATTCTGCTTGATCTAACACTTTTCGTAACTCTTGACCGCTTATTTCTTCCAGTAACTCAGTTACTTCAACACCTAGCTGCGAAGCGATATAGTTCAAGCTTTCCATCGAAGGATTTGCTTTGTTGTTTTCTATTAAACTGAGCATACCTTTTGTTAACTCTGCACCTGCTAGAGCTTCAAGCGTCATTTTCTGTTGTTTACGAATTGCACGAATACGTTCGCCTAATGTGGACATCTTTTTCACCTCTTTATAATAGTTTAATTATATTAAACTTTTTGTTGAAATGGAAGGATGAATATGATATTATTTGTTTAATCAAATTAAACTTTTTGATAATTCACAAAACGAAGGGGTAAGGAAGATGGATGAGGTATTAAAACTTAAAAAAGCGACATATCACTTGTGGACGTTCACTATTAGTAAACTAGTATCTACTTTTGGGGCACAGGTATATGCATTTGCAATTAGCTTTTACATTTTACAGTTAACAGGTTCGGCATCTAGTTTTGCGTTAAATTTAATTTGTAGTATTTTGCCACGGACATTAGTTGCACCTTTTGCAGGATACGCTGCAGACAAATATTCTCGTAAAATGATTGTCATCGTAGCACAGATTGCTACGACAATCGCAATTGGTGGACTGCTTATAGTGAGTTTGACTGCCGGGTTATCTTTAGTAGCGATTTATAGTACGACCGTGATCTTATCGTTAACTTCTTTATTTTCCGGTGTAACGTTTAGTTCGTCCATTACAGGGTTAATAGATGAGGGACGAATTCAAAAAGCGATGTCGCTTAACCAAATGTCCATTTCTTTTGCGGCAATTGGAAGCCCGGCGATAGGGGGACTTCTATACGGGGCGGTACCTATGCATGTATTTTTAATTATGTATATGATTGCTTCCGTTATAGCGGTTATGTTGGAATCTACGATGGACTTTAAACTATTTGCAAAACGAAAAGAAGTAGTTGAAGGGGAAGCGAAGGAACCAATGCTAGAGAGTATGAAAGCAGGCTTCCATTACTTGATGAAGCAACCTATTTTAAAAACAATGGTTGTTATTTCCTTATTTATCAACTTTCTGTTTGGTGCTTATCAGGTAGGATACTCATACATCCTAATCGAAAAATTGAAGATGAATGCTCAACACTTTGGTTTTACAGAAGGGGCATTTGCTATTGGAATGCTACTCTTGTCTATTTATTTCTCTGTGCGAAAGGAATTGAAATTTCCGTTTTTAGTATCTAAATGGGGCATCATTGTCATGGGTGTTATTATGGGAGCTGTTGCTTTACCATTGTTAATCAATATTTCTTATCCAGTGGTTGTGGTATTTTATGTCATTATCATGTTCTTCTTTGGAGCATCCATGATTATAACGAACACTCCGATTATGGTAATGATGCAGAAAATGATTGAGGATGATTATAAGGGGCGTGTATTTTCTATACTAGAAACTTGTGCAATGGCTCTTATGCCACTTGGAATGGTATTGTTTGGGTTCTTATATGATGTCTTCCCAGCAGAAAGTATTTTAATTGTCTCAAGCATTTTGTTAATATTGGTAACTCTATTCTTGGCAAGACCTTCTGTAGTTAGAGCAGCTCATCCAGAGCTCGGACAGAAAAAAGTGGGGTATCTGAAATCAGAAAGCTGATTAGATTTAGTTATTCGAGAGCGAATGAACTTCATACGAGGGAGCTCAGCGCTTACGAGAGGGATTATTAGCTATACGAGAGACATCAACTCCTATGCGAGAGAGCGTAAACTATAAAAAAGCAGGTGAAGTTTTCCTTCCCCCGTTCAGTTGAGTGGTAAAACATTCAAAATAACATTCGAATTCGCAATATATTGATATGTAAATTATCATCGCAATTAAGAAATCAATTAGCTTTATTTTGACGCATAAAATGGCTTAGTTCTCCTTGAGTGAGAACTAAGCCATAACTATTTCAACAACCGAAATTCAATTATCACAATTAGCATTACTCATAAAATACGTACAATCTCTCCATCAATTAATTTAAAATGGATATTCATAGATGTTCCTCCAGCTGTATGTTTTGGAACATCTATTAAATTTAGTAATTCCTTCAGATGAATAGACTTTTTACTTTTTGCTTCTATCGAAATACTATATGGGCCTCCCAAGTTCATGAGTGATTCCATTCGAACTTCATTTTCTAAAAAGTATGAATCTAAAAATTCCAATTCAAATGACACAGCTTCATTGCTACGATTATGTAACATGAGGTTACATTCACCATTTGATAAGTCTTCATTCACATACTGAAAACTGCACGTACCATTGCCATCATATGAAATGGCTGTAATTCCACTTGCTAACGTTTCTTGGTATGGATAAAATGATAAGAAATAAGGCAGCACTCATTAGTTCAGCGGTTATTTTATGTATATGTATGTATTTATATTTCCCATTTCCTGAGAATGAATTGTTTGACGCACGTTCCTATTTCATGTAGTTTCCAATTCTTAATCAAGATGGGTATGTCGTGCTTGGTATGATTGGTTCTGTTTTGTTTGTATTGGCCATGATTTTACTTGTGATTCGCACTTTTACTTTAATACGTTTGAAACGAATTGGTGTTACAATTTCAGGTGAATTTTCCATTTTAAAATTTTCTGTTATTGAACTAAAGCGCCCGCGTTAGTTCAATAAGAAAAGCAACCCTACAGTGGACAGCCACTTTTTTAACTAGAGCATCCGTTATTTGAAGAAAATATATTCATAAGAGCTCAATTTTTGAATAAGTCTGGTAGTTCAATTTTCCATAAATCATTTTCTTTTTTTAATCCCATTAATGTTGACGCTGTGAACGTTCCATAACTAACCATTAATTCGACCAATAAGCCATTACTATCTTCTTGTTTTATTTTGATTGAATTATAATATCTGAAATCTAGGGCTATTTCCAAGTTGGATATATTAAGATTTTTGTAATATTTTTCTTTGAAAGTATCAAAATCAGGCGGTACACCATCAATATAAGCCAACGAATAGATTGCTTCTATATCATCGATAACTGCTGAATGAATATATATAAGTATAACTTTTTCTGGTGAAAAACCTTGTAAGTAATTTGTGTCATATCCCTTGGTAAATAGTTCATATGACTTTAATTCTTCTTCCGACAAGCCTGTTAAATATGAAAACTCTTCTTCTGAGTCTCCAATTTTTAATACTTTCTCATCTACTATAACGATTGCATTTTCCTTTTTTGTTTCATGTGTTTCTACGGAATTACTAGGCGTACAACCAGTTATTAATAATAGTGAAGTTAAAAATACAAAAAGAGAAATATTAGCTTTCAAATGAACTACTCCCTTCAAATACAATTTTTCGATTTCTTATTAATCTAAACCTGCGTACGTTAGTTGAATAAGACAAAATTTAACATCTCCAAACACTATACAACTATTTTTATAATATTCCAAATAGTATTCTCGTTAATAAGATGTAAGGGTATAACATGAATCTTGAATCGAACTTTTTGAAGTATCTTTTAACATAGCGATTAACAAGCTAATTAGCATTGTTACTTGGATGATTTAGTTGCTAATAGTTGTGTTAAAAGGGTATCTAATTCAGTGAAAGTCGCTATATACCAATGAAAAAAGACTGCTAATTATATGTTAATTAACAGTCCGATTATGTGTTTAATTTGAGTTTTGTACCACTCAACTAAACGGGTTGAGTTTTCCTTCACCTGTTCTTAATAAAAAGGTCAATCCTATGCAACATCCTTTAATGACTTCGTTGACTTACGATATGAGAAGATTAAACCAATAGAAACAATTGCAAGCACGCTAGATAGCATATAAATATTGTCGGGTTGCTTTGTAAATAACCAAGCGAACAATAATGGGCCGATAATGCGACCTAAGTTATCCATCGAGTAGGACATCCCGGCTGCTGTACCATAGCGTCCGCCAGATTCTTTTGTAGTTAGAGAGACGATAGTTGTCCGTGCTAACGCATTTCCAGCAGTGAACACACATAAAGACAGTCCAGCCCAGAAAATACTTTGAGTGAAAACAGTCATAAATAATCCGACTGCCGTAATAATTTGCGCATATAATAACCATTTTGTTTCCGTACCATTTTTGATGCGCCGCACCACGCCACCTTGAATTGCCGCATCGACAAATCCGCTGAACATGAACAGATAACCTATTTGTAGAGGGGTAATTTCGATTCTTTCGATTTGGAATAATTGGAACGTTGCCTCAAGACCTGCTAGTAAAAACGTCACCATGAAAGAAAATAAGAAGAGATATTTAATACGGTAACCCCATAAACTCGCTGCTCCTTTCGGAAGAAGTGCGCGTTTGTTAGCTTCACCCGTACGTTCTGGTTCCTTTAAAATAATGAAAGCATAAACAAAAATAACAAGTAATAAAATCGCAGAAGTTGTAAATGGAAGTGCTAAATCTATATGTCCTAATACTCCTCCGATTGCTGGACCAAAGATAAAACCTAAACCAATCGACATGCCGAGAAATCCCATATATTTATTACGATTCTCTTCATTTGATAAATCAGCTGCAAACCCAGTAACTGCAGTGTAAAGAGCGCCAGAAAATAATCCTCCAACCACACGAGAGAAATAAAGCATAAACAGTGAATCAAAAAATAATGAAAACAACCAAAAACTTAATGAGAATCCTACTAGACCAACTAAAATAAGTGTTTTTCGTCCGATACGATCAGATAGCATTCCCCATAATGGTGCAGTAAAGAAGGAAGCTAAGGAGTAAACAGTCAATAGACCACCAACGTGAATTTCATTATAATTTTGCTCTAATATAACCTCTGGCAATACGGGAATAATAATTCCAAAACCTAGGTAAACCAAAAACTGGATAGACATTAATATAAGTAGTGTTTTTTTCATCCATCGAACCTGCTTTCTGCAAATCTTGTAGTCTCCATTTTACACGTTTTTATGAAGTTTGCCACGTTGAAATCAGAGCGTATATAAACGACAAAAGCAGTTATAGAAATTAAAAAGCCACCCTAGTTTAGGATAGCTCGTATGCCGTATGTTTAGGATTGCCGTGGTTCGGATATACTTTCCATAGCATTAGAAATTTCTTGAACATGTGGAAATGGAAAGGCTAAATCCGCTAAGGAGACAAAGCCAACGAGTTTACCATCCTCCATAACGGGAAGGCGTCGAACTTGATGGCGAGCCATAACAATAGATGCATGGGATGTGGAATCTTCTGGGGAGACGGAAATTACGGACTTAGTCATGACATCCTCCACTTTGCTTTTCATATCCTTAGCAACCGCCCTTGTCACTATATCCCGGTCCGTAATCATTCCAACTAATTGTTTGTTGCTAACTACTGGTAAACAGCCAATGTCTAGTGTTCGCATTTGATCTGCCACTTCACTTACATAATCCTGTGGGTTGCAGGTTACAACTTCTTTACTCATGACATCTTTTATATTCAAATCACTCACTCCTTTAGGAAATAGCATGGTTTACAAGTCGATAATATATGTAACAAAATTGAAAGATTCAACTTAGGTAAAAAGTGGTATAATGATATGGAGAAATTCGTATAAAAAAAAAGAAACTTTTTATAAAGAAAATCGTAATTATTAAATAGAAGGACGAGGTGGATTCAATGGCAAAGGAAGTTGATTTGAAGAAAATTGTTAGTAATCTTTCGAAGCTTGGTATTACTGTTACAATGACAAAATCTAGACTTGACCTACTTAAAGCTTTAGCACCACCAGCACAAAGTCCTCACGTACAAAACTAAAAAGAAGGTGACTCTTAGGTTTCGTTAAGAAACGAATAGAGTCACCTTTTTTTTGAAAAGATAATAGAGTATATAAAAATGTGTCGTGAACACAGTGTTCATGTTATTTGAGTGAATGAATAATACTGTGATTTCCGTTACAGGTGGACGCGTTCCGCGGGCACGGCTTCAATCTCCTCGGGCCAACAGGATGTTGGTCACGAAGGTGTTGCCACACTATGTGGCGTTCTTAGCCTTTGTCCCTTTCAAATGTTCCTGCGGGGCTTTCAGTTCGTGCTTTTCCCGCTGGAGTCGCCACCTTACACTCCAATTAAGTGCGTAGTACTCCAAGATAAGATATAGCACAGTCCTCGCTTAGATGATAATAGTAGTCAAAGTTAATAGAGGGATAAAACAGGCTTTTGAATTAGGGATACAATCCTATAAGGAAGATGAAGAAAGTAGATTTTCTTTTATCTAGTGGAAATAAGAGAAATAGTATGTATTTACTAAATAAAGCAGCGAAATAGCGAACGAAATTGCATCTTCGTGAGCTTGCTCTATCAATAGGAAAGTTTCTTATCTCTAGTTTACCCAAAATGCACTTACCTGTTTCTAAGAGTTGAAGGAGGGCGACGGACAGACTAAACGCCATAAAATTACCGAAAAAAATGGATGCTGATTGGTTGTGACGGACGTCACAACCAATCAGCATCCATAAAAATTCACTCGGTAATAATATAGCAAAATGTCTGTGTCCAAAGCCCTTCGGAAACGATAGAAACAGGTTTTGAACTTTTTTTATCCAAAGATCGGGCAAGAATCCCTTTCTCCACACGCTTTAACTGATCAATCGTCTTCGTTTTTTGCAAACATATAAGTCCGATGATGAAACTTCATACTAAACACTAAACCAATGGCTAACATATTCCCCATGAGCGAACTACCACCATAACTTATAAATGGTAGAGGTATACCAGTAATAGGCAATAACTGAATCGTCATGCCGATATTTTCAAATACATGGAATGTAATCATTGCAATAATACCTGCAGATACATACGTACTATACGCATCCTTTAACTGAAGCGTAATTTTCGTCAAATGAAAAATAAGTAAGAAATAAAGACTGACAACGATACTTGCTCCTACGAAACCATACTCTTCACCAATAACAGCAAATATAAAGTCCGTGTGATTTTCTGGAACATAGACAATACGTTCTCCGTAACCTTTACCGAAGATTTCTCCGGAACCAATTGCATTTAGAGAAGTGATTAAGTGCATCCCTTCATCGTTTGCATAAGAATAAGGATCTAACCAAGAATATATACGTGCAGACTGGTACGGGTCAAACCCAAAAACGTTAACCAAAAAATCCTGCATATACACGGCCATCCACAATAGTAGACCACCCATACCTATACCACCTAAAAAGATTGGCAGAATAATTTTCCATGTAATTCCGGCAACTATGATAAGAGCTGCCGTAATTGCTAGGAACACTAACGAAGTACCCAAGTCAGGCTGTTTAAGAATAAATGCCAGAGGAATAATTAATGTAACTCCAATTTTAACCAACAGAATTAAATCGGTCTTCACAGTTTTAATAAGATTTTTCTCGTGATGTATCGTGATTAATCGGGCAAGTCCTAATATATAGAAGGTCTTCATAAATTCAGCGGGCTGAATACTCCCTATACCAAAGGGTAGATGAAACCAACTTTTGGCATGGTTACGTTCCGCTACTATCTCCAAACTGCCAGGTAAGATAAACAATAAGAATAATAGGAAGACACCTGTTCCATAAATAGGCCATGATAATTTTTTATATTGCTCTGGTTCAAAAAACATGGCCATTGCTATGATAACAACTCCGACCCCATACCAAAATAACTGTTTAAAAACAAAATTAGTAGCATATTGTCCTGTCGTTTGTGCTGACGAAATAGCAAGTAAACTAATGATTAAAAATAATAATATAATAAAAGCAAGTGTCCAATCGAAACGATCAGCAAAGCCTTTCTTGTTCTCCATGTAAGTCACCTATATTTCATTCGAATTTCATTCACTTATTATAGCGTATAATGATATTTTTTGCTTGATGGTTTAATAGAGACGTGAAGCGGATAAAGATGTTTCCTTGTATAAATAGTGCTATTATTATGAACAGACAAAGGAGTGATTTTGGTGGCAAAAAAAGATGTGAGAGATATGGATGAATACCTAACTCATTTATATGTCCACGTTAACGAGGTAGAGCATTTTGCTTTGTTTAGCGGAATTACAGTTCAGCAATTTATAAAAAAATTCTATGATTTGTCAGCTCTTTTACTATTAAAACATAGCTATGATGATGCTTCTTTTAATATGCATACACAGCTTGAATTTATCGTTCCAGAACAATACAGCCACTTCATAAAGGACTTTATAGAAGGACCCTTTGAATTATGCTTCATGGATTTTGAAGATGAGCGTAAATTGAATATGCTTTCTCCTCAAGAACAAGCTGAGCTACTATACATAGCACATAAAAAAGAAGCGATTCGATCACCGTTTTATCATCACCTACAAAATAGATTTGTCTATCTATCGGACGAAGGCGAGAAGATAACAAAAATCTATTTCCGAGACATGGAAGATTTTAATCATTTAGTTGCTGATGTCATTACTAGCCTAATTGGTGAAAAGTCTAAGTCAACAGCTTTTTGGCGGAAAAAGAACAATATCGTATTACCAAGACTGTCGGCAGAAAAGGTAACAGAGCAAAACGAACTATTTGAAGATGGTGTGCTAATGTCTTTGTTCAAAACAGATAAATTGAATTATGGGATAGAAATTCGTATTCTCCCGGAGAATATATTCCCAGATGAGGTTTTGGAGGATCTAAAGTTGCATTTAGCAAAACCAGCAGATGTCTTGATAGAGGTATAAATAGAACGCTTTTGCCACGAGGAAGGGGCAAGAGCGTTTATTAGGTAATGAGGTGAAATTTATGGCTTGGATTTTATTGGTAATCGCAGGACTAACAGAAATAATATGGGCAATCGGTTTAAAGGAGGCTCATGGCTTTACGCAGCTTGTTCCTTCTATTGTAACGATCGTATTCTTAATCGTGAGTTTTTTCCTATTTGCTAAAGCTATGAAGACGATTCCGATTGGTACAGCATATGCTATATTCACGGGGATTGGAGCAGCTGGCACGGCTATTGTAGGAATTATTTGGTTTGCGGAAGAGGTAAACGTTGGAAAGATCTTCTTTTTAGTTGTCCTACTTTTTGGGATCATCGGTCTGAAATTAGTAGATGATGAAGAGGAGGAGAACTAATGGCATGGTTTTTATTAGTAATTGCGGGTGCATTTGAAGTGGCATTTGTTGTTAGTATGAAATTATCGGATGGTTTCAAAAATGTGAAATTCACAATTCTTACAGTGCTTACTGCTTCTTTAAGTTTTTTCTTATTGTCTTTGGCCTTAAAAGAAATTGCAGTTGGTACTGGTTATGCTGTATGGACAGGAATCGGCGCTGCAGGAAGCGTTCTTCTGGGGATGTATCTTTTTAGAGAGAAAAAAAGTAGAAAGAAGTTGTTTTTTCTAAGCTGTATTATCATGGGAGTAGTGGGTCTTAAATTGTTCGGGTAAATACTCAACTATTGAGGCTGTCCGTGATAAACTAATAGTATCCAAAACATGGAGGTAATTGAACGAATGAAAATAAAAGTGGGCTTATTATACGGTGGGAAATCTGCAGAGCATGAAGTGTCGCTACTTACAGCAAGAGCCGTTTCTCAAGCGATTAATTTTGATAAATATGAAGTATTTCCAATTTTCATCACGAAGACAGGGGAATGGAGAAAAGAAGGACAGTTAACTGCACCAGTAGAATCAATTGAATCTCTGCAATTTGGTAGCAAAATAACCATTCCTAATACCATTTCTAGTTTTCTACCTCAACAAGGGGACGATACCACTCAACTAGATGTAATTTTCCCTCTTCTGCACGGGCCGAATGGGGAAGATGGAACAGTACAAGGATTGTTAGAAGTATTGAACTTACCGTATGTAGGAAACGGCGTACTGGCATCCGCTGCAGGAATGGATAAAGTAGTCATGAAGCAACTGTTTGCCCAGGCTGGCTTATCTCAAGTTCCTTATGTTTACTTCATCAGTAAAGAGTGGAAAAAGAATCAAGATGCTTTACTTGAAAAAATGGAAGAAAATTTACAATGGCCTTTATTTGTAAAGCCTGCCAATCTCGGTTCCAGTGTAGGAATTAGTAAAGTTACAAACCGACAAGAACTTATTAAAGCGGTTGAGTATGCCTTCAAATATGACCGCAAAATTATTGTGGAGCAAGGTATTTTTGCGCGTGAAATTGAAATGAGTGTCCTTGGAAATGATGAACCAAGATGCTCGGTTGCGGGAGAAGTACTGCCGACGAAGGATTTCTATGACTACGAAGCAAAATACGAGGATGGTACGACGAACTATGCAATCCCCGCTAAAATTTCTGTAGAGCTTCAAGAGAAATTAGAAGATGCAGCTATTCGAGCGTTTAAAATATTGGATTGTTCGGGTCTTGTACGGGCAGACTTTTTTGTAACGGATCAAGATGAAGTCATTATCAATGAAGTGAATACTATGCCAGGCTTTACGCCAATCAGCATGTATCCAAAGCTTTGGATGGAATCAGGACTATCTTATTCAAATTTAATAGAAGAACTTATTCGTTTGGCAATCGAACGCCACGAAGAAAAGCAACAGCTTGAACACTCGAAAGACGGGAAGTGACCAAGTGAAAAAAACATTAGCACAACTAGCAGAATGGTTACACATTCAAAAGAAAACAGACGATAATCCCGTCATTACAGGTGTTTCCATAAATACGAGAACGATTCAACCGGGCGATTTGTTTATCCCGTTTCGCGGAGAACAAGTAAATGGTCATCGATTTGTAAAGGATGCTTTTGCCAAAGGAGCAGTAGCATCTCTTTGGTTGAAGGACGAACCGAATCCACCAGAGGACGTTCCTCTTTTATTTGTAGAAAGTGGGGAACAAGCTCTTCAGCAAATGGCAGAGGCGTATCGCGCTGAACTGCAGTCGGTATTTATCGGAATTACTGGATCAAATGGTAAAACATCCACAAAAGATTTAGTGGCAGGCATGCTGTCCCCGTACTTCCGTGTAAAAAAGACAGAGGGTAACTTTAATAATGAGCTAGGCTTACCTTTAACTATTCTTTCTTTAGAGGAAGATACGGAGTTTGCAGTGCTCGAAATGGGTATGAGCTCCTTTGGAGAAATTGAGTTTTTATCGAATTTAGCTAAACCAAAATATGTAGTCATTACGAATATTGGCGAAGCACATATGCAGGATCTTGGCTCTAGAGAAGGTATTGCAAAAGCGAAGTTTGAAATCATTGCTGGATTAGATACGGCTGGTCAATTATTCTACGACGGGGATGAACCATTACTTCGTCCATTTGTGGAAAGTACTCCTCATTTACAAACTAAATCATTTGGTGTTGGGGAACGGAATGATCTGCGTATAGCAGAAGTGAACTTTACCGAGCAAGGGAGTGCTTTCCGAGTAGAGGGAGAGTTAAACGATGAAATGTCTATCCCTGTGTTGGGAGAGCATCAAGTTAAAAATACACTCGCTGCACTGTTAATCGGAAACGAAATTGGATTGACTGCAGAGCAGATGCGTGAAGCATTAAAACAAATTGTGTTGACTGATATGCGGATGCAGGTGGTCGAAGGAAATAATGGGGCTATTTTCATCAATGATGCTTATAATGCAGCGCCGACCTCCATGCGTGCAGCAATTTCTTTCTTAGAAAAGTCATCTATTAAGTCAGAAAAGTGGTTGGTATTAGGTGATATGCTTGAGCTTGGAGACAATGAGCAACAATACCATGAGGAAATGAGTAAATCTATTTCCAACAAGGTCTTTGACGGTGTTTGCCTATACGGACCTCGCATGGAGTGGTTATATAACAAGTTAGTAGAACAATTTACAGCCGATCAACTAATTTGGAGCAATGACGACACAGAAAAACTAGTCTCCTTTTTAGCAAATAAAATAAATAGCCAATCTATTGTTTTAGTAAAGGGCTCAAGGGGAATGAAGTTAGAAAGAGTAATTGAGCTGTTTCAAAATTAAAAGATAGGTGTGAGGACAATGAAAACAGGAGTATTAGGTATTCATGGTTTTACAGGTGGACCATATGAGATTCAACCATTTGTTGACTATATACAGGCACATACAGACTGGCATTTTGTTGTCCCTACGTTACCTGGTCATGGGAAAACGTTGGAGCTAAAGAATTTAACCGCAGAATCGTGGATGATGGCGGCTGAACAGGCGCTTCGGCAACTACAAAAAGAAGTGGACCGTATAATAATAGTTGGATTTTCCATGGGTGGAATTATTGCCATGTACTTAGCAAATCGTTATCCAATACACAAGCTTGTTTTATTGAGTGCTGCAGCAAAATACATATATCCGGCCCAGCTTTTAGAAGATATAAAGGATATAGCAAAAAAAGCGGTTGTTGGTAAGCTTGAGGAAAACTCTCTATATAAAAAATACAGTGATAAGTTGAAAGTGACTCCAATTTCTGGGACGTTAGAATTTATTCGTTTGGTTCGTATAGTTCAGCCCTATTATGGTCAAATTACAATACCAGTCTATATAGTCCAAGGTAAAAAAGATGGTATTGTACCTTATGCTACAGCCCAATTTATCTACGATGAAATTGGTTCTTTGAAAAAAGAAATTGTCTACTCGGACATAGGGAAACACCATATTTGTTATAGCGAGGACTGCGAAGATTGGTTTAGTACTGCACTCATATTTTTACATGAGGAGGAGGAATAGACGAAAACTAATTAACTAATAATTATAACAGTTGCTTATTCATTGCAACTGAGTTTGTCGCATGATATACTACGTTTAGAGCAATGGATACATTTTGTGTGAAGACTCTTCAGCGTTTATTGAAGAGTACTTTTTTTTGAACATAACGGTTTGTTGAAGTAGTATTAACGATAACTCACTAACAGACCGCTCGGCAAAAGACCGGGCTTTCCCTTTATATAAGACCCCTCTGATCTTAAACCACAGAGAATTTTAAGTAACGGAAACGTTCCTCGTATAGGCTCGAATTTGCCGCAATTTCATCTGAAAATGTAACCTTTTGTGAAAAAGACAAAAAGGAGATTAAAATTTTGACAAACTTTTCAGAATTAAATATTAGCGCTTCTACATTAAAATCCGTACAACGTATGGGGTTTGAAGAAGCAACACCAATCCAAGAAGGTACTATTACACATGCTATGGGTGGACGCGACGTTATCGGTCAAGCACAGACTGGTACAGGTAAAACTGCTGCATTTGGTATTCCTATGATTGAAAAGATTGATATTAAAAACCCGAATATCCAAGCATTAATCATCGCTCCAACACGTGAGCTTGCAATTCAAGTTTCGGAAGAGCTTTACAAATTAGGGTATGACAAAAAGGTTCGTTTATTATCAGTATACGGTGGACAAGAAATTAGCCGTCAAATCCGTGCGCTTAAAAACAAACCACAAGTTATCGTAGGGACACCAGGTCGTATTCTTGACCATATTAACCGTCGTACGTTGAAACTTGACCAAGTTCAAACACTTATCTTAGATGAAGCAGATGAAATGCTTAACATGGGATTCATTGAAGACATTAACACAATTTTAGAAAGCGTACCTCCTGAGCGTCAAACGCTATTGTTCTCAGCTACAATGCCAGGACCGATTCGTAAAATTGCAGAACGCTTCATGAAAGATCCAGTGGAAGTTAGTATTAAGTCTAAAGAAATGACTGTTGAAAATATTGAACAGTATTACGTAAAAGCTACTGAGCGTGAAAAATTTGATGTTCTTTCAAGAATATTGAATGTACAACAACCAGAACTTGCGATTATCTTTGGTCGTACAAAACGTAGAGTTGACGAATTAGCACATGCTTTAAGTATTCGTGGTTACCTTGCAGAAGGAATTCATGGTGATTTAAGCCAAGCTAAACGTATGTCTGTATTAAAACAATTCAAATCAGGTAAAATTGATATTCTTGTTGCAACAGATGTAGCGGCACGTGGATTAGATATCTCTGGCGTAACACATGTATATAACTTTGATATTCCACAAGATCCTGAAAGCTATGTTCACCGTATCGGCCGTACTGGTCGTGCAGGTAAAAGTGGAGTTGCTACTACATTCGTAACACCTAGAGAAATGGGTTACTTACGTATCGTTGAAAATACAACGAAAAAACGTATGGAAGCTTTAATCCCTCCAAGCTCAGATGAAGCACTAGTTGGACTTAAACTTGTAGCAGTAGAAACTTTATCTGGAATTGTAAATAAAAATGATTTAGGTGATTATCGTCCATTAGCAAAAGAAATGCTTGAAAAATTCGAAGCAATAGACGTAATTGCTGCAGCATTAAAAACAATGACGAAAGAACCGGATGATACTCCGATTTCTCTTTCTGAAGAACGTCCACTACCTTCTCGTGGAGAACGTGGTGGCGGTGGCGGCGGACGCAGTGGCGGCGGCGGTGGTTACAAAGGTAACCGTAGCAGCGGCGGCGGTGGCGGTCGTAGTTCATCAGGTGGTCGTAGCGGAAGCAGCGATCGCGGACCTCGTTCAAGTGGAGGTTCACGTCCAAGTTCAAGCGCGCGTCGTAGCAGTGGTCCACGTGACGGCTCAACACAACGCAGCACAAGAACTCGCTCACCACGTAACGAAGGCTAAAAAGAAATTTCAAAGAATGAGCTTACACTTCGGTGTATGCTCATTCTTTTTCTTTTGGGAAAAAAATGTTAGTTCCGAAAATTTAGTTCTCGTAGAAAATTGTAATATATTGAAACATATTAGCGCGCATTTCGTATACAATGAGGAAAGAGGGGGCTTAATATGAGACAAGAACCAATCAATCGATTATCCGAAAAAGGATTGCGTGTATGGAGAATTTATGGAATATTTCAATCTATAATTGCTTTATTATTAGGTGTTGGAGTAGGAGTTATCAATTATTTCACTGGTCAACTTATATGGTTATACATAGTAGATGGAGTAGTAATATTACTTTTTGGATATTTATTAATCTATCTATTTCCGAAAATTAGATGGACTCGTTGGAGATACGAAGTGCGAGAACAAGAGATCGAATTACAGCACGGATTGTTTATCGTCAAAAGAACGCTTGTGCCAATGGTTCGTGTACAGCATGTAGATACGGAACAGGGTCCTATCCTGAGAAAGTATGATTTATCGTCGATTACTATTTCAACTGCTGCAACTAGTCACACTATTCCTGCCCTCATAACTACAGAAGCGGACGAACTTCGTGGTAGAATTTCTGTGCTTGCAAGGGTGGCGGAAGATGATGTCTAAAGAAAAATTTACTTTACATCCTATATCTGCCGTTATTAATTTTGTAAAAGTATTAAAAGAAATGATTGTACCGTTAGTCGTAGTTATTGCAGTAAATGGGTTTGGAGGAGGAGACTCCGAGGGCTGGACCTCTTACATAATATATATTATTTATGCAGTGTTATTAATTGCTATGTTAGTGAGTGGAATTATTAAATGGAAAAGGTTTCGTTACTGGTTCGAAGAGGAAGAACTCCGTATTGAATATGGTCTTTTCGTAAAGAAAAAAAGGTATATCCCATTTGAACGAATTCAAAGCTTAAATTATACAGAGGGTATCTTTCATCGACCATTTGGATTGGTAAAGGTGAAGGTAGAGACGGCTGGTGGAGGCGCAACAAAAGAAGCAGATGCAGAATTGACTGCAATTTCTAAAGAAGCAGCTGAGCAAATAAAAAAAGAGATGAATCTCGCGAAAAATAAGGAATCAGAAATAGATAGTATTGATTTGTCTTTTGATTCAGAAGAGCAGGTAGTAGAACAAATACAACCGTTATTCCGAATGTCTCAGAAGGATTTACTTATTCTTGCAAGTACATCTGGCGGAGTTGGTGTTTTTTTCTCTGGTTTAGCTGTGTTTGTTTCCCAATTTTCAGAAGTAATCCCTTACGAGACTATATATAATGAAGTCATTATGTTTATCAGGTTCGGAGCTTTACTAATCGCTTTAGTTGTATTCTTTGTACTTCTGGTGGCATGGATTGTATCGGTAGCACTTACGTTTATAAACTATTATGAGTTCACTATTCGAGTAGAAGATGAGGAAATTATTATTACTAGAGGATTACTTGAAAAGAAAAAAATAACGATTCCTTTATCGCGCATCCAAGGAGTGCGAATTGTGGAAAATCCTCTTCGTCAACTCACAGGGCATGCAACTGTTATCGTTGACAGTGCTGGGGGATCCTTAGCTGAGAAAGACGAGAAAATTCGATTAATCCCTCTTATTAAAAAGGACCAGATTAATCCTATTCTCGTTCAAATCTTTCCTAATTACGAATTTGGAGCTAACTTTACGCGAGTTCCGAAACGCTCTAGAAAATTTTTCTATCGTTTAGATTTTTTATGGTTGATCCCAGTTGTGGCAGTAGTTAGTTATTTCTTCTTTCCGTTTGGGTTGTTCTCGCTATTACTCTTACCGCTAAGCTTTCTATTGGGTGCATGGCAGCATAAGACAGCAGGATATTGGTTGGATGAAAAACAGCTTGTTGTACAGTATCGTCTATTTAGTAGAGTCTCGCTTTGGATGGAAAAGAAACGCATTCAAGCAATGACAGAGCGGACTACATATTTCCAAAAAAAAGCAGAAGTTTCTTCTATTATTACTACTATTAAGTCTGGCGTGTCTGGATCGGCTGCTACCATTCCTCATATTGAAAAAGCAGATGCAGAAAAACTAATGGAATGGTATGAACCAGCTAGAATAGAACCTATAGAAATAGAAAAAGAACAGCCTTTGTAAGGTCTGTTCTTTTTTGAAAGATAGTATATGAAATTGTACGTGAACACTAGGTTTATGGACCTGATAGAATGAATAAATACTACTGATTTCCGTTTCAGATGGGGTACAAAGGCTAAGAGCGCCACCTCTCAAAGGGAAGGCAATCTCTCATCTTCATCCACCTCTAACAATAGGGAAGTAGCTTTTCTCTAGTTAACAAAAAGTGCAATAATTTGTTTCTTAAAGTTGTAGAAGTGCGACGGACAGTTAATAGCCATAAGATTACCAAGAAAAAAAGATGCTGGTCGTGACCTCAGTCACGATCAGCATCTTTAAAAAATGAAACGGTAATTATATAGCAATAAGTCTGTCCAAAGCCCTTCGAAAACAGTAGAAACAGGTTAAGATCCTAAAGACCTTGGCGTTTTTTTGTCCGGTCTTTCTTGTAATCTTCTCTTAGGTCAAACTGATTTAAGCTTACGTTGTCGTTTCTTCCAAGCAGCTATACGCTTAGGATGGAAGTAAATCATTCCTAATATAAAACCAGTTACCAAACCTGCAAGATGAGCAGTAACATTAATCTGAGGCTGTAGGAATGTCATAATAACACCAATTACGATAATCGGAATAATGATTTGTTTTAGCTGTGGCATGAAATTTCTCATATAATAAACTAAAGCCGCAAAAGCACCGAAAATCCCATAAATTGCGCCACTTGCCCCAACGCTGGTATAATTCCAGTCATGTATTAAATAGGTGGCAACATTACCAACTAATCCTGCTAACATATAAATAGTGAGGAAACGAGCTTTCCCAGCAATTTGCTCCAACTCCGGACCAAATATGTACAAGGAGAACATATTAAATAATAAATGAGCAAAAGAAGCATGCAAGAATATCGGAGTTAGCAAACGCCAATATTCACCCTCACTAATTAGTAAGTTAAAATGAACACCAAAACTAAAAATTTGCGATCCGAGAATAGGAACTAACGTTAATAGATGTATAGCGATATTTAACGCGAGCAATGAAGAAACAACTGGATATAGTTTTATGTATTGTTTAAAGTTTTCTGTTCTACTGAACATTATATCACCTCAATTTTTCTACTATTAGTATATCCTGTGAGTGGGATATTTGGAAAGGAGAAACATTCATGATTACTGGAATAGGCTTAGATATAACAGAAATAGAAAGAATTAAATCCATTCAGGCTAAAACACATAAGTTTGAAGAGCGAATACTTAGCGACAAAGAAAGAGTTCAATTAAATGAATTATCAACGGCAAGACAATTAGAATATTTAGCTGGAAGATTTGCAGCCAAAGAAGCATTTTCTAAAGCGCTAGGCACTGGAATAGGAAAAGATTGTAGTTTTCAAGATATTGAAATCTTAAAAGAACCTTCAGGTAAGCCAATCTTATATTTTAAAGGAATCAAAGTTAACGGCTTTGTTTCTATAACACATACAAAAGTTTATGCAGCTGCACAAGTAATTCTACAATCATAACCGGTCGTCCATCTACATACAATGAATGAACGCAGTGATAATAGAAAGGATGGACTGATTGAAAAGCCGCGTGGCTAAACTATTATTTTTATTTGTAACAATTTTAGTACTCTCCGCATGTGGAGCAGAATCAAAAGAAGACGTTGTGAAAAAACTTAGTAACAAGTGGGTGGATACAAAGGGGTATGAGCTCGCAGCTGAGATGAGTATCTTAACTGGGGATGAACCTAGAGTTTACGATGTAGAAGTTTGGCATACGAAACCAGATTTTTACCGGGTTCAGGTGTCGGATACTAATGCAGAGAATACGCAAATGATCGTTCGTAACACAGAAGGCGTGTTTGTCGTAACGCCAGCACTGAACAAAACGTATAAGTTCCAAAGCAAATGGCCAACTGAAAATAGCCAAGCGTATTTGATCGGTTCACTAGCCAACGACATAAAAAAAGATAAAACAGCAACCTTCAAAGAAGAAGGGGATAATTATGTCTTTGAAACAAAAACGAGTAATAATCATAAAACGATGCTGCCAACTCAAAAGATTTACATCAATAAAAAGACATTACTACCCACGGATGTTTCTATCATGAATGAGAACAAAGAAGAACAAATTCATATTACATTCAGTAAAGTATCTCTAGGGAAAACACATGCAGCAGCAGAATATAAGATGGAACAAACAACAGCCCCAAAAGCTGGTGGCACTGAAGGAACAATTGAGGCATCAGCAGAGATAGATGATTCTGAATTTGAAACGTATTATCCATTATTAAAATGGGAACAAGTGCATAACATTGATGAGAAATTAATGGAAGTCGACGGAGAAAAAAGAGTTATATTAACATATAGTGGAGACAAAGAATTTACGATTATTCAACAACGGAGTGAACTGGGCGATTCTTCCATCATTCCAGTATTTTCACCTGGTGATCCGGTTGATTTAGGAGCTGCGATTGGTGCTATAACAGACCACTCACTGTCTTGGGAGCAGGAAGGAATGTCATTCTTTATCGCTTCATCTACTTTAACAAAAGAAGAAATGATTGAAGTTGCAGCGTCCATGACTACTGGCGGTTTAAAGTGATTAGGGTTGACTACTTCATTATACTAGTAGGATAATCGGTTTAAACTGATAAAAAGAGGGAATTACATGTCGCAACAGCATTACCGTCCTACGTTCATAAAGGTGAATTTACAAGCCATACAAAATAATATAAAAAGACTCAAGGAAACACTTCCGACACATACAGGAGTTATTGCTGTAGTTAAGGCAAATGGATACGGTCATGGAGATGTTGCTGTTGCGCAAGCTGCATTAAAAGCAGGATCCAAAATCTTGGCTGTTGCCACGCCGGAGGAGGCATTGCACTTAAGGGAAGCCGGTATTCAAGCAGATATACTTCTACTGGGCACCACTCCTCTCTCTTTCTTAGAGGAAGCTTCCAAACAGAACATTACACTTACAGCATATTCATATGAATGGCTAATTGCTACTCGGGATATTCAAGGTCCCTTGAAGCTGCATATAAAAATTGATAGTGGGATGGGTAGAATTGGTTTTATGGATGAAACAGAGCTGAAGATGGCGCTAGCTTTTATTCGACAGAGTGAGGGGTTGCAGATTACGGGCGTTTTCACGCACTTTGCAACCGCAGATGAGGAAGACCAAACACTATTCCAACAACAAGTTTCCAAATTTGAAAAGTTATTAAATGTATTTGAGCAAAGACCGGCCATCGTGCATACCTCTAATAGTGCAGCGGCTTTAATATATCCTGATCAGCACTGGAATGCCGTGCGTTTCGGTATATCTATGTATGGTATAGCGCCATCTCCGTGGATTAATGGTGAACTTCCATTTTCGTTAGAAAAGGCACTGTCGTTGCACACAGAGGTAGCACATGTAAAAAAGGTTCTAAAGGGCTCTACCATTGGCTACGGGGCTACATATGTGGCTCCAACAGACGAGTGGATTGCGACAATTCCGATTGGTTATGCAGATGGCTTGTTAAGAAAGCTACATAATCAATCTGTATTGATAAATGGTAAAAAGATGCCAATAGTCGGGAGAATTTGTATGGATCAAACAATGATTCGGCTTGATGAAAAAGTAGAGATTGGTGAAAAAGTTGTATTAATAGGTAAACAAGAAACCGAAGAGATTCTAATAGAAGAATGGGCGGAAGCGCTTCAAACTATCCCTTATGAAGTTTGTTGCACTTTTTCTAACAGAGTACCAAGAATATATAGCAAGTAGACTTTCGACAAAAATTAAGAATATATGAATAATTTGTCTAATCATTTCTCGTAATGTCTTTTATTTTAGCTAGAGAGATGGTAAGATGAAGTATATTGTCATATTGGGAAATGTTTTGTCGGAGGTGTTTGCTGTGGTAAGTGATAAAAAGAAAAAGGAAGCAGTAGTTCAGCTTCCAAATCAATTGGTTAATGAAGGAGTAAAAACCGTCAAACAATCATTAACTGGCGTAGAAAGTTTCGTTCGTGTCCAAGCAAATGAATATGTAAAAAATGGTCAGGCAAATCTTATAAGAGAAGCAATGATGAAAGGCTATGTTGAGATGTCTCATATAAATCTCTCCATCTGTACGGAGTGTTTACATGCAGAATATGAAGCTCAACATACGACAGAGCGACTCGTAAGTGGAGGATGAAAATTTGATCGTAAAACGTGGAGACGTTTTTTTTGCGGATTTATCACCAGTAATCGGGTCTGAGCAAGGTGGAACCAGACCCGTTTTGGTGATACAAAATGATATCGGTAATAGATTCAGTCCAACTGTCATTGTGGCAGCTATCACAGCACAAATTCAAAAAGCAAAATTACCAACGCATGTAGAAATAAATGCAAAAGAATATGATTTCGAACGTGATTCAGTTATTTTATTGGAGCAGTTAAGAACAATTGATAAATCTCGACTTACGGATAAAATCACCCACCTAGACGTAGACGTAATGGAAGATGTTGATCATGCTTTAGGGATTAGCTTAGGAATTGTTAAATTTTAATACATAGTAAGAACACAATGTGAATCCGACAAAGACACATTGTGTTTTTTAATAGGAAGAAAAATTTTAGTTCATAAGTATATATGAGTGGAAAACATAGCTAATTATACTCGCTCGACGCAGAAGAACGCTGAAGCAGAAGTGCAGCGTCTCTGCTTTTTTTTATATGGACAAGTATAAATGATGTAATGTACGAGGAAATTCTGTACAATATAATTACTAATATCCAACGAGGAGATGTATAGGAGACAATGAATAAAAGAATTGCTTCGTATATTCACGAAAACATTGATGAAATTTTAGAAAAATGGAGATGCAAAATGGAAGAAGAGAAGGATGATCGCTTCTTCCAAATCATGTCGGATAAAATTGTGGAAAGTATAGTTCGCGAATTCGGAGAGTTAATGATTTCGAGTCTAACGGAAGAACAAGCAACGTATACAGCAAAGTTAGATGATTTCTCTGTTCAAATTGTACGTTATGGCTGGTCTATTTCTTTTGTACTAAAGGCGCTAACTAATTTTACAGAAATAATTTATGAGAAAATGGACGAAGCAGAGTACTTAAATGAAGGTAATTTCCAATCACATAGAGATATATTAACTAATTGGATTACTCCTTTAAACCATAGTATTGTGGATGCCTATTCTGTGGTGTGGGAAAAAACAGTGAGCTTACAAAAAATCGCCTTACAAGAACTTTCTGCATCATTAATTCCTGTATTTGAAAAAATTTCGGTAATGCCTTTAGTTGGTACGATTGATACAGAACGAGCAAAACTAATAATGGAAAACCTTCTACATGGAGTTGTCAAGCATCGAGCAGAAGTAGTATTACTAGATATCACTGGAGTTCCTGTAGTTGATACAATGGTTGCCCATCATATTATTCAAGCGGCAGATGCCGTACGTTTAGTAGGAGCGAAATGTATGCTTGTAGGAATCCGTCCAGAAATTGCGCAAACTATTGTTACACTGGGTATTAATTTAAATGATTTTACAACAACAAGCACATTACAAAAAGGGGTTGAACAAGCCCTAGCTATGACAAATCGTGCAATAGTAGAGGTGAATATATAATGATTACAAGAATACCTATATTAAAATTGAGAGATTGTTTAATCGTTTCGATCCAATGGGAGTTAGATGACCAAACTGCACTTTCTTTTCAAGAAGATTTGCTTGAAAAGCTTCATACAACTTCTGCTAGAGGAGTAGTACTTGACTTAACGCCGATCGACTTTATCGACTCATTCATCGCGAAGGTACTAGGCGATGTTATTAATATGTCTGGTCTTATGGGAGCAAAAGTAGTAATCACGGGCATTCAACCCGCGGTAGCAATTACCCTTATAGAATTAGGAATCAGACTTGAGAATGTAGTTACGGCTCTAGACTTAGAAAATGGATTGGAAAAATTAGAACGAGAATTGGAGGACTAATTCATTATGAACTTAAGGTCTTCTGTTGATATAATAACGGAGTGGGATATCGTTGCTGCAAGGCAACTTGGTAGAAATGAAGCCAAAGAAGTAGGCTTCGGTACAGTAGACCAAGCAAGAATTACAACAGCGATTAGTGAACTTGCTCGAAATATATATTTATATGCTGGTAAAGGTAAAATAGAGATTAGACAAATTACAGATGGCAATCTTAGAGGTCTATTAGTCATTGCGTCCGATAAAGGACCAGGCATTGTAGATGTTCGTAAAGTTATGGAAGATGGCTATACGACATCAGGTGGCCTAGGTGCCGGTCTACCAGGTGTAAGGCGACTAATGGATGACTTTAAGATTGAAACTGTACTAGGAGAGGGCACTACAATTAGTGCGTCTAAGCTACTAAGATAGGAGGTGAGTTAAACGTATGCCTCAGGAATTTAAGAGACAATACAAAGAAATCTTGGAGCAATATACTCAAAGACAAACAGAACTTAATTTGTATGAGGGGCAAAACTTCAGTCGACAACTCATTCAAAAGAACATTTCTCCAGAGGAAGTTATAAGTATACATAAGGCTTCTTTAGAAGAGCTTATGCCTGATTTACCGAATGATGTTTGGCATTCTTTTGATTTATTAATAGAAGTGATGATTAGATATGGACTAGCATTAAAAGAACATCAAACGTTAATAAAAAAGCAGGAAAACTTTAGAATGGAAATGGAGCTAGCGTCTAATGTTCAACAAACCTTGTTGAAAACAAAGATTCCAGTTATGAACGATTTGGATATAGGAATGATATCTGTTCCTGCAAAAGAAATGAATGGGGATTATACACATTTTTTAAATGATGACACTACAATTGGTATCGCTGTTGCTGACGTGATTGGAAAAGGAATTCCAGCTGCCCTATGCATGTCTATGATTAAATATGGGATGGATAGTTTGAATGGTGCAGAAACTGAACCAATCGTTGTGCTAGACGTTATAAATAGAATCGTCGAGAAAAGTGTAAGTGATTCGATGTTCATATCTATGTTTTATGGGACCTATGATACTTCAAATAGTAAATTTACATATGCTTCAGCTGGGCATGAACCACCTCTGTTTTATTCTGCTAAATCGAATGAATTTTCAGAGTTACAAGCAAAGGGATTATTATTAGGCGTTATTCCCAATGTTAAATATGAACAGCATATTATATCCTTAGATAAAGATGACTTTATCGTTATGATGACTGATGGTGTAACGGAATGTCGTTCAAAAGCTGGGTTCATTGACCAAAATACCGTAATGGATATTATTGAAAGTGTAAGAGATCAGTCCGCCCAAGATATGGTGGAATTTGTGTTTCATAAGCTGGAGGAATTACAGGAGTTTGAACAACGGGATGACTTTACACTCGTTATTTTCAAAAAGAAGTAATATAAGGTTTATCATCAGCTAACTTGTGGTATATAGACCATATATATAGCTATAGCGAAAATCGGGGGGAATTGTAAATGAATATTTCAGTTGAACTTCATACATTAGGTGAGTTGCACGTTAAAGGAATAATTGGTGGAGAGATTGATGCCTTTACAGCACCAATTCTAAGAGAGAAACTTAAGGAAATAACGTTACAGGATAATATGCATGTTGAATTGAATTTAATGGACGTTTCATATATGGATAGTACAGGATTAGGAGTTTTTGTTGGGTTTTATAAAAGTATAAGTGCTGCAAATGGTCATATGGAGTTGACGGGACTTTCGTCTAGATTGAAACGCTTATTTGATATAACTGGTTTAGTAGAAATTATGGATATCCAGGAGACAGATAAAGAGGTGAAAAAAGATGAAACCGTTTGATTATGTAGAAATGCGACTGCCTGCAAAACCTCAGTATGTTAGCGTGGCACGACTTACAATTTCTGGGCTAGCTAATCGCATCGGATTTACGTATGACGATATAGAAGACTTGAAAATTGCTACAAGTGAAGCTATTACAAATGCAGTCCAACATGCTTATGCCGATAATGAGGAAGGCGAAGTAGTCATTGGTTGTGCATTGTACGAGGGAAAAATAGAAATTATGGTAGCAGATCATGGGAAAAGTTTTGACTTTGAAGAAACAAAGGCAAAAATAGGGCCATACCATAACTTAGAAGAAGTATCCTTTTTAAGAGAAGGAGGTCTTGGTTTATATTTAATCGAGACATTAATGGATGAAGTGAAAGTCCACCACCAAGACGGTGTTACTGTATTTATGACGAAGCATGTCGGAGTAGAGCGGGTGGATCAAAATGTCGAACACGTCCCTTCCTAAAGAATCGAAAGAGAAAATATTGGAATGGATCAAAGAATATCAAGAGACGGAAAGCGAAGATGCTCAAACAAAACTAGTGCTAAATTATACTAGATTGGTTGAATCAATCGCTCGAAAGTATTCAAATGGAAAACCGCATCATGAGGATATTGCCCAAGTTGGAATGCTTGGTTTACTTGGGGCTATCCGAAGATATGATCCATCTTTCGGTAAAAACTTTGAAGCTTTTGCAATTCCGACGATTATCGGGGAGATAAAGCGCTTTCTGAGAGATAAAACATGGGCTGTTCATGTTCCAAGAAGAATAAAAGAGCTAGGACCACGTATCAGGGTAGCAGTTGAAACACTAACAGTAGAATTTCAACGTTCACCTATTATCCCAGAAATAGCCGATTTCTTAGGGGTAGAAGTGGAAGACGTACTAGAAGCCATGGAAATGGGTAAAAGTTATCAAGCACTTTCTATGGATCATTCACTTGAGTCGGATTCAGATGGTAGTACGATTACGCTATTTGATGTAATTGGACAACCGGATGACGAGTACGAGAAAACAGATCAACGATTACTTGTGGCCAATGCACTCAGTGTTTTATCTGATCGTGAGAAAGAAATAATTCAACTTACATATATGGAGCAGCTGAGTCAAAAAGAAACGGGAGATCGTCTTGGTATATCTCAGATGCATGTATCTAGAATTCAACGCAAAGCCATAAAGAAATTACAAGAAGCTATTTCATCCTCAGGCGGAGTAGTATAATGATAAATTTTTCAGATGACAAAGTAGAATTATTTGTATACCAAGAAGCCAAAAGTGGAAATGTACAATCTGGAGACACTTATTATATTACAAAGACAGATGATTTTATGCTTTGTGCTATAGCAGATGGCTTGGGAAACGGGCCGGTTGCTAAAGAATCTGCGGATGTTATACCGGAAATTTTAGAGAACTATAAAGAAGAAACGCTCGATGAACTATTATTACGCTGCAATGATTTGATGTTTCAAAAAAGAGGTGCGGCGGTAGCGATAGTTAAAATAGATTATAGAGATCAAACTATTTCTTATAGCTGTGTAGGAAATGTTAAGTTTTATATGTATAAACGTGCTACGGACAAGATGATTTATCCTTTGCCGGTAATGGGTTATTTATCTGGGAGAAAACAAAAGACAAATACGCAAACATATGCTTGTGATAAGAATGACTTGTTTATGCTCCACTCGGACGGTGTTGTGATGAGAAGTCCGAAATCTACTTTAAAAAATGCAAATAATGCTCAGTGTCTCTATGAAACAGTTTTTAAAGAAATTGAACATGGTGACGACTCTACATTTATAGTTGGAAGCTTACTCTAAACTAGGGTAAGCTTTTTGTTTACCTTTTTCTAGAAGGCTCCAGGTATGGTAAAATGAGTACTATATAGAAAGGACGTGTTTGTTTTGGAAATAAAAAAGATGCTCCAACTGGTTTCAAAAGATACAGGTGTCAAAACATCGCAAGCAGAACAGGTTATAAAATTATTAGAAGAAGGGAATACGGTTCCCTTCATCGCACGATATAGAAAAGAACAAACAGGATCTTTAGATGAAGTCCAAATTAAAGCCGTCGAGGATCGTTATAACTACATACAACAGCTGGAGCAAAGAAAAGAAGAAATCCTTCGATTAATTGAGGAACAAGGAAAATTAACCGAAGAATTGACTGCTTCTATAAATAATGCGACAGTACTGCAGCGATTAGAGGATTTATATCGTCCTTATAAGCAAAAACGTAGAACGAAAGCTACTATCGCAAAAGAAAAAGGATTAGAACCACTTGCTGCACTTTTAATGACTTTCCCTAGGGAGCCAGTAGCTATATTAGCAGAAGAGTTTCTGAATGAGGAGTTAGAAGTTTTAACTGTAGAGGAAGCTTTACTTGGAGCTAGAGACATTCTTGCAGAGCAGTTCGCCGATGATGCCAAAATACGAGAGCAAATTCGAAATATTACCCGTGCGGACGGTAAAATTATTGTGTCTGTTAAAAAAGCAGAGCTAGACGAAAAGAATGTATTTGAGATGTATTACGAATACGAAGAGCCGGTGAAAAAGATAGTACCTCATCGTATATTAGCGTTAAACCGAGGAGAAAAAGAGGATATTCTAAAAGTAACTCTTCAGGTTCCAATAGAGAAAGCGATGAATGTGATGAAGGCACAGTGGATTAAAACTTCATCTAGTGATGCGGTGGAGCAGATTGAATTGGCGGTAGAAGATTCGTATAAGCGACTTATTCAGCCTTCTGTAGAACGAGAAATCCGCGCAGAGCTTACTGAAAAAGGGGAAGCGCAAGCTATTCATATTTTCTCTGAAAACCTACGAAACCTACTATTACAACAACCATTAAAGGGGAAAGTAATTCTAGGTGTCGACCCAGCTTTTCGTACGGGATGTAAGTTAGCGGTTGTAGATGATACAGGAAAGCTTCTTGAGGTTTCTGCTATTTATCCACATGCACCTAAAATGGATGTGGAGGGTTCCAAGAAAAAAGTGCTTGCTTACTTAAAAAACTATCCTATTTCTTTAATTGCCATTGGGAATGGTACAGCTTCTCGCGAAACGGAACAATTTATCGTGGACTGTTTGAAAGAAGTAGAGGATGAAGTAGCGTATGTAATAGTAAATGAAGCTGGTGCCAGTGTGTATTCAGCCTCTGAAACTGCACGTAACGAGTTTCCTGACTTACAAGTAGAGCAGCGTAGTGCAGTATCTATTGCAAGAAGACTGCAGGATCCTCTTGCAGAATTAGTGAAAATAGATCCAAAAGCTGTAGGGGTGGGACAATACCAACATGATGTTTCGCAAAAGAAATTATCGGAATCGCTATCCTTTATAGTAGAAACTGCTGTTAACCAAGTTGGAGTAAATGTAAACACAGCATCAGCCTCTCTATTGCAATACGTTTCTGGTCTTTCAAAAACAGTCGCAGAAAATGTTGTGAATATGAGAAATGAGCAGGGTAGATTTACCTCCAGAGCTCAACTCAAGAAAATTCCGCGTCTTGGAGCTAAAACTTATGAGCAAGCAATTGGGTTTTTACGCGTACCAGATGCAAAAAATCCATTTGATGCAACTGGCATTCACCCTGAAAGCTATAAAGGGGCGGAACAGGTACTGGAAATTGCAGGCCTTAAGAAAACACAAATAGGCACAAAAGAAGCAGAAGAGGCATTAAAGAAAATTTCCATAGCAGAAGTGAGTATAGAATTAGAAATAGGAGAAATCACACTAAAAGATATTGTAGATGCATTAATTAAACCTGCACGTGATCCCCGTGAAGCATTCCCACAACCTCTCTTGAAAAAAGATGTACTCAAATTAGAGGATTTAAAAACAGGGATGGAACTACAAGGGACAGTACGAAATGTAGTAGACTTTGGTGCATTTGTCGATATCGGTGTAAAACAAGATGGTTTAGTTCACATTTCCAAACTAAAAAAAGGGTTTGTCAAACATCCCTTAGATGTTGTATCGCTTGGAGACATCGTCACCGTATGGGTAGAGCAGTTCGATGCCAATAAAGGAAGAATTGCATTAACGATGCTTCCTCCAGAACAACAGGTGTAACTAATAGAGTTGTCCAATGGAGATTTTCTATTGGACAACCTCTTTTTAAATAGGGGTGAGTTATATGTCGGATGAAAAACTGTACGAACTAGTATGTCATGTATCGAACGAGATCTTTGGGAAAGACTTTCAACATAAAGCATATTTTAATAAACGCCTGAGAACTACAGGTGGAAGATATATGTTGAGAACACATCATATAGAAGTAAATCCGTTAGTATTCGAAAAATATGGAATGGATGAATTAGTTGGTGTGATCAAACATGAGCTTTGTCATTATCACTTACATATAGAAGGAAAAGGATATCAACATAGAGATGCAGATTTTCGTGAGCTACTAAAAAAAACAAACGCCCCTAGATTTTGTTCTACGTTAATGGAGAGAACAGGAAGGAAAATTACAAAGAAGTATACGTATAAATGCGCTAAATGCTCTCTTTTATATAACCGGAAGATTCAATTAAATACGAAGAAATACCGTTGTGGCAAGTGTTACGGAGCTTTGTTATTCGTTTCCTTGGAGAATATGAAATAAATATCCGAAAAGTAGTTGACGTTTTCAAAAACCCTCTCTATAATAGATAAAGTCGAGTAAAACAAAACGACAAAACAACAAAAATTATTCCGAAGTAGCTCAGTGGTAGAGCAATCGACTGTTAATCGATCGGTCGTAGGTTCGAGTCCTACCTTCGGAGCCATTATGGCCCCTTGGTCAAGCGGTTAAGACACCGCCCTTTCACGGCGGTAACACGGGTTCGAATCCCGTAGGGGTCATTTACCATTTTTAAATATTTTAACGGTCCCGTGGTGTAGCGGTTAACATGCCTGCCTGTCACGCAGGAGATCGCCGGTTCGATCCCGGTCGGGACCGCCATGTTGGGGTATAGCCAAGCGGTAAGGCAATGGATTTTGATTCCATCATGCCCTGGTTCGAATCCAGGTTCCCCAGCCATTTTTGAGCCATTAGCTCAGTTGGTAGAGCATCTGACTTTTAATCAGAGGGTCGTAGGTTCGAATCCTACATGGCTCATCAAATTGTTATTGACATTTAAGGTGTTCGAGACTATACTAAACCTTGTCCTATTGATTAACTAAGCGGTCGTGGCGGAACGGCAGACGCGCTAGGTTGAGGGCCTAGTGGGGGATAACCCCGTGGAGGTTCAAGTCCTCTCGGCCGCACCAGTCACATAACAATTTAACGAAATTTAATGCGGGTGTAGTTTAGTGGTAAAACCTCAGCCTTCCAAGCTGATGATGAGAGTTCGATTCTCTTCACCCGCTCCAACATTTTCTACTATAGAATACTGAACATTGAAAACTGAACATGCAAAACGTTAAGACATACAGCTTGATAGCTAACTTAGTTAGTTTGACAGCAAAACAATTTTTGACATCATTTAATGATGATGCCAGCAAAACAAATGAGCTTTTAAACTAGTTCTAATTTGTTGCCTTTCGAAATGCTTCGCAGATCGGAAGGTAACTATTATGGAGAGTTTGATCCTGGCTCAGGACGAACGCTGGCGGCATGCCTAATACATGCAAGTCGAGCGAATGACGAAGAAGCTTGCTTCTTCTGATTTAGCGGCGGACGGGTGAGTAACACGTGGGCAACCTGCCCTGTAGATTG